>JAYVEQ010000058.1:0-9646 GCA_043748745.1 Chitinophagaceae bacterium | reverse complement strand
AAGCTGGGTAAGCACCGGGGGTGGGGTACCCCACCTTAAAGCTAAGCTGGCTTGGGTAAAAGCTGAGCTGGTTAAGATAAAAGGTAGGGTAAGGCGGTTTTAAGTTTATGTGGGTTGGTAAATAAGCAAAACAGCCTTTGCCATGGAAATATAATACTAATAGTAGTTTTATTTTAAATAGACGCTAAATACAAACCTAAAGGGTTCGTGTCTTCACGAACCGCTTTTTTTTATAGTTTAGGGTGAGACACGAGGCGGATAAATAAAAGTTGATGATTTGCACACCGCTAAATTAATAACATCAAGCTGGATATGAAGCCATATTGAAAAACAAAAAGTTGAAATACGGCTTCCGTCTTCCCGCATTTTGGCAGCCAAAGTTAGCAGTTGTCTTTCTTTCTACTTCTGTTGCGATAAAGTTGTCAACAGATCTTCCAGGTAGTTCAATGTCATTGTAAAACCTCCCTGGAAGCCCATTTCAATCATCTTCTCTAAGCGGTCAAGGGACTCATTTTTAATAGTAATATTGACTTTTGTCGTTCCGTTTTGTTCGCTGAAACTCAAATCCCAATCAGAACCTGGCAATTCAGGGTTTTCATCTTTGTCTGCAAAGGCATTCAAATATTTGAAATTGGTTTTTGGAGTAATGGAAGTAAATTTCTGAACTGACCAATGTTCTTGTCCTTCCGGGCTTACCATAGCATAAAATCTTCGTCCGCCAACTTCAAAATTCATAAATTTTGTTTTTGAGGTCCAGGGTTTAGGTGCCCACCATTGGTCAAGAATTTCCTGTTTGGTAAAAGCATCCCATACCAGCGAAAGGCCGGCATCAAATTCCCTGTTTACGAATACCGTTTTTGTTGTTTTGTCAACGGTAAAATCAAATAGCAAACTGTTCTTCATTTTTTCTGTTTTTTAATTGTTAATAACACTTTGTCGAGTTGATTAAACCGGGCCTCCCAAATTTTTCTGAATTGGTTAAGCCATTTATCAATCTCTTTCATTTTTTCAATTTCAAGTGAGTAGTAAATTTCCCTGCCTTGTTGTTCCTGTTTTACCAATTCGCACTCTGTTAAAATGCGAAGGTGTTTTGAAACAGCTTGCCGTGTGGTGTTGAAGTTGTCAGCAATGGCGTTAGGTGTTAATGCCTGCAATGCAATTAAGGTAATAATTGCCCGCCTTGTTGGGTCGGCTATTGCCTGAAAAATGTCCCGTCTCATAATGTTTAAATTTTTATTTACGAAACCAATTGGTTGCAAATATACGTGCAACTATTCGGTTTCGCAAATTTTTTTTTCAGATTGTAAAAAAGCCAGTTGGAATTGTCAGCTTGGAGAGTGAGTGAACGATGATTATAGAATTGCCAATAACTGTTTCAAACCCTTCTATTCCGCCCAGCTGGTTTAAAACCTTCCCACAATTTTAAAATTAACCAGCCTTGGTGTTAAGCGGTTGGGAATGCTGTACACATTATTTGCAAAATCTTTAATGAGTTGGAAGGAGATGGTATTGCGGCGGTCAATTAAATTAAATACTTCAAAACTTGCCCATATGTTTTCAAAATCTTTAAAGGGGCTGTGGCTGCGGCGCTTGCTTCTTTCGCTGAGCAACTGTGCGCTAAAACCCACATCTACCCGTATATACGGCTCAATGATGAGGGCATTGCGGTACTTAACACTGTTGGGAATATTATAACTCATGTTGCTGCCGTACAGCAAATTCATATGCACTTTAAAATTTTTGTTGGTGGTCAGGTAATCCTCCAGGTATAAACCGGCGGTTATTAAACGGTCGCTGGGGCGGCGCACATAACCTACTTCATATTTTATACTGTCAACCGCAACCTGGTCGGCACTTTTTGCAGTGATAATTTCGCCGGCAGCATTTTTATACCGGTAATAAAAATCATTATCAAGGTTTTCCCTGGTTTGCATAATGCCAATGCTAAACCAGCTCTCGGCATCTTTTACCAGCTCGCCAAAAAGCCTGGCTTCAAAACCGGTAGCATAGGCTTTGGCATTATTGTTTCCGGCATAGCGGATCTTTACATTGTCAATATCATAAATATCAACACTGCTCATCAATTTATAATATGCTTCGGTTGTTATGCGAAAGGGGCGGTTCTCCAATCCTTTAAAATTATAATCCATACCGGCAACAAACTGGTAACTCTTTTGTGCTTTTACAGCAGTATTTAAAGTGCCGTTATATTTACGCAGCTCTCTGTAAAAAGGCGGCTGATGATAAGCACCTGCTGCCAGTTTAAATACCAGGTCTCTTTTCCATTTCGGTTTCCAGCTAAGCTGCATACGTGGGCTCAATAAAAATTCTTTGTTAAGCGAATTATAATTGTACCGTACACCGGCCTGCAGGGTAATGTCTTTATTGTTTTTTCCCAGCCTTATATTATCCTGTACATAGCCGCTGAATTTTTGAATGGACAGATCGGCTGTTGAATTCAATGATTTAAACAAATTGAGTTGGGGAGGATTGTAGGGCAGGGAATAACCGGCACTGTCCTGGTATTCCCATTCTTTTAATTTATCGGTAATATTGGTTTGCTCAATGCTGTTACCAAACTGAACAAAATGTTTGCCGCTGGTATAGCTTCCTTTTAAGGATGCATTGTACACATTTATGTTTAATTTGTTGCGGCCATAGTTTTGGTAATAACCTGCGCCAAGTGGATTTACAATTTGTCCGTAAGTGCTGCTGGTATGATCAAAATCACGGTCGCCAAATAAATAGGTTCCGGCAATATCAAAGTTTTCGTTCTCTTTATTCTGAAAACGGCTTACCATCCATTTTAATTTTAATTTTTTATTGGGGCTGTGTACAATACTCAGGCCTATCAAATTTGTTTTATAACTGTCATGTTCCTGCCCTTCAAATAAAATATCGAGACCAAGGTTTGCTGTGAAGAGCGGAGAGAATACCGAAGTTGTTTTTTGTGCCGACTCGGGAAACAAACTGAATTTTGTAACCGCATATGTTCCTAAAAATTCCAGTTGTATTTTTTCGTTGAGCCTGTAGGTAATAAATGCCTGTACATCAGAAGAAGAAGGAATGTATGAGCCCATCGTCTCCTGGCTTTTTAATAAATTTTTATTGCTGCGGTTCCTGATGCCAAGCAGGTAGGTGATCTTTCCTTTTTTTGCAGCGCCTTCCAAATGTAAACCCTGCTCCAGCAAACTAACATAGGCCGATCCGCCAAAACCGGTTGGTTTTTTATATTGAATATCCAGCACGCTGCTCATCTTATCGCCATACTTTGCCTGGAACCCCCCGGTATAAAAATTTACATTTTTTGTAAGCTCAGGATTGATAAAGCTCAGTCCTTCCTGCTGGCCGCTGCTTACCAGGTAAGGGCGAAAAATTTCGAAGTCGTTTACGTAAATTAAATTCTCATCATAGTTACCGCCACGTACACTGTATTGCGAAGTGAGTTCGTTATTACTGCCCACCAGGATTTTTATGAGTGCTTCAACGCCGCCGGTGGTGCTGGGTATGGTTAGTGCATTTTTGGGATTGATCTTATTGAGGCTGATTTCAGTTCTTTCTTTTTCGTCACCGATCACAATTTCCTGCAGCGTTTTACTTCCCCTTTCCATTTGCAGGGTTATTTTTTCTTCTTCGCCATCGCTCATGTAAAAATTACGCTGTACCTCGTTATAACCGGTATAAGAAAAAACCAAAGCAAAGGATCGGCCGACCGGAACTTTTATGCTGAAATAACCACTGTCGTTGGTAGTGAGGCCGGTTGTTTTGCCCAAAATAACAACGGATACTTTGGATAAAGGATTTTCATTTTCGTCAATAACCTTACCATTAACCAGTGCCGTTTTTTTTTGAGAAAAGGATGATAAAGTACCCAGCAGTAAAAGAATGGTAAAGGCAGTTCTCATTACATGAAGATATATATTTTATGTGTTTTGCAATAATCCTTATTTTACACTTTAAAATAATTTGGCGTGATGAAAAGATCATTTGCAGCAGGGCTTATATTGTTAACTATTTATTCCTGTAATAATGCTGCTGAAAAAACCGGTGATAAAAAAGATATCATATTTACCGATGCAGAAAAAAACAAGGCGGGGAATGCGGTTGTTTATTTAGATACGGCCAAAAATATGTTTACCCTGCTTTGCCAGGGATGGGCCATGGCAGATGATGTGGATGCACTGGAAGGCATGGATGAGAACTCGAAATTTGAGATTCCTTACCGCAGTTTTTATTTTGCTGCCAACGGGACTTTTGTAAAAAATCCACGAAATGCGATAGATTATGGCAACTGGCATTATGATGATGATAAAAAAACCATCACCCTTAATTATTCGGTTGAGAAGGGGAAAGATATTTATAAAATTGCATCGCTGGCTTTTGATGAACTGATTTTGGTAAATGCAGGTATAAATACAACAACCAATTTAAAATTTATTTCCCGGGGCAAACGGCTTGCCAATTCTGCCGATGAACCTTTTGACCTGCAAAATAACCGCTGGCGTATAAAGCCCGGAAAAAAAGAAACGGATGCAGCTATTCATCAGCGGCTGAAAGAAAATATTCATTTTTTTATTTTGTTTTATAAAAGTGTAATTATAAAAGATGACAAAGCGGTTTCGTTCTGGGGATTGCCTTCCTGTTTTAAATGGTATAGTGGCGGTATTTTTTTAAAGAAGACGGAAGAACTGAAAGATAACTGGATGGATTGTTTTTATAATAAGGAACAGGCCATGAAGGCTTATGTGCTGGCTGAAAAACTACTGGCTGAAAAATACGAATGGCCAAAGGGCGAAACAAACTGGCTGAAACAAAATCTTTTTGTGCTGGAGCAGATGTATAAAAAGATCGATGCGATAAATTAAGATCCTGTTCATTTAAAAAACCTTTTTGCGTCATCACTTTTACCTGTCATTATAATTAATTAAACCTGTAACTTGGGTACTAATCAGCTGGCAGGATGGACCCTCTCTTTCAATATTTCAATAAATTCAACCCACTTTCAACAGCAGCAGCAAATGCCATTGCTGAGATCAGCAGTATTGTTACCATCAAAAAGAATAAGGACCTGCAGCCAATCGGCCATACCTGTAAAACAATTTACTTCATCAAAAAAGGAGTGGCCCGTATTTATTACTTTATGGATGGGATTGATATTACAGAAAGTTTCTTTTTTGAAAACAGCATCATTGCAAGAGTAGAAAGTTTATTTACCGGCAAGCCAAGCCGTAAAGCGATACAGATTTTGGAAGATGCTGAAATTATTGCCATCAATGCCAACCAGCTTTTTAAATTGTATGACAGTTTCCCGGAGATCGAAAGACTTTTTCGTAAAATATTTGAAGCTGCTTATGTAGATACTGTCAACAGGATCGAAGGCATACAGTTTCACACTGCAGAAGAGCGATATAAAGCGCTGCTCAGCGAAGCATCCAATGTGCTTATGAGAGTTCCTCTTAAATATGTTGCTTCCTATCTTGGTATCACCCAGGTAAGCCTCAGCCGCATACGTAGCCACCAGTGATTATTTATCTTATGTTAAAGGAATACTGGTTTAAAGTTTTCAGCTTTGTGTTGTGAAAATCTCATGATCATGATGCAAACGGTCATCAATTATTAAGCGATCAATAAAAATATTTTTAACAATTAAAAAAAGTAAAGATGCAAACAACACTCACCAAAAAAGTTGATGCTTCGGAACTGGAGCAGAAAGTAAAAAAAATGTATAGTGATGTAGCGCTTAATCCAAAGGGCGAATATCATTTTGAAATGGGACGGGGGCTTGCTGAAAAACTGGGGTATGAAAAAAATGACCTGGACCGTATTCCTGCGGCTGCCATTGATTCATTTGCCGGGGTAGGATATTATTTTGATATGGCAGGCCTTAAGGAAGGAGAACATGTGCTTGACCTTGGAAGCGGTTCGGGGATGGACGTTTTTGTTGCTGCATTAAAAGTAGGTAGTAACGGGCATGTTTATGGCGCAGATATGACAGATGAACAATTGAACAAATCGGAAGGCCTTCGCATTGAAAATAAATTTGAAACTGTTTCTTTTCACAAAAGCTACATCGAAAAACTTCCTTTTGCGGATGCCGGTTTTGATGTGGTCATTAGTAATGGGGTTATCAATCTTTGCACCGATAAAGAAAAAGTATTTGCAGAAGTTGCAAGGGTGCTGAAGCCTGGAGGGCGACTGGTAATTGCCGATATTGTTACTGAAAAACAATTGCCCGAAAATGTAGTTTGTAATGCTACATTATGGGCTGCCTGCATAGGTGGTGCAGCACAGCAGGATGATTACCGCAATGCGATTGAGCAAGCAGGCATGGAAATTCTTATTGTCAGGAACAATGATGCATATGGTTTCATTTCCAAATCAGCACAGGGCGCATCAAAAGATTATGGCGTAAAAAGTGTTTCAATTTTTGCACAAAAAAAATAAACGCCAAACTAAAAAAGCATCCGATTTTCTAGCACTTTAAAAATTGTTTAACGATGAATGCTGATAAAGAACTGAAAGCTTCCGGTATGGCCTGTGTAAATCTTACGCCAAACATTAAACAGGCAATTTCATCCATGCAGGGCACTGAAGTGCTTGTAGTTTATAATGATGACCCGGCGTCACGGGAAGGGGTTCCCGCCTGGTGTAGGCTAACAGGACATTCACTCATTGAAACAAAAGAGATCAGTCAAACAGAGACACTATTTTATATTCAAAAAAAAGTCACTTAAAAAAACAAAATCATGTCACAATCACTATTATTTCATTGCACTCACGGGAAAGAAGAGGCAGAAAGAGCTATTCTTCCCTTTATTGTTGGAAATGTTGCTGTAACAGCAGATCAGCAGGCGACTATATTCCTTACTGTTGATGGGGTCTGGCTGGCCACCAAAGGTTATGCTGAACAGGTAAAAAAAGAAGGGTTTACTGCTTTAAAAGAGATCATGGATTCTTTTATTGCAAATGGCGGACAATTATGGGCATGCGGCGCCTGCACAAAACCACGTGGTATTACCGATATTGACCTAATACAAGGTGCAAAAATTGTAACCGCTGCAAACCTGGTTGAACTATTGGCAAGTGGAGCCGTTTCATGCACCGTTTAATATTTTAAAATAAAACTGTTTGCAGTCTGAAGAAAAAGGAATGGAAATACAATTAGGATTAAAAGAGAACTGGAAACAGTTTACATTATTAGTTATTATCAATGCTTTTGTTGGTGGCATGGTTGGTTTGGAGCGGAGTATATTACCCCGTATTGCAGATGTTGAATTTCATATTGCAGCTAAAACGGCCATTCTTTCTTTTATTATTGTTTTTGGAATTGTAAAAGCAGTCACCAATTATTACACGGGTACATTGGCAAATAAATTCGGCAGAAAAAAATTACTGGTTGCCGGCTGGATAATTGGTATTCCCATTCCTTTTATTTTAATGTTTGCTCCCAACTGGAGTTGGATAATTGCAGCTAATGTTTTATTAGGAATCAACCAGGGTTTAACCTGGAGCAGTACTGTAGTGATGAAGATTGACCTTGTGGGTGAGAAGCAGCGTGGCTTTGCAATGGGGCTGAATGAATTTGCAGGATATATTTCGGTAGCACTTGTTGCTTTTTTAACCGGTTGGATAGCCGGTGAATATGGCATCAGGCCTTATCCTTTTTATATTGGCATCGGCTTGGTTTTTTTTGGATTGATTGGCAGTATATTTTTTATAAAAGATACAAAACAGCATGTTGCAAAAGAAACGATCAGCAATACTATTCCCAAATTAAAAAATATATTTTGGGATACCACCTGGAAAAATAAAAACTTAGGTTCGGTAACGCAGGCAGGTTTAATCAATAATCTCAATGATGGCATGGTCTGGGGAATTTTTCCAATTTTACTTGCAACAAAAGGATTTACAATAGGAGAAATAGGAATCATTACGGCCATATATCCTGCTGTATGGGGCATTGCACAATTATTTACCGGAAAAATGGCAGACAGGTTTTGTAAAAAAGATATGCTTTATGTGGGTATGCTTTTACAGGCCATAGGCCTGATCGTTTTGGTTTGGGCCAATACCATGTTTGATTTTGTTATGCTGTCAACTGTTTTAGGATGGGGTACGGCAATGGTGTATCCTACTCTCTTAGCCACAGTAGCAGAAAATACAAATCCACAAGACCGGGCAAAAAGCATTGGCATTTTCCGCCTGTGGCGGGATTTGGGTTATGCTAGTGGTGCAATACTCACCGGAATAATTGCTGACTTAATAAGCATCAATGCGGCTATTCTCTTTATTGGTTTACTAACAATGGCATCTGCACTTATCATCCGGTACAGAATGAGCTGCAAAGCCGGAGGCGCTCTTAAAATATGGGATTGGATAACAAATAAAAATAAGTAACATGCAGGAACTAAAAGTACCAGAGTGCTTTGCACCGGCAGATCTTCAACAGTTGATGAAGCAATCATCGCCTGACCGGTTTACCATCATTGATGTAAGAAACCCTAAAGAATATGCAGCGAAACATATTCCGGGTGCAATTAACTTCCCTTTGAATAAATTAGAAAACAGAACTAAAATTTTATCAAAGCAAACAATTATTATTACAGCCTGCGGCAAAGGTGGTGGCAGGTCGGCTCAGGCGGCAGAATTATTACAACGAATGGGTTTTAGTAATGCAAGGTTTCTTTGCGGGGGAACATTTGGTTGGTATGATTTGCAGGATATTTCTGATAAATCTTAAAAGCTGAATTAATGCCTGAAATAAAAAAGAATGCCGGTAAGCATTCTTTTTATAAATAAGTGAAAGCACTATTTTTAAACTTACATCTTTTTTAAAGCTGCAATTGTTGCACTGGGATCAGCAGATTTAAAAACCGTGTTACCTGCCACCAACACATCGGCACCGGCATTAATTATTGATTGGGCATTTTCCAATGTAACACCGCCATCCACTTCAATTTTTACATGTAAAGAGAGCTCGTCAATCATTTCACGCAGCTGCTTTATTTTATGCAGGGTGTGTGGTATAAATGATTGTCCCCCAAAACCGGGGTTAACACTCATCAGGCAAACCATATCAATATCGGCTAAAATATCTCTTAATGCTTCAACAGGGGTATGAGGATTTACGGCAACGCCGGCCTGCATTCCCAGGCTTTTTATCTGCTGAATATTGCGGTGTAAATGTGGGCAGGCTTCAATATGCACACTGAGGATATCTGCTCCGGCTTTTTTAAATGCTTCGGCATAGTTGCCCGGCTCTTCAATCATTAAATGTACATCGCAAATTTTGGTTGTGGCTTTTCTGAAGACTTCAACAAGCATTGGCCCATAACTGATGTTTGGCACAAAGCGGCCATCCATAACATCCAGGTGATACCAGTCGGCCGAACTTTCATTCAGCATTTTACATTCTGCTGCTAAATTCAAAAAATCTGATGCTAATAAGGATGTAGCTATGATGGGCATTTGAGTTATGAGTTATGAGTTATGAGTTATGAGTTATGAGTTATGAGTTATGAGTTATGAAAACAGGATGTAAAGTTAATTCATATTTTATCACTCATCATTCACAATTTATTTTCCTCCCAGCCCGTTAATCGCTTCTTTTGCTTCTAAAAAATCGGGAGAATATCTTAAGGCAGTA
>JAYVEQ010000057.1:0-26775 GCA_043748745.1 Chitinophagaceae bacterium | reverse complement strand
GGTAATGATACTGGATGAAATTGATAAGGTTGGAAGTGACCATCGTGGAGATCCTTCATCTGCCTTACTGGAAGTTTTAGATCCCGAACAGAATAATACTTTTTATGATAATTACCTGGAACTTGAATATGATCTGAGTAAAGTTTTATTTATTGCTACAGCAAATAATATCAGCAATATTCCCGCTGCCTTAAGAGACCGGTTAGAAATTATTGACTTGAGCGGTTATGCCGTTGAAGAAAAAATTGAAATTGCCAAACGCCATTTAATGCCCAAGCAAAAAGAAATGCATGGACTTAAAGACATCAATTTTAAATTAAGTGATACAGTGCTGGAAAAGATCATACAGGATTATACCCGGGAAAGTGGTGTAAGGGAACTGGACAGGCAATTGGCCAGCATCATGCGATACCAGGCTAAGGAATATGTTATAAAAGGCAAGTTAAAAGCTACCATTACCAATAATGATGTAGAGAAGATCTTAGGCAAACAAAAATACAGTAACGATCTGTATAAAATTGCTAACATGCCCGGCGTTGCCGTTGGCCTTGCCTGGACCTATGTTGGAGGTGATATTCTTTTTATTGAAACACAACTTAGCGAAGGAAAAGGTGAATTAAAACTTACCGGTAATTTAGGCAATGTGATGAAGGAAAGTGCCAGTACTGCTCTCACCTACCTGGAAGCCAATTGTAAAAAAGTTGATCTTGCCCCAGAGGTATTCAACAAAAAAGACATTCATATACATGTGCCTGAAGGTGCTGTACCTAAAGATGGGCCAAGTGCCGGTATTACCATGCTCTCGGCTTTAGCCAGTGCATTTACCGGGCGTAAAATAAAACCTTACTTAGCTATGACTGGTGAGATAACTTTACGGGGGCAGGTATTGCCGGTTGGTGGTATTAAAGAAAAAGTTTTAGCTGCCCGAAGAGCCGGGTTAAAAGAGATCATCATGTGCTGGCAAAATGAAAAAGATGTACAGGAAATAAACAACCAGTATATTAAAGGCATTAAATTTCACTATGTAAAAACAATGCAGCAGGTTTTAGAACTGGCTTTAACATAAAATTTATTAAAAAGACACAACCATTAACAACAATTAACCGTAACTAATGTAGTTAAGCTAATCAACAGTTTCATGTTGGTTGTTTTAAGGGTTAAAGAAATTCCCGTCCCGTATCTACGGGATGGGAATTATTTTTTATACAATATCTATCAGGTTTATTGCCTTTTACGTTCCATCCAATCCACTTCTTTGCTTGTTGTAAACGCCTGAATAATGGCTATAAGAAAAAGCCCACCAACATTAGCTGAAGCAAAGGCAAGACTGAAGGACCTGTAATCAGTAATATCAATGCCATATTTGGTAAAGAATGAGATCATATCGATTACGAGAACTGTTATGCAGGATACAATGCCTGTCAAAAAAAAAGTATAAGATATGGCTCGTACTGCAGCAGAAGGATGTTGTTTTGTTCTTTTAAAAAAGATCATATAAACAGCAGAAAAAAGAGCTGGAACCATGGTTATTATCCCCAGGCCGAATATGACATCAACAATACTTGAAGAAACCAGTTTTGAAATACCGTAAAATGTTGCAATAAGTAATCCAAGTATTACAGGTATTGTAAGGAACAACAAAAAAATGAGTGCATAAAGTTTGGAATATTTAATAAATCTGTCTTCCATTATATCAAATCAACTGTTGTAATTGTAAACAAAATATCCAATCATAAGTTTAAAAATAACTTAGTTTGGATTTTGGTGAAAGCGTTAACAAGGTTTCATAGATCAGTTTGATGGTATCTTCAATATCAGCCTTATGAAGCATTTCAACAGTGGTATGCATATACCGTAATGGAATAGAAATCAAAACTGAAGGACAACCATCATTGGCATAAGCAAATGAATCCGTATCGGTACCGGTACTTCTGCTTACTGTGTGATATTGAACCGGAATTTTATTTTTAACAGCTGCTGCCTGAACAATATCTAATAGTTTATTATGTACTGCCGGGCCAAATGTTAGTGATGGCCCTTTGCCACAACTGCATTCACCTTCAATCATTTTATTTATCATGGGCGTGGTTGTGTCATGTGTTACATCGGTTATGATAGCAATATCCGGCTTGATACGCCGGGCAATCATTTCGGCTCCACGTAAACCAATTTCTTCCTGAACAGCATTTACAATATATAAACCAAAAGGTAATTTTTTCTTATTCGCTTTCAGTAATCTGGCCACTTCTGCAATCATAAAACCACCAATGCGGTTGTCAAATGCACGGCCTATCAGGTAATCATAAGCCAGTTCTTCATAGCCTTCTTCGTAAGTTGCAACGGCGCCAATATGCACTCCCAAAGCTTCTACCTCTTTTTTATTCCTTGCTCCGCAATCCAAAAACAAATTATCAACTTTTGGTTGTGTTTCTTTGGCATCTGTATTGGACATCCTGGTGTGGATAGCCGGCCAGCCAAAAACAGCTTTTACAGCCCCCTTCTTCCCATGTATCAGCACCCTCATTGAAGGTGCTATCTGGTGATCAACACCTCCATTACGTTTCAGGTAAATTAATCCCTCCGGTGAAATATAATTTACAAACCAGCTTATTTCATCTGCATGTGCTTCAATAACTACTTTAAACGGTGCATTGGCATTAATAACGCCAACAGCCGTTCCATAGGGGTCGGTAAAATAACTGTCAACATGTGGCTTTAAATATTCTATCCATAACTTTTGTCCGCTACTTTCAAAACCGGTTGGAGAAGGATTGTTAATATAGTTTTTTAAAAACGTGTAAGATTGTTCGGCAAGGATGCTCTTGCTTTTTTTCGTTTTTCCCATAATGAAATTTATTTCGGGCAAAATTAGTTAAATACCCGCTATGTAAGTTGCTAAAGCCGAAAATAACATCATGCCATCAACAAAAAAATAATAAAACAGGTATCCCTGTTTTTTGTTGGAGTAAAAATATACAATCAGTAAGGCGATAGTTGATATTTGCAGGGCAATAGATTGATATACTGTTATGCCGTAGTTCCTGAAAAAAAAGTTAGAGATAAATAACAGTGCAAATATGATGAAAATAAGCACCTGCAGGGTTGCCGGTTTTAAATCTGTTGCAAGACTTCGTAAGCCACGTATTTTATCAACAGCCATATCCCTGCTGTCGAAAATGATGCAGAGCATGAGCATAAACAGGAACCTCCCGGTAAGAATAAACAGGTTTGCATTGCTTAATAATAAATACGTTTTTTGCATGGGGATAAAGGCTGTTACATAAGCCCAGGTAAAAGCCAGCAAAATGGTTTTTAATACGCCTGCTTTACGGGTAAACCGAAGAAATTTAAAGGGTAATAATGGAATTGAATATAATGTAGTCAATAAAACGGCTGTTCCCACAATACTGAAAGATAAATTTGTATTGAAAAAACAAAATAACATACCTGCACCGGAAATTACCAGCAGGTAAATCACTGTTGTTTCTTTTTTTAGCATCACTGCTATTGATCTTTTACCCGCAAACGATAATTTACTTACAAGCCAGTAAAAATTATAGCTGCACAGCGTAGCAAAAAAAACAAACCCATAAATAAAAAGGTTGATATCAATTTGCAGAAGCTGCACTGTTTGAAAAACAAGGGCAAGTGCACAAATGGCAATAAAGATAGAATGGGACAGGATGAAATGAAGCCACTTCATTACCGGCATTCAAAATAAACAGGGTCTGGTGTAGTTATTACGTTACTCTTGTTTCTGGCAAAATCTTTTACATATATCTCAAAATACAGTATATCTGTATGCAATCCACCGCCGGGAATAGGTTTACATTTTAAAACTTTTGTAATGGTAATATCCACATCGGCCTGGAAATTACTTTTTGCAGCTTTTTGAAGATCAGGAAAAGGGATTGAATCAAAATCATTGGTCAGTAAATTTTTCATATAAATAAATGCCGTATCCTTGGCAGTAATGCCAAGATCTCCTTCTGCATCTGTTATATTTATGGTGATCACCGGTACTGCACTGGTAGGCGAAAGATCTACAGCATTATGTGAAAGGGATTTATATTTAATCTGGGGTACAGTGGTAAATTTATCTTTTTTACAGGCTGTAAAAAGTAAAATGATTATGGCTAATCCTAAAGTGTATCGCATCTTTGTGTTTTGTTTATCAAATTTAATGATTGTCGGTGAAACAATCCGTTAAAAATATGGAGTTTGAAAAAAGAATATTTGCTGCTTCGGCAGTTAATTTTAATGCATTAGCCATTGAATCGTTTCTATTTCAATACCAAAATAATATCATTTACCGGCAATATTGCGATACGATAAAGGTAAATGTGAATACAATTGACTGCATACAAAAGATCCCCTTTTTGCCAATCTCCTTTTTTAAAACCCACCAGGTAAAAACAACCGAGTTTGATACAGCAATCATTTTTGAGAGCAGTGGTACTACACAAACAATTCCCGGCAGGCACTATATAAAAGATTTATCTATTTACCGGCAAAGCTTTATGAACTGTTTTGAAAAATTTTATGGAAAGCCAGGTCTAAAATGTATCCTTGGCCTGCTGCCTTCATATCTCGAAAGAAAAAATTCTTCATTAATACTGATGACCGAAGAATTGATTAATGCAAGCGCCAACCCTTTAAGCGGATTTTATTTATACGATCACGAAAAACTACACTGTACACTTATTCATAATGAATTATTGAAACGGCCAACACTACTTATTGGTATAACTTATGCATTGCTTGATTTTGCCGAACAATATCCCATGCAATTACGTAATACTATTGTAATGGAAACGGGAGGTATGAAAGGCAAGCGGGAAGAAATGACCAGGCTGCAGGTTCATGAACAATTACAAAACCGATTGGGCCTTGGCTTGATACATTCAGAATATGGTATGACAGAATTATTATCACAGGCTTATTCAAAAGGAGATGGAATTTTTCATTGCCCCGGCTGGATGAAAATTTTGCTTAGAGATGAAGATGACCCTTTTCATGTAATGCCTGCAAAAGATGTAAAAGAAAAGCCATTAACCGGAGTAATTAATGTTATTGACCTTGCTAATATTTACAGTTGCAGTTTTATTGCCACTGATGATATTGGCCGGTTGCATGCCAATGAAAGCTTTGAAGTTTTGGGAAGAATGGATAGCAGCGATATTCGTGGGTGCAGTTTAATGTCATTATAAAATGTTATCAACATATTTTTCGGGCATTGCCAAAATTTCATTTTTTGATTGAATTTTTTAACTCAATACCCTTATCTTTGCCATCCAAAAATAAAAGGCTGATTTGGTAGCTCAGTTGGTAGAGCAATACACTTTTAATGTATGGGCCCTGGGTTCGAGTCCCAGCCAGATCACAGACCCCCGATAATCGGGGGTTTTTTATTAACTATATTTGTGTTCTGCAAATTAATCCCTCTATTTTTGTATCACATATGGTAACAGATTTTTTCATTAACAAAGTAATAGCAATAACCGGCGGCAGCGATGGAATAGGCAAAGCCCTGGTAGACACCTTAATTCAGTCAGGAGCAAAAGTGGCTACCTGTGGCCGTAACCAGGATAAACTATACGATCTGCAGCTATTACATTCGGGTAAACCACTACATACCATTGTTGCAGATGTGAGCATATACAATGACTGTAAAAATTTTATTGAAACTACTATCCAGGTTTTTGGCGGAATAGATATACTGATCAATAATGCCGGCATTTCCATGAGATCATTACTGAAAGACCTTGATGTAGAGGTTATCGAAAAAGTAATGGCCGTAAATTTTTCCGGTACACTTTATTGTACCAAACTGGCACTGGATTCTATCATTGAAAGAAAAGGAACTATTGTTGGTGTATCTTCCATAGCAGGTTTCAGGGGTCTTCCGGGCCGCAGTGGTTATTCCGCCAGCAAATATGCCATGAATGGTTTTTTAGAAGCGTTACGCACAGAATTATTGGATAGCGGTGTTAATGTAATGTGGGTTTGCCCGGGATTTACAACTTCTAATATCCGCAATGCGGCATTAAATAAAAAAGGGCAATCGCAGGGAGAAAGCCCGATGGACGAGGGAAAAATGATGAGCTCGGAAAAATGTGCAGCCCATATTTTAAAAGCCATACAAAAAAGAAAGCGAACACTCATACTTACCTTCACCGGAAAAAGAACAGTATTTATGAATAAGTTTTTCCCTGCACTGGCAGATAAATTTGTAAAAAAATTCTTTTTTAAAAATGGAGAACTTATCCGGTAATCTGTTTAAAAGTTAATCGGATAATCCCTATTAACTATTTACCCAATTAACGGATTAACTAATTAACGGATTAACCAAATAACAAATGCCCTTACTAACCCTTACATCAGACATTGGCCAACAGGATTTTCTTATTGGCGCAGTTAAAGGACAATTGTTACAAAGCAATGGAAATTTTACTTTAGTTGATATTTCACATAACCTGTCACCCTTTAATTATCCCCAGGCAGCCTATGTTTGCAGGAGTGCTATAAAAAATTTCGCTCCCGGAACATTTCATCTGATCCTCGTAAATTTGTTTGATGAAAAACCAGAACACATGTTACTGGCTGAACATAATGGCCATTTTATTGGTTGTGCCGATAATGGTTTATTGACCATGATACTGGAAGAAATTCCGCAAAAAGTTGTAGCTCTTACAATGGACAAAACCCAACAAAAAAATACCATTTACTGTACATCGGTTTTTGCCAAAGCCTTTACTGATTTAAGCAATGGAAAAAAAATTGAAGAGACAGGGGATACAACAATTTCCATTCAGGTTAAAAACCCTTTAAGGCCAATGTTGGGCAATGATTATATTGAAGGCCAGATCATCTTTATTGATAATTTTGAGAATGTGATCGTAAATATTAATAAGGACGAGTTTGAGGAGCAACGTAAAGGACGGAGTTTTAAGATTGTGTTTAAAAGAGATGAGGTTATTGATAAAATAAGTGAAACCTACGCCGATGTAAATGAAGGTGAAAAACTGGCACTCTTCAATTCTGCAGGCTACCTGGAAATAGCCATCAATAAAGGCAATGCAGCAGGCTTGCTGGGCTTACAGAGTTTTGCAGAAAACCAATTGCATCAAAGCCAGTATATGAGCAACCGGCTTTTTTACCAAACTGTTAAAGTTTATTTTGAATAAGCGTCCCTCCGCCACTAATGGGGAACATTGGAGAACAATTATTTGAATATTCGTTTACTATTTTATAAAGCAATGGCTGTAACTATATTTATAACTAAACACAATCAATTCCCCTTTAGGGGTTAGGGGCTTGCCTTTTTTAAAGAACATATCGCCCGATCAATCTACCGACAAGGAATTACTTGTTGCCTTTAAAAAAACGGGTAACATTAATCTTTTAAGTACTTTGTACCAACGCTACATGGACCTGGTATTTGGTGTATGCCTGAAATACTTTAAAGACCAGGAGCTTTGTAAAGATGCCGTAATGGATATTTTTGATGAGTTGAATACAAAACTCAGGGTGCATGAAGTGGAGAATTTTAAAGGCTGGTTGCATGTTTTAGCACGAAATTACTGCCTGATGCAGTTAAGGAGCCCCAGAAGTATAAAAACTACAGAATTCAATGCTTCTTTTATGTATTCAGAACAAAATACGCATCTCAATGGCGAGGCATTGGAAAAAGAGGAAAATTTTAAGAAATTAGAGCAATGTATGGATAGCTTGCCGGATGAACAGAAAAAGACGGTGATGCTTTTTTACCTGGAAAGCAAATGTTATAATGAAATAGTTGAAATAACGGGGTTTGAATGGAATAAAGTGCGGAGTCATATTCAAAACGGCAAACGTAATTTGAAGATTTGTATTGAAGAAAAACAATTAAAGATCTGATGAATCTGATAAATGAGTAAGGATAAAAAAAATATTATTTACACTACAGCAGATATTGCACAATACCTGGCCGGTAAGCTTTCAACAAACCAGATGCATGCCATGGAAAAAGCTGCACTTGATGATCCGTTTTTGGCCGAAGCCATGGAGGGATATGAAGGCATGAAAGAAAAGGATTGGTCTAATCAATTGGTTGCATTAAGGCAGGAAATTGCAGAAAAAGGATCGGTGGCAAAAGTTATTCCTTTACACAGATCAACCGGCAGGTGGTGGAAAATTGCTGCAGCTGTTTTTGTAATTGGCACTGCTACAGCTTTAACTTTTATACTTACAAAAAACAAAAGGGAAGAAAAGGCCGATCAGCAGATTGCACAAACAATAGTTGCAAAACCCGATACCGGAACTTTAAAAGCTAATACATTAATATCGCCGCCAGTAGTTACAGTAAAAACCGTTCCATCTCCAACAAAAGAAAAAGCAGCAATCACATCAACCAATGCAAATGGTACAATATCACAAATAAATCCTCCGGTTAAAATGGATGATAAATTTGTATACCGGCCAGGTAATATACAATTAAATGATACAATCAAAACAGATAAAACAGATCTTAATTATACAGCAGCCAACAATCAATCAGGTATCATAAACATAAACCCTCCGGCATCAGCTAATAACAATGCTGCATCGGCCGAAGAAATTTATAGTTTCAAGAATAAAGAAGTTGCAAAACAAAAAAGTATCAATACCAATGTATTGAACCGCCAGGCAAATGCAGCCAAAGAAATTTCTAAAAAAGAACTGAATAATTATTTTACTGCACAGGTTGTTGCGCCGGATAATACGCCCCTGCCCTTTACCAATATCTCAATAAAAAAAGAAAACTTTGGTACCTATGCCGATGCAAAGGGAATGGTGAGATTGGTATCTACCGACAGTATTTTAAATATTGAAGTAAAGTCGGTTGGTTACCTGCCACGTACTTTTAATTTACGCAGCAACCAGCCACAAAATAAAATTGTACTACTGGAAGATGAAACGGCAATTAATAACAGGAAGGTAATTGAAGCAAAGGATATCAGTACCGGCCGTAAATCACGCCGGGCAACATTGTTAATTGACTCTGTAGTAAATGTGGAACCTGCAGATGGCTGGGATAATTACAATACTTATGTGGCTAACAATATTGATATTCCGGAAGAAATGCTGAAAAAAGATTTTCATGGAGAAGTTGAACTTTCATTCGATCTGAAAGCAAATGGTAAAATTTCCAATATACGGGTTAATAAATCATTGGGTGCTGCGTATGACGAAGAAGCCATGCGCCTTATACAAAAAGGCCCCCAATGGAAAGTAAAAAAAGGCAGAAAAACATCTGCAAGGGTTAAGGTGCAATTCTGATTTGTACTCTTTTATATCTGCTCCCAGCTTTTAATTTTGAATTTAGTAATTTAGCCCTCTAAAAATAATTTACATGAAAAAAATATTTACAGTCGTAATTATACTAACCTGCTTTTTATTATCAGGTTTTGCACAGGTAAAAATGCCTGCCCCATCGCCAACACAAACCATCAAACAGGATTTTGCAGTAGCAACTATTGAATTGACTTATTCCAGGCCATCGGCAAAAGGCCGTAAAATTTATGGCGACCTTGTTCCTTACAATAAATTATGGCGCACGGGTGCTAATGCAGCAACCAAAATTGTTTTTACCGATCCTGTGGAAATTGGCGGCAAAAAAATTGATACCGGTACTTATGTTTTATATACGATTCCGGGAATAGATTCCTGGGAAATAATCTTAAACAAAGGACTGAGCAATTGGGGTACCGATGGTTATAAAGAAACAGAAGATGTTTTGCGTTTTAAAGTGGAACCGATGAAGATGAGAAATAAAATGGAAAGCTTTACCATGAATTTTTCAAATGTTAAACCGGAAAGTTGTTCACTGGATATCATGTGGGAAAAAACAATTGTATCCATACCTCTCATGGCCAATTTCAGGGATAAAGTGAGGGCACAGATTGATGCCGGTATGAAAACCGATAAAAAACCTTACTGGGCTGCCGCACAGTTTTATAATGAATACGACAACAACCTGCCAAAGGCCCTGGAAAATGTAAACAAGGCCATTGAAGAAAATGCCAAAGCTTACTGGATGTGGATATACAAAGCTAAAATTCAAAAAGAACTGGGTGATACTGCAGGTGCTTTGGAGAGTTCAAAAAAATCAATGGAACTTGCTAAAGAAGCAAAGAATGACGATTATGTAAAAATTAACCAGGATTTTCAGAAAAAATTAAAATAAATATTTACTGATTTGAATTAGTAAAAAGCGTTGTATTAATACAGCGCTTTTTGTTTTATAATGAGTTGAAATATGGAAGCGATCAGGATCACCAAAATAGCACCAATTGCATTAAGCCAGAGAAAAGAAACAATGTTCATGTTGTAAATAAGGATGATCAGTAATTCTGAAATAATGGCTGCATAAAATACTGCATGTCCCCGGATAAACTTTATCCCGAATGCAATAAGAAAAATGCCCAATATCACGCCGTAAAAAAGTGAACCTAAAATATTTACTGCTTCGATAAGGCTGTTACCAATATTATAAGCAAACATGGAAATGATGATGCAGAAAATACCCCAACCCAGGGTGTACCATTGCGATACTTTATAATCTTCCAGTTCGGTTTCTTTTTTAACAAAAAAATTTTTATGAAAATCAACTACCGAGCATGCTGCCAATGCATTCAATGCTGCTGCAATACTGCCCCATGCAGCCAGGAAAATAATGGCGAAGATCAAACCGATCAATCCAACCGGCAAATTATCCTTTACAAAATGAAGGAAAATATAATTGTTATCATTAGGTTTCTGATCGGGCAAAGCCCTTTCCATTACTCCCCTGAAAGTTTTTCTTACTGCATTAGCCTCTGCCATATTTTTTTTTGCAAAAGCATCAGCATACTGTGTTTCCAGCATTGTTAAAGAATCTTTTTTTACCGTTTGTTTTGCTTCCTGCAGTGTTACTTCATCAAAATAAACCGGCCCTTTGTTATACTGGTAAAATGAAAAGATCAAAATACCAATGAGTAAAATAAAGAACTGCATGGGTATTTTTACAAGCCCGTTAATGAGTAACCCTTTCCTGCTTTCTTTAACATTTTTAGCGGTAAGATAACGACCTACCTGGCTATGGTCGGTACCAAAATAACTGAGTGCTAAAAAAAATCCACCAATCAAACCACTCCAGATATTGTATTTGTCTTTCCAGTCAAAACCTTTTTCAGTAAATCCCGTTGTAATAATATTCATCTTTCCCATTTCACCGCTTTTAGTCAATGCACCGGTAAAGCCAATGGCTTCCGGCAATAATTTAACGGCTAAATATCCAACCAAAAACAAAGCAATGAACACAATGATCATTTGCAGTTTTTGTGTATGTGCTACAGCTTTGGCTCCACCACTCATGGTATAAATGATAAGCAGGCCTCCCATAACCAGGTTGGTGTAATAAATATTCCAACCCATTAATGAACTTAATACAATAGAGGGCGCATAAATACTTACACCGGTACTTAAACCACGTGATACTAAAAATAAAAAGGAAGTCAGGGTCCGGGTTTTCAGATCAAAGCGGTTCTCTAAAAATTCGTAAGCCGTTAAAACTTTTAACCTGCTGAAAACGGGAACAAAAAAAATGCTGATGACGATCATTGCCAGCGGCAAACCAAAATAATATTGTACAAAACGCATCCCATCGCTGTAAGCCTGTCCGGGACCGGTTAAAAAAGTAATGGCACTTGCCTGTGTACCCATTATGCTTAATAAAACAAGGTACCACGGCAGTGAACGGTTACTTAAAAAATAACCTTCCAGGTTTTTTGTTGTACGGCTTTTATAAATACCATACAGGATAATGCCCGACAGTGTAACAATTAATATGATCCAATCAATACCACTCATGAGAATGACTTAGTGATCAAATAAAAAATAATTATCTGCATAATTAAAAAAAGTACAACAGCGATGTACCATTTATTCCAGTATGATCTTTCGTTTTGCATAATTTTATTTATGGTTTATCATTCAGAATCATAGCGAAGAATCTGATTGAACATTAGTACAAAACTGTGACAGATTCCTCACTGCATCCGGAATGACAATTCAAAAATTATTTTATATACTTACTTCTTTTATTGGCAATTAAATTAGCAAACAACCGGTATGCACCCGGTACTCCCACCGGCAATTCTCTGAAGAATACTAACCCGGTGTAAACAAATCTTCCTTTGCCATAATTGGCAATGATCAGGCTGCCGTCCTGTTCTTTCTCCCCGGGATCTTTCATGCTGAGAATATTTTTGTAACTGGTATCCACTTTTTCTGCATGATAAATACTGCGTTCCTGTATCCAGCCTTCAAAATCTTTATCAGTAATTTTATTCGGATGATTCAATGCCGGATGATCCGGCAATAAAAAATTAACTTTTGCATCTTCATCTGTTATCCTGTTACGGCTGATGCTAAACGGATAAGGAGATATTTTTGCTTTAACAGGGCCGATCTGGTTACTGGTATTATACTGAACCAATAAAACCCCTCCTTCGCTTACATACAGCATCAATGCATCATACACATTATTCATCCACTCATTGGTATTATATGCTCTTACACCTGTAATAATAACGTCAAACTGGCGAAGATTATCAGGCGTTATTTCATTTTCCTTAAGCGTTACCACTTTGTAACCCATTTGCTCAAGTGCTTCAGGTATTTTATCGCCTGCACCAGGAATGTAACCAGCAAAGCTGCCTTCGGTCTTTAAATCAAGATTAACCAATTTGACCGGATCAACATGATTGTATACAATATCCGGTATGTGATCGTAATTTATTTTACGTTGACCAAGCAATTGTTTTTCAGGTATATTTTTTGCTGAAAAAATTCCATTTACCAGCAATGCTTCATTATTGGCCATGCCCTTATTTGAAACCTGGACAGGAAATGTTTTTTTCTCGCCTTTTGAGAAATTCAGGTAAGTATTTGCAGCAATAATTGTGGAATCATTTTTATTGTAAGATAATTTTATACTGTCTGACATTGCTGTATTAGCCTGAACAACAAAACGGATATTTTTTGTTTGATCTTTTACTGCGCTGTTAAAAAGAACCAGTGCAGGTACAGAACTGATGAAAACCGGTGTAATGATATTAACGGGTTGATACAATTCGCCTTTTACGGGGTCGGTGAATTTATATCGGATGGGTTTAGTGAATTTGAATTCTGCGCCTTCAATCATCATGCTGAAGTTCACGCTCAACGGATCGTTTTCGGCCTTACCGATCTTTAGCTGGTCAGTTACATTAAAACTCCCTTTTTCTTTTTGGTCTTCCAGCCAGTAAGGTTGTGTGGGTTTAGTATCCGGTTTGATATACATGCTGTAGGTCTTAACCGAATTCACATTTTTCTTTAACTGGTCAAAAATTATAAAGTCATCATTTAAAAAAGCATCCGCACTTATAATATTTGCACCCGACCGGTTGTTTACCACTAAATTAATTTTTAAACTGTCTCCCTGAACGGCGTATTGTGTATTGGTTGTAGCCTCCATAAATAAGCCACTGCTGTTTTCAATTATCTTTTTTACTTCATTCAATTTTTGCTCTTTCCAAAAATCATCATTAACAGATTCAATTTTTTTGTACAACCTTACGAGTGGAGCAATACTTTTTCCTGGATGATCAACTAAATAAGTTTTAATAATTGAATCAATTAAATTTTGTGCATTATCTTCTTTAACAGGCCGGCCCGGTAATTGTCCGCCGGATAATAACCTGTCCCAACTGATATTTACGCCATCCATTAAATCTGTTGACGGTGCTTTTCCTTTGATGGTTTTAAAATATTCTATCACACTCCCTCTTTGTGCAGGCACCCCAAAGCCCTGGCTTTTATGCTGACTGCGGCTGGTTGCTGCGATCTCTCCATAACTTTTTCCAAGTATGGGATTATAATCACCACAATCTAATTTTAACTGATCTTCGCTTTGTGTATTGGTTCCGCCAAAATTAAATGTGTTCCAAAGCAAACGTTTTGCCTGCCATACACTCACATATTTTAACTGCTCAGGAAATTTAGTCGGATCGGCTGCAGCATCAAAAGCTTCACCGGCAAGAATAGCAGAAGCTGTATGATGCCCATGCCCCCCCTCGCCTGTAGTAGGAAATCTTGTAATGATCACATCTGGTTTAAATTTCCTGATCACCCAAACCACATCACTTAAAATTTTATCATGCCCCCAAATACGTAAGGCCTCTTCCGGACTTTTGCTAAAACCAAAATCAAATGCACGGCTGAAGAACTGTTCTGCTCCATCAGTTCTCCGGGCAGCTAATAATTCCTGTGTTCTTATTAAACCCAGGTCAACACCCTGTTCATCACCAATTAAATTTTGTCCGCCATCACCCCTGGTTAAACTTAAATACGCTGTGCGGTATAATTTTTCATTGGCCAGGTAAGCCAGCAACCTGGTATTCTCATCATCGGGATGAGCAGCGATATACAACACCGATCCCAAAACATTGAGTTTTTTTAACTGCAATAAAATTTCTGCAGATGTATATGATTTGGGAGTTTGGGCATTAATAATTAAAAATGAAAAATTAAAAATTAAAAAAGCTGAAACTAATTTTTTGATCATGCTAGATATTTTAAAACTTAAATTTTATTTTTTATTGCCCTACCAGGAAAACTGCATTTGCCAACAACATCTTTCCGTTCTCCCAGAAATTTCTGAATATCGGATCATCTGCAAAAAATACAATGGAACCATTACCCAATAGCTGAACCCCTATTACGGTTCCGTCCTTTATTTTTAGCCGGGTTTTACTGCCTACAAAACCGGCAGCCTGGTTTTCTTTCTTTATTACGCCAACATTCCAGCCTCCTTTCAAATATTCATATAAATCGCTGCTTTGCTTTAATGAATAATAGTTATTTGCATAGCCAAATGCCAGTGGGTGTGAATTATCCATTTCAACTTTATAAATAGCACCGGGAATATTGTTTACGATACCATCCCGTTCCCTGTTTTCAAAACGTTTTAAATCGGTATAATCAGTAATACTATCTTTCTTTTCTTCATCATCTTTTTTCAATTTAATCCCCCACTCTGCTTTTGCAATTTGAGAAGCAGCACTTTCCATTGCAATTATTTTTCCACCCTGCTGTACCCACATTTTAATTTCAGCAGCAGACTCTTTATCTTTTAAAAATTTATAATTACCATCAGGCAATATCAAGACATCGATATTTTTTAAGGCATTACCATTAATTTCTTCAGCATTAATTAAACTAACCGGGTAATTCAATTGTTGCTCAAATAAATGCCATACTTCTCCGGCTGCATTGGCATTAACGCCTTTACCGGTTAACAAGGCAACGTTTGGTTTCTTTATCAGGTGAACTTTTTCACTGCCAAAATCAACCCCGGTTTCCATAAAACCTCCGTTTACTTCAGTAACAGGTGTATTGTATGCTAATACCATATCGGCAAACTGCTGCATTTTATCTTCATTTGATTTTTTCAACACGATCATCGTTCCTTTCCGAAAAGCTTTACCGTTGTAACTAAAATCCTTTTCCGCAAAACGAACTTTAATTTTTGAATTTAACATTGCAGCTAAGAATTTTACATCGGTAAATGAATTATAGTTAACAAGGTAACCATATGCCGACGTTGAAATTTTTGTAGTTCCATTTTGGTAATTATAATTATTTACAACAAGTTTTTCTTTAACAGCATAAGTTTGCACACCATAAACAAAAGGCAAACACCAAGCTGTAATATCGTAGGTAACCGAATCACTTAATTTAGATTTAGGTTCAAACAAAACTTTTATCAATGCCGATTTGGGTTGATAAGCTGATATGGCAATGCTGTTATTTGCAGTAAACATTTCTTCTTTTGCAGTAAAATAATTATACCCTTTAACATTCATTCCATCAGTACGGCCATATTTAATTCCATTCAAATCAAAGAAGTTAAGCAAAGCCAAACGTTTGCCGGCATTGATTTCTGTAACCACATAAGTTTTAAATTCGCCAATACCATTTGTGTTGGCATCATCAAAATATTTTTTGTATTCCATTATCAGTCTGCCTGCATTTTGCGAAGCAATTTCAATGGTACTTATACTGGTTGTAAAGTGATGCGCTATCCTGTCCTTTAATGTGAGTGTATCTCCATCATTCATTGTAACGGCCAATCCTCCCTGGCTATGTCCTGCCTGTTCGTATGTCATACCAATGGCACCATTGTATGTTGGATAGGTATCTCCATAAGCCGGATAAAAAAGATCAAAAATTTCTTTGGTAAAATATAGCCATCCGTTGGCATCAAAATATCTTGCATGGTTTCTGCCGATCGTTGTTTGAAATTGCCTTTGCCACGGTGTGATCACTTCATGAAACGGTTCTGCTGCCGGTGCAAAATAATAAGGATTATTTATACCCTGCTCATGAAAATCACAATGTATCTGTGGCATCCATTCATTATATTTTTTCATACGCCCCTGTGTTTCTACCTGTGTTTGCCAGGCCCAGTCACGGTTAAGGTCAAAATTATAATGATTTAACCTGCCACCAGGCCAGGGTTCGCTGTGTTCCCTGCTATCGGGATTTGTATCCGGGTTTTTTCCAACCATCTGGTTAAACCAATTTACATAACGGTCTCTTCCATCCGGGTTTAAACAGGGGTCTATGATGATCACTGTATTTTTTAACCAGGCTTTTGTTTGGGCATTGTTCGGGTTCAATAATTCATACAAAGTTTTCATGGAAACTTCAGATGAACTGGCTTCGTTACCATGCACATTATAGCTTAACCAAACAATTACTGGTGCCGCTAAGTCAGCAGGTTTATCTTTTAATAAACCGGTAAGCCTTAAATTATTTTTTCTGATCTCATCAAGCCTGGATATATTTTCAGCTGAAGAAACAAAAGCCAGCAAAAGATCCCTGCCCTCACTGGTTTCCCCGTATTTTTCCAGTTTCATCATTTGGGGCATGGCAGCGGCTGCCTGGTTAAAGTAATTCACAATTTTATAATGCGGTGTAAATTTATTCCCTAGTTGATAACCTAAGAATTCATCCGGTGATTTTATTTGTGCCAATAACCCAGTGCTTATAAACAGCACGAGAGACAAAACAAGTTTAATCCTCATTGTATATTTTTAAAACGGTTTAATTAAAAAAATGCTGAAAAGATCAGGTAATATCCGTATTGATAATTATTATGTGAAAATAAAGAAAGCAGTTGACTTATATCAGCCATTTATCCATAAAATTCAACTGTGTTACTGTCCTGTTTGGTAAATAGATTATTGCCGTTAAAATTATATGGCAGTAATAAAGTAAATTCGACAAAAAAAATAATGTACATCAGAAATTTTCTCTTTACCGGCTTCTGGGCAATAATTTCAACATTAAGTGTATTTTCTCAACCCCAAAAGGCTAAAGGTCTTAATTATTCCATTCAAAAAAAGATCAGTTGCAATAAAGGTGCTGTAGTATCTGCCCACCCGCTGGCCAGTATGGTTGGTGTAAATATTTTAAAACAAGGTGGTAATGCTTTTGATGCGGCCATTGCCACACAATTGGCGCTGGCTGTTGTTTACCCCAATGCTGGCAATATTGGCGGAGGGGGTTTTATGGTAGCCCATCTGAAAGACGGTAGAAATATTACACTGGATTATCGTGAAAAAGCTCCTGCAAAAGCAAACCGGGATATGTATCTGGACTCTGCCGGAAACCCACAAATGAATTTATCGCAGAATGGTCATTTGGCTTCGGGTGTGCCAGGTACTGTTGCAGGCATATTTGCCGAATGGAAATATGCAAAACTTCCATTTGCAGTATTGATACAACCTGCCATTGATCTTGCTGAAAAAGGTTTTGCTATCACTGCATCACAGGCCTTATCGCTCAACAGTAATAAAAAAGATTTCGAAGAATTGAGTGACCCGCCTGTAGCATTTGAAAAAAGTGAACCCTGGGAGGCGGGAGATATATTAATACAAAAAGACCTGGCGAATACTTTAAAACGGATAAGAGATAACGGACAAAAAGGATTTTATGAAGGAGAAACGGCCAGGCTTATTGTTGCAGAAATGCAGAAAGGGAATGGAATAATTACACCAGATGATTTGAAAAACTATGAAGCTAAAGAAAGAAAAGCTATTGATTTTAATTATAAAGGTTACCAAATAATAACCATGCCCCTGCCAAGCAGTGGCGGAATAATACTGGAACAAATGCTGAAAATGATTGAAGACAGGAATATTGCATCATTGAAATTTCAAACTGCGGCATCGGTACAATTAATGACCGAAGTGGAACGCAGGGCCTTTGCAGACAGGGCCGAATTTTTAGGCGATCCTGATTTTGTAAAAGTGCCGGTAAAAACATTGGTGAGTAAGGCGTATTTGAATGAAAGAATGAAAGATTATGAACCCGGCAAAGCAGGAAACAGTAAAACAACAACGGCAGGTTTAATTAAAGAAAGTGAAGAGACCACTCATTTCAGTGTGGTGGATGCTGCCGGTAATGCCGTTTCCGTGACCACAACTTTAAATGACAGTTATGGCAGCCATACGGTTGTTTCCGGTGCCGGATTTATATTAAATAACGAAATGGATGATTTTAGTGTGAAACCCGGTGTACCCAATATGTATGGTGCAATAGGCAATAAAAAAAATGCAATAGCACCTGGCAAAAGGATGTTGAGCAGTATGACACCAACAATTGTTCTGAAAAACGGCTCACCCTACCTGGTGGTTGGCACTCCCGGAGGCACTACTATACCTACGAGTGTATTTCAGACCTTAGTTAATATTTTAGAGTTCAACCTGAATGTTGAAGATGCAGTGAACAAAGCAAAATTTCATCATCAGTGGTCACCAGATAGCCTTGATGTAGAAAAAAGTTTTCCTGCAGAAGTAAAAAAACAGCTGGGAGCAATGGGATATAAAATAAAAGTAAGATCATCAATTGGAAGAACAGAAGTAATTCAGATAAAAAATAAAAAAATAATTGCTGTAGGCGATTCAAGAGGCGATGATGATACAAGAGGTTTTGCCCCTATCCCCTAAATGGAGAAATGGCGAAGATGAAGGCGAAGAATAATTTTGTTATGAAAAAAATAAAAAATGTCATTAGGTTCATCTTTTTTTCAATCTGCAATAAAACGCCTAAGTTATTACAAGGAGCTTGGCGACAAAACATTTGAGCAACTAACTGATGCTGATCTTCATTACCAACCTAATGCAGAAAGTAACAGCATTGCTGTAATTATTCAGCATATGGCTGGCAACATGATCAGTCGCTGGACCGATCTTTTAACCTCTGACGGTGAAAAAGACTGGCGCAACCGGGATGTTGAATTTGAAGATCAACATTTATCCAGGCAAGAACTGGTTGAACTTTGGCAAAAAGGATGGGATTGCTGCCTTAAATCTCTGGCATCTTTAACCGAAGATGATCTTTTAAAAACAATTAATATCCGTAAGGAAGGCTTAATGGTTGTAGATGCTATAAACAGGCAAATGGCCCATTACCCCTATCATGTAGGACAGATCGTTTATATCGCCAAAATCATTAAAAATGAAAACTGGCAAACACTTTCCATAGCAAAAGGCAAATCAGACCAGTTTAACCGGCAAATGAAAGTAAAACACTGATTGATAGATCTCTTCTGCTTTTAAAATAAATTTAAAGTTTGGTATTGAATTTGCCTTTAAAAAGCGAATGGCTATTTTTACACCTAATAATTATCCCTGCGGCGATTTTTAAACATATTAAAATGGATTTCCCTTTCACTGACATTCTGGTTGGTGCTTGCTATCTTATTTTTTTATGTTTTACCTGCATATACCTGGCTTTTTATTGTTTTACTGCTGATATGGGTAGCGGCCTGGTTATACCTGTTCAGAAAAACCAGGCATAAGATCTCTTTTTTTCTTTTCTTTTTGATCCTCTTTATCTCTCTTTGGGGACTGTTACAATTTACCCCGGTACAAAATTGGCTCGTATCGCAGGTTACTTCAACGCTCGCAAGTAACCTTAAAACAAAGGTTAGCATCAGGCATGTGAATTTGAGTTTTTTTAATAAAATGTCAATTGAAGGGCTTTTATTAGAAGACAGAAAACATGATACACTGATTTATGCCGGAGCTGCCAAAGTAAATATAACCGATTGGTTTTTTTTTAAAGATAATGCCACCCTGAAATATATTGGCTTAAACGATGCTATTGTAAATATAAACCGAACAGATTCTGTTTGGAATTACCAGTTCCTGATCGATTATTTTTCAAGCCCAAAAAAGAAAACATCCTCCAAAGGTGGGATTAATTTTGACCTGCAGGTATTACAATTTGATAATGTTGTTTTCAATAAAGTAGATCAATGGGTGGGACAGGACATGAAAATTGCTATAAAGAAACTAGATCTAAAAGCAGACACGGTAAACTTTAATAAAAAACAGATCTACATTTCTGAACTAAAACTTGATGCCCCATCTTTTGTTCAAAAAATTTATACCGGTAATAAACCTAAAATTGAAAATAATAATCTCCGTGACATGGTTCCAAAAATACCGGTACTTTCTGCCCTGCAATGGAATACCGGTGGTTGGATTGTCAATATAAAAAACATTGATCTTAATAATGCCAACTTTACTTACGATGTAGAAACAGCCCGAGGCCGTTTTACTGACCGATTTGATCCGCAACATATTGATTTTACAGATATCTCCGGGAATTTAAAAAATGTTTCATTCATAAACGACACCTTAACAACAGACCTGAAATTAGCAGCAAAAGAACGCAGTGGTTTAACAGTGAAAAACATGCAGGCAAAAATAAAATTTACACCTGACCTGATGGAATTCAGAGACTTGTTGCTGGAAACCAATAAGAGTACTATTGGTAATTATTATTCGATGCGTTATAAAAATTTTAATGATGACCTGAGTAGTTTTTTACATAATGTGACCCTGGAGGGTAATTTCCAGAATAGCCAGGTTAGCAGCGATGATATTGCCTTTTTTGCACCCCAGGTAAAAAGCTGGAAACGTAATTTCTATCTCCAGGGAATTGTAAAAGGAACCATAGACAATCTTAGTGGTAAAAAAATAATTATTAAAAGTGGCAATACAATTGTGGATGGCGATATTACATTAAAAGGATTGCCGGACATCGACAACACTTTTATAGACTTTAAATCAAATAACCTGCAAATAAATTACAACGATCTTGTTACGCTGGTACCATCTTTAAAAAATATCAGGCAACCCCAATTAAATCAATTGGGTACTATTCATTTTAAAGGCAATTTTACAGGCTTCATCAATGATTTTGTTGCTTATGGAAACATCAACACAAGCCTTGGCAATTTAAATGCCGATATTAATATGAAACTGCCGGCTAATAAAATACCAACTTATTCCGGAAAAATTTCTTCGGCTGGTTTTAACCTGGGCAGATTTTTCAATAATTCAAAATTAGGTAATGTTGCATTTGATGGGAAGGTAAAAGGAAGTGGATTTAATATAAAAAACCTGAATGCAGATTTTGATGGAAAAATTCATAAACTGGAATTTTCAGGCTATCCATACCAGAATATAACAGTAAACGGAACTTTTGTAAAAAGCCTGTTCACCGGACATCTGGATATTGATGACCCCAACCTGATAATTAAAGATCTCAATGGTTCCATCAGTCTGTTGGAAGACACTACAAAATTTAATTTTACTGCAGATCTGCAAAGGGCAAATTTACAGCAACTGAAATTTGCTGCCTCAGATTACAGTTTATCCGGTTTACTAAGCCTGAATTTTGCCGGCAATAACATTGATGATTTTTTGGGCACAGCAAAAATGTATAATGCAACATTAAGGCACGATACAACCCGGTTATCTTTTGATTTTTTTACACTAAATTCTTTTATTGACAGTGGCAAAAAAACACTTACTGTCCAGTCAAATGAAATTGATGGAAGTCTTACGGGTCATTATAAAATTCTGGAGTTGCCGGATGCATTTAAAGTTTTTCTAAACCGATATTACCCTGCTTATATTGAAAAACCATCATACCAGGTTAGTGACCAGGATTTTTCTTTTCTTATAAAAACAAAACAGGTTGATGAATATGTTCAGCTATTTGATAAAAAATTAAAGGGCTTTGACAATTCAGTTTTTTCGGGCAATCTTAAACTTGCAAAAAATGAATTAAATGTAAATGCCGAGGTTCCTGAACTCAGTTACGATGGTAAAAAATTCATAAACATCAATTTGGCTGCCAAAGGAAACCTGGATAGTTTGAATACCCTTATTTCTGTAAGCGATATAGCTATAACAGACAGTCTGCATTTTCCAAACACTAAACTGATACTTTCATCCAGAAATAATATTTCAAACATACAGTTAACTACAAGTGCCAGCAAGACATTAAGTGGCGCACAATTAAATGCAAGGATTGAAACGCTTTCTGATGGTGTAAAGATCCATTTCTTCCCTTCCTCATTTATCCTTAATGATAAAACATGGAACCTGGCTAAAGACGGTGAGGTAATCATTCGTAAATCATTTATTGAAGCTAACGATGTAAAGTTTACGCAGGGCGAACAGGAAATTGTTATATCAACAGAACTTGATGAACTTACAGATCATACAAACCTGGTAGGCAAACTGAAAAAAGTAAATATCAATGATTTTACACCTTTCTTTTTAAAAGAACCAAGGCTGGAAGGTATTTTAACCGGAACACTCAAATTAAAAGATCCGTTTGGCAAACAAATAGTTGAGTATGATGCAACCGCTGAAGATTTCAGGCTTGACAATAAAGTAATTGGCAGGGTGAACTTAAAAGGCGAAGTGAACACAACAACAGGCATGATAAAACTGAAAGCCGATGCAGAGAGTGAACTGAATAAATTTAAAATAGATGGAAGTTTTAATTACAAAGACTCTTCTCAGAATCAAATGGACATTGCATTCCAGGCCGACCGTTTTGATATCAGTATTTTAGATAATTACCTAGGCAATATTTTCAGCGAAATGAAGGGGAACGCATTCAGTAACCTGAAACTTTATGGCGGAAACAATCACCGTTATTTAACGGGCGATGTAACAGTCACTGAAGGTTCTTTAAAAGTAAAATATACCCAGGTAAAATATAAATTCAGCAACGAAACCGTCATTTTTAATCCCGATGAAATTGACCTTGGTTATATGCAGTTAAAAGATACATTGAATAACACCGGAACAGTGAGTGGTAAAATGCAGCATACCTTTTTCCAGGATTTTGGATTTGACAATCTACGTTTTGAAACTGCTAAAATGCTCTTATTAAATACAACTAAAAAAGATAACAGCCAGTTTTATGGTAAAGTAATAGGAAAAGCATTTATGACATTGGATGGACCTGTTGCAGACATGAGAATGGATATAACCGGCGAACCATCTGCATTTGACAGCAGTCATATTTATATACCAACAGGCAGCAGCAAGGAAATTGGCAAGATTGATTATATTGATTTTGTACAGTACGGTAGTAAGATGGAAGATGAGTTTAAAGGAAGAAAGGAATCAAACTTTTTGGTAAATATGAATTTAACCGCTAACCCGGCCTGTAAAATTGATATTATTTTGGATGAAACAACCGGTGACATAATTAAAGGTCGTGGTAATGGTTTATTAAATATTAAGGTTGGTTCAAAAGAGCCGTTAAGTATAAGGGGCCGTTATGATATTACGGATGGTGAATACACATTTAATTTTCAAACCTTTTTTAAAAAATACTTTACCATTAAACAGGGTTCCATCAACTGGAATGGAGATCCTTACCTGGCACAAATAAATATTGATGCAGAATACCTGGCAAAAAAGGTTGACCTGAGTAACTTAAGTTCATATACCAAGCAAAAAGAAAACGTTACCATTGTTGCACACATATCAGGTATTCTTAACAAACCAATTATCAGTTTCGATTTTCAATTGCCAGCCAACAGTGAAGTAAGTAAAGATTATTTTGCCCTGGAAAAATTAGAGAATATTAAAAAAGATGATAACGAAATGCATAAGCAGGTTGCCAGTCTTTTAGTATTCAATACTTTTATTTCAGCAGATCAAAATCAAAGCTTTATAACCGGCGGAAATACAATAGGGCTGGCTACCAATACCATTGGCGGGGTTGTATCAGGGTGGCTTGAAAATCTTTTTAATAAAGAACTGGAAAAAGCAACCAATGGTGTTCTTTCAACTTATTTTGATATTAATTCCAGTCTCGATCTGCAAAACAAAGCCGCTTTTTTACAAGGTAATTTAAGTGCCGGTTTAAAAATAGTATTAAGCAGCCGCCTGGTAGTACTGATTGGTGGTAACCTTGATTATAATAACCCCTATGCCCAGTTAAATAAGAAGGGATTGTTAACCCCCGATATTAATATAGAATGGTCGCTGAATAAAGATGGCAGTTTAAAAGTGGTAGGCTTTAACCGTACCAGTGTAGATCTTACCCAGGGGCAAAGAAACAGGTCGGGTATAAAATTATCTTACCGGAAAGATTTTGATAAACTGTCTGATATTTTTGCACCCAGTGATGATAAAAAAAGAAAAAGACTATTAAAAAAAGAAGCTGAACAGAAGCAATAAAAAATTTTGAATAATAAAAAAGGAGATAAAAATTTATCTCCTTTTTTATTTGATATAACTGAACAGTTGAAGTGTTTTATTCGCCATTCAGAATTTCATGGCCCATCTTATCTTTTTTTGTTTGTAAATACTTTTCATTATGCGGATTGGATTTTATTTCGATCTGTACATTATCTACTATTTCCAAACCATATCCAAGTAAACCGGCACGTTTGCGTGGATTATTACTCATCAGTTTCATTTTTCTTACGCCCAAATGTCTCAGAATCTGTGCGCCAACTCCATAATCCCTTTCATCCATATCAAAGCCCAGTTCAAGATTTGCTTCAACAGTATCCCTGCCCTGTTCCTGCAGCTTATAAGCTTTAAGTTTGTTTAATAATCCAATGCCCCTGCCTTCCTGGTTCATGTAAAGTACAACGCCTTTCCCTGCCTGTTCTACCATTTTCATGGCATGATGTAACTGGTCGCCGCAATCACAACGGAGAGATCCTAAAATATCACCCGTCATACAACTGCTGTGGACCCTTACTAAAACCGGTTCATCTTTTTTCCACTCGCCTTTCTTCAGGGCCATATGAATTTCACCGGTATTCAGTTGCTGAAAAGCGATCAGTTCAAATGTTCCATACTTTGTTGGCAACTTAATGCTTACTTCTTCTTTAATTAATGTTTCTTCCCTTAACCGGTATTCAATTAAGTCTTTGATTGAAATTAATTTTAAATTAAATTTTTGGGCAATTTTTTTTAACTGTGGTAACCGGGCCATTGTCCCGTCTTCATTCATTATTTCAACCAAAACACCTGCCGGAGGGAAACCTGCCAGGCGGGCCATATCAATCGTTGCTTCGGTATGACCGGTACGGCGCAATACCCCACCCCTTTTTGCACGTAAAGGAAAAATATGCCCGGGCCGACCAAGGTCTTCGGGTTTTGTTTCAGCATTAACCAATGCCTGAATAGTTTTCGATCTGTCTTGAGCTGAAATACCTGTTGTACAACCATTCCCCAGCAGATCAATACTTACTGTAAAAGCCGTTTCATGTAGTGATGTGTTATCCATCACCATGGGTTGAAGATTTAAATCATTACAACGATCTTCACTTAAAGGAGCACATATCAAACCACGTCCGTGCATACTCATGAAATTTATGATTTCCGGAGTAACATTATTGGCGGCGGTAATAAAATCACCTTCATTTTCCCGGTCTTCATCATCTACAACAATGATCAGTTTTCCGTTTTTAATATCTTCAATGGCACTTTCAATGCTGTCTAACATGTTTTTCAATTATTTACACAAAGTTAATAAGATTTGAATTTTAAGTCTTTCGGTTTTGGTAAATCTTTATGTTGCTTCATAGTACCTTACAGGAATTCAGATACATAGGCAAAACAGGATACATTTAACATTAAACAAATTTCACCTGTTAAATAAACCGGATATATAGCTTTCCTGTCTGTTCTCCCATAAAAATTTACTGTTTTTAATTTAAACAACTAATTCATGAGTGCAAAAAAAGTTACATTTCTCTTTAAGTAACATTATTACTGGTACAGAATTTCAGATAATATTTTATTTAAGTTATTTTTTAAAATTATGCAGCTTTAATTAAGTTGCTATTGCCTAATAATTTGTTAATAAAAGATGTTAGAATTCAATAATTATTCACTTTCTTTGCCACTGTAAAAAACTAAATATTATGAGAATCAAAAAAATTGTACGTTTATTAACGGTACTATTAATTTTTCCATTTGCTTTAACAGCACAGGTTACCACGGGCAGCATCAGTGGAAATGTAAAAGATTCCAAAGGAGCTGATTTGCCGGGTGCGACCATCGAAGTGCGGCACGTACCTTCGGGCTCTGTATACAGGGCCTCTTCAGGCAAAAATGGTGTATATAATATTCCCAGCTTACGGGTTGGCGGGCCTTACAGCGTAACAATAACTTTTGTTGGCTTTAAAAAAGAAGAGACCAGTGATGTATATGTTCAGTTAGGTGAAACCTCAAAAATAAATGTTGTTCTTACTGATGCTAATACCAGCCTGAAAGAAGTTGTAGTAGCCGGAACTGCAAGAAAAGGAGGGGTACTTATTTCTAAAGACAGAAAAGGGACTTCAACAAACATCAACCGAAGGTTAATTGCAGCATTACC
>JAYVEQ010000056.1:0-27717 GCA_043748745.1 Chitinophagaceae bacterium | reverse complement strand
CGATGCCTACCAAATTCTGACGCAATTCATATGCACTCCGCATATGAGAGCCACTTAAAAAACCAAGACCACCGCTGTAAATTTTTAAAGGCTGGTGTACGGCAAACTCCATTGAAAAATAAGCAATACGCTTACTGTACTGTTCATCTACAGTATAAGGAACTTTAAAAGAAGTAAAATTCATAATGGGTTAAATTGATTATCAGGCGCAATATTAACGGAAATTTCAGAAATATTGATATGTAATAATTACACATTAATCATTATCCTGTATTGCAGTCACTTCAATTTCTATTAATAAATCATCATTTATCAGTTTTGAAACCTCAACCATAGTTGTTACAGGTTTTATATTTTTAAAGAATTCAGCATGTGCTTTTCCTGCTTCCTGCCATTTTGAAATATCTGTTACATACATCCGGGTACGCACTACATCATCAAGTGTGGCACCTGCTTCTATCAATACCTTTTCAATCTTTTTAAAAATAAAACCAGTCTGGGCATAAACATCATCTTTACCAATTAACACATCTCCATCCATTGCTGTAGTACCGGCCACTTCAATTATATTTCCTGCTCTCACTGCACGGGAGTAGCCCACCAGGTCTTCCCATGCCGTGCCCGAACTGATCTTCTTTTTCATAAATATCCATTTCAGCCCAATTTACCAATTGTTTAAACCCGGATTAAATTAAACCCATTTAAATATTTTGTAAAAAGGAATTATATTTTTAGATTTGTCTAAATTATTTTTTCAGCTTTATGAACTTTACGACCAGCGAAGAAAATTATATTAAAAGCATTTATCACCTGCAGCAGGAAGCCGGAATGGTAAATACCAACTCACTGGCTGCTGAAATGCATACCCGGGCGGCTTCTGTTACAGATATGCTGAAGAAATTAAAAGCAAAAAAACTGTTACAGTATGAACGGTACAAAGGTTTTAAATTAAATGAAGCTGGTAACAAAGCTGCATTGGGAGTTGTACGTAAACACCGGCTTTGGGAATATTTTTTAGTGGAGAAATTAAAATTTGACTGGGATAAAGTACACCCCATTGCAGAAGAACTGGAACATATCAGCAGTGAAGAACTGGTACAACGCCTTGAGCAGTTTTTGGGTAACCCTTCTTTTGATCCACATGGTGACCCTATCCCCGACAGGAATGGAAAAATTCCGGTAATCAAACAACAAAGCCTTTTAGACATTCCCTTAAAAAAACCTGTTGCAGTAAGTTCAGTAAGTAATCAAACGGCACAAATGCTGGAAATGCTGAAGCACTATAAAATTGCTTTGGGTACACAAATCATGGTAACAAAAAAATTCGCTTTCGACAATTCCCTGGAAATAAGAGTTTTAAAACAAGGCCCCTGTATCATCAGTGAACAGGTAGCCAAAAATGTTTTTGTACATTATGATCACTAATAAAAATATTAATGCTTCATTAAGTGAGGTTCATGAATCTGTAGACACCACAAACAAAAAAACCAGGTGGAAAAAAATATTTTCTTTTTTGGGCCCCGCTTACCTGATTAGTGTTGGTTATATGGATCCCGGAAACTGGGCAACTGATCTTGCAGGCGGAAGCAAGTTTGGCTATACATTGATCTGGGTTTTATTGATGAGCAACCTCATGGCATTAATACTACAGGGCCTTTCTGCAAGACTAGGCATAGTGAGAGGAAGAGACCTGGCTCAAGCCAACAGGGAAACATATCCCAGGACTGTAAATTTTATTTTATATATTTTAGCTGAAATTGCCATTGCTGCCTGCGATCTTGCAGAAGTACTGGGAATGGCAATTGGGATACAATTATTAACTGGTCTTCCTTTGATCTGGGGTGTTTCTATCACGGTATTAGATACATTTCTTTTACTCTACTTACAACGTTTAGGTATTCAGAAAATGGAAGCCTTTATCATTACGCTGGTTGGTGTTATAGCTATCTCATTTTTTATTGAAATAATTTTGGCCAAACCTGATGTTGCAGAACTGGCTACAGGCTTTATTCCCCATGCGCTCAATCATAATGCATTGTATATTGCTATTGGAATTATTGGAGCAACTGTAATGCCGCATAATTTATACCTGCATTCTGCCCTTGTACAAACCAGAAAGATTGACAGAACAGATGCCGGTATAAAACAAGCTATTAAATTTAACCGGATAGATACAACCATTGCATTAAATCTTGCATTTTTTGTTAATGCTGCTATCCTCATCGTGGCTGCATCAGTATTTTTTAAAACCGGAAATGCAAATGTGGCAGAAATAAAAGAAGCATACCGGTTATTACCTAAGTTTCTTGGAAACATTGCACCGATCCTGTTTGCTGTTGCTTTAATTGCAGCAGGGCAAAGCAGTACCATTACCGGAACCCTTGCCGGGCAAATTATAATGGAGGGCTATTTAAGTCTGCGTATCAATCCGCTTTTAAGAAGATTAATAACCAGGCTTGTCGCAATTATCCCGGCATTAATTGTAATTGCTATTTATGGCGAAGAAAATGTTGATGCCCTTTTAATATTAAGCCAGGTCATTCTGAGTTTACAATTAGGATTTGCAATAATTCCATTGATTCATTTTGTAAGTGATAAAAAAACAATGGGTAATTTTGCTATTAAGCTGCATACCAAAATTGCAGCCTGGTTAATTGCATCAGTACTGGTTTTTTTAAACTTAAAAATGCTGGTAAACGAAACAGGTACAATATTTACTGATGGTGCTTTGTGGCAAAAGCTACTGTTGGGACTGGGAGGATTGGTTTGTCTTTTATTATTGGTTTATATCATTATAACACCCTTCATAACAAAAACTAAAAAAACGGATGTCATTAAAATACATCCCGATATAAAAATGATCAAGAACCTGGTAATTCCCAGTTTTAAAAAGATTGCCATTGCACTGGATTTTAGTGATAATGACGAAAAATTACTGGCATATTCAATTGGACAGGGTAAAGCAAACACCCATTACCTGTTGATACATATTGTTGAAAGTGCTTCTGCAAAACTATTCGGCAAGGAAAGTGATGATTATGAATCAAGAAAAGATAAAGAAAGGATGGACAGTTATGTTATGGAATTGCAATCACGGGGATTTACTGCTGAAGGTTTTCTGGGTTACAAAAACAGGGCTAAAGAAATAGTTAGAATAGCTAAAAATGTAAATGCAGAAATGCTGGTAATGGGTGCACATGGCCATACCGGTTTTCAGGATTTTATTTATGGTGAAACAGTAAACACCGTAAGGCATGAATTAAAAATACCTGTGCTGATCGTTAATTTGTAATCAGGGAGCCTAACTGATGATCAATTTTTTTATTCCATATTGATTGTTGTTTGCTTACCCGGCCGTTTTTTGTTTCCCCATCATATGCATCCTGCATTTTGTCAAGCTCGGCAAAACATTCATCATGTATTTTTTCAACTAAAGAAGCATAATTATTTATGGTAAAATGAGCGGTCCTTAATTTTTGAATAAATAAACAGGCATACAGGTAAGTAATGTCGAAATGATGTTGTTCATGAATTAATGCATAATCCGTATTCATACCCGCTTTTACCCAGGATTTCTTTTTAGTAAAATAACAAAATACAGTAATGGCCATATTAGCCCTGCCGTTCACTGATTCAACAGACATCCTGTACCCAAAACCCGATTCGGTAATTGCTGCTGCAGTACTGCCTGCATCGGGCTTTCCTTTAAAATCGTTCCATTCAAGTCTTTTATTTTGATCATAATAAATGGTATCAGTAGTATTGCCTGATCTTGATTTCAGCCATTGTATATCAGAAGTAAATTGTGCGTAAGATGAACTGCCTAACAGGAAAAATAAAAAGATAAGAAAATATTTATTCATAGATACTCAAGATAACTTCATTCCTATTTAATCATTATTGCTGAAGCCGGAGATTAACCAGATTTACAATATCGTTAACAGCAATTTTTTCCATACACTTGAAATGTCCCTTCGGGCATTTTTTATAACCGATCTTACTGCACGGGCGGCACCATAGTTTATTGATTTCAACAACATCATAATGTTGTTTTGCATATTTGCCATAATAAGGATACATACCAAAAGCTGGAACCGTATTACCCCAGACAGAAATGATGGGTTTTTGCAAAGCCGCTGCAATATGCATCAGGCCTGTATCATGTGTGATCACCAGTTTGGAACGCCGGACCAGGTCAGCCGATTCGTTCAAACTAAATTTACCACAGGCATTGTAAATTTTAATGGGGTCAACTGATGCAATAACAACAGCATCTTCATAATCCTCCTTACCCCCCAGTAAAATAATTGGATGACCAATGGCAAGACATAATTCCTTTAGTTTATGAATGGGCATTTTTTTTGTTGCCAGGGCTGCCCCGATAACGATGGCAATGTATCCATGCAAATGTGAAGTTGGTATATCCTGGTTATTAACGATATCTTTTTCAGGAATAAAATAATCAAGTCCAAGCCCGTCATCGGCCACTCCCAGTGATTTCACTGTTTCTAAATTACGATCTACAATATGCTTTTCAGGAAGTGTATCAATTTTAAAATTGGTTAAAATAAATTTTTCAACGTTTAGCTTATTAAATGAAAATGCCTTAACATTTTTTAAAAAACGTTTAATACGAAGTGTGCGGAGATTGTGATGCAAATCAATAATATAATCATACGCTTCTGTTTTTAATTCATGCAGCAGCAGCTCAAAACTTTCACCCAGTGTATGTATTTTATTGATGTTAGGATTATTGGCAACAATACTCCTGAAAGTTTGCTTGGTAAGAAAATGTATTTCCGCATCGGGGTATTGTTTACGCAGGCAACGGATCACCGGTGTTGTTAAAACAATATCGCCGATAGAAGAAAACCGTATGATTAAAAATTTTGGCACTGGCAGTTTTAAGATTAAGGGATGAGTTCTTCTACTTCAGTATAATTAAGATCTTTATGAAAAGTTTCTTCGGTAAAATAAAAAGCAATAAACGTAATGATCATTACAACGACACCGGTAACAATACCGGCCTTTATTAATGGCCATTCCCAGGTTTTTTGAAAGAGGTCTAAGAACATGAGATTGATTAAAGGTAAAGCACCCCTGACCATATTTGGAATAGTGGTTGCAGCAGTAGCCCTGAGGTTTGTACCAAATTGCTCAGCTCCCATGGTTACAAAAATTGCCCAATAACCATTACCAAAGCCAAGCATACAACAAATGATATACATCCTTGTATCAGAATTATTTAACCCACTGAAGAAAAGTATTAATGAAAATGCACAAAGCGAATAGAATACCAACAAGGCCTTTTTTCTGCTTTTAAAATACTGGCTAACCAATCCAATTAAAATATCGCCAATTGCAATGGCTGTATAAGCAAACATAATTGACCGGCCTGAATCAATGGTTGTACTGCCAAACATGGCTTTGCCAAATCTATCACTTTGATTTATTAAAATACCTACAACATACCAGGTTGGTAACCCGATTAAAATTGCCAACACATACTTTTTAAATCTTCTTGGGTTATTAAAAAACATCAAAAAATTTCCACGTTGAACCCCCGTTTCCTTCACTTGTTTAAACATGCCTGATTCTGCAACACTTATGCGGAGAAATAATAACAGAATGCCTAATCCCCCGCCGATCTTATAGCATAGCCGCCAGTCTTCACTTGTCCATTGGTAAGTAAAATATGCAGCAACTGCACCAAATAATCCAATACCTGCTACCAAAGAAGTACCAACGCCCCGCTTATTTTTAGGCAACAGTTCACTTACTAAAGTTATTCCTGCGCCTAACTCTCCGGCCAAACCAAGGCCAGCAACAAATCTGCACCAGGCATACTGGTCAACTGTTTGTATATACCCGGTAATAAAATTAGCTGCAGAATATAAAATGATAGATCCGAATAAAACAGAAAGCCTCCCTTTTTTATCACCTAAAATACCCCATATAATTCCCCCCAATAATAAACCACCCATTTGCCAGTTTATAATTTTGGTACTATCCATTAATAAAGTAGTATCTGATGAACCTACAGATAATACACTTGATTTTTTTACAATAGTAAACAGCAGCAGATCATATATATCTACAAAGTAGCCCAAGGCAGCCACTATTACAGCGATGTTAAAAATTGAGGCAGATTTATGTTGCGTTTGGTTCATCAGCTTTTTTCTTTTTGCCAAAAAACATTTTTATTAAAACCGGTGCCGTTGTAACCAAAACAATACCTATAACAATTATCTCCAGGTGTTTTTCCAGGTCAATACCAAATTCTTTTTTTACAAATTCATTTAAATAATGACCAATGAACAACATGGATAATACCCATCCAATACAACCAATAATATTGTAAAAAGAAAATTTCTTTTTATCCATCCCAACAATGCCGGCAACAATGGGAGCAAAAGTGCGTATGAATGGAAGAAACCTGGCAAATACAATGGCTCCGCCCCCATGCTTATCATAAAAATCTTTTGCCTGGTGCAGATATTTCTGTTTAAATAAAAACCTGTCGCGCCAGTTAAACATAGCCGGCCCAACTTTTCTTCCAAAAATATAACCTGCTGTATTTCCTAAAATACCGGCAGCTGTACACAATGCAGCTAAAAGCAAAAGATTTAAAAGATCATTATTGGTATCGTATAAAGAAGCGGCCAGTTTATTGCTGAAGATGCCGGCTACAAATAATAATGAATCGCCCGGGAAAAAGAAACCAACAAATAATCCTGTTTCAGCAAAAACAATGATTAATAATAACCATAATCCGCCGTTATCAATATACCATTGCGGTTGCAGCAATTGAGTCCATGTAAAATCCAGCAATATAAAATCTAACATCTGATAGTTTTAAAATAATTTACGCATGTTCCAGTTGTCCTTCCCATTTACTTACAGCAGCAGTTGCCAAAGCATTTCCTAAAACATTGGTCATGGTGCGGCCCATATCACAAAAAACATCTATGGCTAAAATTAAACCAACACCTTCAGGTGGCAAACCAAACATAGCACCTGTTGCCAGCACAACTACCAGCGATGCTCTTGGCACACCGGCAATTCCTTTACTGGTAATTAAAAAAACCAGGAGCATGATAATTTGCTGGCTGATATCCCCCGTGATTGATGTAATATTAAAAGCCTGTGCAATGAACATACTGGCAAAAGTCATGTACATCATGCTTCCATCCAGATTAAATGAATAACCCAGTGGCAAAACAAAACTTACAATTTTATTGTCGCAGCCAAAACGTTCCATTTCTTCCACCAGTTTCGGGTAAACTGCTTCACTGCTTGCTGTGCTGAACGCAATTGACATTGGAGTAGCAATTCTTCTTATCAAAACGGGAAGCCTGTTTTTTAAAAAAAGATAGCCCACAAATAATAATAAAGACCAGAGAATAGCAAGCCCCAAATAAAATTCACCTACATACTTTCCAAAAGTTACTAAAATACCCAGTCCGTTTTTTGCAATTGCTGCAGCCATTGCCCCAAAAACACCTACAGGCGCTAAGTACATTACATAAGTAACCATTTTCAATACAACATGCGCCAGTGAATCCAATGCATTAATTATGGGTTCACCTTTTTTGCCAATAGCCGTAAGTGCAACACCAAAAAAGACCGAGAAGACAACCAACTGCAGGATTTCATTGGTGGCCATTGCATCAATAACACTTCGTGGTACCACATGCTCAACAAATTTTTGCAAAGAAAATCCTTTTGATTTTTCCAACAGATCATTTACCGCAGCCATATCGGTGTTGCTAATATCTGCTCCAACACCCGGTTTAAAAATATTTACTAAAATTAAACCCAGCCCCAACGAAACCAATGATGCAGAAATAAACCAGAGCATGGCTTTACCACCAACCCTGCCAACTGTTTTCATATCGCCTAATTTGGCAATGCCCACAACCAGGGTGGCAAAAACAATTGGTGCGATGATCATTTGCACCATGCGTAAAAAAATGGTGGTTAGCAGTTTACTGTTATCTGAAAATATTTTTACTGTACCTGCCTCATAATTTTCATGAACAAAATAACCGGCCACAATACCCAGTACCATAGCAAACAATATATATAAAGTGAGTTTGCTTTTTTTGGGTGGCTGATGGGTTATTTCCATAATAAATAATTAATACCGCAATATAATATTAAAATGCTGTTATCCTCAAACAGCCCACAAAAAGTATTAGTGGTTGCTGAATTAAAAATTTATTGCTTATTTTTCCAATTCATTATTCATCAAAACCAACCAACTTATATGAGTTTATTTGTAAAAAAGCCAATGAGCCACCTGATGGCTGATGCCGGTGACTCAGAAAAAGGACTTAAGCGTACGCTTGGTTCAGGCTCGCTGGTAGCACTTGGTATCGGTGCTATTATCGGTGCCGGATTGTTTGTAAGAACCGCTGCAGCAGCAGCGCAGAATGCCGGTCCATCAGTTACACTGGGATTTATTGTAGCAGCAATAGGTTGTGCTTTGGCAGGATTATGCTATGCAGAACTATCCTCATCTATTCCTATTTCGGGCAGTGCATATACCTATACTTATGCCACGATGGGTGAATTAATGGCCTGGATAATCGGTTGGGATCTTGTACTGGAATATGCAGTAGGGGCAGCAACAGTTGGTATTGCATGGAGTGAGTATCTAAATAATTTATTTGTAAATGTTTTGCACATGAAAGCCATTCCTTATGAATGGTGCCATTCTCCTTTTGAACATTCTATTGACGGGATAAATGGCATTATGAATGTACCCGCTTTAGGTATCATTGCATTACTTAGTTTGTTATTAATAAAAGGAACCAAAGAATCTGCCTTTGTAAATGGATTGATCGTAATTACAAAAGTGGCTATTGTTGTACTGATCATTGTATTGGGTTGGGGATTTATCAATGTTGACAATCATACGCCTTATATACCTGCAGCATCTACTTATACTGATCACCAGGGAATATCCCATGCTTATGGAGGCATCATGGGAATATTGGGCGCTGCCGGTGTTGTATTCTTTGCCTTTATTGGATTTGATGCGGTGAGTACTGCTGCACAGGAAACAAAAAATCCTAAAAAATCAATGCCTATCGGTATCTTAGGTTCGCTTGCCATTTGTACCGTACTTTATATTTTATTTGCTCATGTATTAACCGGGCTTGCCCCTGTGGAATTTTTCAGAACAGCCGGAAAAGAAGCTTCTGTAACCGCTGCTATTGATACTTTTATGCCAGGATATAAATGGCTGGGGAAATTAGTGACCGTAGCAATACTTGCAGGTTTCTCTTCCGTAATATTGGTAATGCTACTTGGACAAAGCCGTGTTTTCTATTCTATGAGCCGAGATGGTTTAGTGCCAAAAGTATTCAGTGATGTTCATCCTAAATTTAAAACACCTTACAAAGCCAACCTTATATTTTTAGTTGTGGTTGGAGCATTCGCTGCATTTGTTCCCGGTGATATCGTGGGCGATATGACAAGTATCGGAACATTATTTGCATTCATGCTGGTTTGTGCTGCAGTGATCATACTCAGAAAATCAGATCCGGATATGCCAAGGGCTTTTAAGACTCCGCTTGTACCTCTCGTTCCAATTCTTGGTATCATTGTTTGTGGCGCTATGATCTTTGGATTGGGCTGGACCAACTGGTTAAGACTAGGAGGCTGGCTGGTTATTGGTTTTATTATTTACTTTTTATATAGTAAAAATCACAGCAAACTCCGAAACCCGGATAAATAATAAATAGCTTTATTAGTTATACAAAAAACGTCCCGATAAAATTTCGGGACGTTTTTTATTTATCGAATATCTCGAAACCTATAAGGGTCTGCAGCCCTGCTTTGCTGCCCGGCAAACCTTATAGGTTTAAATTTATTCGGGACTTTTTTATTTACTGAATATTTATCTCATCCACAAAAAGATGCGAATCACTTCCTGCACTTTCGTGCCATGCCGGAAGCTTACCATATTGAATGGCATTAACTCTTACATACCTAGCAGTAACCGGCGTAAAAGAGGCCTCTATATTTTTTACCTGCACCTTTAAATCTTCAATTGGTAAAAAATTTTCGCCACTGAATACTTTAGTGAATTGTTTACCATCTGTTGAAACTTCAATTATGAGTTGTTTAGGTAAAATAATCCATGCCCTGGTGTCCTGCAAAAAACCTGCTGTTAATTTTGAAATGGTTTTTACTTCCTGCAGATCAATTACAACATCCAGATCATTTTTTTGATAACCCTGCCAGTTGCCTTTTGTCCATTCAGCAGTTCCGCTAATTTCATCAATTAACCCTGCGGCTCCGCCGCCATCAAACTGTTGTTCATAGGCCGTATTTAATTTTACTGTCCAGTTATGAGTTGATCTTTTATATATTGCTGTAGTTATAAAACCCGATTCGCCTTTTGCATTTACAGCAATGGCCTTTATGGTAGTTGAAGTATTTATTGTAAAAGGTCTGGTATATTTCTTTGATGCAGTTGTTGGCGCTGAGCCATCCATGGTATAATAATAGATCACATCAGTTTGGTTTGAATTAATGCTGATGTCTTTAGTTTCTTTAAATGTAATATTCCCACCTGCAATTACCGGGTTTAAAACAATTTTATTATCTGTTATTGCTGTTGAAGGAAAGTCAGCAGAACCAAATGAAGAAGGTTTTGCACCCATCCTCAAATTAAATTCACCTCCTTTATTGATATCGTAATAAGAGATGTATGATCTTGTATTTGCTTTATTATTTAATGAGGCAGACTGAATATAAAAATTATTATTGCTGATATCTTTTGCATTAATGGTAAAAGATCTTCCGTTTTCCAGGTGTATCGTTGCTGATGGAAACAGTGGCGTACCAATGATGTAATCTGTGGTTCCCGGTGTAACCGGGTAAAAACCCAATGCACTCAACACATACCAGGCACTCATTTGGCCGCAGTCTTCATTTCCTGCAAGCCCATCAGGTGCATCATGGTACATTTCATTCATTATCACGTGCACCTTTTCCTGTGTTTTATATGCAGCACCTGCAAAGTTGTATAAATAGGCAATATGGTGGCTTGGTTCGTTACCGTGTGCATATTGTCCTATCAATCCGCTGATATCACTTTGATCTCTTCCGGTGGTTTTAGAATTTTCAGTAAATAATTTATCCAGTTTTTCTTCTAATTTTTTTCTTCCGCCGGTCATATCCATGTACCCGTTAATATCCTGTGGCGTATAAAAAGAATATTGCCAGCTGTTGGCTTCGGTAAAATTATTATTCACTTCCCGGGGGTCAAATGGCGAAAGCCAGTTCCCATTTTTGCGGGGCCGCATGAAACCTGTTTCCGGGTCCAAAATATTTTTATAAGCCTGAGCCCTTTTAATAAAATAATTATACTCAGTTTGTTTTCCCAGTTTTTTTGCAAACTGTGCAATGCACCAGTCATCATAAGCATACTCCAGTGTTTTACTTACACTCTCATGTTCATCATCCATTTCTAAAAATCCATGATCCATTAATGCCGGCAATCCCAGGTGGTTCCAGGTAGCACTTTTTTTCATGGCAGCAAAAGCAAGTTCTGTATCAAACTGATCGATCCCCTTCATATATGCATCAACAATTACAGGCACACTATGGTAACCGATCATACAATCTGTTTCACAACCACTCAGTTCCCAAACGGGCAAACGGCCTCCTTCGCGGTATTGTGCCAGGAAAGACTTGATGTAATCTAAAGTGCGCTTTTGATCAATGATGGTATACAATGGATGAGCACCACGATAGGTATCCCAAAGTGAAAAAACAGAATAGTTTGTAAAACCCGAAGCAGTATGAATCTTATCATCTCTACCACGGTATTGGCCATCTGCATCTTCATTAATATTGGGCACAATAGCTGTATGATATAAAGCTGTATAAAAAGTTCGGAGTTGTTTTACATCATTACCGGTAACATCTATCTTGCTTAATTCTTTATTCCATATTTGCTGAGCTTCAGCTTTTACTTTTTCAAAATTCCAACCGGGCAATTCAGCCATCAGATTTTTTTGGGCACCTGCTATGCTAACGCCGGATATAGCAACCTTTGCCATTATAGTTTTACCCGTAAACCTGAAAAATGCTTTTATATTTTTTGCATTTTCAACAACTGATATTTTGGCCGGCACTAATTTTTCATCTTCCCAAATTCCTGATGCTGTAAATGGTTTTGAAAATTCGATGACAAAATATACATATTGATTATTTGCCCATGCCTTACTGCGTCTTAATCCGGCGATGGTATGATCATTTAATATCTTTAAAGAAGATTCAATTACTTCATCCCGGTGTTTTAGATCTACGATCACATTATTATCCGATCCCGAAAAAGTATACCGGTGAAAACCAACCCTTGTTGTTACGGTTAATTCAGCCAGTATATTTTCATCATCTAATTTAACTGAGTAAAAACCCGGTGATGCTTTTTCATTGGTATGAGAAAATGCCGAACCATATATTTTATTATCTGGTGATGGTTTTCCACTCATCGGCATTAGTAAAATATCACCATAATCACTGCAGCCTGTTCCGCTGAGATGCGTATGGGTAAATCCAAAAATATAATTATCGGAATAATGATATCCCCCACATCCGTCCCAGCCTTCCATCCTGGTATCCGGGCTAAGCTGTACCATCCCATGTGGCAAAACTGCTCCGGGGTATGTATGCCCATGCCCCCCTGTTCCAATCATCGGGTCAACATATTGGGAGTAATTTTTTTGGGCTAAAAGGGGAAAAGAGAAAAAGAGGAAAAGAGAAGAGAGAAATAATATTCTGTTTTTCATGCAAATTATTTTGCACAAGGTAAAACTTTATGCAAAATTTTAAGCTCATAAAAAATCCCACAAAGGAACGGAGTACACAAAAAAATAATAACCTGAAATAAAACTTTGTGAGCCTGGTGTCTTTGTGGAATATGAAATTTTAGAATGGCAGATCATCAACCGGGGCTGCAGTACTGGCTGCTTCTGTTTTAACAACAGGTGCTGCAGCTATTCCTGTGTTGGTTACATTACCCTGGTTGGCACCCTGGCTATCTTTATTACCGCCACCCAATAACTGAATATTTTGAACCCTCATGCGTAAAGTTGCAGCTGCCTGACCCTCTTTATTGGTATAAGGATCAGCCTCAGGCGAGCCTTCGGCATAAACAGAAGTACCTTTTACCAAATAAGGTGCAATAGCCGTCCTGTCTGTCCAGTAAGCACATTCAACCCAGGTGGTTCTTTCTTTTTGATTACCCTGGGCATCTTTAAAACGCTCTGTGTGTGCAACGCTGAAGTTGATCACATGTTTACCGTTGATTTCTTTTACGATACAATCTTTTCCAAGATTGCCGATGATCTGAAGTTTAATCATAACTGTTTTTTTAAATTATTAATCGATGTATCTGGTGGTGCTAAAGTTATGGTTTTGTAAATAATCTTAGTTCATTTTTTTCTTTAAGGTGCTAACCTGGGTTTGCAGGTTATTTACCATACTGGCCAGGGAATTAACATCCCATCGTTGTTGCTGGCTTATTTTGCTGATCACCATCTGTGCCTGCCACAATTCCACCACATCCTCAGCATTTACCTGGTATGGCTGGTATTGGGGATTATCACTCACAAGGGTTAATTTATTTTTACTGCGGTTGTTCTTTTCAACCCGTTTGTAAACGATCCCTTCATTTCGGCTTACTACAATATATGCCTGGCTGTTTTTTATATCGGTTGGACCTTCAATTTTTTCACCAACAATAATACTGCCGCTTGGAGTTGGCAACATGCTGTCTCCTATTATTTCAAAAGCCCGGTAGTTTCCGCCCGATAGCATGGGTAAGGTAAAAGTATTCAGTTCGTCAATAAATTCAGTATCGGCATAACTGGCTAAATAACCTGCTGCTGCCTTTACCGGAACAAAGTGAATCACATTTCTGTCAGCTGTCATCATTTTTTGCTGACGACGTTTGGCTAGATAATTGTCTGCAGTGTTGCTTAAATCTTTAAGCAAAAGTTCATCTAAAGAAAGTTTGAAAATATCGGCAAGTATTTCCAATACATCCAACCGTGGATCAGCACGTTCTTCTTCATAAGCTCCGATCAAAGAACGTTTGATACCCAGTTTGTTGGCAAATTCTTCCTGTGTCCATCCACGGAGTTTGCGTAAGTATTTCAGATTTTGTCCTGCGATTGACATAGATCAACTAATTTGATTAGTACAAATATACTAATTAATTTAGTTTGACAAAATTTATTTTTAACATGGCCACAGAAACATGGAAACAGAGAATATTTTTTTTATAGCTCAAAGTTTTAAATCATTCCTCATTACCCCTTGTGCCTTCAGCAATGTAAAAGAATCTGATTCAGTTGCTGTATTTTTGCAGCAAATTGATTTTTTATGAACTATACTCTGGTAATACATAATATTCTTCGCTGGGCAGTTTTATTGCTTGGTTTATGGGCAGTTTTCACTGCTTTAACAGCGGTTATTTCTAAAAGAAATTACAGCAACGCTGATAATAAGATCGGCCTGTTCTTTATGATCAGCTGCGATATTCAATTACTGCTGGGTTTAATTTTATATTTTACCGGCATGTGGTTTGAAAAAGTTAAAAGCAACATGGGGGCAGTGATGAAAGACCCTGCTGAACGTTACTTTGCTGTGGAACATGCTTTGATGATGATTATTGCCTGGTTGCTGGTGCATATTGGCCGCAGTATGGTAAAACGTGCCGATACAGATGCCCAAAAACAAAAACGTACACTGATCTATTTTGGCATTGCCTTATTAATTATCCTGGTTATGATCCCATGGCCATTCCGTCAGCCGGGTATTGCAAGACAACTATTTCCTCAATTTTAAAATGATATTTTTTATAAATGGCTAAAAAGAAAGAACAACCTATTATACTCATCACCAATGATGATGGTATTATGGCCCCCGGGATAAAAAATTTGATAGAAGCAGCAAAGACATTAGGCAAGGTTGTAGTAGTGGCGCCGGATAAAGCACAAAGCGGAATGGGGCATGCTATTACAATTGGTACACCTTTAAGAATGGACAAAGTAAATTTGTTTGACGGTATTGAGGCCTGGCAAACCTCCGGAACACCGGTAGATTGTGTAAAACTGGCTGTTGATAAAATATTACACCGCAAACCCGATATCTGTATCAGCGGAATTAATCACGGCGCCAATCATTCCATCAATGTTATTTACAGTGGTACCATGAGTGCTGCCATGGAAGCATCTATCGAAAGTATTCCCAGCATTGGTTTCTCTTTACTTGATTACCGTTTTGAAGCCGACTTTACCGCTGCTGCTTTTTATGCAAACAAAATAATTAAGACCGTACTGGAAAATAAATTAGATAAACATTTTTTATTAAATGTAAATATTCCATCGGTGCCACTTAAAGAAATTAAAGGGATAAAGATCTGCAAACAGGCCTACGCCAAATACAAGGAAGAGTTTGATGAACGTAAAGACCCCCATGGTAAAAAATACTACTGGCTTACCGGAGAGTTTATAAATTTTGATAAAGATAAAGATACCGATGTATGGGCACTGCAGCATAATTATGTAAGTGTGGTTCCTGTACAATTCGATCTTACAAATTATACGCTGAAAAAATTATTGGATAAGAAGAAACTTTTCAAATGATATTAAAGAAAGACAATTTTATTTTTGGATTTATCATGGGTTTAATTGCCCCTTTTGTTGGCTTTGCTGTTTTTAAGTATGTAAAACTTGGCCCGCTTAATTACCTGGAAGCTTTACAATATCTTTTTGTAGAACCAGGCCACCGGCTGTTAACTGTTGCTATCAGTCTTTCCTTATTGGCAAATGCCATTTTATTTACCATTTATATTAATGCAAGAATTGATAATACGGCCAAAGGTATTTTTGTGGCAACCATCATTTATGCAATAACTGCGTTGAGCATTAAAACATTTGGGTAATTATCATTTACTTTAGCGTATGAAATATTACATCATTGCCGGCGAAGCAAGTGGCGATCTGCATGGCAGTAATCTTATTCATGAATTAAAAAAGAAAGATACTGCGGCCGGTATCCGTTGCTGGGGTGGCGATAAAATGCAGGCAGCCGGAGCAACACTGGTAAAGCATTACAAAGAACTGGCCTTCATGGGTTTTCTGGAAGTAATAAAAAACCTGGGCACCATTTTCAAAAACCTTAAATTCTGCAAAGAAGATATCCTGCAGTACCAGCCCGATGCACTTATCCTTATTGATTATCCCGGTTTTAATTTACGCATTGCCCAATGGGCAAAACAACAGGGAATAAAAGTTATTTACTATATCTCTCCACAGGTTTGGGCATGGAAAGAGAACCGGGTTAAACTGATTAAAGCCTGTGTTGATAAAATGCTCGTCATCTTACCTTTTGAAAAAGAGTTTTATGCAAAATGGAATTATGAAGTTGAATATGTTGGTCACCCATTGGTAGAAGTTGTTGACCATTTTTTGTTGACCATTGACCATACTCAACTCTCAACAACGAACAATATGCAACTAACAACAAATATCGTTGCACTTCTCCCTGGCAGCAGGCAACAGGAGATTCTGAAAAAACTTCCAATCATGCTGGAAGTGGCAAAGCATTTTCCAAACTATCAGTTTGTGGTGGCCAAAGCACCTGGGCTGGAAGAGAGTTTTTATGCTGAACTTTTAGCTCCGTATAAAAATGTATCATCGGTAACAGATAAAACTTATGAGCTGTTAATGCAATCAAAAGCGGCATTAGTAACCAGTGGAACTGCCACTTTGGAAACAGCATTATTTGCAGTGCCGGAAGTTATTTGTTACAAGGGTAGCTCCTTTTCTTACCAAATTGCCAAACGTTTAATAAAAATAAAATTCATCGGGCTCGTTAATCTCATAATGGATAAAGAAGTGGTGAAAGAATTAATACAGGATGAATTAACGGTTGAGAACCTAAAGAATGAATTGAACGAACTATTAAACAATCAAGCAAAGCTTATACAGTTAAAAGAAGATTATACTTCACTAAAAAAACTATTAAGCAAGGGGGGCCATGCTTCGGCCAATGCTGCTGAAAGTATTTACAGTTACATTACTCAATTACCTTAATAATTTTATGGCCAGTATGATCATGCCCAGCAGAAATAATAAAATGGACAACCTGTTTATCCCGTGCATATATTTCACAAATGATGAATGTGGCCGGTTGGGGTCTTTTTTCTTCAGGTATAAATATTCTGCTATCTGGGTCAGTACACTCATATTTTTAACTTATTACCCCAAAATTAAAGCTTAAATTTATATTCAAAAAAGATTGTTAAAGGTTCGAAGTAAAAAAAACTTAAAACGTTCATATTTCGTATCTGAAACAAACAAAACTTATGCACAAAATAATCTTGACCACCATTTTATTTATTGCCGCGTTAAATGTATGGGCGCAAAAAAATAAATATACTGTTGTAAAAACTGATGCAGAATGGCGTAAACAATTAACAGCCGAGCAATTCCAGGTAACCCGTAAAAAGGGGACTGAAAGAGCTTTCTCCGGTATTTATTGTGACAATCACCAAAACGGCATTTACAAATGTGTTTGTTGCGGACAGGAACTCTTCAACTCTGCCACAAAATTTGAAAGCGGAACCGGATGGCCCAGCTTTTGGCAGCCACTTAAAAAAACAAACGTTGAAGAACTGACTGATAACAGTTATGGAATGGAAAGAACCGAAGTTAACTGCAGCCGTTGCGGCGCCCATTTGGGCCATGTGTTTGATGACGGGCCAAAACCAACCGGGTTAAGGTATTGCATGAACTCTGCTTCATTGATATTTGAAAAAAAATAAAAACTGTGACCGAAACTAAATCCTGCGATACCACTTTACTTTTAATAAGAGGATTTGATATTTTTGAACATATCACTGATGATGAATATGTTGAGCTGGACCTTGTACATAATTTTTTAGAAGCAGCCAACGGCGAATATATTTACTTCCCTTTTCAAAATCACAACAAATTATATTTTGCCAAAGAAGGGTTTATAAAACTCGGTTATATTGATAACGAAGGCAACGAAATCATTAAAGAGATTATTCAGAAGGGAGAAGTTTTTGGCCAGCTGACTTTGGAAAAAAATAACGACCGGGATGAATTTGCACAGGCTTATAAAAGCGCTGTTAGCCTTTGCGCATTTACCATGGAAGATTTTTTACGCCTCCTGCAAAAGAAACCCGGTATGGCCATTGCCTTTAGCTTTCACCTTGGTAATAAACTGCGTAAAGTAGAAAACCGGTTATTAAATATTTTAAATAAAGATGTAAAAAGCCGGCTTGTACAATTGTTGCTGCAACTTGCAGCCGATAATAATTCCATCAATGATAACACAGCTGTTATTGATAAATTTTTAACGCATGATGACATAGCAAAATTGATCGGATCATCCAGGCAAACCGTGACTACCACTATAAATCAGTTCGAAAACCAAAAACTGCTGACTATTACAAAAAAGCATATCCACTTAAATGATATCAGCTCACTTAAAAAAATAGGCGAATCGGTTAATTAATCAAAAAAAAATTGAAAATTTTACAATACAGATTTATTATAAATTATAAGTTGTAGCCAGTTCTTTAAGCTCCAGTATATTTGTTACCCCAAGTTTTTCAAATAAACGTGCTTTATGCGTACCAACTGTTGAGGTCTGAATGTTTAAGGAATGAGAAATATCAGTAACCGTTTTCCCTTCAAGTAATAAAGAAACTATTTCAAATTCACGAGGTGATAATTCATTAAACGGATTGCCCGATTTTCCGGAAAAAGAATCTTCTGCCAGCGTTTCTGCCAATGTTTCACTGACATATTTTTTATTGCTGAGAATGATGTTTATGGCCCGGGTTATTTCTTCAAGCGGAGCTTCTTTCGAAATAAATCCATAGGCCCCTGCTTTCATAAAACGTTTGGCATAAATATTTTCTGCACTCATCGAAAACATTAAAACTTTAGCTTCTGGATATTTGATATGAATGAATTCCATCAAACCCAATGTATCGGTATGTGGCATCTGTATATCCAGTATGATCAGGTCAAACTGATGTTCCTTCAATTTTTCAACTGCCGTTTCGCCATTCATGGCTTCATGAATTTCAGCAGGATTATAAATATCTGATAAAAGAATTTTTATACCAGAACGAACAACAACATGATCATCAACAAGCAGAAATTTTTTCATTTACAATTGCAGAGTTTTATTAACAAATATATTTAAGTTATACTTATGCGTAATGAAGGTAGAATTTTTTCTACTGTAAATTAGATAATACGACTATATTTTAATAACTAATTTTTAATCAACTTTACTGTGTAACTATATAGTATTTCTACGAATTTATAATCGTAAAATCCCTTATAAGGTCGTAACAGCTTTTATTATTGCAGAAGCATAATAAACTGAATTTTTTAATAAAAAATCCGATAATAGATACCCTAACAGTATTTAATATGAAAAAAAATAGCGACCCATTTCCATATACTCCTTTTTTTAAAAAATCTGCTATTCAATATACAAGCAACAATAAAGAAGAAAAATACAAGTCTATTGTTGAAAATTCTATACATGCTTTCTTTCTTACCGTTTCAGATGGAACTATTCTGGAAACAAACTATGCGGCAACGGTTTTGTTTGGCTACTCCGCCACTGAATTTAAATCTTTAAAAAGATGGCACTTTATTGATCATAATGACCCCAATTTAATATTAGCATTACAACAGCGTGAAGAAAAGGGATTCGCAATGACAGAGGCTACCGGTATAAAAAAAAATGGAGGCCGGTTCCCGGTTGAAATAACTTCGAGTGTTTTTATGGATAAAAACGGGGAAAGCAGGTGTAGTACAATGGTTTCTGACATAAGCATGCGTAAAAAAGCGGAAGCGGCCATGCGGTTAAGCAATGAACGATATGACCTGGTGGTAAAAGCTACCAATGACCTTGTTTGGGACTGGGACCTGGTGACCGGCAAAATTTACAGGAATGGAAACAGTTTAAAAGAAGTATATGGACATAGCAGTAATAAGCATATTAATAATATCCAGGACTGGTCTGAACATATACATCCACAGGATAAAGAAAAAATAAAAGAACAGATTGACTATTTTATAAATTCTACAGCAGAAACTGCATTTAATTTTGAATACCGGTTCAGAAGGGAAGATGGGAACTATGTTTATATAAGTGACAAAGGATATATTCTGCGCAATGAAGAAGGTAAGGCTATCAGGATGATTGGTGCAGCCGAAGATATAACAGAGCGAAAACAATCAGCAATTGCCATTGAAGAAAGTGAACAACGGTATAAAATGTTTTTAAAACAAAGCTCCGAAGGTATCTGGCGGATAGAATTAAATGAACCCATACACATTGATACACCTGTTGAAAAACTCGTTGATTACTGCTATAAAAATTCTTTTGTGGCGGAATGTAATGACGCTTTTGCAAAAATGTACGGCTACAAAAAAGCTGAAGAGATAATTGGTATACCGTTAAATAAAATCCTGCCCGATCATAATCCTTTAAACACGGGTTATCTTTTAAAGTTTTTTACAAATGGTTTTAAAGTACAGGAAGAGACTAGTTATGAAGTTGATAAGGAAGGCAACCAATTAATATTTGTAAATAATATGATTGGCATTATTGAAAATGAACACTTAAAAAGAACATGGGGAACACAAAGAAATATTACCGAACAATACAAAGCCGAACGGGCACTGGTGGAAAGCGAAAACCGGTTAAGGGCCATTGTACAAACAGATCCGGAATGTATTAAACTACTCAGCAAAGACTGTATTATTCTGGAAATGAACCCGGCAGGGCTGACTATGATAGATGCGGATAACTTAGACCAGGTGCTTGGCAAAAATGCTTTAGCCCTTGTATTACCTGCGTACAAGGAGTTATTTAAAAAATTAATTGAGGATGTTTTTGATGAAAGATCAGGTAAGCTAATTTTTGAGATCAAAGGATTTAAGGGTAAACAGCTTTATATGGAAACGCATTGTGTACCCCTGAAAAATGCAACAGGTAATATTATTGCTGCATTGTGTGTAACCCGTGATATTACAGAAAGTAAAAATGCAGAGGCTTTATTGCTTGCCTCTGAAGAGCAATACAAAGACTTATTTAATAACAACCCTTCCTGCATTTTTATTTGGGATCTGGACACCCTTAAATACCTTGAAGTAAACCAGGCATCTGTTGAATTATACGGTTATACCAGGGAAGAGTTTTTACAGTTAACTGTACTTGATATCCGGCCTGCAGAGGAACATGCCAGGTTTTTAGAAGTGGCAAACGAAATCAGGCAGAATAAAATTTATAATAAAACAATCGTATGGCGCCATATCAATAAAAAGGGAGAAAGTATTTTCATGGAAATTACTTCGCATAATATGATCTACAATGGCAAAAAGGCATTGTTAGCAATTGCCAATGATGTTACCGAAAAAATTCAACTGGAAAACAGCCTCAATGAAGAAAGACAGATCAGGCAGCAACAGATTACCGAAGCCGTAATAACAGGCCAGGAAAAAGAACGAACTGAGTTAGGCGAAGAACTTCATGATAACATTAACCAGATTTTAGCATCCACTAAATTATACATTGAGTGTGCATTGAAAGATAAAAACACCAGGAAAGATCTGATGGAAGAAAGTAAATTGCTTATTGAAAAAGCAATGACTGAGATCCGTAACCTTTCAAAATCATTACTACCACCCTCTTTGGGCGAAATAGGATTGTTACAGGCATTAACCGAACTGGCAGAAAATATAAGGCAGGTAAATGAATTAGCAATTACAATTGAATGGAATGATACCAGTGAAAATGGTATAAGTAATAAACTGAAACTCACAATTTTCAGAATTGTTCAGGAGCAGTTAAACAATGTGATAAAACATGCCGGGGCAGGTAACGTATTGATCAGTATAAAAAAAGTTGAAGACATGATTCAGGTGATACTTAAAGATGACGGACAGGGATTTAATACAACTGAAAAAAGAAATGGCGTAGGCTTAAGAAATATCACAAGCAGGGCCGAAGTAAATAAAGGTAATGTTATTATTAATTCTGCACCCGGTGCCGGATGTGAAATGATCGTAAATTTTGCTTTTGCCGATCAATTAATTTGAGAGGCTTAGTAAATGCGATTTTATGATTTCAAAATGCTCCCAGGGTATAAAATGGCTGGCACCCGGAATAATAATTATTTTTACAGCAGAATTATTTTCCAGCTTCTTTTTACCATAAGCTACATTTTTTACCGTAACAAATTTATCAGCATCGCCATGTATAAATGTTACCGGCAGTTGCAAAACGGCATACCTTTTATCTATACCATAAAGGTCTTTTTTAAAATACATTATCTCATTGTTTGATGGCTTAAAAGCTCCCGGCATCAGCCATTTTAATGGTGAATACATAAAAAGATACCGCCAGTATTCTTTGGGTTCATCAGCAGGTGAAATAGAACCTGCAAGTAAGGTTAAAGAGGTAAACTCATTGGGATAATTCTGGGCTAACTGAACAATTACCGGCCCGCCAATACTGTGACCGATAAGATGAACAGGTTTTTTATTTTCTTCCTTTAATACTATTTTATTAATAAGGTACGCCTGGTCGGGTAAATGATAAGCCGTTCCAAAATCACTAAATCCAAAACCCGGCCTGTCAACTGATATTATTCTGAAATGATGCAGCAAATCACTATCCATCATATAATTCTTAAAAGCATCCCAGCTGCCCGGCGAACCATGCACAAAAAATAAGGTTGGTAAAGTATCATTACCCGTTTTTGCGTAATGCATTTTAATACCATCAACATTAAAACTCAATAAACTTATACTTATTCCTTTTTGTGCAAACTCGCTTTGGGCTCTGCTGTCTGTTATTCTGAATTTCATGCAGGATTGGGCAAAGATTATCCATGCTGCTAAAAACATGAGGAACCCCCATTTGAATTTCCTGTTAATTTTTATGCCCATGATACAAATTAAACAATTTATGTGTTGTACTGCTAAATCATTTTGTCTCATTAAAGCCGCATTTTTCTATGTTTCGACAAGCTCAACATCTCGGCAAAAAGCTGTCAGCCTGAGTTTGTTTAAGGCGGGTTAATTAAAGGTTTTATAATTTAATAGTACAATACATTAAGCTATTAATATTTTTTCAGGTTTTTCATTACAGCCTTATTCTCTTTAAACATTTGTAACCCTTCTCTTACGGTCAAATATGGAAATCCTCTTTCATGATTTTTTATGCTGATGGCACAAAGTAATTTAAAATGGCGGGCTATCTCCTTCCAGGCAAAAAATACAGAGTGGCGTGGATCGTAAATATGGGTGGGTTCGCTGCCTGCACCATTCAACTCTATAATTGTAAAGTTTTTTCCTGCTTTCAGATCATCCAGGTTGTTATACATGATATCAAGCCGGCCAAAATAAAATTCTGGTACCTGTTTACAAACTCCGTCAAATATTTTAGTAAAATTTTCATCGGCCCAATGGCTTACGTCAATAAACTTTGCACCCCTGGCATGATTACCATAAGGCACCAGGTTTTTGAATACATCTTTTTCCAACACCGTATTCATTTCATCAGCATATATCTTCTTTAATGCCGTCAACTGAAAGTGGTAACGTGGGTCTTTCATAACCAGTTCTGTAATGGTAGATACACCATCACCTTTTATAATTAAAAACTCTTTGGCAACAATACCGGTTATTCTTCCTTCAGCATCACCCGGCATGCGGCAATAAAAAATGCCTATTTCCTCGGGATAAGCTATAAATTCCTGGACCAGAAAATCCATATTTATTTTAGAAGCATAAATAGCAATATACTCTGCTGAAAAAATTTTTTCAACTCCCTGCCCTTTTGCACCTATATCAGGTTTGGCTATGCAGGGAAAAGAAATATTTGCCGTTCCAATACTTTTTAAAATCTCATCGGCTCCTGCACCGTTTTTAAAAAAGAGGGTTTTTGGAATATATTGTGCCGGGATGATATCATAAATTTCTTTTTTTGATTCCATTAAAAATCCTGCATTTTTAATGTGTGGATTGGCAGCATTAAAAAAGAAAAAAGACCTTGCTTTGGCAGCATAATAAAACCAGGCAAAATACATGGGAATGTAAACTATATCAAAGGGCCAGTATTCCCAGTGTGTTAGTTTATGTAAAAATAGGTTGATCTGTTTCACTTATAAATTTACAGGCACAGGTTTGATGTGCATGGTCTCTTCAAATTGTTGATGCTGTAAAAGATCATGGTGTATAAAATTAATGGAGTTGTCCTGTATTAAAGCCTGTGTTATGCTAAATGTTTTCATCCCTGTTTGGCGGTTAATTACAAAACCATTTTCCTCATCCCGGTTATTATTATTGTGAAAATGATAAACAGATGCGGATGTAATAGTTCCGGTATCTGCAATAAACCTGTCAAACAGGTTTTTACGATGCCCGATCACTTCATCGGTGTAAAGTGTAGCAGATGACCATATATGATTTTGCTGCACATCTAATTGCAAAACATGTTTTTGTTTTCCATCCCACTTCAGCTCATGTAAATTACCTGTTTGATAAAGAATTACAGTAAAAGGTTCGATATTGGCAAGATCCATTTCGTTAAAAAATAAAAACGGTTCATCCGATGCAATGATATCCAGCAATACCAATCCCCTGCTTTTGCGGTAAGGAGGCGAAGGATAATGTTTTACAAAAGCACCGTTAAGTAAAACGGTTACAACCCCGTTATCTCCGGCAGCAAACCAGGTCCCGCCTGCCCTGGTATCTTTAGGGAAAATTATTTTTATGTTTTTCAGTTGCTCAAAAGCAGGTGCAGCAGCGGTTTCCCGCTGTATATTTTCATCTCGATTTGAAGTGATAATTACAGAACCCCCGGTTGAAACAAAACTTACTGTGCACATTGTTTACGATGTTGGATGGTGGAATGGGCTACTCCAAACGCTTCAGAAACTACTATTCCTGATGAGGAAATCAACGCCACCCTGATGAGGGCCTGGTGATGAATACAATGTTCAAGATTATACAAAACCTCCCGGTTATAATTTGATTGAATACTGACCATATCATCAGCTGCATCAGAAACAATACGCAGCAGTTTATCAGGTTTTTCCAGATCGTTTTGAATCTCCTTTATTACGGTAATTGCTTCGGCCGTATCATTTTCGTAAAGTTTATTTCTTTTCCTGTCATCATAATTTACAATGCCCTTTGTATATCCCGCAAGCAGGCATTGATAAAGTTCAATAACATGGCGGGTATGCTGGCCAATGGTAGCATCACTCAATGCAGTGCAGGGCTCTGTATAACGCTGCTGATCGGGTAATTGTTTTAATACATGCATAAGCTCATCTAAAGCCACAATCGATTTCTTAAAAATACTTATCAAAATTTTAATTTTAAAAGTTGAGGTATATTTTTTCTGTAAATGATAACCAATCCTAAGCAACAAATAAAAGTTATTACCGCATAGGAAAATAAAATGGCATCTCCGCCAAAATTGATCCCCAGTTTGGTAAGGTGGAAAAAAATCGCCCCCATCATTAATCCCAATCCCATCAATGCACCAATTAAAGTAGTACGGGGAATTAAAATTAAACCCGCTGCTATTAATTCAGCAATACCGGTACCGATCCTGCCCCAGGGTTCCATACCCAATATGGTGAACAATTCTACAGATTCCTTTTGTGCCGTAAATTTAAAATATAAAGTTTGCAGCAAAATTATTGCAGCAATAACACGTAAAGCCCAAACAAAAATCAGTTTACCCATAATAAAACAATATTAAAATAACAATCAGAATACAATTGTCAGGCAGGTGACAATGAAGAAAATAATTTAGTTAAAATTATTAAAATATTTCAGACTAAAAAAATTACGTAGTAAACAGGTAACGGGTTTTACCTGTGAACAATAAATACCTGTTAAATAATTGTAAACTTCAGCCACTGTCATATGGCAGACATAAAACAGTGAATCTTTCTATTATTTTTACGGTATAAATTATAACTAATGAAATCAGCTATTTTATTTTTGGCCATGATAACCTTATTTAGCATGACCACTAAAGCACAGGATGCTGCAGGTTTACGTAAAAAACATTTTAACCTCGATAACGGCATTGCTATAAAAGGATATGATCCCGTTGCATATTTTACCCAAAACAAAGCTATTAAAGGCAGTAAAGATATTGCTGTATATCACCAGGGTATTACTTATTATTTTTCTGCTGCCGCCAATAAAGAAGTATTTAAAACAAATCCTGCTAAATACGAGCCGGAATATGGTGGCTGGTGTGCATTTGCTATGGGAGAAAAAGGAGAAAAGGTTTCTGTAGATCCGGAAACTTTTAAGATCGTAAATGGTAAATTGTATCTTTTCTACAATCGTTTTTTCAATAATACACTTAAAGACTGGAATAAGAACGAAACCACACTCAAAAGTAAGGCTGATAACAACTGGCCTAAATTGTTTCATTAAAACAGGTTGATTAGCTTAGGGCATTAATGTGTTTTATTGATGGAATACCAGGCAGCTATAACCAGTAAAACATGAAATGAAGAATTTTATTTTTCCACTTTCTATTAGTTTATATTTCTCATCATGAAGCTCACGGCCGTAATTGATCTGCCAGGGTTGCTTAATGCCAACCAAATCTGCAGGGCTTTACATTATAAATTAAATTTCGTTCCTTTAATCAAAAGTAATATCTGGCGGACAGAGCATCAAACCTGACCGCCGGAAGGCAGGCACCCAAACTATGCAAAGCCCCGTACATTAGCAGTAAATATTGAAAAATGAAAAAACGTATAACAGTACATCGTTACTTTATTATTGCATGTTGCATGATACTTTTTGGTTGCAACCAAAAAGAAAAACAAGCTTTAAAAGAAAATTATCCTTCCGGAAAGTTGAAAAAGCTGGGTTGGGTTAATAAGGATAAAGTGCTTATTGACAGTACGCTTTATTATTTTGAAAACGGGAACATTGAACGGATTGAGGTTAGGGATGATTCGGGTTTATTAAATGGTATTTCAAGATCATTTCATGAGGATGGAAGTATTTTACAGGAAACCCCATATGTAAATAATTCAATAGAAGGATTTATTTATTCCTATACAGAAAATGGCCAATTATCCAGTAAGATCTATCATGTGAAGGCCAGGCAAACAGGGGATGCTTACTGGTATGATGAAAGTGGAAAAATTTACCAGTATGATTTTTATGGTTTTGGAAATGGCCACAGAAACTATATAAAATATGATAAAACCGGAAAAATATCCAGCAAAATAGCCCCTTTCATTTTTATGGATTCGGTAAGCACTTTTACTCCGGACACTTCAGAGCAAAAACAATACGAAGTCTTCTTATTATTATCAAATGCTCCAAAATGCAGAACAAGTGTTTTAATTAACTACCTGTCTAAAGATTCTACCATTATAAAGCAAGACAGTGTTACCGGTAAATCATATTATTTCAGGAAAGAAAAGTTTGCGCAGGATATTTACAACATTATCTTTTTTGGCAGGCAATATGATTCTTTAACCGGCAAATCTCTTTCACAAAATATGACCCGTCCGATGCATGACTAATCATCAGGTATAATAGACACCTGTGGATGTTTTCCTCCGTTGGC
>JAYVEQ010000055.1:0-73050 GCA_043748745.1 Chitinophagaceae bacterium | reverse complement strand
CCATCGCTATAACAACAGCAGCAATCATGATCTCTACATATTTTGCAGTGCCTCCCGCAGTAATGATACTATCAAAAGAAAAAACTGCATCAATGAGTATAATCTGTCCGATGGCATTTGCCAGCGATAGTTTTTTGTTTTTTAGGCCGGCAGTATTTGGATCTTCGCCTTCCAGTTTCTGGTGTATTTCCATAACCGATTTATAAATAAGGAATATGCCTCCGGCCAGCATTACAATACTGGCCAGATCAAAACCTTTATCAAAAACAGTAAATACAGCTTTTCCTTTTTGTGAAAGCAACCAGCCCAAACCCATTAACAGCAGGCTTCTTGAAATGATGCCGGTGATCATCCACATCCGCCTTGCTTTTTTCTGGTCTTTTTGTTTATCTAAACGATTGAGTATAATACTTACAAAAATTACATTGTCAATCCCCAAAACAACTTCCAGAACAACAAGAATAAAAAAACTGATAATACTTTCGGATGTAAATAAATGTTCCATAAAATGCTAATATGCTGATTTGCTAAAGTGCAAATGTGCAAATAATAATGCAGGGTTTAATTTTTTTCTGAAGATATTCTGCTCCCAATGTTTTTAAAGTGATTTACAAATTTGTTTTACAATGCCTGGTCCCTCGTAAATAAATCCGGTCCATACCTGAATCAGCGATGCACCTGCATCAATCTTTTCTTTGGCATCAGCACCGGTAAAAATACCCCCACTTGCAATAACAGGAATTTTACCGTTTGTTTTTTGATGAATATATTTTACAATTTCAGTGCTTCTTTGCTTAAGTGGCAAACCGCTTAAACCTCCTGCGTCAATGGTTTTGAGTTTTGAGTTTTTGGTTTTGAGTTGGTCTCTGCTAATGGTAGTGTTTGCTGCAACAAGACCGTCTAATTTTATTTCAAGTGCCAAATCAATAACATCATCAATTTGTTCCAGGATAAGATCAGGAGCAATTTTTAATAAAATTGGTTTAGGCTTTAGGTGTTTAGTGTTTAGTTGCTGCAGATTGGAAAGTATTTGATGCAATGCATCTTTTTCCTGTAATTCCCTCAGGCCGGGTGTATTGGGACTGCTCACATTCACAACAAAATAATCTACATGGTCATGTAATGCATTAAAACAAATTTCATAATCTTTCCAGGCTTCTTCATTTGGGGTAATTTTGTTTTTACCAATGTTGCCGCCGATGATCAGCCGTTGTTCGTTGTTCGTTGTTCGTTGTTCGGTTTTTAATTTCCAGGCTTTTAATCTTTTTGCGATAGCTTCAACTCCATCATTATTAAAACCCATGCGGTTAATAAGAGCTTTATCTTTTGGTAAACGGAACAATCTTGGCTTATCATTTCCTGGCTGGGGCAAAGGCGTAACAGTTCCAATCTCAACAAAACCAAAACCAAGCGCTTCCATTTCATTTAAATATTGCGCATTTTTATCAAAGCCAGCACCTAAACCAACCCTGTTGGGAAATTGAATGTTGAATGTTGAATATTGATTATTTCCTTTTGGCTTGTAGTTTGAAACTATAAGGCTCTTTAAAAAGCCAGTTTTACAAATCATCCTCAGCCAATACATCGAAAAATAGTGAACCCATTCGGGATCAAACAGAAATAAAACGGAGCGTAGTACTTTATACATTGCGTGCAAAAATAAGTTACTGTACCCGGTTTTTTGGTTTCATGCAGAAATTATAACTTTGGTATATAAAGTTGCATAAACAACCAAATTTGGTTTGTGGTTTTAAGTTTAATGTTTGTGGTTAAGCCTTCTCACTTATAGAAGTCCTTAAAATACCATAATCTGCAAATTACAAACCACAAACTGCAAACCATAAACTTATAATCATGCAGGAAGCATATATAGTAGCAGGATACAGAACAGCCATTACAAAAAGTAAAAAAGGTGGATTTCGTTTTACAAGACCAGATGACCTGGCAGTAAATGTAATTAAAGGTTTGTTGGCGACCGTGCCACAACTGGATGTAAAAAAAATTGATGATGTAATTGTTGGCAATGCTGTACCGGAGGCTGAGCAAGGCTTACAGGTGGGCAGGATGATCTCGGCCAGAGCTGTTGGAATACATGCACCTGGAATAACTATAAATCGTTATTGTGCCAGCGGATTAGAAAGTATTGCCATGGCTACAGCTAAAATAAGAAGCGGCATGGCTGAATGTATTATTGCCGGAGGTACCGAAAGTATGAGCCTTGTACCTACAGCAGGCTGGAAAACTGTACCATCTTATGCTATCGCCGAACCCGAACCCGATTATTATTTAAGTATGGGTTTAACTGCGGAAGCCGTTGCCAAAGAATACAAGGTGAGCAGGGAAGACCAGGATGCATTTAGTTATAACAGTCATTTGAAAGCAGGCAATGCTATAAAGGAAGGCTTTTTTAAATCGGGTATTTTACCAATAACTGTTGATGAGATCTATTTAGATGCCAAAGGAAAAAAACAAAAAAGAAATTTTATCATTGATACAGACGAAGGTGTAAGGGCAGATACAACACCTGAAGGATTGGCGAAATTAAAACCAGCTTTTGCATTGGGAGGATCTGTTACTGCAGGTAATTCATCGCAAACAAGTGATGGCGCTGCATTTGTAATTGTAATGGGAGAGAAGATGGTTAATGAGCTGGGACTAAAGCCCATATCCCGTTTGGTGAATTGTGCCAGTGCCGGTGTACATCCACGTATCATGGGTATTGGCCCGGTTGAAGCAGTACCCAAAGTTTTAAAACAGGCAGGTATGAATCTTTCTCAAATTGATCTGTTCGAATTAAATGAAGCATTTGCATCTCAGTCTTTAGCTGTAATAAGAACATTAGATCTCAATCCTGATATTGTAAACATTAACGGCGGTGCCATTGCATTGGGCCATCCGTTAGGATGTACAGGCTGTAAGCTTACCATACAGATCACCAATGATATGAAAAGGCTGAATAAAAAATATGGTATTGTAACAGCCTGTGTTGGCGGTGGCCAGGGTATTGCAGGAATAATAGAGAACATCCAGTAAAATTTCTATCTTTAAGGCAGAAAATAAATATTATGGGGCAGCATTATACCCAGACAGGATATCCATACGAAAATAAATACCAACCTAATTAAACTTTTTAATACCGGTTTTGTCATAAGAAATTAAAAACTCATCATCCAAAAACACTGCTATGGACAGAAGAGACTTTATAACTGCAGGTAAAGCCCCCCAAAAGGCTCCTGTACAATTTGTTTCACCCGCTCGTACATTGAGTGGCCTCAATCCATATACAGGAGCTTGGGGCACCAATGAGGTTATTCATCTTTTAAAAAGAACAATGTTTGGCGCAAAAAAATCGGAAGTAGATTATTTTGTTACCCGAACTATGAGCCAGTCAGTTGATGAATTACTAAATCCTACAGCTCCAAATCCAGCACCGCCTGTTAAAGAATATACCACATCTACACAACCGGGAACACCGGATAGCAATATTGCTCAGGGAACAACCTGGGTAAATGATATTAACAATGATGGTACTGTACAAAGTCAGCGCAAATCATCGTATAAAAAATGGTGGACCGGTGTAATGATAAACCAGGACAGAAGTATAAAAGAGAAAATGATTTTTCTGTGGACAGATCATTTCGGAAACCAGGCCAACGAAGTAGGTGTAGGTAACTGGACTTATAAACAACATGCTACCATCAGGCAAAATTGTCTTGGTAATTTTAAACAGATGGTAAGGGACATTAGTATTGACTTATCCATGCTGCGATATTTGAATGGTTATTTAAACACCGCCTCTGCGCCCGATGAAAACTATGGCCGTGAATTACAGGAATTATTTACTGTAGGTAAAGGTCCTGATAGTCATTACACAGAACAGGATGTAAAAGAAGTAGCTAAAGTTTTAACAGGTTGGCAAATTAATGGAAATACATACCAAACAGTATTTACTTCAAGCAGGCACAGTACAGTTAATAAACAGTTTTCTTCATTTTATAATAATACTGTTATAACCGGCAGAACCGGCGCTACCGCTGGAGACCTGGAACTGAATGATTTACTCACCATGATATTTGCACAGAATGAAGTGGCAAAATTTATTGTTCGTAAATTTTACCGTTGGTTTGTTTATTATGATATTGATGCTGCCACAGAAGCAAATGTAATTACACCATTGGCAGATATTTTCCGCACTAATAATTACAACATTGTGCCTGTGTTATCTGCTTTGTTCAAAAGCGAACATTTTTATGATGTACTTAACCAGGGTTGTATAATTAAAACTCCGGCAGATATAGTGATTGGTTCGGTAAGAGAATATAATGTAGCGATGCCGGTGTCAACTGATTGGAATACGAGCTATGGCCACTGGTATACGTTATACCTTTATATGTTGATCACGGGACTTGATCTTCACGATCCGCCAAATGTAGCCGGAATGCCGGCTTATTACCAGGAACCATTGTTTCATGAAATATGGATAACTACTGATTCCCTGCCTAAACGAAACCAGTTTACAGATCTTATGACCAATAATGGGTTTACCAGGAATGGATTTAAAATGCAGTATGACTTTGTAGCTTTTGCAAAGACACTTACTAACCCGGGCAATCCCAATGACCTGATAGATGATGCATTAAAGTATTTATACCGGATGAATTTATCACCCCAGGTAAAACAACAGATGAAGACACAAATGTTGCTTAGCGGACAACTGTATGATTATTACTGGACGAATGCCTGGAGTGCTTATATAGCAAGTCCGACAACTGCAAATTTCAATATCATAAATACCCGTTTAAAAGATCTCTTCAGGTATTTAATGAACTTAAGTGAATATCAATTGAGTTAATTATAAAACTAATTTGGTCATAAAATTTTCTATATGAAAAGAAGAGAATTTTTAGGAAAATCAATGGCGGTTACATTACCGGCAATAATCAGTGGTTATTCTGTTAAAGCATTCAATGAAAATTCACCGCTGGTACAGGCATTGATAGGTAACGGAACTGATACAGACCATGTGCTGGTAATTGTTCAGCTATCCGGTGGTAATGATGGCTTAAACATGGTTATACCCATCAGTACATATAGTTTATACAATGCGGCACGTACAAATATTGCCATTCCCGAAAACAGGATTTTAAGTTTAAATGGTTATGCTAACACCGGTCTGCATCCCAGCATGACCGGTTTGCAAAGTATGTATAACGATACCAAATTAAAAGTTATTCAGGCAGTAGGCTATCCCCAGCCTAATTTTTCTCACTTCAGGGCAACAGATATCTGGATGACTGCAAGTAACAGTAATCAGGATGTTTATACCGGATGGACAGGAAGATATCTGAATTATGAATATCCCAATTTTCCGAATGGTTATCCTAATACTAGTGCTCCTGATCCTTTGGCTATACAAATTGGCTCTACAGCAACTTTAACAACACAGGGCCCAAGTGTAAATATGGCTATGAGTATTACCAGTGCAACTTCTTTTTACCAGTTAATAAATGGTACCAATGATCCTGTACCAGCAACAAAAGCCGGCAAAGAGTTAAGTTTTATTCGCAACGTAGCAAAACAAACACAACAATACAGCAGCACCATTACAGCAGCTGCTGCAAGGGTGCCGGTTCAAAATCCTTACCCGGCCAATAACAGTCTTGCCGACCAGTTAAAAATTGTATCCCGTTTAATTAAAGGCGGATTAAAGACAAGAGTTTATATGGTAAGCTTTGGCGGATTTGATACCCATAGCCTGCAAACAACTGTAGCTGATACTACTGTTGGTAATCATGCTATATTACTTGGAAAAGTCAGCGATGCTCTAAAAGCTTTCCAGGATGACCTAATTTATTTAGGCATTGAAGACAGGGTGGTTGGTATGACCTACAGTGAATTTGGCCGACGGGTAAAAAGCAACAGCAGTGTTGGTACCGATCATGGTGCTGCCGCACCAATGTTTGTTTTTGGAAAGCCTGTTCAGGGTGGTGTGCTTGGTGATAATCCAACCATCCAGCCTGTGGCAACTGTTAATGATAATGTACCTATGCAATATGATTTCAGAAGTGTTTATTCCACCTTACTGGAAAAATGGTTCTGTATTCCTAAAGAAACCGTTCAGGGGTTATTTCCGCCAAATATAAATGGCCAGCTGCAGGATCTGCCATTGATCAAATCCGGAACCTGTAAGGCTGCTGTTCAAAATAATTCAGGCAGTACTTTAATAACCAATTACCCCAATCCATTCACCAATAAAACAACCATCGAATTCAGTACAGAAGGAGGCCATACATTAATACAGATAATAGATAATTCCGGCAGGTTACTTATAAATTTATTGGAAAAGGATTATCCGGCGGCTTCAAGACAAACTATAATATTTGATGCTTCACATTTACCAAGCGGAGTTTATTATGCCCGCCTGCAAAATGGTGCCACACAACAAGTGAGGCCAATGCTTAAGGTTAGATAAGTAACTTTATTACATTAATTATAACAAATAAAAAAAACCGGTGAAACATTCACCGGTTTTTTTATTAAAGCAGTTTCTATTTAGTCTGTAATTCTGTGCCCTGCAATAACCCAATCAACAATTTTCTGTTTATCATTTGCAGTTAATTCACCGCCCTGTGGCATATAGGTTGGGTTACCATCTACTGCCCTTATTTTTATCCGGTCCCAAGAATTTACAACATCACTGTCCAAATCAAAATTTTTACCACCACTTATTGAACCATTCAGGTGGCATGGGCCGCAATAACCATTAACGATTGTTCTTACTGCAAAAAACTTAGGACCATATCCATTAATTGTAACTGTTAATGTGCCGGTACAGTTATTTGCATTTTTTGCAGTTAGCGTATAGTTTCCTGCCGCCAGGTTAAAGAAATTTGTTGATGCCTGAAAACCTGTACCTCCAATGCTGTATAAATATCCCGAGCCAATTGGCGAGGTAACAGTAATGGTTCCCAGCGACTGACCTGTAATGGTATGTGTTTTACCGGCTACAGGTGTAATGGTTACACCAGCACAGGGGTCGGGTGTGGGTGGAGGTGGAGTAGTAGTGTCAGATTTAGAACAACCTGCAAATAAAACGGCTATTATAATTCCGGAAAAAACATTTGCTGTCTTCATCATATTTAATTGTACAATAAATTTAGTTTAAATTATTAAACGATTAAAATTTTACTTAATTGTACAATAAATACACTGTTCCTCTTATTGCTTATTCACAAATATCTCTTTTACCAGTTTTTGTGCTGATGTTTTTACAAATTTTTCAATATCAGACTGTGGTATCAATCTTGTTTCGGAAATGATAACATTGCCTTGTTCTATAAAAGGAGATGAACATGCATTTTCACTGCTCACATTTATTTTATAGTTACAGGGATATTCATCGCATGGGGCATAGTTATAAGTAAATGATCCGATAAAATCATTCTCTTTTACTTTGATAAGCCTGAATTCTAATTTCAGACCATACAGGTTAAAATAATTTGAACAGTTGATCCTGTTTTCTATATTTCCTTTTCTTTTACTTTGCGTATAAAATGAAAAAGAATTCATAGGATACTTAACAAATTGAATACTGCTTAATTCCAGTATCAGGTCAGTTTCGGTTAATTCTTTTATCCTGGAATAATCATTTACACTTTTATCACCCAGCACTTTTTCAAAAAGTGCCCTGTCTCTTACGGTGAATCCACCTTTCAGCAATTCCTTTTCAATAACATTATACACATTAATGTCATTCAGGTTATTGGTACCATCATTATTTTTTGCTGTCTTTACACTTTTATCTTCTTCCAGCACCTCCCTGCTTGCATTTGGGACTCTTAAAACAATAGTTGGGTTAGTTGCATTTTTTAAAAACTCCAGTTTGGAGGTATTTTTTACCGTTTCATCTTTTTCGGGACTGAGTTTAAATATGCCATTATATTTTGTATCTGCTACTACTCTTTTACCCGAAGCACAGGCAAGTACCATAACAAAGAAGATCATTGAAACAACAATTGCAACTAATAACTGATTAATTTTTTTCATAAACAAAAGTTTTTAATGTTGGAAAGAACAAAACAAAAAGGATAATGATAATGCTGTAAATCAATACATCAAACCAGTCAAAAGTGCCGTTAATGATCTTGCTATATTGAAGTACTTCTGTAATAAAAGGTAACAGCAGGACGAGTATTTTACCTGAAAGCCTTATATAGTTTAATTCTGCAAGCGCAAATGCAATGCAGCAAAGGGCAAAGCACCAGGCTATATCAGAAAAATAATTAGTTAAAAAGTGCTGTATGAAATTATTTTTTATGTGTAATGCTGTTACAGAAATCCCGGTAATTTTAAACAGGATAATATCGGGCCTTAAAAGCAGGTAGTTAACAGTGCCAGCCAATAAACTTATAAGCGCTATTAAAAAGACGAATCGGTATTGGTAAGATGATTTCATAAGTTATTATAATGATAACTTAAAAGCAATATAAGGTACGGGTAATTTTATTCAAACCCAAATACCAATTAATAGCATTGCCTGCAATATGAATTTCCTCCCTGGTTACAGGCATTTGCAGTTGTATAGCACAATTGTGTTGTTGAGCCCAGCCATTTTGTACCGCATCCGGTTGTAGGGCAGCACCCCATAACTGAGCCACAGCCTCCGCTGCTGCTGCTTGCGGGCTCCTGTTTAACGCAGCTGGTAAATGTTGTAGATACAAGTCCTAATGTAGTAATGAGTAAAAGTACCAGGCCCATTGCGATAGGTAAACTGTACTTTAATAATGAAGATTTCATAATCAATGTATTTTTAAGTTTGTTAAGAATTTACCGTTTAATTATATTTTAAAAACTTACCACAAAATTTGAATAACTTTCTTTTCATTCAATGTCCTGTGCCATTAAATGTTAGCCAATTATTTTACCCGGATATTGTCTATGCCAAAAACTACATTCGTCTGAGTTCCTGTGCTTCCTTGCTGCCCACCGGTAATACTTAGCTTAATAGTTAGCCTGCCTGTTGATGATGTTGCCGGTAAGCTTATTGTTTCGTTTAATTTTTGTACAGGTGGAGGGTTTGTATTGTCCATAATTTTTGTCCATAAAGTTTGTGTACCATTTGATGTGAACAATATGTACGCAGTAGCTGTTCCTCCACCGGCGCCAAGAGTACCTGAAAAAGTATAATCAAAAGTTATTGTGCCGGAATGTGATAGATCAACATTGTCCTGATATATTGTAGCATCTGGAGCAGAAAATACATTGTAGGAAGCTAATCTTGCATACCATATTCCATTGCTTGGTAAAAAGCCGGTTCCGGATACCAGGCTTGCCGAAGACACTCCATTATAAGTCCCACTCCATGCTGAGTAGGTAACAAACCAGGAGTCTGTAGTTTCAAAACTTCCATTTTTAGGCCCCTGAAAAGGAATTGAAGACGTGCTGTCTTTTTTACAGCTGCTCAATATCATTATGCAAAAAGCGAAAACACAATATACCAGGACAAAATTTAATCTAAGCTTGCTCATATTATTATGTTTTAAATCAGAAATATTTTCAAACCCGTAAATAGTTTATTCATTTTAATACCTGGTCCATCTTGTTCCACAATCACCTACATATGGACAAGAAGCATAGCAACCCGGGCTGCTAATTCCATGTGTACCGGGATAATAATACGGAGCACTATTTGGACAACACATTTGACTTGAATAATTATAAGTATTTCCAGGATTACAATATGCAGTGCCACCACCACCACCGCCACTTCCATTTGCACAACAGTACACACCTCCTGCACTTGGAGAACTGCAATTACCAGATGGCGTTTTTGTAGCATAAGACCCGCTTGAGCAAGAGTAACAAACATTATCATTTCCTAAAACTTCTCCTGCAGCGCATGTTTTTTCTTTGGTGCAGCCAACAAAAGTTGTTGATATTAACCCCATTATTGTAATGGTTAGTAATACTATGCCCATACCAATGGGGAGGGCTAATTTTTTAAGATGTGTTAACATAATTTTTATTTTATAAGTTTTATTCAGTTGTGATAATTTTTAGCCAGCATGTATTCTTTTTTTAATGTTACAGGCGAGGGTAATTCAGATTCTATAATAACTTTTATGGTATCATGTTCAACATAAAATGCTGTTGGAAATTTATCTGTCAATTTTATCATGGCATCAATTGGTAAATCCTTAATATAAAAATCGGGTTGAAAATTCTGTTCAAAAATTAATTTATCATCCTCTCCTCCTGTTGCAATGGGAAGTATATCATCAACCGTATTGGTTTTTTTAAACTGTCTTAGATTTTCTATCGAATTCCAGCAATGAGGGCAGGTGTAGGAAAAACAAAAAATTAAATATGTACTGTCAGGGGATGTTTTAACATACTTTGAGAGTTCTGTATTTTTTATGTTTTGATTCTTGAACCGGTGCTCTGCTTTACGGGGCTGTAAAAAATATGGCGTTGTAAAACTAAAACCGGCAATGAAAATGGCTGGATATATTATTATTTGTACAAGTTTTTTTTTCCAGCTGACTATTTCAGCTTTTTCTTTGGGGTATTTAAGAAAAACAAATAAACACATCAGCATTAAAATAAAATTGCGCATGAAAATGAAAACGGGAGAAATGTTGGTGTGTATTAATGTGCCAAAACAACCGCAATCATTTATGCCATGTACAAAATGGCCGTAAGCAAATGCTGCCGTAAACAGGGTGAGTAGAATAAAAGCCAATAAAGAAAATAACCGGGGCTTAATTAAAAGGATTAAACTTATTCCGATAAATATTTCGGCTACTACAATTACCGGCGATAGTATCATCAGGTAACCCAGGCCATATTGATAGATGAGGTTGCTGAAGGCCGCAGTGTCAGCAACTTTACCTGCTCCTGAAATAATAAACAGCAGCCCGGTTATTACCGCATAAATATGTAAAATCTTTTTTTCAAACATAACAGGCGATTAAGATCATATTGAATATTAATTCAAATGCTTAATCAAACCTACTCAGCATAAATACCATTTGAAATACAAATACATCGGCATTTTTAACTACCAAGAAGTTGGTAGAAGGTTCTGCAGCAGCACATGATCTTTATCAAGCCAACCTTCGGGGAGCCTTTCAATTTTTAAAAGATTGGAGGTTGCACTATTGATTTGAATTCTGCAAAATTTTATTACTTCATTTGCACATCAACCGGGCAGTCAATATAAATTTCTGCTTTGCGTTCAGAACCACTGTAGATACGAATACAACAATGCCGAGGAGCATTTTTTCCTGACGGGGGCTTAAAAGGGAAAGCGCATTCAGAACATCCCCTACAAAATTGCATACTACAATCGAATCCCCACCCCTCTACTGGATTAGAGGCTTTTAAACCCACTATGGACATATTACCGTTCCCTCCTGGGTTTTCTTGGTTCCTCATTGAGGTTGCAACAGGCAATTGGCCACTGGGGAAACTGATAGTCCAGTTTCCATACTTCACCGATGAAGATGATGAAAGGTTAATTCCGTTTGAAAATATCACCGCTTCGACATATGCAGGAAAATCAGAAAGGTGAAACCTGTCATACTTGTACTTTCCTCCAGCGCCTGACGTTTTTCCCGTGCTGCATTGACAAAATAATAAACTAAGGAAAAAGGCACCGTTAATCGTATAACTTACAAATTTTCTTTTACTCAGCTTTATTTGTGGTTCTATTGTCATAGTAATTTTTTTTATTTGTCCTGATCCATTGTTTAAAAATGCCTCCTGTTGTGAGAATACCGCTGGTATAACCGGAAAATCCATTTAGTCTACCTTTTCCACTCCAACCTGGAAACCAAAATTCTTCCCTTCCTGTGCAATTGCAACGGATGAAATGCTTAGTGAAATCAAAAACCCTATTAAATGCTTTTTCATATTTTATTTTTTTAGTGAATATATTTTCCTGAAAATTTATTATTCCCACTTAATTGTATACGAACCTTCAGTCCATTCTTTACTTTCGTCAATTTGAGTAAAAGTTGTTATATCAACATACCCATATCCGATAAGAGATTCAATCCCGGAAAATCCTCCTGATGAGGTACAATTTTTATAGCCAGTGAAAGACCATGTGACCCTTTTTGCTGTACCTGTATTATTTGTAATTGAATACCTGGTTCTATAGACATTATTGTTCGCGTTCTTAAATTCTTTATATGACATAGTAACATCATCAGTTTTTAAGATGCTTATTCCATCCAATTCTTTATAAGAGTCAGAATTGGAAGTAGTCTTTGCCGGGCAAATAAATAGCAGAGCAGCGAATAAATAAAAAAAAGCAGTATTCATATTATTTTCGTCAGTGTTTATAGTGCTGAACCTGCACTTTTATTTTTTAATTGAAGATTGTGTCTGCAAATTTTATTCAAACATAGTGTTATCAACATCATCAATCAATCCTAGTATCCCGGTATTTTCAACTACCAAGAAGTTGGTATATTCAAACTTTAAAATGTAGAAATTATTTAATCAACCCCTTGCTATATGCATGTTTCAGCAAACCCGCCAGGTTATGCGATTTGGTTTTTTGCATAATATTTTTCCGGTGGGTTTCTACTGTTCGGTAGCTGATATGGAGTTCGTTTGCAATTTTATCATTGGTATATTCCTTACCAAGCAGTTTTACTATTTCAATTTCCCGTTCGGTTAAAACGATCACTTCGGTATTTTTCTTTTCTCCCACACCCTGCATGATGATCTCCTCCACTTCTGCACTGAAATAATACCGGCCGCTCATTACTTTTTTGATGGCTTCCACCAGTTCCAGCTTATCAGAGTTTTTCAGCAAATATCCCGACACACCAATATGTATCAGTTCCGAAATGATCTCTTTATCATTGTATGTAGTGAGCATGATAATTTTTACAGCAGGTTTTGAGGCCTTGATCAGTTTCGCCGCTTCAATTCCATCCATGCCGGGCATATTAATATCCAGCAAACAAATATCATAATCATTTTTATTCACCAGTTCCATTACTTCATAACCGTTGCCGGCTGTAGCAGCTACATCAAACAACACTTCAGATCTGAGTAACGACACTATGCCATCCAGCAAGATCTTATGATCATCAGCAATAAGTAATTTTATTTTAGGCATGTTATAAATACAACAAACAAAATTATTCAATCAAAAACAATCTGCTATACCAAGTTGTTGGTATTTATCAGCATCAGGTTTTGTATGGTATTTCAATAATAACCGTGGTTCCTTTTCCCGGTGAAGAATCAATAACAACAGTTCCGTTAAGATATTCTACCCTTGACAGGATATTTCCAAGCCCGATCCCTTTGTTTTCAAAAATGGCTTTATCAAAATCGAAACCAACGCCGTCATCTTCAACCGATATATTAATGTAAGAAGGAAATTTAATAAGCTGAATAGTTGCTTTTTCTGCCCTGGCATGTTTTACTATATTATTGATCAGTTCCAATATGATCCGGTAAATACTTATTTCGGTTGCCTCTTCAATTCTTTCCTGCAGATCATGTGCTGTAAAATTGATCTGCATTCCGGAATGCGCAGCTATCTTTTCGATAAGACTTTGTAATGCAGCCACCAGCCCAAGTTTTGATAAAGTGGCCGGCATAATATTGTGCGAAATATTGCGAAGCTCTGTTGATGCTTCATCAATCAGTTCCATAGCGCTTTTATATTTTTCCAGCTGATCGGGGGAGAGTAATTTTTTACTTTCTTCCAGCGATGATAATTTTAATCTGGCAGCCGAAAGTACAGAACCAAGGCTGTCGTGTATATCCTGTGCTATACGTTTGCGTTCCTGGTCCTGCGTAGAAACGATCACATTGAATAATTCGTTTTGTTGCCGGTTGAGTTCTTTCTGGTATTTATTTTTTTGTTTTAAACGATAACCATTATATACCAGTAGCAGAACAATGATTAAAAAAATAAAACTGCCGATCATAACGTTACGGATCTGTTGCTGCCGGGCAATTTCTTTGTCTTTTTTTGCCAAATCATACTGTGCCTGGATGCCGGCAATTTTCATCTTGGTTTCATTATTTACAATGGAATCTTTTAAGCTTGTATAGATCTGGTAGAAATAAAATGCACTATCGAATTGATGGAGGGAAGCATAGGTTTGTGATAAATATTCCGCAGCATCTCTTTTGTTTTCCCGATGCTGAATATTAGAGGATAGATTAAAACCATATCGCAGGTATTCAATGGCTTTCCTGAATTCTTTTTTTTCTTTATATAGATCTCCAGTATTGATATGGTAACTGGCTATGTCATAGGATGAAGCACCAATGGTACTGTGTTTAATTGATTCGAGTGCATATTGTAATGCTTTTGTAAGTTCTCCAGTAAGCTTATAAACTTTGCCAAGGCGATAAAAGGCCTTGGTTTTATACTGGTTTATCTTATAATTAATTTGATTGGTATCCTGGTTTCCCTTGCTGGTTAAAAGTTGATCACAAATTTGAAGAGTAATATTAATTACTTCAATTGCCTGTGTATATTTTTTTTCCTGTATCAGCACATCCGACTTCTCACCCAGGCCATGGGCTAGCATTACGCTGTCATTTAATTGCTTTGCGATACTGATATAGCGGTTATAATAATTTTCAGCTTCATTAAAATTTCCCTGTTTAAAATGAATATACCCCAATATATTATTACAATGGGCGATCCTTTTTTTATTATTTGTTTTTTCGGCAATAGTCATTTCCCGGCTGATGGTTTCCATGGCATTGGGATAATCACCCAGGTAAAAATAAAGGTTGAGAAGGGATGAATATAATCCTGAATTATCCGGAAAATCTTGCGTGTTTTCTGAAAGATCAACGGCCTGTTTATAATAAGAAATGGCTTTTGAATAATCTTTTTTTAACTGGCAGGCTGCACCTGCCCATTTGGCTGCCCATATCTGGGCATTACTTTGTTTCAGTTTCTTTGCTAATGAAAATGCTTCAATTGCATATCTTTCCGAAGTATTTATAGGATCATATTGTAAAGCAGCAATGATCAAAAGCCTGTTCAATTTTAGAGTATCATCGGGGGTACCAATTAATAATTGTTTAAGCGAGTCAATTTTTTTTTGATTTTGAATTTCAGATGGATTCAACTTGTCAGTCTGGGCCACTGCAGCAAGGGAATGGATCAGGGAGATAAAAAAAAATATCAGGCACCAATATTTCATCAGGCATAAATAATGTAATAACAAACTTAATACAAATTACCAGCAGCCACAAGTAATACAGCTTTACTATATTTGCAACATTATAATAAGTCATGCAAATTATTCCTGTTACCGATAAAGTTACTGCCAAAGAATTCCTGCAAACTGCAGTTGTAATCAATGAAAATGATCCCAACTGGATACGCCCTTTAGACAAGGATGTAAATGAAGTTTTTGATAAAAGTAAAAACAAGGCCTTTCGCTTTGGTGAAGCTATACGCTGGATCCTGAAAGATGACGAAGGAAAACTGATAGGAAGGATTGCAGCTTTCATCAACAAAAAATATAAAAATAAAGGCGATGATGTGCCGGTAGGAGGAATTGGATTTTTTGAATGCATCAATAACCAGGATGCGGCAGACCTGTTATTTGAAAATGCAAAATTCTGGTTGATACAAAATGGTATGGAGGCCATGGATGGGCCGATCAATTTTGGTGAACGGGACAGGTGGTGGGGCTTAATTACAAAAGGATTTTCGCCACCGCTGTATTGTATGAATTATAATCAGCCTTACTATATTACCCTGTTTGAAAATTATGGATTTAATATTTTTTATAACCAGGTATGTTTTGCCATTGATGCACAAAAAAGAGTGGCACAAAAAACCATCGACAGGCACCTGGCATTTGAAGGAAATCCTGACTTTAGTTTTGATACCGTCAAAAAAAACAATTTAGAAAAGTATGCCACGGATTTTACGGAAGTGTATAATAAAGCATGGGCCGGGCATGGAGGTTTAAAACAACTGAGTAAAGAACAGGTATTGCTGATGTTTAAGAAAATGAAACCGGTGATGGATGAAAGCATTCTTTATTTTGCATATTATAAAGAAACAGCAATTGCAATGTTTATAAACCTGCCGGATATAAACCAGTACTTTAAACATTTTAATGGCAAATTTGGGTTGTTACAAAAACTGGAGTTTGTTTTCCGTCAAAAATTTAAACCTTCCAAAAAATTTGTTGGTCTGGTATTTGGCATTGTACCGGAATGGCAGGGTAAAGGTATAGATGCCTATATTATTGGTGAGTGTGCAAAAATTGTACAGGTTCCGCCATATCATTATACCGAATATGAAATGCAGTGGATCGGAGATTTTAATCCGAAAATGATAAATGTTGCCGCTAATTTTGGCGATACCTACCGCAGCAGAAACCTGGCTACATATCGATACCTGTTTGACCGAACCAAAGAATTTAAACGACACCCCATCCTGGAATAAGCGGTGTAAAAACAAATTCTAAATTCCAGCATAGATTAACGAAATTAGCAGCGTATGGATAAGTTTATTGTATCGGCAAGAAAATACAGGCCACAGAATTTTTCAACTGTGGTTGGGCAGTCGCATATTACTACTACTTTAAAGAATGCTATAAAGAACAACCAGTTGGCTCATGCATTTTTATTTTGCGGGCCAAGGGGCGTGGGTAAAACAACCTGTGCCAGAATTCTCGCCAAGACCATCAACTGCCAGAACCAGACAGCCGATGGTGAAGCCTGTAATACCTGTAACAGCTGCATTTCCTTTGACGCCGGCACATCTTTAAATATACATGAACTGGATGCTGCAAGTAATAATTCGGTAGATGATATCCGTAGCCTGGTAGACCAGGTTCGTTTTGCACCGCAAGCCGGTAAATACAAAGTGTATATTGTTGATGAGGTTCACATGTTAAGTTCATCTGCCTTCAATGCATTTTTAAAAACACTGGAAGAACCTCCTCCTTTTGCCATTTTTATTCTGGCAACAACCGAAAAGCATAAGATTATTCCTACCATACTAAGTCGCTGCCAGATTTTTGATTTTAAAAGGATCACCAACAATGATACCATTGATCACCTACAGGAAATTTGTGTAAAGGAAAATATTAAAGCCGATAAAGCAGCCCTGCATGTAATTGCACAAAAGAGCGAAGGCTGCCTGCGTGATGCATTAAGTATACTGGATAAAATTGTAAGCTTTACCAATGGTGAACTGAATTATGCCAATACTTTAGAGCACCTGAATATTTTGGATGAAGATTATTATTTTAAAATGCTGGATTTTATGCAGCAGCAGATATTGAGTGATGCAATGTTGCTGTATGATGAAATAAACGGCAAAGGTTTTGAAGGTGATACATTGCTGGAAGGGTATAGTGAATTTATCAGGAATTTGTTGGTAAGTAAAGATACCCGGGCAGCTATTTTACTGGAAGTTGCCGATGATTTTAAACAAAAATATTTGCAGGCAGCCCAACAGGTCTCAACAGGCTGGCTCATTGCAGCACTTAATCTTTTAAATGAAGCTGAGATCAATTATAAACAGGCCAGGAATAAAAGACTGCATGTGGAACTAGCAATTATTAAACTCTGTTACCTGATGCAGGCAATTGAGCTGGTGAATAATGATGGTAATGTTTCAAAAAGAAAACAGGTTGAAACTGCAAAGCCGGTAGCATTTAAAAGTTTACCGGTTATTAAATTAAAGGAGCAGCCGCAAGCTACAAGCTTCAAGCTACAGGTTTTACAAACTCCCGAAGCTAAATTAATGATTGAAGAACCAGAACTACGGGTAGAAAAAAAAGATATTAAACCTATTGCCCCTGTCAATACCGAACCAAAAAGATCATTGGGTTCGCTGGATGCAATCCGTAAAAAAGTTTCTGATCAAAACAAAGCAAGCGGAAACGGAGCTAAAGAATTAACAGAAGACGAACTTAAAATTTGCTGGGATAAATTCATAGAAAAATTAGTTGCTAAAAAAAATCACTCAGCGGTTACCAATTTTAAAATAGCGGAATTAAAGATCATTGATAATAATTCCATCGAGATCATTACCGAAAACAATATTCAGCAAAAATTTATTGAGCAGGAACGGGCCACACTGGTTGATTATTTGCAAAATCATTTTTGCAACCGGCAGTTGACTTATACGGTTGTCATTATAGAAAAAGAAGAGGCCGGGCAATCAACAGAAAAGCCCTTAAGTATCCGGGAGCAGTACCTTAAAATTATAGAAGAGTATCCCCTGGTAAAGGAATTAAAAGACAGGCTGCGTTTAGAACTCGATTATTAATGAAACTGCCCATCATTTCCACATTTTGCCTTAATTTCGAACCTCAATCTAAAATAAGATATTACTATTATGGCAGAAGTGATACGAATGCCGCTGTTAAGCGATACCATGACTGAGGGGAAAATAATATCCTGGAATAAAAAAGTGGGCGATAAAGTTAAAGCTGATGATGTTTTGGCCGATGTGGAAACAGATAAAGCAACTATGGAAGTGAATGGCTATGTGGATGGGACTTTATTATATATTGGCGTACCGGCAGGCGAAGCCGCAAAGATCAACCAGATCATTGCGATTGTTGGAAAGGATGGAGAGGATTATAAATCTTTGCTTGACGCTGAAAAAGGTGCTGCAAAAATTGCTGATGAACCTAAAGCCAAAGTTGCAGATAAACCTGCAGATGAAACTATTCAATCCAAAACGCAAGACTCAAAATCCCAAACAGATAACCCGAAACCCCAAACTGTATCTCTTCCCGCAGGTGCCAAAGAAATTCGTATGCCTTTGTTGAGCGATACCATGACCGAAGGCAAAATTATTTCCTGGAATAAAAAAGTTGGTGATCTTGTAAAAGCCGATGATGTATTGGCCGATGTGGAAACCGATAAAGCTACCATGGAAGTGGTAGGTTATGAAGAAGGTACTTTATTATATATAGGTGTTGAAGCTGGCGAGGCCGCAAAAATTAATCAGATCATTGCCATTGTTGGTAAAGCCGGCACTGATGTTAGTGCTTATGTGGCAGCCGAAAAAACAGGAGGAAACCAGTTGCCTGTTGACCGTGGTTCGTTGACCGAAAGCGAGCCGGCACCCACCAAAGAACAACCATCAACAGCCAACTCACCGAGTCCTGCGGACGAACAACAAGCAACTAACAACGGACAACGGCTTAAAGCCTCTCCTCTTGCTAAAAAATTGGCAACTGATAAAGGAATTGACATCAGCAAAGTAAGTGGCAGTGGTGATGGCGGCAGGGTTACCAAAAAAGATATTGACAGTTATATTCCTTCTGCACAACCGGCTTCAGTTGCTAAAGCTGCAATACCGGCATTTACAGCAACCGGACAGGAAGGCCATACAGATATGCCATTAACTCAAATGCGTAAGACTATTGCACGCCGGCTTGGTGAAAGCAAATTCAGTGCACCGCATTTTTATTTAACCATGGAAATAAACATGGATAATGCCATTAATGTACGTACACAATTAAATGAGTTAAGCCCGGTTAAAATATCATTCAACGATTTTATTATAAAAGCAGCGGCATTATCATTGCGCCAACACCCTGCAGTAAACAGCAGCTGGATGGGGGATTTTATCCGTCAAAACCATCACATACATATTAGCAGTGCGGTTGCCACTCCCGAAGGATTGATTGTTCCGGTGATTCGTTTTGCCGATCAGAAAACCTTGTCGCAAATTGCTGCTGAGGCAAAAGAATTATATGGTAAGGCAAAGGATAAAAAATTGCAACCGCAGGAATTCAGTGGTAACACTTTTACCATTTCAAATTTGGGTATGATGGATATTGAAGAATTCACAGCTATCATTAATCCACCCGACAGTGCTATTTTAGCCGTTGGCACTATTAAAGAAGTAGTGGTTAAAAAAGCAGAAGGCTTTGGGGTAAGCAGTGTAATGAAACTGACTATGAGTTGTGATCACCGTACAGTGGATGGTGCAGTAGGAGCTGCTTTTCTGCAAACATTAAAAAAATATTTAGAGAACCCGGTTACGATGTTGTTATAGTTTTATCATTTCTCAAAAAGCAGAAATCTAAAAGAATAATTAAAAGTGTCAGTTTTAAAACTGATACTTTTTTCGTTTAATAACCTGGCAGTGTTATTTAAAAAAATTTATTTTCAATAAGTTTTGAAAATTCAATAAATGAATTATCTTTGTGTTACAAACAGATCATTATGAAACTTTCCGAAGCAAAAACACAGTTCATCAGCAGTTGGGGTGCCTTTGGTACGCATTGGGGTATTAACCGTACCATGGCACAAATACATGCATTGCTGTTGATTAGTCCGGACCCGTTAACACAGGATGACATTATGGAACAGTTAGACATTAGCCGGGGCAATGTAAATATGAATACCCGTGACCTGGTAGCCTGGGGACTGGTGGACAGAGTATTGATACAGGGAGAGAGAAAGGAATTTTTCATTGCCGAAAAAGATATCTGGAAAGTAGCCACACAAATTATTAAAGAAAGAAAAAAAAGGGAACTGGATCCCATGCTTAAATTATTAAGTCAGCTGGAGAAAGTTGATGGCGACAAAAAAGATAAGCATGTAAAACAATTTGTGGATACTGTTGGAGGCATCCGCAAGTTTGGTGGCCAGGCCGATAAAATGCTGGATGTAATGATCAAAGCAGATGAGAGCTGGTTTTTGGGAAGTTTATTAAAGTTCTTTAAATGACAGAACAACCAATCATATTATTTGACGGCATTTGTAACTTTTGCAACAGCACAGTAAATTTTGTTATTAAAAGAAATAAAAAAATAATCATTCGGTTTGCGGCTATGCAAACCGAAGCCGGGCAAAAATTATTAAAGGAATATGATTTACCTGCAGATGATATGCAGTCATTTATTTTTATTGAAAAAGGAAAAGCTTACACACAATCAAAAGGAGCCTTAAAAGTTTGCAGGTATCTGAGCGGCCTGTGGCCTTTATGTTATGGCTTAATTATTGTTCCCGGATTTATACGGGATGGCATTTATAACTGGATTGCAAAAAACCGGTATAAATGGTTTGGGGTAAGGCAGGAGTGTATGATACCAACAACCGGTATAAAAGAAAGATTTTTATAATAATATGGAAAAGAAAAAGACACTGGTAATCGGAGCTTCGGAAAACCCGGCACGGTACAGCAACCTGGCCATAAACAAGTTAACATATCATCAGCATTCGGTTGTTGCTATAGGAAGAAAAAAAGGAATGGTTGCCGGCATACTGATTGAAACTGAAAAAAAATCTTTTGCAGATATTGATACAGTTACCCTTTATTTAAATGCTGGTCATCAAAAAGAATATTACGATTATATCATCTCACTCCACCCCAAAAGAATAATTTTTAACCCTGGAGCTGAAAATGATGAATTGGCTGAGCTGGCTATCAGGCATGAAATAAAAGTACAGGAAGCCTGCACATTGGTTTTGTTGAGTACTGGCCAATATTGATGGGAAAATTAATTAGTACATATACCCATTTCCTAATAGTAGTTATACTATATTTTAGTTACTGAGTATTTTTTTTGGTTTAAGGATAATAAAATATTATTATTCACGTTTGTTTATTAAGAATATTTTATCCAATTATCTAAGAAACCAAATTCAGTACTATGAAAAACCTTGTGCCCTATGCATTGTCATTGCTGTTATCAATAATATCAATAACAGGGTTTTCACAAAATGGCAATACACCTAAACCTAAACAATTCAATAATTATCCCGAAATTATAAACTGTTCGGAAACTGCACTGAGTAATATTTTTACTGCTACACCGGGACAGCAGATCAGTCTTTCATTCTCTAATAATTTCACTTTTTCCGGAAACGTTACCAGTAATGTGGTTAAATATAGTAATCTGCAAACAGCGGTAATTGTATCACCCGATTATGCAAATACTATTTTCAGCGTTTCAAAAATAATTAATAAGGATAATAGTATTACCTACCTGGGCCGCATCATCAATAAAAATTATTTTGATGGTTATGAACTTAAGCGAAATGCTGCCGGCGATTATCAACTTATTAAAATAGAAACTGACCGTGTGATACAGGATTGCAGTCAACTTTAATTCAACCTTAAAAAAATCCAAATACTTACCATATCCAAATACCTCCTAAAACCATGATCTATGAAAAAGTTTTCTACCTATTTAATCGTAATAGTTATACTACTGTTTTCCTTTAAAGCCTTTAGTGTACCTAAACTAAACAGTTTTCCCAGCGCAGTTTCAACAATCTTCCTTGATTTTGACGGCCAGTTTGTACAAAGTACAGTTTGGAATGGCGGCAACCCTTTAAACTGTGCTGCTTCGGGAATGACAGATCCACAAATTACAGAAGCCTTTAACAGAGTTGCCGAAGATTACCGGCCTTTTGATATCAATATAACAACCGACTCGGCCGTTTTTTTAGCAGCACCATTAAATAAAAGAATAAGAATAATTGTAACTACTACAAGTGCATGGTATCCGGGTGTTGGTGGAGTTGCCTATGTGGGTTCTTTTAAATGGGGAGATGATACACCAGCCTTTGTTTTTAGTGATCGTTTAGGACCATATAGCCCTAAACAGGTTGGTGAATGTTGTTCACATGAAAGCGGCCATACAGTTGGTTTATCTCATCAATCAAAATATGGTGCAGATTGTACCACACCTATTGAACAATATAATACCGGAATAGGTACCGGGCAAACTGCCTGGGCTCCGATAATGGGTAGCAGTTACTATAGAAATATGAGTAACTGGAATAACGGACCAACACCTTATGGCTGTACTGATGTACAGGATAACCTTTCCATTATTACCACACAAAATGGTTTTACTTACAGGCCAGATGATTATGCGGAAACACTTAATGCAAGCACTTATACATTACCAACAACAAATTTCTCTGTAAACGGAATAATAACAACTAATACAGATAAAGATGCTTTTAAGTTTACACTGACTCAAAATTCAACTTTTCATTTATCAGCTATTCCTAATAATGTTGGTTCAAATTATATAGGTGCAAACCTGGATATAAAAATTGAATTATTCAATTCGGCGGCAACTTTAATAAGCACATATGATCCGGCCGGTGTAATGAGTGTAACTATTGATACAATATTAAATGCCGGTACTTATTACCTTAAAATAGACGGTACAGGAAACGTAAATATCGGAGAATATGGTAGTCTTGGAGGCTATACTATAAGTGGAGCCGGTGGGTTACCTATTCATGAAGTAAGCCTGAGTGGGAATATTGATAAAAACAAACATAGCCTTAACTGGCGTATCATTGCTGATGAACCAATTAAAACAATTGAGGTAGAAACTTCAACCGATGGAAGTAGTTTTAATACCTTAACAACAGTAAATTCTTCAGCTACTAAATTTTCATACCAGCCATATAAAAGCAGTATCATTTATTACCGTTTAAAAGTTACTTCAGTAATTAATCAAACTGTTTATTCAAATACTATTGCTTTAAAAGGAGCCGGAAATACTGATAAGTTATTTAATGTATCAACGCTTGTACAAAATGATATCATTATTAATGCAGCCGAGAATTATCAATACAAACTAATTGATATGGATGGCAGAACAATATCTCTTGGAACAGGATTAAAAGGCATTAACCGGGTGAGTGTCAGTAATCAGTCAAGAGGAATGTATTTTATCCAGCTTTTCAATAATGATCAAAAACAAACAGAACGAATTATAAAACAATAAGGTAGATTCATGTGTAAGTCAGGGGGTAGCGTTAGGGGCTATCCCCCTTTTTTATGACTTTTTATAAAAAGATATAAATTCAAATATTAGCAATTGTGTATGTTTTTTCGGTAACTTTAAAAAACCCATTTTTATGTTATGGAGAAAATTTAACGGAGATCCTATCCAGTTACAAATTAAAGATGCAGTAGAACAGGCCATCACCAGGGAAATAAATGCAGGCTTTCACTTAAAAGTTTGTATTGGTACTGATAGCCAGGTTAAAGGAAAAGAAACTGAATTTGCCACAGTCATTGTTTTTTTACGGGAAGGCCATGGCGGTTTTATGTTCATTCATAATGAAAAAACAACACATCGTTACAGTATTAAAGAGAGGATGTTGGTTGAAGTGGCAAAAAGTATTGAAATTGCCTATGAATTATGCGACCTGTTTACAGTATATGATGTGGATATGGAAGTGCATGCTGATATAAATACCAATCCGCAATTTAAAAGTAATGAAGCATTACGGGAAGCAATGGGCTATATCCTGGGAATGGGGTTTGCATTTAAAGCTAAACCCGAAGCATTTGCCAGCAGCAGTTGTGCAAATAAAGTAGTGAATTGATTTTTTTTTAACTGTTTTTTTCTGATTACTTTATTTGCTTTTCTTTAAACTGTCATTAGTTTCTTCGATAAATGAAAGGATCTTATCTTTTCCCGATTTTTTTACTGCACTGCTTACAAAATGCTGGGGTAAAAACTGCCAGGTTTTTTTCATGGCTTCCAAAAAATCTTTTACATTTTTGTTTACTGTACGCTGGTTTACTTTATCAGCTTTGGTAAACACCAGGCAAAAAGGCACTTTCCATGTTCTGAGTTGGCCTAAAAATTCAAGATCTATTTTTTGTGGAGTATGGCGGGCATCTATCAAAACAAAAACCATGGTCAGGTTTTCTCTCTTGCGTAAATAATTTTCAATCATTTGCTCCCAGCGCCTCCGGCTTCTTATGCTTACTTTGGCAAAGCCATATCCCGGCAGGTCAACCAAATACCAGTTACTTCGCTTAATATCTCCCGAAGAAGGAGAAGTTTGCGAAGCTTTTGGGGTTGGAGATGAAGCAATATCAAAATGATTTAATAATTGCGTTTTTCCCGGAGCACCTGAAGTTTTTGCAAGCTTATCATTATCACAAAGCATATTGATCAACGATGATTTACCAACATTACTGCGGCCTATAAAAGCATACTCCGGCCTGTCGGGTACCGGGCATTTTTCATAGCCAGGACTGCTTATAACATATTTGGCTGATTTGATCTGCATAGGGCAAAGATACTGGATACCTGACTACCTGCAGGCAGACCATAATCTTTATATAACCATTAATTACATCTAAAAATGCTAAAGGTAAAACAGCTTATCTTTGCAGGCAATGACAGAATTTGCACACGATAGCATAGTTCCTTACAAAGAATCTGCACTCAACAAAAAACAACAGGTGGCAACAATGTTTAATGACATTGCTTTTCGCTACGATTTTTTAAACCGTTTTTTAAGTGCAGGTATCGATGTTAAATGGCGAAAAAAAGCCATTAAACAATTGGAAAAAATACAACCTAAAACAATACTTGATGTTGCTACTGGTACAGCAGATGTGGCAATCATGGCATCTGGTATTTTAAATCCCGAAAAGATCACCGGCATTGATATAAGTGATGGAATGCTTGATTTAGGCAGAAAAAAGATTGAAAAACTGGGATTGCAAAATAAAATTGAACTGTTAAATGGCGATTGTGAAACAATAAATTTTAAAAACGATTCGTTTGATGCGGTAACTGTAGCTTTTGGAGTACGTAATTTTGAAGACCTGGAAAAAGGCTTGACTGAAATAAAACGGGTTTTAAGACCTGGAGGTAAATTAGTGGTGCTCGAATTCAGTAAACCTAAAACAGCAGTTGTAAAAGTCTTATATAAATTGTACATGAAAATTATTTGCCCTAATGTGGGCAGAATATTCTCGAAAAACCGCAACGCATACCAATATCTCGACGAATCGATTCAAAAATTTCCGGAAGGGAAAAATTTTACGGCTATCTTAGATAAACTTGGATATGGAAATACTTATACTAAACCATTGAGCTTAGGAATATGCAGCATCTATTGCGGAGAAAAATAATTTATTTTGGGTTTGTTTTTTTCTTTAGTCCTCTGATTGGCTTTGCTCAATTAAGAGAATTGATTAATCAGCCTGATCATGATGATTATAAAATACGGTTTGGTATAAATCTGGGTATGAACCGTTCCCATTTTAGTTTTACCCATCATCCCCTTTTTTTGAATCAAAACCCTGATAGTATTGCAGTTGTTGAGAGTATTAATAGTACCGGTATAAATCTTGCGTGGCTGGTTAATATCCGGTTGAGTGAACATTTTGATATACGTACTTACCCCGTCGATCTCACTTTTACCGAAAAGGCTTTTGAATACAGTTTAAGATTTCCCGACAGGCCAGGTGGAGAAGATACTATAACACAAAAAAAAGTACAATCCATTTCACTTACTTTGCCTATTCAAATAAAGTTTAGCAGCGACAGGATCAATAATTTTAAAGTGTATATGATAGCCGGTGTTAAGGCTGAGTACGACCTGGCATCCAATGCGGGTGCCAGAAAAGCTGAAAATCTGATCAAATTAAAACGGTTGGATTATGGTGTAGAAGCTGGCCTTGGTTTTCATTTTTATTTTCCCATGTTTGTATTAACCCCCGAAATTAAAGTAGGTTGGGGTATTGGTAATTTACACAGCAGGGATCCAAACCTTAAATTCTCTAATGTACTTGATAAGATCAATTCCCGAATGATCTCTTTTTCTTTTACTGTTGAATAGAAAATTTTTTTTATCAAAAATCGTATTTCCGGTTAAACATATTTAAACGTACACCTGCCATAATTAAAGTTGTAGTGCTGGCGGTGGGATTACTCTGTATTTTATATTTCCGGTATTCACCGGATATTTCTAAAAATAAATTTTCTTTAAGCTCATACGACACCTGTAAAAATCCATTTAAGCAGGTTGCTTTATCTCCACTGCCAATTTTAAATCCATCATTCATTGTTCGGGTTGTATAATCCCTGAAAATATTGCTTCCGAAGTTTTTGCCGGCACTGTCTAACCCCTGGTAATAATAAATAGCCTGTAAATTCACATACCATTTTGGAGCAGGTTGATAACGGATAATTCCTAAAAACTCCTGGAAATTTGCACCCAGCGGATGTGCCAAAGGCTGATTGTAATGAGTGTAATTGGAAATAGTATCGTTATGAGTATATGTAAATGGCCTCACTCGGTTTGTTTCCAGTTGTATATCCAGGTTATCAACTCCAAAAGCATCTACATATTTTAAACCAACCTGTATACCCCATTTATTAACCCAGCTGGTTGGATTGTTTTTTATTTCAGATAAAATAAATTCATCCAGCAATATCTGGCCATATAGTTGTGCTTTGTGAGCAATATTTGCTTTAAAATCAAAACCTGCAACAGCGTTATCAGGGCTGCCAACGGTACCTTCAATATGCCGGTAAAATATAATGGGGTTAAGATATTGAAAGTCGAAACGGTTTTTTCTGCCAAAAATAACACCTTCAAATAATCCTATATTCAACCACTTGGTAACATTCATACTCAGATGGTGCATGGCCGCATATTTTCTGTCTAACAAAGTATCGCCGGCTTTTTTAAACTGCGGCATTAGTTCCATAAATAAATTCTGGTAATTTATTTTCCAGATCCGGGTATTGATTTTTAAAAATAAATTACTGTTACCCCAGTCACTTAAAAATAAACTGCGGTACCCGTTGCCTATAAAATTTTTATCATAGCCAAACTGTATGTCAATGGCACCGGCAGCTTTAAAAGTAATATATCCCCTGGCATCAAAATAGTCGTAGCCATTTGTTTTAAAAGGTTTGTAAAATCCAACGCCGGGTACAGCCCTGAATTTGCTGACGTTCTGTTGAAAAAATTGCGGGCCTCTTTCCTGGTTATCGGTTAAAAAAGTTGAAAAACCTACTTTGCGCCCAATAGTTCCTCTTGCAGTTACGCCACGGCTGTTTAAAAAAATGGATTGATTATAGCCTGTTTCAATGCCCTGAGCAAATTGAATCACCGGGTTCAGTGCCAGAAAAAAATTGTTTGTATTTACTTCTAAAAAATTCGGTTTTGTTTTATAAAAAGTTTTTAAAATGGGTCTTTTACTCATAAAGCCAGTCTTGGGCCCTGTTACCCATTCGCTGTTATTCATTAAAAAGCTTTGCAGGTTGTATTCGTCAATTGCGGTGAGGGCCTGGTTATCCCAATCCTGGTATTTATCTAATCCCGTCAGTGGATCTGTGTATCCCAATCTTGCACTGTCAATAAATTCAGTCTGTTCTACAATATATTTCCTGTTAAATGGCCGAACGGAAGAAAAATTAAGATGCGTATTTTTTTGCTGCTTGATCTCCATCCGGTCCACAAAATGAATTTCTTTTGATCCCTGTGTTAAAAAAGTGGATTGTGCTGTTGCAAATACAGGACAAATAAAAATAAACAGTTTGGAAAAGCTTTTAATAAATTGCATCAGATAATTTTAGTTTAACGGTAACTCAATTCAAGTTATGCAAAAATACCTTTTTAAGAACATACTGGTTGTAAATGAAGGAAAAATTCAGGCATTAGATGTATTAACCAACAGGGAACGTATAGAAAAAATTGCAACAGGGATTGAAACGAGGTATAAGGTTACTGAAATTAACGGCGATGGTAAACATCTTTTTCCGGGCGTAATTGACGACCAGGTACATTTTCGTGAACCAGGCCTTACCCATAAAGCAACAATTTATACCGAAAGCAAAGCGGCAGTAGCAGGCGGTGTTACCAGTTTTATGGAAATGCCCAACACCATACCCAATGCTTTAACAGCAGCATTGCTGGAAGATAAATATACCATAGCCGCAAATACATCTTTAGCTAATTATTCATTTTTCATGGGTACCAGCAATACCAATGCTGAAGAAGTATTGAAAATGAATACACATAAAGCAGATATTTGCGGCGTTAAAATTTTTATGGGGGCCAGCTCAGGGAATATGCTGGTAGATAGTCATGCAGCATTAGATAAAATATTCAGTGAAAGTGAACTGCTGATTGCCACCCATTGCGAAGATGAAAGAATACTGAAAGCAAATTATGAAAGCTTAAAAAATGAAAAAGGTGAATTAACTGCAGCCGATCATCCGTTGGTGAGAAATGATGAAGCCTGTTTTGAATCTTCGCTGATAGCCATAAAATTTGCACAAAAATATAACAGCCGCCTGCACATTTTACACATCAGCACCGAAAAAGAATTACAGCTTTTTGGTAACATGATGCCTTTAAAAGAAAAAAGAATTACAGCAGAAGTTTGTGTGCATCATTTGCATTTTACGGCTGATGATTATGAAAAATTGGGATACCAGATAAAATGCAACCCGGCAATTAAAGCCGCACACAATAAAGAAGCCTTATGGAAAGCCTTGCTGGATGACCGGCTGGATATTATTGCCACAGACCATGCTCCGCACCTGTTATCAGAAAAAGAAGGGCCTTATGAAAAAGCACATGCAGGATTACCGCTGGTGCAACACCCTTTATTATTAATGTTGCATTATCATAAGCAGGGCAAAATAAGTTTGGAAAAGATTGCAGAAAAAATGAGTCATGCAGTGGCTGATTGTTTTCAGATCAGTAACCGGGGTTATATCAGGGAAGGCTATTTCGCCGACCTGGTTGTGGTTGATAATAATTCACCATCAACGGTAACCAAAGAAAATATCTTATACAAATGTGGATGGAGCCCTTTGGTGAATTTTACATTTCCTGCATCTATAGAAAAGACTTTTGTAAGCGGTCAAATGGTATATGAAGATGAAAAATTTAATGAATCGGTAAAAGGCCAACGTTTAACATTTCACAGATAACTTTTCTCTGCTTATGGAATTAGACAAAACAACGCTTGCCGATCTTACCATGTTTAACAACGGGGAGGATATTTCTGTATTTAATAAACTCGATCTATGCAGCACCACCCATGGCAGCGAACAATTGCGTATCAATTTCAGCACAACTTTAAAAACAGAGGAAGAGATCATAGCTGTACAGCAAACAATAAAGCTTATCATAAAAAACCTGCAGCAATGGCCAACACAGATCAGTAATGGCACTGTAATGGTAGTAGAGAAATTTTTTAATTCCGCCATCAGTCTTATTCCCGCTCAGCCATCAGCTTTGGAGGCGTACAGTTATAAATTATTGCACGGACCCGATTTTTCGCTGGTCAGTTATTCCACTAAACACTGTTTCGATTTTATTAAAGGATTTCAAAACCTGCTGCAATTATTTTCAATCACAGACCAGCCTTCTCCATTAAAAAATATTTTACGTAGAGTTGAAAAGATAATTAATAAAGAACAATTCGGCATTGTTGAAAAATATAAAAGCTCGGATGAATTAACCCTGCCACAATTATTGCAGTTTGCCCATTTCATCAGGTACAGTTATAAAAATAATATGCTTGACCTTGTTATAATATATGCCCAACTGGATGCCTGGAATGGTATGGCAAGGGCTGTTCAGCAATACCGACTGGTGTTTCCGGAATTTGTACAACACGATATGCCGGTTATTGAAGCCAAAGGATTATACCATCTGCTGGTACAAACCCCGGTTGCTTATGATGTAGTATTAAATCAAGAAAGCAATTTTCTTTTTTTAACCGGGGCTAATATGGCTGGTAAAAGTACTTTTATCAAATCGGTGGGAGTATCAGTTTTTCTGGCACATATTGGCATGGGTGTTCCTGCACAGCAAATGAGGTTAACAGTATTCGATGGCATGCTCAGCAATATTAATGTGGTAGATAATATTGCCAAAGGCGAAAGTTATTTTTATAATGAAGTGCAAAGGATCAAGGCTACCATCAATAAAATAAGCGATGGTAAAAAATGGCTGATACTGATTGATGAATTATTTAAAGGCACCAATGTGCAGGATGCGATGAAGTGCAGCAGTACGGTTATTGAAGGGTTATTAAAAATGAAAAATTCGCTGTTCATCCTTTCAACACATTTATACGAAATAGGGGATAATCTTAAAAAACATAACAATATCAGTTTTAAATATTTTGAAACAACCGTAACAGGTGATCAGTTGCAATTCAGTTACCAGCTTAAAGATGGCATCAGTAACGACCGGTTGGGTTATTTGATATTGAAGAAGGAAGGCGTGGTGGAGATGCTGGAAAAACTATAAAGGCATTTGTTTTTTTGTATATTACTTTTATAATTATTACTGATGAAAAGAACACTACTGCTTTTTACAGGATTATTAATTCTATTTACCGCCGAAATACTCCGTGTTTATTTCATCATGCCATTTCCCGGAAGCCAAAGATCCAATACAATTGAGATCGCTTATTTCCTCAACAATTATATCTGGTGGTTCAGAATATTGGGATTCATTTTAATTATACCCCCGGTGCTCTATATTTTTCGTAACAGCCGGAGGTGGAAAAAAATTCTTCTTGCTTTTTTTGTGTTGTTGTATGCAATGGTTTTTTATTTATTCAATTTTAAATTCCTGGCCGATAAAATGTTTTATCAACCCCAAAATAAAATACTGGCAACAGTAACAGAGAATAAAGTTGACAGTACAAAATTGGTCATCGGCTTGGCTATAAACGGAGAGGCAAAAGCATATCCTGTTGAAATCATTGCTTATCATCACCAGGTGCAGGATACTATTGCCGGCGAGCCGGTCATGGTTACTTATTGTTCGGTCTGCCGAACGGGCAGGGTTTTCAGTCCGTTTGTAAACAGAAAATTTCAAAAATTCCGTTTGGTAGGTATGGATCATTTTAATGCCATGTTTGAAGATGAGAATACCAAAAGCTGGTGGCGGCAGGCTACCGGCATTGCCATTGCAGGTCCGTTGAAAGGAATGGCATTGAAAGAGATCGCATCAGAACAAATGAGCCTGGCCGCTTGGATTAGGAAATATCCAAACACTCTTATTCTGCAGCCCGATACTTTATTTATAAAGCATTACAAAGGATTACTTGGATTTGATGAAGGCACAATAAAAAGTAGTTTGGAAAAAAGAGACAGTGCTTCATGGCAATTTAAATCATGGATAATAGGCCTGGAAAAAGATGGCCATGCAAAAGCTTACGACTGGAATGAACTGGTAAAACAAAGGGTGATCAATGATACATTTCAGAATTTAGTGATGGTGTTGGTTTTGGAAAATGATAACCGTTCTTTTCATGTATGGAACAGGCAGGTGAATGATAAGTTGCTTGAATTTACATTTGATGCTGCTTCGCAAACACTTAGAGATAATGTTACTTATTCTGTATGGAATATGGATGGTGAATGTGTAGAGGGAATATTAAAAGAAAGCCGCCTTTCTGCATTACCGGCTTACCAGGAGTTTTGGCATAGCTGGGAAACATTTCATCCTGGCACAACAAAATATTCAAACGGAAAAAATTAAGAGTATAAGGATATCAATTTCTTTTACTATTTTACTCTTCTTAATTTCATACCCATGTTGGTTAAAACCTATGGCAGCGCAGTTTATGGAGTTGAAGCGATAAGCATCACTGTAGAAGTGAGCGTAAATAACCAGGGGCAAAACTATTATATTGTTGGCCTGCCCGATAATGCCGTTAAAGAAAGTTTACAAAGAGTAGAAAATGCGGTTAAAAGCAATCACTACCTTATGCCACGTACCAAGCTGGTGGTTAACCTTGCGCCAGCCGATATAAAAAAAACAGGTACCGCATTTGACCTGCCCATTGCTATCGGCACATTGGGCGCAACTGAACAAATTGAAAACCCCGAAAGGTTAAGTGAGTATGTAATAATGGGTGAACTGAGTTTGGATGGAGAGATACGTCCCATCACCGGCGCATTGCCCATTGCCATACAGGCCCGTAAGGAAGGTTTTAAAGGACTCCTGGTTCCCAAACAAAATGCAAGAGAAGCAGCAATGGTGAATAACTTAAATGTTTTTGCTGTTGGACATATTAATGAAGTGATCGAATTTTTTAAAGATGAAAAATCAATTGCGCCAACCATTGTAAATACAAGAGAAGAATTTGCTTTCGCACAAAGTGATTTTGAAATTGACTTTAGTGATGTTAAAGGACAGGAAAATATTAAACGGGCTTTGGAGATTGCTGCAGCAGGCGGCCACAATGCTATTTTAATTGGCCCACCGGGCGCCGGTAAAACCATGCTGGCAAAGCGTTTACCAACTATACTGCCGCCATTAAGTTTGCAGGAAGCATTGGAAACAACAAAGATTCATTCTGTTGCCGGCAAGCTGCCCGAAAATTCTACATTGATTTCTAAACGGCCATTTAGAAGTCCGCACCATACCATAAGCGATGTGGCTTTGGTTGGCGGTGGTGGCATTCCACAACCCGGCGAAATATCTTTAGCACACAACGGTGTTTTATTTTTAGATGAGCTGCCGGAATTTAAGCGGCAGGTGTTGGAGGTAATGCGCCAGCCGATGGAAGAAAGAAAAGTTACCATCTCCCGTGCAAAAGTGGCATTGGATTTTCCTGCATCATTTATGTTGATTGCCAGTATGAATCCTTGTCCATGTGGTTTCTTCAATCATCCCGAAAAAGAATGTACCTGTCCGCCTGGCGCCGTTCAAAAATATCTGAATAAAATTTCCGGGCCATTATTAGATCGTATTGACCTGCATGTGGAAGTAACACCTGTTGCTTTTAATGAATTATCATCTGCACAACAATTTGAAAAAAGCAGCAGCATAAGAGAGCGTGTAATAAAAGCAAGAGAAATACAGGAAGAGCGGTATAAAAATAATGAGGGAGTTTATGCCAATGCACAAATGAGCAGCAAGCAACTGAAAGAGATTTGTGTAATAACAACAGCTGGGCAAAATTTATTAAAAGTGGCTATGGAAAAATTAAATCTCAGCGCCCGTGCTTACGACCGTATTTTAAAAGTAAGCCGTACTATTGCCGATTTAGCTGCAAGTGATGATATAAAACCTGAGCACCTGGCAGAAGCTATACAATACCGCAGTTTGGATAGGGAAGGATGGGGAGCATGAGGAAAGTTGGCAATTGATAGTTTGCATTTAGCAGTATGAAGGATCGAAAATAATTCGATTATTGATCACCTGCTGCCACCTGCTGACTACGAACTGTTTTCTGCCTTTCCGTCATTTTTTCCGAACTTGTACGATATTTGATACATTGAAGCTTTTGAATGTATAATTAGACAAAACTATCTGAATGAAAATATTACTCCACTATCTAAAGCCATATAAATGGCTGGTAGCACTTACTTTAACTTTAGCTGCCATCAATATTGGTTTTTCTCTGGTCGATCCTATCCTGTTGGGTAAATTAATTAACCTGGCTAACGACCACCAGGGCAGTGCCAAACCTCCTGCGCATAACTTTGACTGGAACAGGTTTTTCAATTCTTTTTCCTGGAATAAACCGGGCGTTTGGTACATCCTCATCGCTTCTATAACCGTGGCTATGATAAGCCGTATTGCAAAAGCTTTTCAGGATTATTTTTTAAATGTTGTTATTCAAAAATTTGGTGCCAAGGTTTTTACCGATGGCTTACAACATGCCATGAAACTGCCATACCAGCAGTTTGAAGATCAGCGCAGCGGTGAAACTCTTTCTGTATTAACCAAAGTAAGGTCAGATGTAGAAAAGTTTATGATAAACTTCATCAACATTTTATTTGGTGTAATTATAGGTGTGGTGTTTGTATTCTTTTATGCCGCTGTATATATTCACTGGAGTATTCCGGTGGCATACCTGGTGGGTATTTTGTTTCTTACCTTAATTACCAATTACCTCAGTAAAAAAATAAAAATCATTCAGAAAAATATTGTTGGCGAAACTACAGCGCTGGCAGGCTCTACCACCGAATCGCTGCGTAATATTGAGCTGGTAAAAAGCCTCGGACTTACCGAGCAGGAAGTGGTACGGCTGAATAAAAATACTTATAAAATTCTCGGTCTCGAATTAAAAAAAGTAAAACGGATACGCAGTATCAGTTTTGTACAGGGTACTATGGTAAACACGTTACGCCAGGTTATTCTGTTCATTTTAATGTACTTAATCTTCCAGGATAAAATGAATGCCGGCCAACTGGTAACCATGCAGATATTTTCATTCTTTGTTTTTGGTCCCTTGCAGGAGATCGGCAATATCCTGCTTTCTTACCGGGAGGCCGAAGCATCATTAAATAACTTTGATAACCTGATGAAGAAGGCACCGGAGCTGGAGCCTGCAAATCCAAAACCATTAAATAATATTGAAACACTTTCGTTTAAAACGGTTTCATTTAAACACCAGACAGCAACACATAAAGCCATCAACAATATAAGTTTTGATGCGAGAATTGGCGAAACGGTAGCTTTTGTTGGTCCATCCGGCTCAGGTAAATCTACATTGATGAAATTACTGGTGGGCTTATACCGTCCGCTGGAAGGTAAAATATTCTATAATAATTTAGATGAAACCGAAATACGCTTTGATGATCTGCGCAAGCAAATAGGTTTTGTAACACAGGATACCAATCTGTTCAGTGGTACCATCAGAGAAAACCTGATGTTTGTAAATCCGGCAGCCACGGAAACAGAACTGAATGATGTACTGGTAAAAGCAAGTTGCACTGGTTTACTGGCAAGGGCTGAAAAAGGTTTGGATACCATGATCGGTGAAGGTGGTTTAAAATTATCGGGTGGTGAAAAACAACGTATTTCCATCGCCCGTGCGTTATTGCGTAGTCCGCATTTATTGATTTTTGATGAAGCTACTTCCGCATTGGATTCTTTAACAGAAGAAGAGATCACCAATACCATCAGGGATCTTTCATCCCAAAAAGATCAGATCACCATTTTAATTGCACACCGCTTAAGTACTATCATGCATGCCGACAGAATTTATGTGTTGGAAAAAGGTGATGTAGTTGAAACCGGTTCTCACGAAAATTTACTGGAAGAAAAAGGGTTATACTTTGCCATGTGGCGTCAGCAGATTGGCGAAAGAAAAAGACAAACAGTAACTACTCCATCTTTAAATTAAAATTAATGCAGGCAATAGAATTTTTGGGATTGGCAGCAGGAACCATTACCTCTATCACATTTGTACCCCAGGTAATAAAAATCTGGAAAACAAGATCTGCAAAAGATCTTTCCCTGATGATGTTATTTTTATTAATATCGGGTGTTTTATTATGGCTTGCGTACGGTATATTGGTAAAGGATACTGCAATCATTTATACCAACAGTATGGTGCTGGGTATGAGCATGATTATGCTGTATTTTAAATTGAATTATAAATAGCAGACACATGTTTTAACAGGCAGTCGTTTTATGTTTTCGTAACTTTGCACCTATGTTAAAAAAATCCACGCCTGATAATTTCGGAAGTATGTTAACAATGAAATGTCCCAGATGCAGGCGTGGGCATATGTTTAAAGATCAAAATCCTTTTAAGAGCCTGAAGCTTTCCTATATTTTTAATATGCCTGATCGTTGCCCGGTTTGCAGTCAAAAATATGATTTGGAGCCCGGCTTTTGGTATGGAACCGGTTATGTAAGTTATGCATTGGCTGTGGCAGTATCGGCAATAACCTTTGTGGCCTGGTTGTTTTTTATTGGGATATCAACCGATGATAACAGGATATTCTGGTGGCTTGGATCAAATACCGTTTTCCTGGTTATTTTACAGCCCTGGCTTATGCGATTGAGTCGTGTTATTTACATCCGTTTTTTTGTAAAGTATGATAATGATTATGAAACTACAGCCCCGATAGAATTGAGCTGATCATTTAATCGTCGCCCTTTTTAAAAATATCCGTAAAAATATTTTCCTTATCAAGTTCTTCAATATCGCTCAACACCAGTTCTATGGCCCTTGTGCTTTTATTGATTTCCAACAGGGATAATAAAATAGATAAAAATAAAAAAATAAGGCTTCCGGCAAATATCCAGTGGGCCATCGTCATCCAGTTACGATAGATCGCATACATACATAATACGCAACATAAAAAACTCAGTACACTCAAGCCCTGCATATAGCGGATAAGATTTAACCTGCTGCGGATATTTTTTATCTGGCTTAATATATTTCTTTCTTTTTCGCCACGGTTATATTCCGCATGCAGTTTTCTTACCAGCGATGCCAGTGATAAAAAGCGGTTGGTATAGGCCAGCATTAGTAATGTGATGGCAGGAAATAATAAGGCAGGCGTGTTGATGTTTATTTCAATCATACATTAAAAATACAAACTAAATATTTTTTGAACGAATATTGATTATGGAATAAATGTAAAATGCGATTTTTTTGAAATGAACTTTCCAAAACCATATCCCAGTGCAAAACCTAAAGGCAAATCAGATGCCCAGTGCACACCATTATTTATCATGGATAAACCAATTAAACCTGCAATGCTGTAGCCAACCGGTCTTATCCATTTTATTTCGGGATAATTCTCGCTGATAATTGCAACTGTGCTTACAAATGTTGCCAAATGGCCTGAGGGGAATGCATCATATTTTGTTTTATTATTCTGAAAATTGCTCCATGAAGGAAATGGATGCCATCTTCCACGGCTTGCGGTTGCATCCGAAGGGTTTTCTCTGCCCGTGGTATATTTCATTACCTGTGTGCCAATACCCAATGCTAAAAAAGCTTCTGTAAGCTGGGTTGCAGTTTGTAAGGCCCTGTTATTTTTTTCTATTTTCCCCATTATAAAAAAACCGGCAGCTATTAGCATAGTAGAAGAGCCTTGCCCCAGGTTATAAAATGCAGTATTAAAATTCCTGGGGATTTTTCCAAAATTTGTTTTTTTACCGGCAATATTTATTTTAAATACCGGCGAAAAACTTTCTGTAGAAGAGATTCTCCGGTCTTCACTAAAGTCCTTAAAATTGTTGGTTATCTTTTGGTCAAATAAAAATAATACAGCAGTTGAACCTGCAATTAAGCCCAGGTTAAAAAATTTTTTTTTCTGAAAGGATTGTTTTGTAAAACCGGCAACATCTTTAGGCATGTTGGTAATAAAAGAAAATGATTTTGGCTTTTTATAAGAAGGTTTCTGATTAAGAATAATAATACCATTGCCCGGTTTATTAATGTTTATAGAGTCAATAGATTGTGCTGCTAAAGTAAATGGTAACAATAATAAAAAAAATAAAATTACATTTTTCATAACCGGAGATTACTTTGCTTTGTCTTATATTTTTTATCCATCCACTTTTGAACTTTCCATCCAACCCAAGCGCTGCCTGCACCAACTAAAGCACCAACTAAAACATCACTTGGATAATGAACACCCTGGTACATTCTTGCCCATGCTACACTGGTTGCAAATACATATGCAGGAGCTATAACATACCATTTGTGATAACGTAACGCTAATGATGTTGCTGTACAAAAGGCTTCTGAAGTATGCCCGGAAGGGAATGACATACCTCCACCTTCATCATCTCTTTGTACAATGAAGTAATATTTTTCATACGGCCGTTGCCTGTTTACTAAATGTTTCATGGATTGTGTTACAACGCTTGATACTAAAAATGATACTCCCATATACAAGGCATCCTGTTTTAATTTTCTGTCGTGCTTAATAAAACCTGCAACAGCCAAACCAACCGGAATGCCAATAGCTATATTGTTTACTGAAGATGCATTTAATTCAAGGTATTTTCCTTTGAAACTGCTTTCATTTTGATTAACTGTTTTCAGGAAGTTAATATCCAGATTTTGTGATGATGCATCTACCTTTATGAAAATAAATGCGATAAACAATAGTTGCTTAAAGTAGCTGCTCATTTGAGGTGGTTAATTATTATTATTGCAAGTTAGTAGAACACAAAGTTAAATTCTGGTTAATGAAGAAAAACATAGTTTTTTTGATGCACTCCATTGCAGGGTTGGTTTCGGGATTGTTTATTTTGCTCATGTCATTGTCCGGAGCAGCGCTTGTTTTTCATGAAGAACTGGATTCCTGTCAATGGCCAGCTATTAAATCTGATCAAAATAATATAGTAAACATTGAAAGTTGTTATAAAAGTATTCATAAGCAATATCCACATGCTCAGATCAGTCATTGTATGTTGCCCCAAAAGAACGATGATCCGGTTTTATTTTTTATTTATGATTCTTCCTGTAAAAACGGGGCAACAGTAATGGAAGTTTTTTTACATCCTCAGTCAACAAAAATTTTAAAAACAAGAGACAGCAGTGATAATTTCGTCAGTTGGCTATCCAAATTTCACAACTCTTTTCATTTGGGTAAAACCGGCGAATGGCTGCTTGGTTTTTTCTCATTGGTATTTTTGCTGAGTATCATCACAGGCTTAATTCTTTTCAGGAAAAATATTTTTGCTATTTTATTATTGAGGAAAGCAGTGTATAAAAGAAACAACCTGCACCAGTTAATAGGGGTGTATGCTCTTGTATTTAATCTGATGATTGCCATTACCGGTTTCTGGATGCAGCGTTATGTTTTTAAAAAAGAATTTTATACTGCAGATAATTATACACCGGTTTTAAAAGCTTCGCCTGCTTTCCCGTTCAAATTCGATTCGGCTTATGCAGCAGTACAAAAAAAATATCCTGATTTTACAGCCAGCGTAGTTTATTTTGCACAAAGCAATAGTGGTAAAACAGCAGTATATGGCAGTCGTAGTTCCAACGCTTTCATTCATTCTAAAAAATTTGCCGATGTAATTTTTTTAGACAGTGCAGGCAACATAGCCAAAACAAGATTTATAAATGAGATTGATGCCAAAGACAGGTATGATATCATCAATTCTCAATTGCACATGGGAAAATATGGTGGGACACCGGTGAAAATAATCTATTGCCTGTTTGGTTTGGCAGGCGGGTTATTGAGTATTACGGGTTTTTTTATGTGGAGCAGGCGAAAAAAGAAATCATTGCTTGCACAATAAGATAAAAAGTAAGTTATTCATCTGCAAAGATTTTCCTTATGTTATCGGATTGTTATTCCGCAGCGGATATTTAAGGCAGTGGCGGTAGTTTGTAATTATTATCTATATTTGCAACGTTGTTACAAACTTTACAAAGCTGTAACCACGTCAAAAACTATCTTTCTTTTTCTTTAAACCAGTTTATTTAAATGGGTTACAAAAAATCACCTAAGTCCTCCATGTATAAAATGGCATTTGTACTTACACTGTTTATCAGCGTAAATGCAAAAGCACAGGTACCGGCGGATAGTACTGCAACAGATTCAATATTGTTGAAACAGATTGAACTGCAGATGCAGAATAACCAGCCTGTGCCGGTAAAAACACGTTCGGGACTTTCTGCAAATCCTGATATCGGGGTTATTGGTGATTTTCAGGGTTCTTATATCAGCATGGGTAAAAAAAATGTGGATGCCTATCTTAATGAAACAGAAGTTTCTTTCCAGGCAGTGGTTGATCCGTATATCAGGGCCGATTTTTTTGTATCATTTGGAAGAGATGCTGGGACAGGGAAATATGGTGTAGAAGTAGAAGAAGGTTATTTAACAACTTTATCGCTTCCTTACCGCTTACAACTGAAAGCCGGAAAATTTAAACAGGCTGTTGGCAGAATTAACCCGGTACATGCACATGCACTTCCGTTTATTGACCTGCCAAATGCATATGTAAACTATTTTGGAGAAGGAGGTCTTAATGATGAAGGTGTTTCCTTAAGCTGGCTCACACCAAACAAAACATTTTACCAGGAGTTGATCGTTCAGGCAACTTCGGGAAGAGGAGAATCGCCCAGCTTTATGAAAAGCGAAAGTAATCGTTTTGTTTACCTTGGCCACCTGAAGAATTTTTTTACACTCAATGATAATGCCACATTGGAAGTAGGGTTGACGGGTATTTCAGGCCCAAATGATTCTGCCCGGGTTACAAATATTGCTGCCGGGGATATCACTTATAAATGGAAACCGCTACAGATGAATACGTACAGATCATTCACCTGGCAGAGTGAATTTTTTTACAGTAATGCAGCATATACAGGTACAGAATCAAGAAATTCTATAGGGCTTTATTCCTTCGCTCAATACCAGATTGCAAAACGATGGTTTTTAACAGGGCGGTATGATTATGCACAAAAACCATTTGACAAAAAAATCATTGAGCAGGCATATTCACTAACAGCAGGATGGAATGCCACCGAGTTTTCAAAAATTGAATTTGAGGCAAAAACAACTGATGATAATATTCAATCAAGATATTACCAGGCATGGTTGCGCTGGATATTTGTTATTGGCGCACATGGTGCACATCAGTATTGATAATTCAGATAATTACAGATCATTAAAAAAATATAAAACAGTATGAAAAACAAATTAATAATATGCTTCGCTTTGGGGATCGGCATTTTAAACTTTACCAAAGCAGGCACCATTAAAGTTGTTACTACAACAACCGATATGAAAAGTATTACAGAATTGATTGGTGGTAACAAAGTTTCGGTAAGTTCCATTGCAACCGGATATCAGAATCCGCACTTTGTTGATCCCAAGCCGAGTTATATCATCAGCTTATCCAGTGCGAATTTGTTTGTAACTGTAGGGCTCGATTTGGAAACGGGCTGGTCGCCGCAATTGTTATCCAGTTCAAGAAATTCAAAAATTCAAAAAGGTTCGCCGGGTTATGTTGATGCTTCAGAAGGAATCGGTCTGTTACAGGTGCCGGGTTCATTAAACAGGGGAGAGGGCGATATTCATATTTACGGCAATCCGCATTACTGGCTTGATCCGTTGAACGGGAAAGTTATTGCCAGGAATATTGCTGACGGATTGGAACGTATTGATCCTTCCAATAAACCATTTTATGAAGAAAATCTTCAGAATTTTTACAAAAAAATAAATGAAAAAATGATTGAGTGGCAAACAAAGATGGCACCGTATAAGGGGTCAAAAATTATTGCTTATCATAACGAATGGTGTTATTTTGAAAAAAGATTTGGGTTGGAGGTTGTAGATTTTATGGAGCCTAAGCCGGGCATCCCTCCATCGCCTTCACAACTGGTGAAGGTAATTAAAGAGGTAGCTGCAAATAAAATTAAGGTAATTATATCCTCACCTTATTTTACCACGTCTTCATCAGATGTTGTGGCAAAACAAACGGGTGTTAAGGAACTAACACTGGCTACATCAGTAAATGCATTTAACCCGGTAAAAAATTATTTCGACTTATTTGATTATGACATAAACCAACTGATTTCTGTGTTAAAATGATTCAACAATAATTTTTATTAACTTGTATTATGTTGTGTTATTAAATTTCTTTTATTTATAAAACAGCTTTTTGTCTTACGTGCCAACACTTCGACAAGCTCATTGTGACAAGCAAGACAAAAAGCTGTCAGCCTGAGCTTGTCGAAGGCGGGTTGATTAAGAATTTAAGAACACAAACTTAATTTAAATAACTAAACCGCTTTTCTTATGTTTGATATGTTTCATCTACCATTCATGGTGCAGGCATTTGCAGCAGCTGTTATTACAGGTGTATTGTTATCTTATTTAGGTGTTCATGTTGTAGGCAGGGGTATTGTTTTTGTTGATCTGGCACTGGGGCAAATATCATCTTTGGGCGTTGCATTTGCTGCATTTATTGGTGTGGGGCTCACGTCCATTCCGTTGATATTTACTTTGTCAGGTGCATTGTTAATGTCTTTTCTTAACATCCGGGATAAACGGCTGAAACAGGAAGCGATCATCGGAATATTTTATGCTTTTGCCTCCGCATTAACCGTATTACTTATCTCTAAAACACCGCATGGCGATTCTGACATACAGGAAGTGCTGTTCGGAAATATACTATCAACAAGCTGGCAACAGATCACATTGGTTGGTATTGTATTCGGCATTATTGGACTGGTGCATTTGATTTTTTTCAGGAAATTTTTTACGTTAACCGAATCATTTGAAAACGGTGAAAATCACCAGGTGGGTATCTTTAATTTCTGGAATTTTTTATTCTATATTTCAATTGGTCTTGTAATTGTTTTTGCAGTAAAGATCAATGGTGTAATTCCTGTTTTCTCTTACCTGATCATCCCCGCTGTTTCGGCCATCATGATCACAAAAAATAAAGTTGCTGTTATTCTTATTGCAATAATCATTAGTATCCTTGGAGGCTTTTTGGGTTTAAACTTTTCATTTCATTATGATTTTCCTGCAGGCTCTTCCATTGTTGCTGTATTAGGTGGAATTTTTATATTCTCTGCATTATATAAAATCATTAAAAATCTCACAGCAGGTAAACAAAAGGCTTAATAAGCCTTTAATAAAATTTTACGTTTAGCATCTTTTTGTTGTGGTGTAAGCTTCCTGTTATAGTCGTACAAAGCGTTTTCCCATTCGCCATAAGTACTGTTAGGCAGTACAATGAACTTATTGCCCCAGTCTTCCTTTACATTATCCACTTCTGTTTTTCTTGCAGCGATGTCTTTTTTTTCAAAAAGATAAGTGAAGTCGTTAAGGTTATCACCAAATAACATGACTACATTATAGTTGTTCATCACCGCATGTCTTCTTGCTTCTTTTGAGGAACTGTTAGATAGGAAAAGCATATGTGCAGTATCGGCATCAGGTAATTGCAGTTTTTGCAGATTGATAAGTGTTGCCATTAACTGCGAAGTGTCTCTGTTGCTGATGTAAAAAACAGTAACACCTTTTTGGTGCACCCATTGCAAAAATTTACCTGCACCAGGCACTTCTGTTGCAGCCGACTGGTTTACCCAGTGACTCCAATCAACATTATTATAATCTTTATTTGTTTTTATGCGTTTGGCTTCTTCATAACTATTGTCCAGAATGGTTTCATCCAAGTCGGTAATAATTGCCCAATGAGCTTTTCGCTTTTTCTTTTTTAATAATTTTTCCAGCCGCCATTGAGCCGTATTAAAAGCCTGGTAACACAAAGCCCTGTATTCTGCGGCTGTCTGCATCCATAAAACAGGTAACTGTTTTAATGCTTCTTCACTGTTTTGTTGTGGCATAGGAATACTGTCTTGTGCGTATAAATGGTATGCAAACAAAGAGAGCAGAGAAATGAGCAACTTTTTTTTCATAAATTAAGATGTATGAGTTTTTAAAATTAATATGTTGATGAATAAATTATCCTGGAAAATAAAACAGGGATTGCTAATTCCTCATTTTTGTAATTTTCAACTAACTTCAGAATAAAATTTATACATGCAACAATACATTTTAGCACTCGACCAGGGTACTACCAGCTCAAGGGCTATCATTTTTGATGATAAAGGTACTATCATTACCACTGCACAGAAAGAGTTTACACAAATTTTTCCGCAGCCGGGTTGGGTTGAGCATAGTGCCAATGAAATATGGAGTACACAATTGGGTGTGGCCGCAGAGGCGATTACCAAGGCTGGATTGTTGCCAGAAAATATTGCTGCTATCGGTATTACAAACCAAAGAGAAACGACGGTGGTTTGGGAACGGGCAACCGGTAAACCCATTTACAATGCTATTGTATGGCAGGACAGAAGAACTGCATCTTTTTGTGATGAACTGAAAGCAAAAGGGCTGGATAAAATCATCAGGGAAAAAACAGGGTTGATCGTTGATGCTTATTTTTCTGCCAGTAAAGTAAAATGGATACTGGATAATGTAAAAGGAGCAAGAGAAAAAGCGATAAAGGGAGAATTATGTTTTGGTACTATTGATACCTGGCTGGTTTGGAATTTAACCAAAGGACAAATTCATGTTACCGATGTATCCAATGCATCACGTACCATGTTATGTAATATTCATACGTTGCAATGGGATGGCGAGCTTGAAAAAATATTTGACATTCCAGGTAATATGTTACCGCAAATACGCAGCAGCAGCGAAGTGTATGGTACCACACAAAATATTTTAACATCACATAATATTCCCATCGCAGGTATAGCCGGCGACCAACAATCTGCTTTGTTTGGTCAAATGTGTACACAGCCCGGCATGGTTAAAAATACTTATGGTACCGGTTGTTTTATGTTGATGAACACCGGAACGCAACCCGTTATCTCCAATAATAATTTATTGACAACCGTCGCCTGGAAGGTAAACGGTATTACTAATTATGCTTTGGAAGGAAGTGTGTTTATTGCAGGTGCAGTGGTACAATGGTTAAGAGATGGATTGGGCATTATTAAAAAATCGGAAGAGGTGGAAGCGCTTGCTGCTTCTGTAAAATCTACAGATGGTGTGTATGTTGTTCCGGCTTTTGCAGGCCTGGGTGCGCCGCATTGGAACCAATATGCAAAAGGCACCATGGTTGGCATTACCAGAGGTACAACAGCTGCACATATTGCACGGGCATCTTTGGAAAGTATTGCTTACCAAACCATGGATGTATTAAAAGCGATGGAAGCCGATTCTGGTATTTCTATAAAAGAATTGCGGGTTGATGGCGGTGCAACGGCTAATAATTTATTGATGCAGTTTCAAGCAGATATTTTAAATACAAAAGTTGTGCGACCGGTAATAACAGAAACCACTGCCTTAGGTGCTGCATACCTGGCTGGTCTTGCAGTAGGGTATTGGAAAAATATTGAAGCAATACAAAATCAATGGCAGGTAGATATCAGCTTTGATTCTGCAATGCCTGTTGCCGAACAGGATGCTTTGAAGAAAGGATGGCAGCGGGCGATTAAATCTGCTATTGCCTGGGCCGATGATAAATAAAGAATTGTTTTCCATTAAAATAAAATTCCTACTTTTCAATTTCAACCAACTGCTTATGAATAATTTTCTTTTCGAACTTATCGGTACTGCATTTTTAATTTTATTGGGCGATGGTGTTGTAGCCAATGTTGTTTTAAATAAAACCAAGGGCAACAATGGCGGATGGATTGTTATTACTTTTGGATGGGGCATTGCAGTTTTTGTGGGTGTATATATTTCTGCTGCACAAAGTGGTGCACATTTAAACCCTGCGGTAACTATTGCACTGGCAACTGCCGGTAAATTTGACTGGGCCTTAGTGCCAATTTATATAGTCGGTCAGTTTTGTGGTGCTATGATTGGTGCATTATTAGTTTGGATAACTTACAAAAAACATTTTGATGAAACTACCGATGCCGATGCAAAACTGGCTGTGTTTTGTAACAGCCCGGCAATACCAAATATTCCTTTCAATTTGGCTACAGAAATCATTGGCACATTTGCCCTGGTATTTGGTGTGCTTTTTATTGCAGGCGCACATATTAATGATGTGGAAGTTAAATTAGGTTCGCTGGATGCATTACCTGTTGCATTATTGGTGCTGGGTATTGGTTTAAGTCTTGGAGGACCGACCGGTTATGCTATTAACCCGGCCAGGGATCTGGGGCCAAGGATCATGCATTTTATACTGCCTATAAAAGATAAAGGCAGCAGCGGCTGGGCCTATAGCTGGATTCCGGTTCTGGGGCCGGTAATTGGAGGCATTTTGGCTGCTTTATTGTATAAAATACTATAAAACTTCATAGTTGTAAATCCGAATAACCGATTGATTCTATTTCATTTCCACCGGAAATAAAGTGAGAACAGAACAAAGTTTGCAACGATGAAGACAGGCGAACTAAAGCCGGTATAAAAAAAAATCCATCTAATTTTTAATTCCAACCTTCAAGCCTTACCTTTGCGGCTCGAAAATTAAACCTCATTTTATATGGCCAATACCGGTAAAGTAAAATCAATCATCGGCGCTGTGGTTGACGTTCAGTTTGATAATGACAGCAAACTCCCTGAAATCTTAAATGCATTAGAGTTGAAACGTGAAAACGGTGATACTTTGGTTCTGGAAGTTCAACAACATCTTGGCGAAGACAGTGTTCGTACCATTGCAATGGATGGAACTGAAGGATTGGTACGTGGTACAGTTGTTATTGATACCGGCAAACCAATTGCAATGCCTGTTGGTGATGCAATTAAAGGCCGTTTATTTAATGTTACCGGCGATGCTATTGATGGTTTACCACAGGTTAGTAAAGTTGGTGGCCGCCCCATTCATGCCAAACCACCATTATTTGAAAATCTGAGTACAGCCAATGAAATTTTATACACCGGTATTAAAGTAATTGATTTGATTGAACCTTATGCAAAAGGTGGTAAGATCGGTTTGTTTGGTGGAGCAGGTGTGGGTAAAACAGTTTTGATCCAGGAATTGATCAACAATATTGCGAAAGCATATAGTGGCGTATCGGTATTTGCAGGTGTGGGAGAAAGAACAAGAGAGGGAAATGATTTGATGAGAGAAATGATTGAAGCAGGTATCATGAACTATGGCGAAAAGTTTAAACATAGTATGGAGGAAGGCGGATGGGATTTGAGTGCAGTGAATATGGAAGACCTGAAAGAATCGAAGGCAACATTTGTTTTCGGACAAATGAACGAACCTCCGGGAGCAAGGGCTCGTGTGGCTTTAAGCGGTTTAACCATTGCGGAATATTTCCGTGACGGTGATGGTACAGGACAGGGAAAAGACATTTTATTTTTCGTTGATAATATCTTCCGTTTTACACAGGCAGGTTCTGAGGTATCGGCTTTGTTAGGCCGTATGCCATCTGCCGTAGGTTATCAACCAACGCTTGCAACTGAGATGGGGTTGATGCAGGAAAGGATTACTTCTACTAAAAATGGTTCTATCACTTCCGTACAGGCGGTGTATGTTCCAGCAGATGATCTGACAGATCCTGCACCGGCGACAACATTTGCTCACTTAGATGCTACCACAGTATTGAGTCGTAAGATTGCGGATCTTGGTATCTATCCTGCGGTTGATCCTTTGGATTCTACCTCAAGGATACTTACTCCTTTGATTGTGGGTGCTGAGCATTATGATACTGCGAACAGGGTGAAATTAATTTTACAACGCTATAAAGAATTACAGGATATTATCGCCATTCTTGGTTTGGATGAATTAAGTGATGAAGATAAACTGGTTGTTTCAAGAGCACGTAAAGTACAACGTTTCTTAAGTCAGCCATTCTTTGTGGCTGAACAGTTTACCGGTTTAAAAGGTGTGCTGGTGCCAATAGAAGATACTATCCGTGGATTTAATTCTATTATGGATGGAGAAGTGGATGAGTATCCGGAAGCAGCATTCAACCTGGTAGGTACTTTGGAAGATGCAATTGAAAAAGGAAAGAAATTAATGGAAGCGGCAAAAGCTTAATTGAATATGACTCTAGAGATTTTAACACCCGAACAGAAAATTTTCAGCGGCGATGTTTACGGCGTACAATTGCCGGGCATTGCAGGTTTGTTTGAAGTATTGGACAGGCATGCCCCCCTGGTAAGTGCATTAAAAGATGGCAACCTAAAGATCTTAAAAGATAAAACTCAAACCACTTCTTATACTATTAAAAGTGGTTTTGTAGAAGTGTTGAATAACAAGACAACAGTATTGGTTGAAGGTGCTGAAGAAATTTAGAAAAAAATATGAAAGAAATGCAACCCATCTGTCGGCAGGCCGATGGGTTTTTTATTATGTAAAATTTTTAATCCAGTTGTTTTTTTATCTGAACATAAGCCCAGGCAGTGAAAGGCAGCAATACCAAAATAAATATTGACAACAGGTTCCCGGTAAAATAAAAAATAAGGCCACTTAATAATAATAAAAACACCGGGTATAATACAAATAGTAATGCAACGATTTTTGAATCAAAATGCCCTGGTTCTTTATTTACATTGATCCCCAGCCATTTTATAAAAAGGTAAAAAGGGGCATGAATAAGAAATCCTGAAACCGCAGGGAAAAACAAAACAATTTTTTTAATTAAAGAGTGCCTGATATAAAATTTATCGTGAAGTGCTTTTTTATCTGCACTGTCAATTTCAAATACATATTTACCAAGTTCGTTATTCAATGTATCATTAAACTGCCTGATGGAATTCCCATAGCTGTCATTATAGTCAAAGGATTTTTTATGAATAATATCTCCAAAATAAAGTTTAATATTTTTACCAAACCGTTTAAAGGAGCTGTAATTAATGGCTACCGGCAAAATTTTAACATCAATGCCTTCTGCCCAACTGCTGATAGCCAGGCGGGCAGTACCCTTTTTTAATGGGCGTAAATGCCATTCATTAATACATCTGCCTTCGCTGAAGATGAGGACTATACCTTTCTCTTTAAAAATATTTTTACAGAGTTCGAATGTTTTATAATTCTCTTCTAGGTTTTCTACCCCTTCACTAACCCGGTACACCGGAAACATTTTAAACAAAAATAAAATTTTGGCAAAAAATTTATTCTTAAAAGCATCTCCCCGGGCAAGGGAATAAACAGACTTATCAAATAACGTGCAAAGTATAATTGCATCTAAAAATGAATTGGGATGATTAACAGCCAGCATCAATGGGCCATCAAGTTTTAAAAGTTCTTTTTTATTAATTGCAATATCCCTGCAATAAATTGGTATTGCAAGTCTTGCAATGATTTTTACAAATGAATACAGCAATAGGTTATTAGTTTGAAAGGGGAAGTTAATTATAATTCAAACAATAAAGCAAGTGGATAATGCCAATGCACATCTCTTCTTAAATATATTTTACAAGATAAAGTTTGATTTATTGAATTTGTAGTAAAACATTTATGGCTTTAATTTAACTGCGGATCAATGGGGAAATTGATCATCATTTCATATTCTCCGCCAAGATGTTGAAGACTGCCCTTCCATATTTCATCTTGTTGGGTATTAAAAACCAGGTTACAGGTTGCTGATACAGTAAGCCAGCTTTTTTCTTTCAATTCATCAGTCAATTGCCCGTCGCCCCAGCCACTGTAACCAATAAAAAATTTAATCTTATTAAGATCTAGACTGTTATTCTTTAGCAGTACTGTTACTGTTTCAAAATTTCCTCCCCAGTATATATCATTACTGATTTTGCAAGAATCCGGAATCAGGTCAGGATATTGATGAATAAAATAAATGGTATTCATTTGAACAGGGCCACCATAGTAAACCGGTATTGTATATCCTCCCATGCCGGTTATCAGCTCATCTAAAGTTTGCTCGATCTGTTTATTTAAAACAAATCCAAAACTGCCTTTTTCCCGGTGTTCGCATAAAAGTATAACCGTTCTTAAAAAGTTGGGATCTTTTAAAAAAGGGTCTGCTATCAGTAATATACCTGGTGCAGGATGAATCATATTTCTAAAGTAATATTTTATTATAAAAAAACAAGTGTAGTTTAAATATTTTATTTAAAAAAATTTAAACCTTAGTTAAATTTAAGGTTTAAAGGTTTTGAAGTATTTTACAGGCATATACTGAATTACCTTTACGGGGATGAAGAAAATTTTTCCAATTATAACAATATTGATCCTGCTTTCCTTGCTGGGGCTTATTTTTTTCCAGATTTTATGGATCAAGAGCGCAAGGGATACAAAAGATAAGCAAGTAAAAGAAAATATTATACGGGCAGTTGATTATGCCGGTACATTACTTACACAGGAAAAAAACTCATTGATGCCAATGACCAGGAAAAGTGACTTGCTTTTCCCGGGTGATAAATTACAGATGCAGTATTTTAAGCCATCAGTCATAAAACGGTTTTCAAAAGAGGAAATATCAGATATCATACAAATGGGATTTAATAAATATAATCTGCAAAATTATCCTTTTGAATTTAATGTAAGGGTGAATTCAATTAATGGAGAACAGGTGTACAGTGATAACTTTTATAAATACTATATTGACTCAACAAATAGCCTGAATATTGTTTATGCCCTGGAACCAGCCAGCGGAAGTAATTTTGAAAACCTGGTGAGGGAAGAATTACTTTCTGTAATTGTACCACATCAAAAAAGCCTGATCTGGCAGGAAATGATATGGTTTATTTTAGGTGCCATTCTTTTTACACTTATTATAACAACTGCATTTTTTATTACCATCAGAACTTTATTAAAGCAGAAGAAACTGAGTGAGATAAAATCTGATTTTATAAATAATATGACACACGAGTTTAAAACACCATTGGCTACAATCTCTTTAGCTGTTGATGCTTTAAAAAACGAAAAAGTAGCTGGTGATAAAGAGAAAACAAATTATTTTATAGGTATCATTAAAGAAGAAAATAAGCGAATGAACAAGCAGGTAGAAACCATACTGCAGGCAGCTTTGCTGGATAAGCAGGAAGTTCAGCTTAACCTGAAAAAATTTCCTGCACATGATTTAATTGTAAGTGCATTAAACAATATCAATTTACAGGTTGAAGAAAAACATGGTCAATTGGAAGTGGAAATGGGAGCAGAAAATGATCTTATTATGGCGGATGAGGTGCACTTCACTAATTTGATAAATAACCTGTTGGATAATGCAGTAAAATATTCAAAAGAAGATCTCCGTATAAAACTCAGTACAAAAAATTCCGGTAATCAGTTAAAGATAAAAATAGAGGATAATGGTATCGGGATGAACAAAGAAACCCTGCACAGGATTTTCGAAAAATTTTACCGGGCACATACCGGCAATGTTCATAATGTAAAAGGTTTCGGACTCGGATTGAGTTATGTTAAAACAATGGTTGATGCACATCACGGCAATATCAAGGCAGAAAGCATGTTGGGAAAGGGCAGTAGTTTTTGTATAACTATACCGTTGGCAAAATAGAAACTCTTCAGTTAATAAAATAAACCGCTGATTTCAATCTCAGTAATTTATTAGTTTCAGTACAAACTTTTATCCACTGAATTATTTCTCAAAAATAAGTACAGGTAAAATATTTAAATTTTCTTTTGATATAATTATGTTTTTATAGATTAGAAATTTAAAAAAATCAATTCATTTATTTTTTAAAACTTTAAAAATTGTAGTTGATCTTTTTAAAGAATAGTAATTAACAGCAATCCACATCTATCCACATCCAATTCACAACACTTTTGAAGATATTTTGAGCATAAGCACTCTACTTAAGCAATAGGCCTCTGTGGATAAAAAACTTTACCTAAAATATGTTCGTAAAGTGGGAAAAAGTGTTATTTTGTGGAAATATCTGTTATTAAATAGTCTAAATACTTGAAAATGATTGGTTTCCTCGGAGAATATGAGGCTACTTTAGATGCTAAAGGTCGCTTTCTTTTACCTGCAGGCTTTAAAAAGCAACTGCCGGCAGAAGGCTTTACGCATTTTATCATTAACAGGGGTTTTGAAAAATGTCTCACATTATACCCGCAGCAAAGTTGGGATCCTATTTTTTCTGAAATCAGCAAACTAAATGATTTTAATCCTAAGGTAAGAGAATTCAGACGTTATTTTTTAAACGGAGCCACACAATTGGACCTGGATTCAGCAGGCCGTTTGCTGTTACCAAAAAACCTGACTGATCACGCCGGATTGGAAAAGGACATTGTGTTGGTTTCGGCGGTTAATAAAATTGAGATCTGGGATAAAAGTAAGTATATGCAGTTCTTTGAAACTTTTACACCACAATCATTCAGTGATCTGGCTAATGAAGTGATGAACAGGGAAGAAGGAATTTAAAAGCCTGCCTGGTTAAAAACAGTAATGTAATTAGAAATTGGAATGAAAAAAATCAAGAGCGATAATCAAATTCCAGATTCCGAATTGCAAAACTATCACACTCCGGTTTTACTGAAAGAATGTTTGGATGGTTTAAATATTCAGTCTGGTGGTACCTATGTGGATTGCACATTTGGTGGTGGCGGACATAGCCGTGCAATTTTGGAGTATTTAAATAAAAATGGAAGACTGATTGCTTTCGATCAGGATGAAGATGTCAAAAATAATCTGCCACAGGATGAAAGGGTATTATTTATTCCTCAAAATTTCAGACACCTGCAACGCTTCTTACGCTTACATAAAATCATGAAAGTTGATGGTATACTTGCTGATCTCGGCGTTTCCAGTCACCAGTTTGATGAAGCTGATCGTGGATTTTCCATCCGGTTTGATGCAGTACTTGACATGCGTATGGATCAGCGCCAGGTATTAACTGCTGCAGATATCCTTAAATCTTTTACAGAGTTACAATTGCATAAAATGTTTGAACAATATGGAGAGGTTACCAATTCAAAAACATTGGCAAAAACAATTGTATCAAAAAGATCAATATCACCAATTCGAAAAGTTAATGAATTTAAAAAAGCAATACATGATGTGGTAAAAGGTAATCCTCAAAAATATTTTGCGCAGGTATTTCAGGCACTGCGTATTGAAGTAAATAATGAGTTGGGTGTTTTAAAAGAGCTTTTACAACAAACAGCCGGCATATTAAATCCGGGTGGACGTATTGCAATTATTACTTTTCATTCTTTAGAAGACAGAATTGTAAAAATTTTTTTTAGAGACGGAACATTTGAAAATACAGCTGTCGATGATGTTTTTGGACACAGGTTTGAAAACCCTTTTAATGTGATCACTAAAAAACCATTAACAGCAACACAGGAAGAAATAAAGAAAAATGCCAGGGCAAGAAGTGCAAAGCTGAGGGTTGCAGAATTGAAGTAAAAGTTTCGGCTAATATCAATAATAAAAAAATAAAACTGGTGCCAGGTTAATACATGTCAGAAGATAATATCATAAAAGAATCATTGCAAGCCAGTCAGAAAACAGACTGGAAGAAATATATAAGCCATAAATGGGTGGTGAAAAATATTCCGTTCTTTTTGTTTTTAACCATGTTGGCTGTTTTGTATATATATAATGGTCATTATGCCGATAAACTGATTTTAAAAATTAATACAACTGAAAAACATATTAAGGAGTTGGATTTTGAATACAAAACAATTAAAAGTGAAGTGATTTTCAGAAGTAAGGCCAGTGAATTAATAAAAGCAGTTGAACCTCTGGGTTTAAAAGAATTAACTACACCACCGGTATTATTGGGAGCAAAATAAAAAACAATATAAACATGAGTAAAAATTGGAAATAAAAAATGACATATTGTGGAGAGTTTACCTCTGTTTTCTGGGAATGATAATTCTTGGAGGCGTGGTAATTGGCAGGGCATTTTATATACAGCAGGTTGAAGGTAAATTCTGGACCAGCATGGGCGACAGTATGCATTTAAAATATTTGCCCATCGAAGCAGAACGGGGCACAATATATAGTGAAGACGGAAATATGCTGAGTACTTCTGTTCCTGTTTTTGATGTGTTTGTTGATTTTGCTGCTGAAGGTTTAAGAGAAAATAAAGGAAAGAGATTTAAAGATAATGTTGATACTTTAAGCATTTGTCTTGCTAACCTGTTTAATGATAAAACACCGGAAGATTACGCAAAAGAAATGCAACTGGCGTTTAAAAATAATGACCGGTTTTATACTTTAAAAAAGAAGATATCATTTTCTCAATATAAAGAATTGAGAGATTTCCCTTTGATAAAACTGGGTAAAAACAAAAGTGGTTTTATCATCAATGCTAAAGATAAACGGATCAATCCGTATGTTTTGCTGGCAAACCGTACTATTGGTTTATCAAGAGATAATACAAAAAACAATGTTGGACTTGAACAGCGTTATGACAGTTTGTTGAGGGGTAAAACAGGGCAGCAACTGGTTAGATATATTGCCGGAGCCTATATGCCGGTTGATGGTGGGGATGTAGATCCGGAAAATGGTAAAGATATTATTTCAACACTGGATACCTATATACAGGATGTTACAGAAAGTGCTTTGATGCGTATGATGATTGGCAATAACTCATTACACGGTACAGCAATTGTTATGGAAACAGCAACCGGTAAAATAAAAGCAATTGCCAACCTTGGTAAACAACCTGATGGCTCCTATGTCGAAGATTTAAATTATGGTATTGGTAAAGCCACTGAACCAGGTTCTATTTTTAAACTGGCTACTTTAATGAGTTTGCTGGAAGATAAATATATAACCATTAATTCTATTGTTGATTGTGAGAATGGGGTAAAAAACTTTTACGGATTAAGAATAAAAGATTCTCACGCAGGCAATGGCGAGATCACTGTTAAAGATGCATTTGCAAGAAGCAGCAATGTGGCTTTTGCAAAACTTGCCGACCAATATTATCACAGTCAGCCATCTAAATTTATTGATCACTTACACAAATTCAGGCTAGATACATTAACTGGTATTGATCTTACAGCAGCATCGGGCAAGCCTACAATTAAAAAACCATCAAACAGAAGTTGGGCAAATACTACCATCCCATTCATGGCTCATGGATATGAAGAATTAGTTACACCACTGCATATGCTTATGTTATATAATGCTGTAGCAAATAATGGTAAAATGATGAAACCTTACCTGGTTAGTTCAATAAAAAAATACGGGGTTGAGATAAAAACAATTCAGCCACAGGTTTTGGTAGAAAATATTTGCAGTAAAGAAACGCTTGATCAGCTTAAAGAATGTTTGCTTGCTGTAGTTGAAGGGGAACATGGTACAGCAAGAAAAATAAAAGACAGCACATACCAGATAGCAGGAAAAACCGGCACAGCAGTAACAGCATTGGATAACAAAGGATATAACAAAGGCAATAAAATTTACCAGGCTTCTTTCATTGGTTATTTTCCGGCTGGCCAGCCAAAATATACAATGGCAGTTGTTATACAAAACAGTAAAGAATCAAAAATGATTTATGGGGCAGATGTTTCAGGCACAGTGTTTAAAGAGATCAGCGATAGAATATACGGCAGCTTACTAAGTACAAGAAAATACACGGTGATAAACAAACCTGACAGTTCTCAGTATAATTATTTTGGATTGAAAAATGAGTTGAATACAGTTTTCAGCACGTTAAACATGCCCTATACTGATTCTGCTATTTCAGGTTTCTGGAGATCGGTACAATTAAAAAATAACACAGGCATATTAAATACACCGCTTATTTCAAACTCAACATCCGGTTCTGTAACCCCTAACGTTGTCGGAATGGGTTTGAAAGATGCGGTGTATTTATTGGAAAATATAGGACTGAAAGTTACAGCTACCGGAAGAGGCAGGGTAATGAATCAATCATTAACAGCAGGAACAAATTTTAATAAAAAACAAACTATTTCTTTAATTCTGAATTGATACTGCAGGACCTACTATATAAAGTTTCTATCCGCTCAATAAAGGGTGATACCAATATTGAAGTAACAGATTTGGTAATTGATTCCCGTAAAGCTAAGCCCAGCTCATGTTTTATTGCATTAAAAGGAACTAAAACAGATGGCGGCTCTTTTATTGATAGTGCAGTCGAAAAAGGTGCCTCAGCTGTAGTTTGTGAAAATCTTCCTGCTGTAATAAATCAAAAGATTACTTATGTACAGGTAGAAAATGCTGCCGAAGCTGCGGGCTACTTAAGCCATAATTTTTATGACGAACCCTCTTTGAAATTAAAACTGGTTGGTGTTACCGGAACAAATGGTAAAACAACCATAGCAACGCTGTTGTGGAAGCTGTTTACTGCATTGGGTTGTAAATGTGGTTTGATCAGTACTGTGCAAAATCAGATTGGTGATGAGGTAATTGTTGCAACACATACAACACCGGATGCAGTTAATATTAATGCATTGCTTAAAAAAATGGCTGACGCTGACTGTGAATATGTTTTTATGGAATGCAGCAGTCACGCCATACACCAGGGCCGTATTACCGGGTTACAGTTTGCCGGTTCATTATTCAGCAATATCACTCATGATCATCTTGATTATCATAAAACATTCGATGAATATATCCGGGTTAAAAAATCATGGTTTGATAAACTGCCTGCTTCTGCATTTGCCATCAGCAATGCCGATGATAAAAGAGGGGCCGTGATGTTGCAGAATACAAATGCAAAAAAATATTTCTACAGCCTTAAAACCATGGCTGATTTTAAAGGGAAGATCTTAGACAACAGCCTGGAAGGGTTGCACATGATCGTAAATGATAAAGAAGTTTATTTCAGGTTGATTGGTGAGTTTAATGCATATAATTTATTAGCGGTGTATGGTGCAGCAGTTTGCCTGGGGAAAGATAAAGACAATGTGCTGCAGGTGTTAAGCAGTCTGGATGGTGCAGAAGGAAGATTTGATTACATGGTAAGTAAGAAAGAAAAAATTACCGGTATAGTTGATTATGCCCATACGCCCGATGCATTATTAAATGTATTGGCAACCATAAAAAAATTAAGACAGGGTAATGAAAAGATAATTACAGTAGTTGGATGCGGAGGAGACAGGGATAAAACCAAACGACCCGTTATGGCAGAAGTTGCCTGTGAGTATAGCGATAAAGTGATTTTTACTTCTGATAATCCAAGAAGTGAAGATCCGTTGGAAATTTTAAAAGACATGCAGGCCGGAGTAAATGCGGTGACAAAAAAAAAAGTCATTTCAATTACCGACAGGAAAGAAGCAATTAAAACTGCCGTGAGCCTTGCTAATTATGAAGACATTGTTTTAATAGCCGGCAAAGGACACGAAAAGTACCAGGATATTGGGGGTGTGAAATATGATTTTGATGATAAAAAGATATTGAATGAAATGTTTGAGCTCTTGGAAAAATAAAAAAAGGTTGAAAGTTGATGGGTTGATATTGCCTTAGGCAAACCCAAACCCAAAACAAAAAACTGCATTTATGTTGTATCACATTTTTAATTGGCTTGGCAAAGAAGGTTTCCGGTTTCCGGGAATCGGTCTTTTTCAGTTCATCACCTTCAGGGTGATGCTGGCCATGATATTAAGCCTGGTGATAACAACAGTATATGGCAAAAAATTAATAAAGTATTTACAGAAAAAACAACTGGGTGAATCGGTAAGGGACCTTGGACTGGTAGGAGAAAAGGAAAAGAAAGGAACACCAACTATGGGCGGTATCATTATTATACTGGCTATTTTAATTCCAACATTATTATTAGCTAATCTCGATAAAGTATATATCCGCCTGATGTTATTGTGTACTGTTTGGTTAGGAACAATTGGCTTTATTGATGATTATTTGAAAATCAGGTCAAAAAGAATTGCACAGGCAAAAGGAGTCACATACAAAAAAAGTGATAGCGATGGCTTGGCCGGAAGATTTAAAATATTCGGACAGGTGATGTTGGGGATCATTGTAGGTGCTACACTTTATTTTAACCAGAGTGTGGTGGTGAAAAGAGAAGTGATGAAAACCGGCGAAACCATATCACTAAGTAATAAAAATGTAAAGACAATAAAATATGATACAGTAATTGTTGATGGCAAGGTCAGGGTTTTTACAAATGCAAAATCAGTCATCACAACTATTCCTTTTGTAAAAAGCCATGAGTTTAATTATACTAAGTTATTACCAAAGAGCTGGGAGAATTACACTTATATTCTCTACATCCTTATTGTAATATTTATTGTAACAGCAGTAAGTAATGGCGCAAATATTACAGATGGATTAGATGGGCTGGCTACCGGTGTGAGCGCAATCATAGGCATATGCCTGGGCATTTTTGCATACGTAAGTGGGAACATAAAATTTGCAGAGTACCTCAATATCATGTACATACCCAACCTGGGTGAGTTATCCATTTTTATTGCAGCATTTGTTGGTGCCTGTATTGGTTTTCTCTGGTACAATGCTTTTCCGGCGCAGGTTTTTATGGGTGATACAGGCAGCCTGGCATTGGGAGGCATTATTGCTGCACTGGCCATTATTGTTCGAAAAGAATTATTGATACCGATTTTTTGTTTTGTGTTTTTGGTAGAGAATTTAAGTGTGATGATACAGGTAGGTTATTTTAAATATACCAAACGAAAGTATGGCGAGGGGCGTCGGATATTCTTAATGAGTCCGCTGCATCATCATTACCAGAAGCTGGGTTATCATGAAAGTAAAATAGCAGTCCGTTTTTGGATTATAACAATATTAAGCGTAGTGGTGGCAATTGTGACGCTGAAGCTGAGATAAAAATGTTTTGAAAAACCAAACTGGCATTTTACAAAATGTATAACGCCAAGTTTTTCAACAAACCAATATCCTTTGTAAAGCAAAAAACCAGTCTGACTGAAAACCTGACCTGTTAAATTCTATGCTGTTGAAGAACCACTTTTTTATTTTTCCGATAGGTATCGGGATGAATAAAAATTTCACATTTTGAGATGTTGAAAAATTGAAAAGTAAAAATGTCTGAAAAATTGATCATACTGGGTGCAGGCGAAAGCGGTGTTGGTGCAGCATTGCTGGCAAAGCAACAGGGCTATGATGTTTTTGTAAGTGATGGAGGTACTATTAAAGATAATTACCGGATGGAATTACAGCTTAACCATATTGAATTTGAAGAAGGGCAGCATACAACGGAAAGGATTTTGAAGGCAGATGAAATTATGAAAAGCCCCGGCATACCGGAGAAGAATGAACTGGTAAAACAGATACGGGCAAAAGGTATCAGCATCATCAGCGAAATTGAATTTGCTTACCGCTATAAAGGAAACAGTAAGATCATTGCTATTACAGGGAGCAACGGTAAAACAACAACAACAGCCTTAACCTATCATATCTGTAAAACCGGCGGCGCCGATTGTGCCATGGTTGGTAATGTAGGTTATTCATTTGCCAAACAGGTTGCCGTAAGTCCAAAGCAGTTATATGTTGCCGAAATAAGTTCTTTTCAGCTGGATGATATTGAAACGTTCAGACCTGATGTTGCCGTGCTTACCAATATCACCGAAGACCATCTTGACAGATACGATTACAAATTTGAAAATTATATAAACAGCAAGTACCGGGTTGTGATGAACCAACAGCAGGAAGATATATTTATTTATAATCTTGATGATGCCGTAACAGCAAAAACGATAAACAATTATCCCATTAAATCAACACTAGCCCCAATTACCATGAGTAAACAACTGCCACAAGGTGCCTACCTGCTTAATGCAAAAATGCACCTAAAATGGAAAAGCGAAGAGATGCAGATGAGTATTGAAGATTTTGCCATAAAGGGAAAACACAATCAATACAATAGTATGGCTGCCAGTTTAGCTGCTACCGCAGTTGATATCAGAAAAGATAAAATAAGGGAAGCCCTGCAAACTTTTGAAAGCCTGGAACACCGGATGGAATCGGTGGCAACTATAAAGAATGTAGAATTCATAAACGACAGTAAAGCTACCAATGTAAACAGTACCTGGTTTGCTTTGGAAAGTATGGAAAAGCCGGTGATATTAATACTGGGTGGCGTTGATAAAGGAAATGATTATTCCTTGCTTAAAGACCTGGTGAAAGAAAAAGTAAAAGCCATTGTTTGTATGGGAACAGAGAACAGAAAAATTCATGAAGCATTTGGAGATATAGTTTCTTTAATGGTAAATACCGAAAATGCAAAAGATGCAGTGCAATCAGCGTTTCACTTTGCCAGCAAAGGAGATGTAGTTTTGTTAAGCCCTGCCTGTGCAAGTTTTGATCTGTTTAAGAATTATGAAGACAGGGGTAACCAGTTTAAGCAGGCAGTGAAAGAATTATAAATAAAAATCAATAATTCTTCGCCTTAAGACGGAGATAAGAATATGTCAGAACAAATAAGCATAAAAACATTCTTTACACCCAACATCAGTAACATGGGTGGTAAGTTGGTTAACAGAACCAAAGGTGATCGTGTTATCTGGGGTATCGTTATTATTCTTACCCTGGTAAGTTTGCTGGTAGTTTACAGCAGTACGGGTTCACTGGCTTATAAATTAAGCAGGAGTACTGAAAGCTATCTCTTTAAACAATTTGCTTTTATCATACTGGGTGTGCTGGTAATTTATTTTGCTCACCGGGTTAATTATACCATTTACTCAAGGGTAGCTTCTGTATTATTTATTGCATCCATTTTATTATTGATCTATACTTCTTTCTTTGGAGTACGTATGAATGAAGGAACAAGATGGATAAAGCTTCCGGTCATTAACATGACCTTTCAAACATCCGATATGGCCAAACTGGCCCTGTTCATTTTTTTGAGCAGGCAACTTAGCCGCAAACAAAATGTGATCAAAGATTTTAAAAAGGGGTTCCTGCCCATCATTATACCGGTTGCAATTATATGTTTATTGATTGCTCCATCCAATCTGTCAACAGCTTTACTTATTGGTGGTACCAGTATTATGTTGATGTTTATTGGCAGGGTAAGCACAAAACATATTTTATTAACTATCGGCATTCTTTTAATACCGGTGATGATCTTATTTACTGTAGCGGTAAGTACCTATGATAAAAAACAGCAGAAGGCAAAAGATATACCTGCTATTTTATCTGTAGGCCGTGTACCAACCTGGATCGGGCGTATCCAGACTTTTATGTACAGCAAAAAAGAGGACAACAATGAAAAACTTTACCAGATAAACCAGGCCAAGATTGCCATAGCAAAAGGAAGCTGGTTTGGGTTGGGGCCGGGTCACAGCCAGGCACGCAATTTTTTACCACACTCTTACAGTGATTTTATTTTTGCCATCATACTGGAAGAGTATGGTTTGCTTGGCGGCACATTCATTGTTTTTATTTACCTGCTGTTTCTGTATCGCTGTATAAGGTTGTACCGGAAATGCCCGTATGCATTTGGTGCTTTCCTGGCATTGGCATTAAGTTTTATGCTGGTTATACAGGCTATAGCAAACATGGGGGTTAATGTAAATATTTTTCCGAATACCGGTGTTACGTTGCCTTTGGTGAGTATGGGGGGGAGCAGTTTTTTATTCACCTGTTTATCTATTGGTATTATATTAAGTGTAGCCAGGAATGTGGAACAGTTAGAAGGAAAAGATCAACCTGTTATTGTAAATGAATAACAGAATTATCATAGCAGGAGGAGGAACAGGGGGACATATTTTTCCGGCCATTGCCATTGCAAATGCCATTTTAAAAATTGAAACACAAACCGAAATTTTATTTGTTGGAGCAAAGGGAAAAATGGAAATGGAAAAGATACCGCAGGCAGGATTTAAAATTGAAGGATTGGATATAGCAGGATTTAACAGAAGTTCTTTGATAAAAAATATTGAATTACCATTTAAACTGGTTAAAAGTTTTTTTCAGGTTCGAAAAATATTTAGATCATTTAAGCCAACAGCTGTAATTGGTGTTGGTGGTTATTCCAGTTTTCCGGTGTTGCGATTTGCACAGGCCAAAGGAATTCGATCTTTCATTCATGAGAGTAATTCTTTTGCCGGCAAAAGCAATATCATGCTGGGTAAAAAAGCTGCAAAGATTTTTGTGGCCAGCGACGGAATGGAAAAATTCTTTCCTGCAGAGAAGATCCTTGAAAGCGGTAATCCGGTGAGGGCAAGTATTTCGAAAAGTACGGTGAGCAGGGAGGAAGGCATTAAGTTTTTTGGTTTAGATCCTGAAAAAAAAACAGTATTGTCGGTTGGTGGTAGTCTGGGTGCAAAAAGTATTAATGAGGCACTGGATAAAAACCTGGATAAGTTTGAAAAACATAATCTTCAACTGATCTGGCAAACGGGCAAACCTTATGCTGCAAAAGCAAAAGAAAGGGCAAATGGCAAAAGCAATATCTGGGCAAATGATTTTATCAACCAAATGGAATATGCTTATGCAGCAGCCGACCTGGTGATAAGCAGGAGTGGAGCGATGGCCATTGCTGAATTATGTGTGATGAAGAAGGCAGTGATCTTTGTTCCGTTTCCGTATGCTGCCGAAGATCATCAAACAGTAAATGCACAAAATTTAGTTAATAAAAAAGCAGGCATAATGATAAAAGACAATCAGGCGTTAGATAAGTTAGTACCGGCAGTTATTGATCTTTCAAAAAATGAACAAAAACAAAACGAATTAAAAACAAACATCAGTAAACTCGGTATTTTAAATGCCGATGAAATAATTGCAAAAGAAATATTGAGCAGTATATAATGACAGACATAAATAATATAAAGCGAATTTATTTTTTAGGAATAGGGGGTATCGGGATGAGTGCTTTGGCCAGGTATTTTAATACAAAGGGTGTTGTAGTTAGTGGGTATGATAAAACCGAAACCGTATTAACAAAGCAATTGGTAAAAGAAGGAATTAAAATTTATTACGAAGATAATATTGAGTTCATTGACAAAGATGCACAGTTGATTGTTTACACACCGGCGGTTCCAAGGAACCATACCGGGTTAAACTTTTACCAGCAAAATAATTACACTGTTGTAAAACGGAGTGATGTGCTGGGGGCCATAACAAACAGTTCTTTTAATATATGCATTGCCGGCACACATGGTAAAACCACAACCAGTACAATGGTAGCACATATACTGCGACATAGTGGTTATGGTTGCAATGCATTTTTAGGTGGAATTGCAGTGAATTACAATTCCAATTTTTGGAGCAGTGAAAATAATGTTTGTGTGGTTGAAGCTGATGAGTACGACAGAAGTTTTTTGAAATTAAGTCCCGATATAGCCATCATCAGTTCAATGGATCCTGACCACCTGGATATTTACGGCACCGCAGAAAATATGGAACAGGCATTCATTGATTTTTCTGCCAGGGTAAAACCCGGTGGTTTGTTGCTGAGTAAATTCGGACTTAAAAGAAATACAGATTTAAAAGCTGACCAACATCTTACCTATCATCTGCAAAATGAAAAAGCAGATGTATATGCTGCCAATATAAAAATGAATAGCGGCAGCTACCAGTTTGATGTTTTAATTAACGGTGTAAAAATAAATGATGTGCTGTTGAATATGGGCGGCATGCACAATATTGAAAATGTAATTGTAGCCATAGCAGTAGCACATCATTTAAAAATTGAAGATGATAAAATAAAGAATGCTGTTGCAGATTTCAAAGGGGTGAAAAGAAGGTTTGAATATATCGTGAAGAATGAAGAACAGGTTATGGTAGATGATTATGCACATCATCCTGAAGAATTAAGGGCATTGATATCGGGAGCAAAAAAATTATTTGCTGATAAAAAATGTACGGTTGTTTTTCAGCCGCACCTGTTCAGCAGAACAAGAGACCTGGCTGATGGCTTTGCCCAGAGCCTTGACCTGGCAGATGAAGTGATCCTGTTGCCCATATACCCGGCAAGAGAATTACCGCTTGAAGGGGTAAACAGCGAAATGATTTTGAACAGAATGAGTAGTAACAATAAAAGCATTTTGGAAAAAGATGAATTGCTGAATTGGATGAGCAAAAACAATACGGAATTATTAATTACAGCGGGAGCTGGCGATATAGATACTTTGGTTGAACCGATAAAAAATATAATTACAAAAAAATAAAAATGAAACCCTGTGGGCGGTTAGAAATGCCGATAGCGGTTGAAATCAAATGTCAGTTAAAAAACGATACAGCGTAATAAACATTCTTTTAACCACACTATGGTTCGCCTTTGGAGCAGGTACTGTGTTTTTATTGGTTGCAGCCATAAAAGTGAAGGAAGCTCATCGCTGTAAAGGAATTGAGATTAATATACAGGGGGTAAACAATAATTTTTTTGTAGATAAAAAAGACATCCTGAAAACTATTACCGCTTATGAAAAAATAAACCCAGTTGGTAAAGCCATTGGTGATTTTAATTTAAAGCTGATGGAAACAGAACTGAAAAAAGATGTGTGGATAGAAGCAGCAGAATTGTTCTTTGATAATAATGAAATACTGCAGGTTAATGTAAAGGAACGGGAGCCTGCAGCCCGGGTATTTACAACCGGGGGAACAACATTTTATATTGACGGGGAACTGGCTATGTTACCATTAAGTGAAAAATTTTCGGCGAGGCTGCCGGTATTCACCAATTTTCCGTCAGATAAAAAAATACTTTCTAAAGCCGACAGCAGTTTACTGATGGATATTAAAACCATCAGCCTGGCTGTACAAAAAGACTCCTTCAGTATGGCTATGATAGAGCAGATTGATATAACAGCACAGCGAAATTTTGAAATGATACCGAAGATCGGAAACCAGTTGATTGTTTTTGGTGATGCAAAAGATGTGGATGAAAAACTGAAAAAACTGAAACTCTTTTATAAAGAGATAATGGTTAAAGCGGGTTGGGATAATTATAGTGTAATTAATGTGCAGTATAAAAACCAGGTGGTGGCAAAAAGAAAAGGAGCCGAAGATGTTGCAGCCGATTCATTAAGAACACTGCAGATAATGAAAATAATTGTTGAACGGGCACAACTGCAGGCAGCCGATTCTTTGCAAATTATGCTAAAGGATAACAGGGCGAATACCGTTGACAGTACTATGATACAGCAATCCATCCAGCGGGATGATAATAATGAATCAGCTGATATTATTGAAAAACCAAAACCGGGTATTGAATTGGGTAAGCAAACGGTTTTAACAGCAGGCAATGCAACTGCAGAAAAAATTTTAATAAAACAAATTTTAACGCCTGCAAAAAAAACAGTACTGGGCAAAAAAGCTGCACATCAGCCTAAGGCTGTTATGCAAAAGAAAAATGAATATTAAAATGTTACTTAACAATACATATAAAAACACAACACAAACACAAAACATACAATTATGAATCAGGAACAACCCATCATCGTAGGTCTGGATATTGGCACCACCAAAATTGCTGCAATAGCCGGACGTAAAAATGAGTACGGCAAGCTGGAAATACTTGGCTTTGGCCGTGCCAACAGTAATGGTGTACAACACGGTATGGTGTTGAACATCGATCAAACCATAAAAGCCATTGAACTGGCTTTAAAAAACTGTTACGACTCCAATCCAAACCTGGAAATTGGAGAAGTATATGTTGGCATTGCCGGGCATCATATAAAAAGTTTACAAACCCGTGGTGATATTGTTCGTCAATCGATTGAAGAAGAGATCAGGCAGGAAGAGATTGACCGGTTGGTGGCAGATCAATACAGAACTTATATCCCCGCCGGAGACCAGATCATTGATGTGATACCGCAGGAATTTACCGTTGATAATTTTCAAAATATTCCAAACCCCATAGGATACAGTGGTGTAAAAGTGGGCGCTAATTTTCACATCATCACCGGTGATAAAAATGCTATCCGCAATATTAACCGTAGTGTTGATAAAGCAGGATTGATAACAAAAGATTTAGTTCTGCAACCACTTGCCTCCGCAGCCGCAGTAATGTGCGATCAGGATCTGGAAGCTGGTGTCGCCATCGTAGATATTGGTGGCGGCACTACCGACCTTGCTGTTTTTTATGAAGGTATTTTAAAACACACTGCCGTCATTCCTTTCGGTGGTGAGAATATTACCAACGATATTAAGAATGGTTTGGGTGTTTTAAAAACGCAGGCCGAGCAAATGAAAATACAGTTTGGCAGTGCATTAAGTGATGAAGCAAAATCAAATGCATTTATTACCATACCGGGATTACGTGGTATGGCACCAAAAGAGATCTCAGTAAAAAACCTGGCCGGTATCATTCAGGCACGTATGAGTGAGATCATGGATTTTGTTACATATCATTTAAAGCAGGTTGGATTGGATACCCGGATGTTGAATGGCGGTGTGATATTAACCGGTGGCGGATCGCAACTTAAACATTTAATTCAGTTAACAGAATATGTTACCGGTTTAAATGCAAGGATAGGTTATCCCAATGAGCATCTGGCAGGAGGCCATATTGAAGAATTGGCTAAACCAATGTATAGTACCTGTATCGGTCTAATACTAAAAGGATATAATGATTATGAGAACAAGAATAAACAATTTGAAGAGCAATTCAGAAAAGTAGAAGTACCCGGTTCATTAAAACATCAGGCAGTTGATGAAACTTTAGATGTTGTTGATGAAAACGGCCCGGTAAAAGTTAAGCAGCGCAAATCACTTAAAACTTTTATGGACGGATTTAAAAATGGCCTGATCGATCTGTTTAAAGAAGAAGAGGATGCTAAGTTGTAGTTATGAATGATGAATTATGAGTGATGAATTGCATCCTGGATCAGATTCAACATTCATAATTTATAACTCATGATTTAAAAATAAGTACTAACCCATTAATTAATAATCGCAGCATTGTAAAATGCAAGCGTTATCTAAACAAACAACTATGATACATTTTGATTTGCCTAAAGAACAATCCTCCATCATCAAGGTAATTGGTGTAGGTGGTGGCGGAAGCAATGCGGTAAACCACATGTTTTCGCAAAATATCGAAGGCGTAAATTTTATAATCTGTAACACAGATGCACAAGCCATTGCACAAAGCAAGGTGCCTAATAAAATTCAGCTGGGGCCGCATTTAACTCAGGGTTTGGGTGCCGGGGCCAATCCTGCAATTGGCCGCCAGGCAACAGAAGAAAGCCTGGAAGAAATAAAACGGATACTGGAAGTGAATACCAAGATGGCATTTATAACTGCCGGAATGGGTGGTGGTACCGGAACAGGTGGTGCACCAATTCTTGCAAAGATTTGTAAGGACCTGGGCATTCTTACTGTTGGTATTGTAACTACACCTTTTGCTTATGAAGGTAAAAAAAGAATTGCCCAGGCTGAGGAAGGTATCATGTTGTTGAAAAATCATGTAGATACTTTACTGGTGATCAGTAATGATAAACTGCGTCATCAGTTTGGCAATTTAAAAATGAAAGAAGCATTTGCCAAGGCTGATAATGTGTTGGCAACTGCTGCAAAATGTATTACGGATGTGATAAACAGCACCGGTCAGATCAATGTGGATTTTGCCGATGTATGTACTGTAATGAGTAACGGTGGTGTGGCTATTTTAGGAAGTGCAGCAGCTGAGGGAGAGAACAGGGCGCAGAGTGCTATTGAAAATGCAATTAATTCTCCGTTACTGAATGATAATGATATCCGTGGTGCAAAATGGATCCTGATAAATATTAATTCTGCCGAAGGCGAACATGAATTTACCATGGATGAAGTGGAGATCATTCAAAATTATTTATTGAGCCAGGCCGGTGATGATACGGATGTGATATTAGGTTTGGGGTATGATAATAATTTAGGTGCACAGATAGGTATCACATTGATAGCAACCGGTTTTGAACATAAAGATCCGTTTGAGAAAAAGCCGGAAATGAAAGATGAAAAAAAGGATGAAAAAATAATGATGACACTGGAGATGCCGGTAAAAGAAGTAAGCCTGCCTGCCGGACAGGCAGGGAAAATAATGCAGCAACCTGTTTTACAGTTTGACGAAAAAGAAGAAGACCTTGCTATTGCTGAAATTACCGAACAGCCTGTTTTGCAGGTTATAGAAGACGACCTAATGCCAACATTAAAAGAAAATATTGAAGAAGATCTGGTAGTGGAAATACGAAGTAAAATTACTGTGGACAAATTGGAAGAAGTTCCCGTTTTTTTTGAAATATCTTCGGCAACAGATCAGATTCCCGTAATTGAATTTGACATCCCCCAAAATCTGGCACCCGCTGAAAAACCAACAGCTGAACCAAAAATTCAAAAAGAAAATATTGTAGTTAATAAAGATGCTAGCACCCCTCCTTCGTCTGGAGGGTACCTGGCTAAACCTTCGCAAATTTATGCTGAGGAGAGGCCAAAACCAGAATCCAATTCGATTGATGAGCTACTACCAATGCAAACGAGAGAACAGGAAGACGAGCCTGTAATTGAAATGCAACTGGTAGTTAAATCCCATCAAGCGGCGGAGGAAGAGCAACATGTACAACCAACTCAGCCCATCATGATTTCCGATGTTGAGGAGCCTGCCATGCAGGACGAAACAGAGGATCTTCGGCGCAGGGCCATGGATCGGATTGCAAAACTGCGTAATTTGTCGTTCAACATTAACGCAGCTGATCCTAACAATGAGTTTGAAACGGTGCCTGCTTACCTTCGCCGCAACATGGAAATGCATAACTCCATTGCCGATGTAGAAAGTTTTTACAGCAACTACACTGTAAAAACAGATGATAACAACCAGGCAGAAATTAGTACTATCAACAGTTTTTTAGAAGGTAAAAAACCGGATTAAAATAATTATGCCAATCGGCCTTGCTGATTGGCATTTAAGTTCGTTTGTGTTTGGTATTTTGAGTAAAAGCCTCACTTTTATAAGTGAGGCTTCGTTTTTAATAAAACGGATAAATATTTTTTGAAGTTTTTTAGCAAATAAAGATCAATAAAAATATATCAGCTTTTTTATTCCGTTCAGTTTAACACTGCGGCTCCACGTTCGGCCAGCCAGCGGGTAACAGTATCTACAATCTGTATAGATTGGCGTACCCTTGGTTTTTGTGTTCTATCAGCCGGTGTATTAGCTGTTTTTTGCTGTATACAGGGAATATTTTGTTTCTCCAGATCCTGTAAAAGCTGGTTCCTGCTTGTGGTATCATGTACACCTGCAATGCGACAGGCTTTATCAAAATTAGTATGCATACCATAACCAACAACCACATTAGCCAGGTCTTCAAATTCAGGCAACGACATTAGTTTCTTTACAAAATAATAGATTTTATCCTCTATTTTTTTTGTGTGTACGGTGTAAACATGTTTCATTTCCTTTGTTTTTAAGTGTACAGTAATTGGGTTTAATTCCTTTAATAAAGACCAGTGTATTCAGCAACCGTTTAAGCGGTTTAAAATACATACGGTTATTTTTTACAAAAGGACGGTCTTACCAAAACAGGTAACAGGAAATGGATTTTTCGTTGCTGTGCAGCACAATGATTAAAATGAATACAGCAACGAACCGAAAAGCCTTTCAAAGGATAATATTGGATGGATAAACAGTTAGGGGGAAATTGTCATAATATATATTGGCTATTCAGAGGATACGTAGGTGGTAGAGATTGTGTAATAAGCTGATGTAAAAATAAATTTTTCAACTGATAAAATTGAGGAAGAGGGCGTTTATTTATTCACAAAAATAAATTTTGTATGCAAATGGTTAAGGAGTAGCGGTTTATTTTTGACGGGCATTTGTAATTTGAGAGATTACTTGTGGCGCATGGGAAATTCCTTTGGCGCAAGGTTAAGTAATTTCGCCGTTGTTGGTGTTAGTGCTGATGGTTATGTGGCCGGGCAATCACCAACAGCGGCAGAAAACCCATGTTATACATTTCTATATTGATTTGTCTTACTCGGTGTCTAACTGCAGTATCGTCCTCTTCGCTGCAGCCAATCTTACCGCTTTATTCTTCTCAACAAGTTTATGTGTCGCCCATTTTTCTATCCTATGATGCAGTGGCACCAGTAAAGCTGCGATACAAACTAAAGCGAGCAACATTATCAGGGGAGAATGATGAGTGATCCTTTCCAGGAAAGGGTGGAGTAATAAATTGAGAAATTCAAAGACTATGAGCAGTGCAATTACTCCCAATATTTCGATTGCCCTTGTACTCGTAATAAAGCGGCGGCTAAGTAATAAAAAAAAAATGACGAAGCTAATGATACCAAAGGCGATCAATGCATATTGAATATTCTCTTTACGCTGCTCGACCTCTTCTGCTTTTTTTGCATTATCCTCCATGATACGCAATTGATCATTAAAAGCCAGTGCCTGTGTTTTATTAATGTTATCCTGGCTGAAAATAGAAGCACTCAATTCATCTTTTAGTTTTGCATAATAATAGGCACTATCTGTTTGATGGAGGACTTCAAAAGTCTGTTGCATAAACCTTGCTGCCGATAGTTTTAGATTATTATTGTTGCCTTGTTTACCTAATTCCATTAATTCCTTTGCTTTTTCATGCGCTTCCTTTATCCTTCCGCTGTTTAACAGGAATTGAATATATGTGTCGTAAAAATCCAGCTTATTTGTGTTAGTTCCAATCAGGCTATCCATGCCCATTGCTTTCTTAAAATAGACCTCAGCCATTTCTTTGTCACCTAGTTTTTCGTATATCGAGCCACTCAAGTAAAATGCTCCATAGGAGAATGCAAAGCTTTCTAATTTCTTACTGGTTTCAGTTAAGGCCTGGGCGAAATGCAAAGCAGAGTCATATTGTTGTGAAACCAAATAGTACTTAGCCATGTTTCGTTGATATTGCACCAGCATGAAATTGTACATTGGGGAAGATTCGTCAGGTAAATTTTCTCCACCTTTTTTGATATTTTTTCTTGCTTCCTCATTATTATTAAGAATAAAATAAACTAATGCAATGTCAAAATATAAAGAACTGACCCTCCTTTTGTCATGCGCTTTTTCTGCTAGTGGTAGTGCTTTAAAATAATATTCTAAAGAGGCTGTATTATCACCTTTCTCAAAACCCATATAAGCACCAATCCAATTGTAACTAATAGCAAGCAGGGAATCACTTTTTAATTGCTGAGCTATCTGGAGTAAATGAATGGGGGTAGCCGTATCTATCATTCCCCCTGTTAATACAAGATTGTTTTCAGCGATCTTAACCATGATACTAAATCGGTCGATGGGTTTGCTTGTATTAGCCAACACATTTTTCATACTGTCTGCATATTTGTTTTGCCCAAAGGAGGATTGAATACCTAGGAATAAGCCAATCAGGAACAGGACTTTCTTCATTCTTATTTGTTTTGAGAGTTTATTTTCTGTTATACCCTATATATTTATTTTCAAATTATTAGAGTGTTCAATCACATGACGCACAACGGGCAGGGCTTGTTGCAGGGCTGGAATTCATTGCTCGTCCGCCCGGAACCGCTGCTGATTAAAGAAATAAAAGTACAAGTTAACAAACAAAAGCCCAACAGAATTCCGTCCAGCCCGAACCAAAGTACAGCGATGCAAACAGCCCAAGTTTGAATGTCCAGCCCTGCTTGCACAAAACCCAATGTTATTTGCAGTGCTATTACAAATTAGAAATTTAGTCGGTCTTACAGAGCATTAAATTCTTTTCTCTTATTGTCAAACCATTCTTTCATGGCGTCTGGTGTTTTCATGAGTTCTTGCATTTTGTTCATTGCATCAAGATGAGGCTTGTCGCCCTTTTGGAACATTTCCATTGCATGTCTTTTGCTTTGATCGGCCATTGATTCAAATGTGTCTGCATGAAATTCCAAATCGCAAGCACCACCTAATTGTTTACATGTCATTATTTTCATTGCTGTTGGTTTTTATGTTTGTTAAAAATAATCTACTTTTTCTTTTTTGACGACTTGGCTTTGCTGTTAAAGTCCAAGCACAGATTTATCCAAAAGTCAAATTCTTTTTTAGTTTTCATTCCTGTATCGTCAATCATTACGTAACCTTTCATAGGTCGGTTTGTAAAATCCATTGTTCTACAACCTGTCATTTCAATTGCATTTTCGTGAAAGATAGGGTCAATGCGACACATCATTTCGTCTTTAATAATTCCAACACACATCTTGTCCTTCACCATAAAAGTCAATCCTCCCATCATTTCTTTTTCTTCAATCTTAGGAAGGTCGGAAAGAGATTCACGAATTCGGTCAGCAAGTTTTTTGTTGTAAGGCATGATTGTAATGTTTAGTTTCCTCTGTCAGTTTCTTGAAGTCTGTCTGAAATCCTGATGTCGCCAAAGCATTGCACAAAACCCCATGTTGGCAGCAGGCATTTGTCTAACGAAATCTCAATATTATTTCTTTTTAGGTTTAGTTACCTTCTCTGCTTTGTCTGGTCGCTTCTTGTCTGAAACTGATTTTACAATTGTCTGCCCGCTTATGATTTGTTTTTGGTCTTTAACTTTTGTAAGTGAATTTGCATAAGCTTGGTTTATAAGTTTCTTAATGTATGCTTTTGGAAATTTCTTTTTGTCTGTCACAAGGATGTAGCGATATTGATTGCCTTGTCCCAAAAGAATTTTGTCAGGGTCGGAAATTTCGTTACCCCAATAAAAGCCGAAATGAACATTTTTACTTGAACGTCCAACTGCTATGGAACAAATGGTATGTCCGACTTTATCTGTTGGGCTCCAACCGAATGCAACGGCATTATAAGTGTCGTAAATTAATTCGTTAGTCTTTGGGCATAAGTCCCAAGCAAAGTCTCTAAGCCACATAACTAATTCTGTTATGTCGTCACCAAATGGTTTAAGAAACTTCAAAAGGTCTTTTGTTTGTTCTTTACTCATTTGTCTAAATGTTAGATGTCGTTTCTGCTTGCTGCCAACGAACAGGGCTTGGCGTTGTTGGGGGATTTGAAAAAAGTCCGCCCGGAACTGAAGCCCAATTGAAAAATGATGCACAAGATAAGATAAAATGTTCAGCGATGTTTGTCCTGCCCGAACAACTGCTGCTATGTTGCTTGATGAAGATAACAAATTCCTGCCCCAATAACGCCAAAGTCTCCATGTTGTATGCCATGTGCCTGACTTGCAGCGTTGGCTTATTAGAGTGGTTGTGTTAGAACTCTGTCTAACGTTTTAAAACCGCAAATATCTTGTTGCATTCACTCTTAGTTCTAATCTAAATTCGTCAAACTGTTT
>JAYVEQ010000054.1:0-28223 GCA_043748745.1 Chitinophagaceae bacterium | reverse complement strand
ACCGTTCCGCCACAGGCAGATGGTGTGGTAGTAAACGTGGAGGCATTGGATGTGCCACTTATTAAACATCCACCACTCAATCCGTTTGTAAATGATATAGTGCTTGATGCAGTTACTGCTCCACAGGCTACCGTAATGGCAGCGGGTGCTGTCATCGTTGGCAATGCCGCTGGGCTCACTGTTATTGTTCTTGATACGGAAGCAAGGGCCCTTCCAAAAACATCCGTTGCAGTCCAGGTCTCGGTTACCGTTCCGCCACAGGCAGATGGTGTGGTAGTAAACGTGGAGGCATTGGATGTGCCACTTATTAAACAATCGCCAGGCAACCCATTGGTGTAACTGATAGTGCTAGCAGCAGGTATGGCACCGCAGGCTACCGTGATGGCTCCTGGTGCAGTCATTGTGGGAAGCGCTCCCTTAGCCACTGTTATAGTTCTTGTTCCACTAACCGCAGGACATCCTCCCGCAGGGTTATCTGTTGTTAGTGTCAAGGTAATGGTACCTGAGTAATTGGCAGGCGGCGTATAGGTTATTGAACCAGGGGTTGCTGTTTGAGCGGTACTACTTAGCGTACCGTTAACACCACCATTGGTAGGGCTTAGGGTGGTAATAGACCAGGCACCTGTTGAGGCTGAACCACCAATACTTGCACCCGATAAGGTATAGGCACTAGGTGAGGCATTTTGACAAAGGTTATCGGGGCCACCGGGTGTTACCGTGGCTGGACTACTGCAGGGGGAAGCCAAAGCAAAACGGGAAAAACCACTCAGCCCGGAACGTTTTGCAACGGTGCTTGTTCCTGCTACATGGGCTCCGTTTAATGTCCAGGCTCCGCCGCCATCTGGCCTTTTAATTATGCGGACGGTACCATCGAAAGTAGCGGCAGAGGTGAAGCCGGTACCGGTAAGTTCAAGGGCATAGTTGGTACTTGCCAAACTATTGGCTGCTAACAGCGACCATGAGCCTTCAGTAGTATATTGCCCCTCGGCATCTATAGTAAGCGAATTCTCCGACAATGGAAAACCTGAATTACTGCCAGGATCACCAGCACTAAATTTACCCGTAAGAGAACCATTGGTAAGCTGGGTAAAAGTAACCAGGGCATTATGTGTTGCTGCCGCCGTTCCTGAACTTGCAGCAACACCAAGCGGAAAAGTTTTTGCCCCTGTTGATGTAAACCAACGCTTAAAGTTGCCAATGATATTTCCGGCGGTATAGGTAAGGGTACCTTCTGTTGGTGTGGAAGTCCCCAGTTCTAAGGTATTGGCACCGCAATCTATATTACCCGATGTCATGTTAAGTGCAGCTGTAACAGATGCCAGTGTTGTACTGCCGCTGATGCTTAGTTTGCGGGTACTTTTGGCTATGGTAATATTATTAAAAGTTTGTGTTGTAGCACTGCCATTAATATTCTGGTCGGCTGTTGTGCTGTTGAAGGTTAATGTTGCTGTACCAGGAGTGAATGTACCTCCGTTATTGGTCCAGTTTCCTTTTACAGTAATTGTAGGAACACCAGTACTTGTCATTGGTTGAAAAGTGCCTCCGTTTAAAATAACATCGCCAGTAACATCCAATGCGGTGGCGCCTGTTCCAGTTGAAAGAATGAGCGTACCTCCGTCTATTTGTAGATTACCCGTTACAGATAATGTCGGTCCTGAATTTCCCCCAATCCGGTATGATCCTCCAGTAGTTGCGGTTATAATTAGGTTACCATTTACAGTAGTTAGACTACCACCTGCACTATTATTTCCTGATGTGCTATTTATAATAAGATGACCAAAAGCAATACCAGCTAATGATGGAAATGCACCTGTACCTTGCCATTCGTAAGTGCTTGTGGCACCAAAGACTTTTGTAGTCCCAGGAACAACTGCAGTAGCTGCAGTATGTATATATTTACCACCATTGTTTATATTAAATGTAGAGATAGTGGGAGCAGTAGTACCTGTTACAGTAGAACCAATATTAATAGTAAGAGTAGAAAAGGTTGTAGTAGAACCACTGATTGATTGAGTTCCGCCATTAAATGTTACAGTGCTTGTACCTTGGGTAAATGTTCCATTATTTATCCAGTTACCGCCCAGCGAAATCCCGAAGTTGCTTGCAGATACTGCTAATATGGTACTTGTTCCTATAGTTACCGCTCCATTTACTGTAACTGCTCCCAGAAGCGTTTTTGTACCACTTCCACCGCTGGTTGTAAGTCCGCCATAATTAGTACCTGATATTGGAGTAGCTGCAATAGATTGATTACCTGCACCTGCATAGTCAACAGTAAGATTAGTAAGTGTTTTTGTAGAGATGGTATATTGGGTAGTTAATGCACTAGTACTAATTAAGGTCGTCTTTATTGTACCGGTTCCGGTAAGTGTTCCTGCTCCGCTAAATACATGGCCTGTTGCACCCGGTGTAAATGTGCCATCAACAGTCATTGTACCGGCAATACTAAAGCTTACACCGCTGGTGGTAGTTCCAGCACTTATCGTTAAGTTATTGAACGTAGCAAACTGAGAAGGTATGGTATTATTCGCTGTAAATTGTAGTGTTCCTGTCCCAGGTGTCCATGTACCAAGATTACTAAAAACAAATCCCTGACAAATTAAAGTACCTCCGTTTGTCATGTCAACAGAACCAGTTTTACTTCCTCCTCCTCCTCCAAAAGTTACAGTACCTCCAACAGTTAATTGATGGCTGGCAGTGCTAAAATTTAGTTTAGCATCGCCATTGTTTCCATTATTTAGTTGAAGAGAAAGACAAGCCGCAGTACCGATATCTACTGTAACTGTAGCTCCCGATGCAATTATTACTGCATCTCCAGAACCAGGTACAACTCCCCCTACCCATGTACTTGTTGAATTCCAGTTTCCTCCGGAAGCTGTACTTGTTATTGTTGCATCCGTAAAAAAACACTCAGCATGCAATAAAGAACTCTGTCCATCTGCAGTTGCTCTCAATAACTGTCCTCTACAATCATCTTCACACACATGCCATGTGGTTACAAAATTTCCACTTGCATCTGCGACAACGTTCCATGGTAAATGGTCATTACCTATCGGATCTCCCGGATGATAATTGGCGTGAAGAACCTGCAACGTAACTGTTTCTCCCGGTTGAAAACCCGAACCTGTTAATGTACATGTTGAACCCGGCTGATAATCTGCAGAGTCGGATGTTAATGTTGCCTGCCCAAATGTAGCGCTTACAAAAAACAAATTCGCAATCACCAACAAAATGGCGAATCTTCCCGTTTTACTAAATAATTTTTTCATAAAGTTGCAATGGCTTAGGTAATTAATTATATTTTCCTGTGTCTTTACTTGTGTTATTTTAAATCAAAATTTTTATTGACACGATAAAAAACAACAGCAATACTGAATCATACTGATACAGCATCACTCATAACTGCTATTTAATTGGGGGTAATAATTAAGCAGGCATCAATAGAATTTAATCTGTGGGGAGGTTTTTAAAACTGTTTACAATAACAGCACAGGGGATAAAGGATCAGGTAAAATAAAAACAAATTTTTGGTTATTTCGGAAGACTGCTTTTTTACAACAGAACAGAGGATATAGGGTAGCAAAGGTTTTTTTGGTAACACAAGGATAAGGTATAAAATCTGAATTTACAATATTCAGGTGATTTTTTAAAAAAAAATTAAAATTGGCTATAAAAAACATTATTTATTAATAAACCTCTAAAACCAGCTATTTAACAATTTAACATCCTTTTCAATAAATTTTTACTGTTGCGTACAATATTTGCATACTCATTTATGTTACTGTTAATAAGCAAAAGCCCAAACCCGTAACCCTTTTAATTTACTCACTAAAATAAAATAACCGTATGGAAACTAACCAATCATCACATTTAAAAGCTGTAGTACAGCAGGTAACCAATAATACCACCAGCTGGATAGGAAACCGCCATGGTGAAACCAAGAGCCGTATGAGCGGACAAACCTTTGTATGCCCTACTGAAGGTGAACTGGATTGTATTGAAGTTTTTTCGGCCCATGTTACTAATAACGGGCCGGTTGAGCTAACCTTACATGCCTTTGATGCCGAAAATAAAACCTGGGGACCTGCACTGGAAACCTCAACAGTTGAGTTTAGGAAAAATGATACCGGCAAATGGATCGCTTTTCCGTTTGCGGGCATGCACCTGCAAAAGGGGATGGCTTATGGTTTTCGTTTAAAAAGTGATAAAGGGCTTATTGGTGTTGGCGAAGCAGCCTGCAGCCATGGCCGTTTACCCTATATTGGCGGACAGGAATGGACCGCTACATCAGAAGACCTGTTTGGTAATTATTATTCTTATCTGAGTCTTGCTTTTAAAGTAGAGCTCAGGGCATAAATTATTTTTATAAAATACCCCCATGTTAAAACAGTCCCGGAAGTAAAATTTCGGGGCATTTTTTTGTCAATTTTTTTTATAAAAAAATCTAACTTTTATGATTACTTTTTTGCTTGTCCAAAAAAGTAACCAACTAAAGGACACCCGAATACCCCCTGACCGGAGAGTCAGAGGGGGTTCACCCTGATTTCGGGTTGGTTCCCTGATTTTGCTTTTGTACTACACTCTAGCTTCAGCATTTGTATTTCTACGCTTTGTAACAATAGCAGTTCTTATTTTTATTGTGAGCATCTTCGGGCAGCATTACTTGCAGCAATACCAACAAAAAAACTGCCTCTCTAAATTGAGGCAGTTTTAATTTATCAGATCTTATTTTACGATTTTTAATTTATTGTAACCGTTTGTAAATTTTCATTTAAGGTAATGGTGTAGGTACCTGCAGCAGTTGGTGTTTTAAAATTATTTCCACCTTCCCAACGGATGGCCCTTGGTGTACCTGTTGCCTGACTTCCGCCGCTGTTGTCTTCATAATCAAAAGCGCCCCATGCATTACCGGCCAGGAATTTAATATCCTTATTGGCTTTTAATACAACAGAGATAGTCCAAACGCCGTTACCAACATAGGTCATTTGCGGTGATGTTGGGGGATCCCAATCATTAACACCCGGCATGTTCATTCCATCGCCCACCACTCTCATTTCGGTACCCGGGCTGGTAAAATATTTGATATTATCCCTGTCGCGGCCATCCCATATAACGCGGTATCGGCCTGCTGTTGGATAGTCATTAAAATTAGCTCCGTTAACCTGTAATGTACTTCCGTCTCCGCCAGCTGTACCATAACTCCTGGTTTCGTTCACCGTCTGGCTTCCGTTATCCCATGCATTATTATCAATCAGTTTCCATCCACCTGAAGTGAAATTGGTTAACCCAACAAAAAGGTTGGTACCTGAATTACCCAATGCATAAGTTGGAAAAACGCCCGGAGGATTCCATCCTGCACCTGTAGCACCACCAACAAAACCCATGCGCCCCGTGCTGATATCATAAGTAAGTGTAGAGATATTTACAGAGACCCTGTAAAAACCTGCAGCTGCAACGGTAAGGTTATTACCACTGCCAGACAATACACCACCCGAACCACCATAATTGATGTTCCAGCTGCGCCCGATAGTTATTTTAAACTGGGCACCTGCTGGTAAATAAATATAGATGTAATACATTTTATTGAACACACCGGCACGAAGGTCCCGGATGAGTTCGGGTGCTGTTGGTGGATCCCAATCGTTACCGTTCCCGGTTGCTGACTGATAACTGCCCGGTAAGTAAACCCTTAAAATGGGTACATAACTTTGTATGGTTACATTTACAACGTTTGAGTAAGCCAGGGCACCTGATGCTGTAACAGCTTTGATACGATATTCTACTTTACCGCTGTTACCGCCGGGGATGCCGGAGTTTAAAGCGGTATTATTCATTTCGGCCTGGTTCAGTCTCAAAGAAAATAAATTGTTGCCAACCGGAATATCAATAGGTGCAACAAAGTTTTTACCGGCTGAATCGTACTGCAAGGTATAATTTATATTGCCTGCAAAAGGTCTGAAAGCGGCAATCCATGAAAAAGTATTGGAGGGGCTTGTAGCATTAGCAATGGTACAGGTAACTGAAGTGTTAGCCGTAAACAATTGAGCAGGATCGGCAAATGGTGTAACTTTTACGGTTACCACATTAGAGATACGCCTTTCGTTATTGTTGGCATAAGAAGCGAACAATACCACATCTATACTTTGTGCAACACCTAATTTAAAACCGAGGTTGAGCAGGAGTGTATTTAATTCACGGCCTGTAACAGCAGCACTTGATACACCGAAAACCGTTTTGGTATTTTCTTTACCAAAGTTTTTTCCTGTTGAATCTATTTCAAGTACATATTTGGTTGTGGCAGGTATATTGGCGAATTTAGGATCAGTCCAGGAAAAAGTGATCACGGTGCTGTTGCTGTCTGCCAGTGTTGGGGTTACTGCAGTAACCGAGCTGCTTAAAACCGGTGAAACACCAGCTTCGTAAACCGGTAAAGGATCAACTTTATACAGGTTGTCCACCTTCTTACAGGCAGAAAAGATCATAACTATTCCGAAAGCAGCTACCAGAAGTTTTGAAAAATATTTCATACTTATTATTTTTTGTGTTTAATCAAAATCCTTTGAAGGTTTTTATGTTATTGAACCGTCCATTTTCCTGTTTTAAAATCTACCGTAACCTTGTGAGATCCGGTGGTTGCAGGAGCTTTCATATCTCCACCATCAGGTTTAAAATCATCTCCGTTCACATTATTATTATTGTTAGAACCTATAAAGCCATATTTATTGCCCCAATCTCCATAAACAGGAACAAAGAGATAAGAGTTATTAGCAGATAATACTATTGTTATTTCAAACTTAGAAGAACTTACTTTTGTAAATTTCTGACTTAATAATTCAGGGTCACCTCCACCCATCCAACTTGCAGGAGTAGCACTTCCGGTAATGTATAATTTAGCCGGTACAGGATATACTACATCAAGGTAAGGGGTAATAACCATTTTAATTACATTGGAATAAACAGGGACAGTAGAATTAATTAATGTAGCTTTTATCCGTATTTCAATGTTGTGGGTCATATTTTCACTTAACCCCATTGCCAGTAACTTAGCATTTAATTCTCCAATGGTTAAGCTCAGACTAAGGTCTTTTGCTATAACTGTTTCACTTTTACCCGGATTGGTGAAGTTGGAATTAGTAGTATCAATTTGAAGCGTATAGTTTACATCCTGTGAACTTACACCGGTGGTAAAGCGGTAATTAGGATTTGTCCAGTTGAATGTTACAGCCGGGTTATTCTTGTTGGCAATTAAAAGAACCAGAGGTCCTGTAACTGATGAAGTAAGTAAGGGGCTTGTGCCACCTTCAAAATAAACCTTATTCTCATCTTTTTTACACGATAAAAATAATGCTGCTGTAAAGATGGTACCAAACAATAATTTTATAACATTTTTCATATATAATAATTTAAAAATTTCTGATTAATAACCTGTGTTTTGAGTTAAGTTAGGATTAGCAACAATATTAGATGCCGGTATAGGAAACAACTCATATTTTGCATTTACTGCAGTACCAGATGACACTCCACCTTTCCATGGCCACAAATAATTACTATTGGTTAATATTCCGTAACGGATCAGGTCGGTACGGCGATGACCTTCCCAGTACAATTCTCTTCCTCTTTCGTCAAGCACAAATTGCAGATTTAACTGACCGGCTGAAATATTACCTGTTGCATTTCCGTAAGCCCTGGTACGGATATTATTTATATAACCCAAAGCTGTTACTGCATCTCCACCTGCACCACCACGTAAAACAGCTTCGGCATAGATCAGGTACATTTCTGATAAACGGAATACCGGGAAATCAACATCAGAAAAAGTTTTATTTGTTGCATCTGAAATTGGTCCACCATCAGACCGTAAGTTCACATATTTTTTTACGTGTGGCCCCTGGTCAAAATTACTGATGTCACTAATCTGTAACTGTGCAGGGCTTGTACCATATTTAGAAGTTGTAAACATAGCTCTTTTGTCTGTAGCCCCAGTAAGATCAGTAAACAGGTTTACAAAAGATGATGTTGCCCTGTAACCATACCATCCACCACCAACACCATATTGTACGCCTTCATCACCGCATGCGGCGTGTACAAAAAAAGTTGTATTTCCATAAGCCTGAGTACGTAAACCATCGCAATTTATGGCAAACATAAATTCATCTTTGGCTTTATCATTATCGGCCATAAATACTTTAGGATAACCCGTGTATAATGAATACCCGGCACTGATCACTTTTTTAGCATAGGTTATAGCTTCGGTATATTTTGCTGTACCGGTATATACACCTGCATTGAGGTACATACGTGCCAATAAGGCCCATGCAGCACCTTGGTCTACCCTTCCGTATTCAATTGTTTTTGCGGGAGCAAGGTCAGCATCAATGGCTTTTAATTCTTTTTCGATATAAAGAAACAGGTCAGCACGGCTTATTTCTTTTGGTAAAGTTGTTCCGATTAGATCAGCTTCCGTTATAAAAGTAGATTTTCCGAAAAGGTCCATCATTACCCAGTAATTGAAAGCACGTAAAAACCTAACTTCAGCAACTGATTTTTTAATATCTGCAGCATCAGCACCTGAAATACCTCTTTCCGCTAATTTAGCATCGGAGCTTTCTCTTATATATTCATTTATCAATGTAATATTATAAATGGGCCTGGCATAAATTCCTTTTAAGAAGGGATCGGAACTGGTCCATTTCAGATCATGAAAATCATGGATGGTCTGGTCATTCCAGGCAACCACAGCTTCGTCGGTGGGTAATTCCTCGCAATTAAAAAACATCCGGATAAATGCAACCTGTGAGCCTTCATCAAGCCCACCGCTGATATCGGGATTACCTGCAGGCCCTGCGTTACCGGTAATAGCCAATGTTCCGTAAATTTTTGCCAGCACGCTTTTATAACCAGCTGCAGTTGCAAAGGTCTTTTCCGGTGTGAGGTCGTTGGTTGGATAGAGGTCCAACTTCTTGGCGCAGGATGCTGCAACAAATATTACGATCAGCGCACTCAGTAAATATTTAATAGTTTTATTTTTCATATCAAACAGTTATTTTATAATTAAAAATCTAAATTAAAGCCCAAAGAAAAAGTACGTGGTCTTGGATAAATATTGTTATCTACTCCGGTATCACTTGCATTTTCGGGATCGAGTCCTTTGTATTTAGTTATCACAAAAACATTCTGCACACTGGCTGCAATGCGCAGACTGGCTTTGCCCCTTAACACTTTACCCCAGTTATAACCCAGGTTAATATTATCCAACCGGAAGAAGGAAGCATTTTCGATATAATAATCAGACAAATACTGATTATTGGTAAAATTAGATTCCAGGTAATTAACAGAAGCGTTACCTATGAAATTGATCGGGTTCTTTATAGTTCTTAACACGCCATTGTTAGAGTTGAAATTATTATACAGGTAGGTACCAAGGGCAGCATGGCCGGTAATTCCCAATGAATATTTTTTATAAACAACCTGGGTATTTATTCCCATAAAAATATCGGAACTGGGCTTTTTGTAATAATAACGGTCCTTTTCATCAATCGATCCGTCCCTGTTCAAATCTTCATAAAGGCCTTCGATTGGTTTACCAGTTGCCGGATCATAAACCTGTTTGTAAACATAATATGTGAAAGGGCTATAGCCTACAGCAAACCTGCCGATATTATTACCCGTACCACCCGAAATTCCACTCACCTCAATACCTTTAAAGTTGGGATCCTGTTGTTTTAACAGGTTTGTTATTTCCCTGGTATTATAGGTAATGTTGAATCCTAATTCCCAGGTTAAATTTGCTTTTTTAACCGGTACGGTATTCAGTGTAAATTCAAATCCTTTATTCTGCATGTTACCAACATTGGTATACAATTCAATATTAAAGTTACCACCTGCGGCTACGGGTACCACACTTAACAGATCCTTCGTTTTTTTAACATAATAATCTGCTGAACCAGAGATCCTGTTATTGAGAAAACCGAAATCAATTCCAATATTTGATGTAGTAGTACTTTCCCATTTCCTGTCGGGGTCATAAGCTGATGGACGTAAAAAACTATAATAGGTATTACCAAACTGGTATTGTGCCGATGCATTACTGCGGGCATAATAAGGGAGATAAGAATAATAAGGAATTCCATCCTGCTGACCTGTGGTACCCCAGCCCAATCTTAATTTCAGATCACTGATCACTTTAACTGAATTAAAAAATTCATCTTTTAATTTCCAGGCTGCGGCTACCGAAGGAAAATAACCAACCCTGTTCGCTTTTGCAAATTTAGAACTGGCATCCCTGCGGAGAGAAGCTGTAATCAAATATTTGTCTTTAATATTCAGGTTCACCCTTCCCAGATATGATTCAAGCCTGTATTCAGGTTTATCGGTGAGGTAGGTAGGTACCGAACCTGCAATTGTATCTTTCATTTGCGGATTGGTTGGATCGGCAATTGCCCTGTAGCTGAAGGATGCAAAATTCTTTACATTCGTTACAAAGTCCTGGTAGCTATGTCCTACCAATACATCAACCTTTGTTTTTAGTTTTTTTAAATCTTTACTGTAAAAAAGTTGAATATCTGTAATGGTATTCATTTTGCTTTGCTCGTAATAAGATTTGTGGCCACCGGTTTTATAATTTGTAGCTGATGCAGAATCTATATTATCATTACCACTACCTTTGGAATTATCTATACCGAAGTTAAATAAAACGTGCAGGTCGGGAAACCAGTGAATTTTATAATCAAGCTGAATGTTCCCGATCAAACGGTTAACACTTGAAGTGTTATCTCTTTGATTGAGTAAAGCAACAGGATTTCTTGTAGCCAGATCGATCAGTGTTCCATTTGCATCCAGCCACTGGTAGTAGCCGCCGAATTTACCTGATGAAGATCTTACCGGCTGCGTAGGATCAAAAGCTATTGCAGAGCCAATTGCTCCACCATCTGCAAAATTATTTTTTGTATTACTTGCTTTTAAAGCCAGGTTAACACTTAAATGATTATCTAAAAATTTAGGTGAAAGATTTAATGAACCGCTTAAGCGTTTAAAATTATCTGTTTTTAAAATACCGTCCTGGGTTAAATAACCCAGGGAAACCCTGAAAGGTATATTCTTTAAGGCACCGCTGGCGCTGATATTATTATCCCAGCCAAAGGCTGCCCGGTAAATTTCCTTCTGCCAGTCGGTATTTGCCGTACCCAATAAGTTCTTATAGGTATTGCTTCCGCTTTTTGTTGCATCAGCATTTATGATGGCCCTTACCTCATCTCCTGAAAGTACTTTCACTGTTTTACCAACAATGCCTGAAGATAACTGGGTATTAAAATTATACCGCAGTTTTCCTTTCAAACCTTTTTTTGTGGTAATAATGAGCACCCCGTTTGATGCCCTTGATCCATACAATGCAGTTGCGGAAGCATCTTTTAAAACTGACATGGATTCAATATCGTTGGGATTGATCGTATTTAAAAGGTTTGAAGAACCTGCAATGCCATTACCTTCTACCGGAACGCCGTCAATTACTATCAACGGATCATTACTGGCATTGAGCGACGCACCACCCCGGATACGGATCCTGCTACCTCCGCCTGGAGAACCACCTCCGGTTGTAACTTCAAGACCAGCTACCTTACCCAGTAACAACTGTTCAGAAGAATTAACCACACCTTTTTGAAAATCTTTTGCCGATACAGATGAAACTGCACCTGTAAGGTCGCCTTTGCGTTTTGTACCGTAAGCAACAACGATCAGTTCATCCATTTGTCTGTTGGATTGAACAAGGCTGACATCCAAGGAAGATTTTCCACCAATAACCAAATCCTGTTGGGCAAAGCCCACAGAAGTAATTACCAATGTGCCATTGGCCGGGGCACTGATCTTAAAAGTTCCATCTGTTGCAGTTTGTGTGGCCGTTTTAGTTCCTTTAACCATTACAGTTACTCCGGATACAGGTGAGCCATCTTTTGAATCGGTTACTTTACCTGTAATAACATTTTGTGCCATTGCAGCCGAAGCCAACAAGAGCAATGAAAATGACAACAGCAGAACCCGGGATATTTTTCTCGTACTCTTTCTCATAAAACAAGCATTTCGTTTTTAAAAAAATTTGCAATCTTATTTAGTATTGTGTAGAAATTACACATTTTAAATGTGTAAAATTTACACAAAGTAAAGTTTTTTTTGTTAATACCAATTATTTGTTAAAAAATATTTGTAAAAAATTATCTGATCATTACACAAAAATCCAAAACCGTCTATTAAAAAATATTCATATAAAATAATTATACCGTATGAACATCTGGCGGGTTAAAAATCTATACCCACCCACTTCTTCTTTTTCTTCTTATATTTATCAAAGTTGAACTTGTATAATTTGCCGGGGCGATGAGGTACATCCTGCTCCATTTCTTTGATATCGATCAGAAAATCCATCGTGAAAAACTTTTTCCGGAAATTACGCCTGTCCATTTTGATATCCAGTATAGCTTCATACAAATTTTGCAGGTCACGCAACGAAAATTTCTTCGGCAACAGGTTAAATCCGAGTGGATGTTCCTGAATCCTTTTTTGCAACCATTGATAACAGGTTTGAAATATCTGCTGGTGATCGAAAGCCAGATCAGTTACACCCAACACATCATGCCAGTGCAATTCGTTATCGAGTATCTTTAATTTGTGATGCTGTACATTAATTAAAGAGCAATAGGCCACGGTAACAACCCGGCCGGCAGGATGACGATTGACAGTACCAAAGGTTTGCACCTGCTCCAGGTAAACATCATCTAAGCCGGTACGCTGTTTTAAAATACGGTAAGCTGCAGCATCCAGGTCTTCGTTTGGGCCAACCAGGTCGCCCAGCAATGACCATCTACTCTGATATTTTTTAAGATCACTCCGTATCAATAATACCTTCAGTTTATTTTCATCAAAACCAAAAATTACACAATCAACGGATAAAGCGATACGGTTGCTGCCCTGTACCTCTGATTGGATAGCCAGGAGGGTCTTTATATTTTTTACCGGTTTGCCATTTACTGCTGTTGCCATAAGCTGAATTTATTGTTTTATAAATTGGGTAAAATATCCTTTATCAAACTGCTGCAAACGCAGGAAATAACTACCCTTAGGTAAGTTATTTAACTGGTCAGTAATTGTAAACATATATTGTCCCTGGAAATGATAGGCACTATATAAGAGCTGTAATCTCTGGCCATAAGCATTGAAGAGGGTTATAGTAACTGTTCCAAAAGTTGGTACTATAAAATCTATAACAGCATTTCCGATTACAGGATCGGGAGAAATTTTAATGCCATATCCATCTTTAGTATTTTCTATATTACTGTTATGCGAACTGGTGGTAAACTGTGATGAAGTGTAATTATTAACAGGGTTTGTCGAACAGTTTGCACTCACCCGCCAATCGTACAATGTAGAAGCCGCAAGATTGGTAATTGTTTTTGATCCGGCAATTATTGCATTTGCAATATTTATCCATGTGCCGGAAGCGGCTGCTTTATAATCAACCATATAATATATGCCGGCACTTGTTGTCCAATTCAACACAGCTGAATTACTGGTAATGCTCGTTGTATTCAATCCGGCCGGAGGAGCCGGTGTTGCTCTAACTATTACATTGATTGCAGCTCTTGGTCCTTCGCCACAACTGTTTGACTGGCTTACATAAAAAATTGTATTACCTGCAATGGCTGCTGATGGCATTGGTGCTGTTGTACTGCCTGTTCCGCCTGTTGCCGTTGTATACCACAGCAGGCCTGTACCGGCAGCAGTTAGTTGTATGGTTGCAGCATTCTGACAGTATGTTACCGGGCTTGTTACAACGGGTGCTGCAGCAAGTGCTGTTACATTAACAGTGATAACTGCTCTTGGGCTTTCGCAACCATTTGTAGTTTGTGTTACATAATATGCTGTGCTTCCTGCAACAGCAGTATTTGGTGTTGGCGCAGTTGTGCTGCCTGTTCCGCCTGTTGCAGCGGTATACCATAATAAAGCAGTACCTGTTGCGGATAAAGGAACAGCCGTTGTATTCTGACAATAGTTAACAGGTGTTACTACTCCGGGTACCAGTGGTGATGCAATTACATTTACTGTTATAGCAGCCCGTGGACCTTCGCAACCGTTTGTTGACTGGCTTACATAATAAGTTGTACTGCCTGCAGTTGCTGTTGATGGAGTTATTGCAGTTGTACTGCCGGTTCCGCCTGTTGCTGCAGTGTACCAGAGCAGGCCTGAACCTGTTGCTGTAAGTGGCACTGCCGATGAGTTCTGACAATAAGTAACCGGGCTTGTAACTGCCGGAGCAACCGGTACTGCTGATACATTTACAACTATCGTAGCTCTTGGGCTTTCACCACAGCTTTGTGTCTGGCTCACATAATATGCTGTACTGCCAACAATAGCAGTTGGTGGTATTGGTGCAGTAGTACTTCCTGTTCCACCCGTTGGAACTGTATACCACAACAGGTTTGTGCCTGTAGCTGTAAGTGCTGTTGATGCTGCATTCTGGCAATAAGAAACCGGGCTTGTTACTGTTGGTGCAGCCGTTGTTGCAGTTATATTTACCACGATTGGTAACCTGGGACTTTCGCAACCGATAGTTTGTGTTACATAATAAGTTGTTGTGCCAATTATTGTGGTTGAAGGTGTTGGTGCAACAGGGCTTCCTGTTCCACCCGTCGCTGTAGTGTACCAGAGTAAATTAACACCATTAGCCTGCAAAGGCACGGCAACCGCATTCTGACAATAATTGACCGGGCTCGCTGCGGTTGGTGCAGCTGTGGCACAGGCCGGTATACTTAAATAAATATGGTACTCGCCGGGTTGCAAACTGATCGTTTGAACAGCTGTTGTTAAAGTAAAGTTTGAACCTGTTGCCCCATTGATTCCTGTGCCGCTTCCATTACTGATATAATTTGTCCAGTCACCGGTTGACTGAAATGTAACTGATTTAGATTGCGCCACAACATCAAGATTGGCAACAACCGTTACTTTTTTTCCGGCTGCATTTGGATCGGCGATCTGAAATAATTTATACAATCCACCATTGTTATAAAAATCATAACTGAATGTTGTGTTGTTAAAAATGGCCGGATTATTTAAACGAAGCTGAATTATACTGTTATATGCATCGTATAAATGCCTGCGGTTAGGATCGGTCATGTATTCCCAATGAGGAGGTTTATTGGCAAGATTAGAACCACCATAGGTAATCGGAATATCATAACCCCTTTCTTCAAACTGCCAGATCATTTTAGGGCCCGGAACCGTAAAAAATACTGCAGCAGCAGCTTCTTCTCTTGCGAGTGCAGTTGCCAATGTCCGTACATTATAACTACCCGAAGAATTACCATACGTTATATTCTTATACATGGTTCTTTCTTCATCGTGGCTTTCCATGTATCCAACCTCGGCCGGATTGTTATATCCTTTTTGTGCACTGCTGTAAACAACTGGCGTAATATCCGAATTTGAAGCAAAGCCCATGGTGCACTGGTTATACACCGCATTATTATTACCCCAAAGCATCCAACCATGTGCAGCATATTCCTGTTCTTCCTGGCAGGGCAATGTACCTAAAAACTCCAGTATCATATAAGTACCGGGGTGAGCGGGTATGGTACCGTCGTAATACCTGTTTAAATTAGCAACTCTTGAGGCATCATAATTTTCAACCGTAGTTGTATTGGAAACTGTTTGTGTAAATCCTTTTGCAAGATCAAATCTGAAACCGTCGATCTTATATTCATTCAGCCAATGATCTATTGAACGCTGTACCAAATATTGCGTAGCCGTTGACGTGTGATTAAAATCGTTGAACACACTGTATGGATGAGGTGCTGAAATATTTAACCAGGGATTATTGGCCGCAGGACGGTTATTGGCTGCATCCCAGTACATTTTAGCCTGAGGCGCATTACCGGTGCAATGATTATAAACGACATCTATTACCACGGCGATATTATTCAGGTGGCATTTATCAATAAATTCTTTTAATTTATTTTTTGTGCCGTAATATTTATCCGGTGCAAAATAAAAATCAGGATTGTATCCCCAGCTTTCATTACCATCAAATTCATTCACCGGCATTAATTCAATGGCATTGATCCCAATATTTTTTAAGTACTGCAAAGAATCAATGAGTGATTGATAACTATGCTGTGCCGTAAAATCCCTGATGAGCAATTCATAAACCACCAGGTTCCTTTTATCCGGTTTTGTAAAATTGGGCACCTGCCAGTTGTATTGAGGTTCAGCGGTTTGAAAAATACTTACTATACCGGTTGTTAATCCTGTTGGATAAGGTTTCAGATTGGGGTAAGTGGTATTATCAATGAAGGGATCATTATCCGGGTCAAGAATTTTTTGTGTGTAGGGATCTGCGGTTTTAATGTTGTTATCAATAAGGTACTGATATCCATATTCTGTTCCCGGTGTAAGTCCTGTAAGTGTTATCCAGTAATAATTTCCATCGGGAGTACGGTTCATCTGGTTGGTACATTGCATTGTCCAGTTGGAAAAATCACCCAACACAACCACATTATTTTTAAGCGGTGCATAAAGTACCAATGTAACAGCTGTATTATTGGCCGCATAATTAATACCTTCCTGAACACCGGCCGGTAACGCAGCCACTGTTGTTGCCGGTGCAATATAAAAACTGAATGAATCTTTTTTAATTCCTGAACCATCATTTCCTTCCAGTATTACCTGTTGGGTACAGGCCGTGGTGATGGTTGGATTTGCAGAAATGGTATTGGCATTTGGAGCGGTATTGATGGCAGTACCATTTAATTTCAATGTCAAACTTGCATTGGCAGATGAAACACCGGTTATATTTATATTTCCACCAACGTTTACATTAATGGGTTCCACCCAGGGAATATACCTTGGCTCAAAAGGCGGAAGATTTAAACGGACAGCAAATTCAGTGTTGCCATAAACCGGAATATACATATCACTTACATCTGAATTAACCTGCTTCAGGCTTCCACCTGCATTCCTGAAAATGACGGTAACTTTTTTGATGATCTCCCCTGCCGGTACGTTAAAGAAAGACCTGATATTAGTTATTGTATATTGATATTTATTACTGCCTAACGGTGTGGCATGGGCAGCGGGATCAGCTGTTCCCCAGGTGAATTTTACATATCGCCAGTCAGCAGGACCTGCACTCAGATTTGTTATCAGCCCCACGTGCACATATACATTATTTGAATTGCCGCCTTCATAGTTCAACAGACCCTGGTTGCCCTTGTTACAATCAACCGTAATATTTAATGTAGTATTATCAACCGGAAATTCCGGGGTCCAGGAAAGTAAGCGCTGGGCAGAAGCACCTGTTACTAATGATAACAGGGCAACAAACAGGATGAATTTTTTCAAGCAACAATCGATTTAATGTGTAAATTTAACACATTATTCAATATTTTACAAAATAATTTAATTCGCTGCGTTTCATCACCCTGACTGTAATGGAAATTTAAGCATTTAACTGACCCGACAAGGCATATTACCTGAGCAATTCATATACCCCATCGGTTTTTGCATTTACAGAAAAATCAACGAGTTCAGCCTGTTTTCCGGTCAACACATTTTTCATTTTTGAAAAGCCCTTTGTCCTTTCGCCATATTTTTCAATGCTGATCTTCTTGTCTTCTTTTGCGGTATTCATAACCACCATCACCGTCTGTTTATCATCATACCGGAAATAAACATATACCCCATCTTCCGGAACATATTGCATCATTTTCCCGGTAGTTAAAGCGCTTGATGTTTTTCTAAAGTTAGCCAGGGTTGCGAGGTACTGAAAGATCTCCTGATCTATTTGTGTTCGCCCTCCAATTGAAAATTTATTTGCCTTGTCAGCAGGCCATCCACCCGGAAAGTCCAGCCGTACATAACCATCACTTGGATTTGTAGTACCGGTTGTAGCCAGTTCATCACCATAATATATTTGCGGAATTCCTCTGCAGGTTAGTAACCAACCCAATGCCGATTTGTACCTGCTCACATCTTCATTTACCACAGAAAAAAATCTTGCCATATCATGATTATCCAAAAAGATAACCTGCCTTGTTGGATCTTTATAAACAAAATCCTGTGCCAGGGTTGTATATATTTTATTCACGCCGTCATCCCATCCAAAATCTTTTGTCATGGCATCTGTAACAGCCCATAGTGTTTGAAAATCTGTAGATGCCTGCAGGTTACTTTTATAAGGAATATTATAATTGTTCTGTACAAAATAAGATTGATTGGGAACACCATGTACCCAGGTTTCGCCAAACATGGTTAATTGAGGATACTCATCGGTAAGTGCTTTATTACAACGGTTCATAAATTGCAGATCGTTGTATGCATAGGTATCAATTCTCCACCCGTCAATGCCAAACTCTTCCACCGTCCACAATGCATGCTGAATCAAAAAATTTGCCACATAAGGATTGTTTTGATTCATGTCGGGCATTTGCCTGGTGAACCAGCCATCACTCATTTTTTTCTTTTCCATATCACTGGCATAAGGATCAAACAAAACCTGGTCTTTATACGTTGTGTTTGTATACTGCGGCCATTGATTCAGCCAGTCTTTCATTGGCATATCCTGCACGGTAAAATGATATAAGCCAACATGATTATACACCGCATCCTGAATTATTTTCATTCCCTTAGCATGGGTTGCATCAATTAAATTATGGTAAGCCGTTTCACCACCAAGGCGGGGATCTATTTTATAATGATCGGTAAAAGCATAGCCATGTTCGGTGCGTTGAGGCATATTATTTTCCAAAACCGGATTAAGCCATAGTGTTGTAATACCAAGTGACCGCAGATAATCCAAATGATCCTGAATTCCCTTTAAGTCGCCACCATGGCGATAGGTAACTGAATCCCGATTCAGCGACTGGTCCTTCATACCCGGCACCCTGTCGTTTGAAGGATCACCATTACTGAAACGGTCGGGCATAATCAGGTACATAAAATCTTTTGAAGTAACCCCCTGTGCATAATCAAATCCTTTACCGAAGCGGCGAGGTTTTAATTCAAATGGAATATCAAAAGACGAAGTGACCTTATTCACTTTTATTTTTACAACACCTGGTTTTGCTGAAGAGGAAATACTGAGGTCGAGAAAAACATAATTCACATTCTCTACCTTATTTATTTTTTCAAGCTTTACACCGGGATAATTTATGGTAAGTCCACCGGTTGCATTTGCAATAGCATCGCCATGTACCATCACCTGCACTTTATTCCACTTCATGCCCACCCACCAGTTGGTTGGATAGCATTTAACAGTTTGGGGCTGCGGAAAAGCAGCAGTAAAAATCAAAATGGTTAACAATAAAAACAGCACCAACTTCTTCATAACTAATCTTTTTCTTTTATTAAAAAATAACAGCACAGTGCAGCAATGATCATTAATACACCGCCGATCTGAACAGCGGCTAACCGATCGTTATGCAGCAGGTTTTTCATTACCCAGCCAAAACCCAATGATGCTATGATCTCGGGTAAAACAATAAAAAAATTGAAGATACCCATGTAAACCCCAATCTTGTTTTCCGGTAAAACCCCACTCAGCATAGCATAGGGCATCGACAGGATGCTTGCCCAGGCTATGCCTACCCCTATCATGCAGCCAAACAGCATATATTTATTTTCAACAAATGCAACACTGATCAAACCAATTGCACCAGCCAATAAACAAATACTGTGTGTCAGTTTCCGGCCTAATTTTTTTGCAATGGATGGAAGGATAAATGCAAAAAGAAATGTAACCACATTATAAAAAGCCAACGTAAGTCCGCCGAAATTTGTACCCTGACCATATAAAGGATCGGTTTCGCTGCTGGCATGAAAAATATTGCGTGCCACAGCTGCATTATAAAAAAACCACATTAAGAATAAGCCGGGCCATGTAAAGAACTGTACCAATGAAAGTATCTTCATTCTTTTGGGCATATGTATTATGGCTTCAAAAATCTCTTTAACACCTCCGCCAAAACCCCTGTTTGATTCTTTTACTTTTTCTTTAAAGCCAAGATTCGGTGGCGGATATTCTTTTGATGTAAGCACCGTATATAAAACTGCAGCTGTAAAAAAGAAGGCCCCGATATAAAAACTCCATTTTACATTATCGGGAATAATACCACTGGCTGCTGTATTACTAAAATTCATCCAGTTCGTCATCATCCAGGGCAATGCAGAAGCGATGCTGCCACCCAGTCCAATCATCAGACTCTGCATTACAAATCCCTGTGTTCTTTGTTCTTCATTTAATTTATCTGCAACAAATGCCCTGAAGGGTTCCATTGCCACATTACCAAACACATCCATTACCCAAAGCAAACCAGCCGCCATCCACAGCGCACTGCTATGTGGCATAAACACCAATGCAACTGTACTTAATATAGCACCGATCAAAAAATAAGGGCGTCTTCTGCCTAAAGTGGGGTGCCAGGTCCTGTCGCTCATATAACCGATAATTGGCTGTACAATCAGGCCGGTTAAAGGTGCTGCTAAAAAAAGTAAAGGTATCTGATCTGCATTGGCGTGCAGGTGTTCGTAGATAGGACCCATATTTGCCCGCTGCAGATCCCATCCAAACTGGATCCCAAAAAATCCTACACTCATGTTGATGATCTTGGACAAACTCAGGCGGGGCTTTTCCCATGCGATAATTTCTGACATAGCAACCGTTTGATTTTAATATAGCAATTGTGTAAAAAATACACAGTGCTAAAAGTACAATAAATAACCATCCAACAAAAAAATATTCTGTTGTAAATTTAACCGGTTGACTGCTGATGTGCTAAATGTGAATGGTACTAATTGTAATCATATACAATATACCCCCATGGCTCAATACTGAATTGATGTGTTGTATTTACTGTTTCCTTAACTCCCATAAATACATTTAAGGGCATGCCCTTAACCGCTACATCTTTTATTGTGAACTTTTGTGTTTGTTTAGAAAGATTCAAAATGACGATGACCTTATGTTCTGCTTTTTCCCGCTGATAAGCAAACACAGCATCATTAACGGAACTGTTCAGTCTTTTATAAGCAGCATCTGCAGCCAAAGCCGGATTTGCTTTTCGTAATTTTAATAAGGTTTTATAAAAACCTGCCATGGCGTATTTACCGTTCCAGGCGATGGGATCTTTTACAAAAAATTTCAGGCGTTTTTTATTGGGTATTTCCTGGCCACTATAAATTAACGGGATACTTTGATACATTGTTTGGGTAAGCACAGCAAATGCTTTGTAAGCATCACCATATTTTTCAAACTCTGTTCCATTCCAGCTGTTCTCATCATGGTTGGTGGTAAAATACATACGGTAAGCATTCTTTGGAAATAATGATATTGTATGATTCAGCGCAGAATCGAATTGCTGCAATGAATGCTTTCCTGTATATAGGTTTCCCATTGCCCTCATGATGTCCCATGCATAGGTTTCATCAAATCCTGCTTCATGTAAATCTGCTTTCTCACCTTCAGCCAGCATAAAAACATTTTTTATCTTTCTTAATTGTGTAATACATTCTTTCCAGAAATCTGCGGGCACATCTTCTGCAACATCACACCTGAATCCATCAATGCCTGTTTCTTTTATCCAGAACTTCATGGCATCAATCATGCTGTCACGCAATTCCCGATTAGCATAATTTAATTTTCTAACATCGGTCCAATCATATGGTGCAACGGTATTACCGGCAGAATCTTTTACATAAAATGCCGGATGGTTCTTCATCCAGGGATTATCTACTGCAGAATGATTGGCCACCCAGTCGGTGATCACCTTAAAACCCATACTGTGTGCATGTTTTACCAATGCTTTCCAGTCGGCCATGGTGCCAAATTCTGCATTCACAGCTTTATAATTTTTAACGGCATAGTAACTGCCCAGTTCAGATTCTGTCATTTTTCTTCCTTCTATTCCGATGGGTGTGATGGGCATGAACCAGAGAATTTCAACGCCCATATTTTTTAAACGGGCAAGCTGTTTTTCAAAAGCCTTTATAGATCCGGAAGGAGAATATTGCCGCAGGTTAACTTCATAAATATTGCTTTGTGCGCTCCAGGATGGATGAACATTTTGTGCAAAGCAGTTGCCAGCAATGAAAATGAGCAACATAAAAATGATCTGTAATTTAAATCTCTTCCGCATAAAATAATTTTTTTATGGAAGGTAAGATTTTTATTTTTCCCGATTAATATGGAGGCTGAAATAAATTGTTCCGCTGCGACATTTTGTGATCGTAAACCCGGATCATTCTTTTAAAATGTTCCGATATCTGCTGTTATCCGCTGAACATGTTTTTTCCCGTAGCATTATAAATACCCCTGATCCTTGCCTGTTTATCAATCATTAGCATTGTTTCTGTGTGTAAAAATTCTGATGAGTCTTTTTTTATGCCCAGTCTTTTTTCAGCAAAATAGGATTGCCTGCCTAAGGTATAGATCCTTTCCGTGTTACCTGTAAGTAAATACCATTTGGCCGGATCTATATGATGAGCTTCGCCGTATTCATTAAGCCTGGCAACAGAATCCACCCAGGGCATTACTGAAAAGGAAACCGGTTTTACCTGTTTGTTACCTGCAAAAGTATCCTGCAGTATCTGCAGGTTGCTCACCATTTTTGGACAAATTGCAGGGCAAATGGTGAAGAAAAAGTTAGCTACATAAATATAACTATACAGCGAATCTTTGGTGATCAGTTTACCAAGCTGGTTATACATGGCGAATGTATCAATGGTATGTATATGTTTATAAGCTGAATCATTTTTACTGATCCATTCTGCCGTAAAATCTGCCTTGTTGTAAAACGGAAGTGCTTCCTTTTGGTTATAACAACCAGTAGATAATACCAGCACCACGAAGCCAGTAATTATTTTACCGGTGTGTTGGCGGAATGCAGCTTTTAACCGAGATGACACCATAAAGTTTTTTATCCTTAATAGTTTGAGATGAGCTGCCCTTCCTCATTCCAGGTACTTTGTAAACCTTCTTCCTTATCCATCCGGTAATTACTCAGTTCCCTTTTTTTAGCATCCGGAAAAAAAACTGTTTGCGTTCCGTCAAACAGATCATTTTTATAATTAAACAAATAACGCAGGTTACCATTGGGCCACCATTGTTTAAATATTCCTTCTTTTTTACCTTCAACAAAATATCGTTCCATTAATTTTTCACCTGTGTTGTACCAACCTTTGGCCATCCCGTTCTCTTTTCCGGTAATGATGGGTAATTGATAAACTATCCAGCCATCCTTTTCAACCTGGATCATATAAACGGAAAAGGGCTAACCTTTATAGCGCCATCCTTCATCTGTATCTTTTAATTGGGGGTCAGCATTTACCAATTTAATATCGGGTGGAATTATAATGTGCTGTTCTTATTGTTACCTGAGCAGGCAGCAAAAACAAATATCAATCCAACCATCAGCAATTGCTTCATGCGATAAAATTACAGAATCATCACAAAACTCCGGCAATTACTGAACAAGGAACCGGCCCATCATTCCACCGTCTTCATGATCTGAAAATATGCTTTGGAAAAACTAATCATTTTCTTGTAAACTTTCCCGACAAACCCTGTTGCGAATTTGTGCCAATCATTACATCAAAGTCGCCGGGTTCAACAATAAATTCGCCGGTGTTATTATAAAAACCCAGTTCAGCATCAGTTAAAATAAATTTAATTTCTTTTGACTCGCCGGGTTCAAGTTTAAATTTGCTGAAGCCCTTCAGTTCCTTAACGGGCCTTACTGTGCTAGCCACTATGTCTCTTATGTAAAGCTGGGCTACTTCTTCTCCTGCATAGTTCCCGGTATTTTTTATGGTTGCGGTTACTTTTATTTGTGCCTGATCTGCATCATCGATCTTCAGGTTGCTGTATTCAAACCGGGTATAACTTAAACCGTAACCAAAAGGATATAATGGCTTATTTGATTCATCGGTATAATGCGACCAGAAAACTTCATTCTTAGGGCCAGGTCTGCCGGTACTAAAATAATTATAGTATATAGGAACCTGCCCTACACTCCTGGGAAAGGTCATGGGTAATTTACCGGATGGATCATAATCACCAAATAAAACCTGTGCAATGGCATTACCGCATTGAGAACCGGGTTGCCATACTTCAAGTATTGCCGGAATATGTTCTGCAGCCCAGGTTATTGCCAATGGCCTTCCATTCATTAATACCAGAATAATGTTTTTATTCACCTTGTAAACCTCTTCAAGCAATTGCTGTTGAACACCGGGCAGATCAAGCTTTGTACGGCTTCTCCCCTCGCCGGTTTGAAAACCATTTTCGCCCAATACCATAATAACAACCGTCGATGATCTTGCCAATTGGATGGCTTGTTTAAATCCACTTTTATCTATTTCATTAATTTTTACTTCATTTATGAAATCAGTTTTGCCAATAGCCACATCGGCTGCTTTTGCATATTTAAAATTGCCGGTATATTTTTTAAGTCCTTCTAAAACAGAAACAGCGCTGCTGTCATCAGAACCAATACGCCAACTGCCCAGGGGGCTATTCTTATCATCAGCCAATGCACCTATAACAGCAATTTTCTGTTGGCTTTTTTTTAATGGTAAAAGTTGATCTTGATTTTTCAGCAATACCATTGATTTTTTAGCCATATCTAAAGCTGCTGCCAAATGATCGGGATGATAAATCAATTCCTTTTCTCGTTTAGCATCGCAATAGCGGTAGGGATCATCAAATAATCCCAATGCAAACTTTACCCTTAATATTCTTTTCACGGCATCATCAATAATGTTCATATCCACTTTACGTGTTTCCACCAGTTCTTTTAAATGTGCTACATAAGCGTATGATTCCATATCCATATCGCTGCCCGCATTAGCAGAAAGTTCTGCAACCTGTTTTAAATCTTTTACAAAACCATGGGCAATCATTTCCATTCCCGATCCCCAGTCAGACACAACAAATCCTTTAAAATTCCATTTATCTTTTAAAATATCCCGTTGTAAAAATTTATTGGCTGTTGACGGAATACCATTTACAACATTAAATGAATTCATTACTGTTTGTACATTATTATCAACAGCGGCTTTAAAGGGAGGTAAAATAATATTGTATAAAGTAGATGTACCAATATCAACGGTATTATAATCACGACCGGCTTCAGCAAATCCGTAACCTGCAAAATGTTTGGCTGTTGCAGCAATCGTATTATTTGCTGACAGGTCATCGCCCTGGAAACCTTTGATTCTTGCCACGCCGATCTTTGATCCGAGGTATGGATCTTCACCTGCACCTTCCACAACCCTACCCCAGCGGGCATCTCTTGTTATGTCAACCATTGGTGCGAATGTCCAGTTTATACCCACTGCAGAAGCTTCAATGGCTGCGATTCTTGCGGATTTTTCAATAGCTGTCAAATCCCAGCTGGCGGCCTCACCCAAAGGAACCGGGAAAAGTGTTTTGTGCCCATGAATAACATCATAACCAAATAATAATGGAATACCAAGCCTTGTTTCCTTTACGGCTATCTCCTGTAATTTTCTGACATTTTCAGTCCCCTTTACATTTAATACAGCACCCACCATTCCTTTTCGCAGGTGATCATATTTCCATTTTGCATCGCCATCTTTTGGAGCCGGACCGGTAACTTCCCAAAATCCATTATACTGATTCATCTGCCCAATTTTTTCTTCCAATGTCATTTTTTGCAGCAAAACATTTATCCTGCTCTCCACTGAATCCGGGTGATTTAATTTTTGTGCCAGTGAAGAAAAATGTATGCATAAACCGGAACAGGCAATAATATACTTTAACACATAAACAGATCTGTATTTCATAGAAATAAATTTTAAAAGATCAGGAAAAAGAATAAAAAAGCGGAAGCATAAACTTAGACAAGTGAATACGTTCCGCTTAATTTTGATTGCTATTATAAAAACTAACGCTGAGAAAAAATAAACTTATTTATATATTCTTACATAATCCACTTCCATAGTTGCATTGGTAAATGCCGGATCAACCGGACCACCGAAAGTTCCCCCCATGGCAACATTTAAAATGAAAAAGAAATCCTGGTTAAAGGGAATACTGTTTGAATTGATGACCGTATGAAATAACTGGCCATCAACTGATATCTTAATTGCAGCAGCAGACCAATCCAGGGTATAAATATGAAATTCGGTAGTGGCATTAGTAATTATTTTTGTGCTGCCATCGGCATTACCTCCCGAACGGCCCGGGTAGTGCAGTGTACCGAATATCTTATTCAATTCACTTCCGCGATGCTCCATGATATCCATCTCGCCGCAGCCAGGCCATCCTACTGAACCGATATTATTACCCAGCATCCAGATGGCAGGCCAGGTACCAACACCTGCAGGTAATTTTGCTCTTATGTCAACCCTTCCATACATAAATGAAAATTTATTTTTGGAGAGTAATCTTGCAGATGTATATGCACTGCCACTGTAATTTTCCTTTATGGCATTTATTTTTAAAACACCTCCCTGCACAAGAGCATTCTCGGGCCTGGCGGTATAATATTCCAATTCATTATTTCCCCAGCCACTGCCGCCTGTGCCAATATCATATCCCCATTTTGCAGGATCGGGTGCACCATCTGTATTAAACTCTTCAGCCCAGAAAAGTGTTCCTGATCCGCCAACAACATTTACTGTAACCTGAACCGATTTACTGATCGTAAGACCAGCACTGCTTTTAGCAGTTACTGTAACGGTATAAGTAATATTACCAACAGTTGTATACTGGTAGTTTGTACTGCCAGAAGGCACTGTTGATATTACGCCATTACCAAATTCATAAATATATGTAGCCGCATTAACAGCTGTTGCAGAAAATGCCACCATACCGCTTCCATCTGTACTTACGTTTGCAGTAACTACAAGGTTGGAAGGAGCAATTTGTGCAGTGCCGCTATTTGAATCTCCTTTTTTACAGCTGCTTAAAATAAAAAACAGGAAGACCAATATGACTGATTTTTTTATGATATTCATTATTTCTTAATTAATTTTTGATACCATGAATTACCATCAATACCGATATTACGAATATGAATCTGGGTAGCTGTTATGGATAAAATTTCATAGGTGTTTCCCCCTGTTCCAAAATTAATAATTCCATTACCCGGAACAACAAATTGGATCCTGGTTGATTGTGCCGGAGTTGAAGCAGAAGTTGCATCCATAAATATGAGTGATCTGATGCCTCCGGTACTAATCGAATAACAACCATCACCTCCTGCAAAACCATAAAATGCTGTTGCTGCACCAATAGAGAAAGAAGCTCCCTTATTATCTATCGACATTTTTACATTGTCATTGGCATCTTTTGTAAAAGTTATATCATCGTCGTATGCACAGGCTTCTCTTGAATTTGGAGAAGCGGAATACCAGATAGGAGAAAATTCAAAATTTGGTCCAACCCCAAAATGGCCGGGAGCGTCATGATCTGTTTGCCACACTTTAGAAGAACCATTTGTAAGGTTTTGTAAAATGGCAGAAGGTATAACAAAGTTTACAAACACTTTAACCTGCTTACTTATAGTTGACATAACACCTGCTGTGCCAATTGCATTTACAGTAATGGTATAAGTATTTGTACCGGGGTTACCATACCGATATTGGATTACACCTGTAGGAACCAATTGTGGTGCAGTACCATCCCCAAAATCTATCTTATACGTTAACGCATTAGTAGCTTTTACAGTAATATCAACCTTGCCGGTGCCATTACCAAATGGATTAGCAACATCAACACCTTGTATAACCGTAGTAAGGACAAGGTCGGTTGGTGTTTTTATATCACCAATGTTATACGTTGCCTTTTTACATGAGCCGAAACCAAGAATTGATATCAGTAAAGTAATAAGGAGTGATCTTTTATTAGTTAGCATAATTTTATTTTTTAAAATTAGTTAAGTGTTATGTCATCAAAATAATAAGTAAAATTTGCTGAACCATCGCCAACGGTTCCGAGGTCAAAAATTAACACAATTTTTGAATAGGAATTTCCAATGTTGATAGTACTGAAATCAAAAGTCAATTGTTCCCATGCATTTGCTGTGGTAGTGGTTACTTCTTTTTCAAAACTTATACCGCCATTGGTTGCATTCTCTACTTTTAAAAGCAGCTTGGCCCCTATTCGTGGCGAGTATACCTTTACTTTAAATGTTCTTAGCACCGAAAAATTGATGGGG
>JAYVEQ010000053.1:0-28591 GCA_043748745.1 Chitinophagaceae bacterium | reverse complement strand
CCTGATCTGGAATACATCAATTCTTTCAGCCGGGAAAACCAGGCTAAAAAATTAGCAGCTATAATTAATGAAATGTAAAGTTTATAAATAAACCCGTATGATGGGAAAAACAAATAACGATTACAAAGCTGATAACAGTGGTTACCTGCATACCAATCCAACCTGGCATGTAGAAGATTCCACATGGAAAGCCACCCAGATACTAAAGCTGATGGAACGTAACAACCTGCAACCGAAATCGGTTGTTGAAATAGGTTGTGGTGCCGGTGAGATACTTAATCAACTGCATCTGCGAATGGCTGATAAGAGTATTGAATTTTCGGGCTTTGAAATTGCCCCCGATGCTTTTAAGCTGACTCAGACAAGAGAAAAGGAAAGGCTGCATTTTTTTCAGGAAGATCTTTTGCAGACGAATAATCATTACAATCTGTTACTGATGATTGATGTGTTTGAGCATGTGGATGACTATTTGCGTTTCATAAAAGAAGCCGGTAAAAAAGCTACTTATAAGATCTACCACATCCCGCTGGATATGTCTGCCTTTTCCATTCTTACCAATTATCCCATTGGAGCCCGTAAGAATGTGGGGCACATTCATTATTTTATGAAGGACACTGCACTGGCAACATTAACTGATAGCGGGCAGGAAATTGTTGACTGGTTTTATACGCCTGCAGCTTTTGAAGTAAATAATAAAAGGCTTGGTTTTTTTGGTACAATAATACAGCTGATGCGGCGGTTTTTTTATAAAATAAAACCCGGTTTTGCAGTTAAAGCATTTGGAGGCTTTTCGTTAATTGTTTTAACTAAATAAATAATGAAGAAAAAAGTACTTCATGTAATTACTTCCATGCTTCCCGGTGGCGCAGAGGTTCTGCTTGCAAACTCACTTTCGGCCCGTGGTTTAAGTATGCACACCGAAAATCATCTGGCCTATTTCATGGGCCCTTCTTATTTGCTGGATAACCTTGATAAGGAAGTACAGGTGCATTTTTTAGATTATAAAGGAGGTGCAGATATATTCAGTTTGTTAAACCAGCTTAGGAAGATCATTCAAGATAATAAAATAGATATTGTACACAGCCATTTAAATCCGGCAAGCATTTACGTACATATAGCCTGTCCCCAAAACATAGCTCACGTGCATACCATGCATACTACTTATTCCATGGATAATGAGACTTCGAAAATCAAGTTATGGGTAGAAAAATATTTTTACTTAATGCATAAAAATACTAACCTTATTTTTTTATCAGACTTTACAAAAGAAGATTTTTTAAAAACTGTTTCTTTTAAAGGAAAGGGATTTGTGTTAAATAATTTTGTTCCGGATGTTTTTTTTGAACTTCAAAAAAGTAAAGAGCAACAGCCACGTCGGGAATTAAAACTTATAGCAATAGGCACTTTAAAGACATTAAAAAATTTTGAATACTTACTGGAAGTATTCAGTCATTTGAAAAATCATTCCATTTCATTAGATATATTCGGCAGCGGAAATAAAGGACCTTATGAAAAGGTTATAAAAGAAGTTGGATTAAAAATAAGGATGATGGGGCATACAGGGAACCTGAAAGATATCATTACCAGCTATGATCTGTTTATCATGTCTTCAAAGTTTGAGGGTTTTCCCTTATCTGTCTTTGAAGCCATGGCTGCAGGGGTACCGTTAATGCTTTCTGATATTGCGCCGTTAACAAGTATTGTAAAAGACAATGCCAACTATTTTGAACTGGATGATGCAGAAAAAACAGCACAGCAATTAATAGCCGTTTTGCAAAACAGCATTGATATTAATGAGATGGCAGTTAAAGCAAAAGCATATGCAGAAAAAACAGTAAGAAGAGAGATATATATAAAGAACCTGCTTGGGATATATGAACAGGTACTTATTGCCGCCGGGTAGTTTAATAAACGCTTACATTTGCAAAAATTTACAAAGAATTTCAATTAATATAAGACCATGTTTCCATCATTTTATAATAGAAAATATAATAAACCATATATAAAAGAAGCCGGAAAATTTATATGTGAAGACAAGATCGTTGAGGTTATTGCTGATATTCCACGTTTTGTAAATGAAGGTTCTTATGCATCACTTTTTGGCGAGCAATGGAAGCAATATAAAAAAACGCAATTAGATTCTTATTCGGGTTCTCCCATATCTGAAAACCGCTTAAACCGTTGCCTTGGAGATTTGAAAGATAACCTGCAGGGTAAACTTGTTCTGGAAGCCGGTTGCGGTGCCGGCAGGTTTACCGAGATCTTATTAAAAAAAGGAGCAAGTTTGGTGTCATCTGACCTTAGTTCTGCAGTAGAAGTGAATATAGATAATTTTCCGTTATCCGATAATCACATGGTGATACAGGCCGATATTAATGATATGCCTTACCCTGATGAGACCTTTGATGTAGTGGTTTGCCTTGGCGTAATACAACATACACCAAGTCCCGAACAAACTATTGAAAGTTTATACAAACTGGTTAAAAAAGGAGGCTCGCTGGTCATTGATCATTACAATTTTACCAGGTCAAGTTTTTTTCGTTTGGCTTCAGTATACAGGTGGTTCCTCAGAAAAAAATCATCTGCTTATACCATACCCTATACTAAAAAATTGGTAAAAAAATATTTGCCGCTGCATAAAAAAGTTTCAGGCAGCAGATTTTTAACCATGCTGTTAAACAGGGTGTCGCCTGTTGCAACATATTACAGAGCCTTCCCTCAATTAAACGACCAACAGCAGGAAGAATGGGCTTTGCTGGATACCCATGATGGATTAACCGACTGGTACAAACATTTGCGGAGCCGAAAGCAGATCATTAATATTTTAAAAAAACTGGGCGCTGTTGATATTTCCTGTACTTATGGTGGTAACGGTGTAGAAGCCAGTTGTAAAAAACCGGTTTAATTTTCAAAAATTCATTGCTGCAAAAAAAAATGAAAATACTGCATGTTTTATATTCAGGTCTGGGAGGTCATGGTAATATATTTTTTGCCATGGTTAATGCCGATGCCCGAAAAGAATTTGAGTACGAAGCTTTATTTTATGGCATTGAAGAAGTGCGGCATGAATTCATTGAAGAATGTGCTGAAAAAAATATCGCCTGGAATTTTGCAAAAAAAAAGGTGGGACTGGATATTCCGTATTATATACGCATTCATCATTTGATCCGGAAAAGCGATCCTGATATTATATTTTTACATGGCAGCGCTTATATATTGCCTGCAAAGATTGCAGCCCTTCTTGCCAATAAAAAATGTAAGGTCGTTATCCGGGAAACACAGGCTAATCATTTAAAAACAAAAGCCCAGTGGATATCATTGACCGGGGCTATGTTTTTTGCTCATGATATTGTTTGCTTAACTACAGCATTTAAAGATCAGATTCAAAAAAAAATGGGCTGGTTATACCGGAAAAGAAAAGTAAGTGTTATCTCAAATGGCATTAACCTGGAAATATATAAACCCGGTAATAAAGCAACAGGCAAAAATATCGTGATTGGTATGCAGAGCAGGCTGGTGAGGATAAAAGATCATATCACATTATTAAAAGCATTTGCTTTATTAAAAAAAGAGTATACCAGTTTGGCATTTAATATGAAATTGAGAATTGCAGGGGATGGTGATTTTAAGGCAGAACTGGTAAAATATACCGAAGAAATTGGCCTTACTAATGAGGTTGAATTTACAGGGATGATACCGGAAAAAGAACTGGTTGTTTTTTTGCAAAGCCTGGATATATATGTACATGCTTCTCTGGGGGAAACTATGAGCACAGCCATTATGCAGGCGATGGCGTGTAAATTACCCATTGTTGCATCTGATGTAAATGGCATTAATAATATGATCACAGATAATATAACCGGTATATTGGTACCGGCACAAAATGAACCGGCGCTTGCTAAAGCTTTAAAGCAATACCTGGTAAATACTGACTTAAGAAATTTGCATGCTCAAAACGCTTTTGATTATGCCTTAAACCATTTTTCAAGTCAAAAGATGACGGAGTCTTATAAAAACTTATTTTTGCGCTAATTTTTACGAAGGAGAGACAATCGCATTAAATTAAGGAATGTCAGGCTGAGCTTGTCGAAGCCGGTATGTTTTATGAATAACCCGCCTTCGACAAGCTCAGGCTGACAGTATTTTTAAATATTAACCGGTAACAGCAATAGCCAGGTACTATTTTATTTTTTGTAGTTTCTGAAATAATTAAACTGAATTCATGATAAAATCTTTTTTTAAAAAACAGGCTACTAATATTCAAAGGGTTTTAGGCACTTTTGACCTGCTGAAAGTGCAAAGTATTCAGCAGGAAACAGAATATAACAGGGTGAAGGATGCCATAGCTTTAAATTACCCGGGTAGTTTGGCATTATACGGACATAAAATTTATTCGCAAACCGATGAAGATGGTATTATTGAGGAAATTTTTAACCGGATACCCAACAGCAAAAGATTTTTGGAAATAGGTATACAGACCGGGATTGAATGTAATACAACCTTCCTTTTATTAAAAGGTTGGAAAGGAACCTGGGTTGAAGGAAGTGATGCATATTGTAAAATAATTGCAAAAGACCTTAACGGCACCAGTTTTAAAAATAAACTATCCGTTGTAAATTCTTTTATTGACAGGGAAAACATTATTGACATTTTTAATCAGGCTGATAATTTTTTCGGATCAAAGGAACTGGATTTCTTTTCACTGGATATTGACGGCAATGATTATTATATAATGGAAGAATTACTTAAACATTCCTTTATGCCCAAAGTGGTTTGTGTAGAATACAATGCTAAATTCCGTCCCCCGCTGGAACTTAAGATAAAATATAATAAAACACATGTGTGGGATGGAACGGATTACCAGGGCTGTACATTGCAGAGCTATGTGGACCTGTTTGCAGCGCATAACTATACCCTTGTTTGTTGCAATATACCCGGCAATAATGCTTTTTTTGTTCGTAATGAATTTGCTTCTTTATTTAAAATTTATACCGCATCAGAATTATATCAACCATGCCGTTATTATTTATGCCCGATAAACCTGGCTCACAAACCATCATTAAACTATTTGAAAGTGATGTTGGAAGAAGAGCAGATCAGTTAAAACCAAAAGAGAAAAGGGCAATGAAAAAAAGAATTCTGATCGATGCGTCAACGGTTACTTCACAAATAGATGGGTTATCACACTATATCATTAATTTAATTAAATACCTGCCACCCCAGAGTTTTGATAAATTTGAATACAGCGTTGTTATAAACAAAGGATTAAAACGAAAGGCACTTACCGATCTTTTTATCAACCCAAACATAAAAGTAATTGAAGCCAATATTGCTTCCATAGGCCCCCGCAGAGATTGGGATATGCTTTGGTTTTTACGTAAGCATAAAAATGATTTTGACCTTATACATATAACTTCCAGCAATTATCCCTTTGCTTTAAAGAACGGCATCTGCACAGTGCATGATATTACGTTTAAGAAATATTTTGATAGCCCGAGGTTCACTTTTAACCTGGCTCCCGTTTATATGGATTGGGTTATCAGGGCTGCATTGCGAAACACCAGGGCAATCATCACTGTTTCTGAATCTACCAAAAATGAATTGATAAAAGCTTATCATCTGAATGTGGAAACAAGTAAAAAGATACACCCGGTATGGCACGGCGGATGGGAACACCTTGTACATGAGATTGAATCGGCTGATGAAACCTGTACAGAAGACCTGGCTGCCAGTGGTAATTACCTGTTATATGTAGGCACACATCGTAAGCATAAAAATATTTCCAACCTGCTGCTGGCTTTTAAATATGCACTGCCTGCTATTCCAGGGAATAAAAAACTGGCTATCATCGGCAGCGAGAAATATTTAAAGCCTGCAGACCTTGATGTTATACACGATATAAATGCTAACGGAACAAGGGTTATTTTTACAGGATATCTATCGCAGGCCTGTGTAGATAAATATTTTGAAAATGCTGATGCATTTATTTTTCCATCCCTGTCTGAAGGCTTTGGCCTGGGGGTTATTGAAGCCTTTTATTATAATATACCATTGCTTTGTTCAAATATTACATCCTTACCTGAAATTGCGGGTGATGCAGCACTTTACTTTAACCCGTTTGACCCGGCTGATATAGCAGCAGAAATAATAAAATTTTACGGGGATAACAACATCGCCAAAACTTTAGCAGAAGCGGGAAAAGAAAGATTGAAATTATTCTCCTGGAAAAAAAATGCCGCCGCAACGGTTGCATTTTATGAGCAATGCCTGTTCTGAACAAAAATTTCCTGTATTCCAAACGTAGAGAGGAATCTGCTGAGGCATGGTTAGCAGTTGAACAGATTTATCCTATCGTAGAAATGACAATGCAAGGGGCAATTTTAATGTCAATTGGTATAATCAGAAACTACTGCAAAGCAACCGACTTGTCTTTATAAATAGTATAGATCTGCACCAACATAAAATAATAAAAAGGAAGCAGCATAATCTTATAACGCACCATGGTTCCGAAATTATAAGTTGTAAAACCAATGATCAAAGCGAAAAGTAATGACAGAACAAAGGAGAATAATATGTACTGATTGCTGAATACGGCTTTAAAAAAACCAAAGAACTTCATTTTATAAACGAGATATAAAGTAGAAAATAAAAGTAACATTGATTCCAGTGAAGTAAACAAAATAATTAACTTTCCCCTGCTTTCCCATATAAATGGCCTGTACAGGCAGGTGAAAATAGCTGCCGGGCTGTGCAATATCATTCCTCCAACACTGGCATCAATTTCTTTTACAGCTAAAGTTCCTTTGCCTTCATCCTCAGTGGCTTCGTAATTTTTCTGGTAGGTATCTACCTGGGCCTTGGATTCCTCTGCAAGAGTTTGAAGTTGTTCTCCGAAATTAGAAACATAAGCAATTACGCTGCTTGTAAATATAAAAACCAAAACTATAAAACCCTTGATAACAATATTCTTAAAGGTAGAAATGAGGTTGAAAAAAACAATGGTAGACAAGCTAACCACGAGGATAATAATGATATAGCTTTTAATACTTCCAACCAGGTAAACCAGTATAATTAAAATGACGAGGTCTTTTAATGAAAATTTCTTTTTTATAAAAGTTTTATATAAAATGTGAACTATAAAACCCAACCCTCCCAGGCAAATGGATTCTTTCATGAGGCCGCTGCCCCAAAACCAGATAGAAGGCGTGTACAGTACAGCCCATGCCATTAATTTTTGATTTTGCCCTTTGTTGATATCATTAAATACCCGGAACATCTTCCATTGGCCGGCAAAAGAGAAAAAGCCGAAGACAAGGGAAATGATGAGGAATTTATTGAAAGCGAGGAAAGAAACAATGGCTGATATTTTCATTACAAAAAGATTGGACGTTACTCCAAAATACCCGGCATAATTGGTATCACCTACTTCAAAATCGTACCATTTTTTTACTTCATCGGCCGATTGAAAAAAGTATTTAATATTACCGGCATCCTGCAGCAACTGGTCACTTAAAAAATTACTGCCAACATAATAGGTAAAGGAATCGCCATAACCATAATAATATTGTACCATCATGGAATAGGCAAATGAACCAAACATGCGCAGAGCAAATGCAATGAGAAATATTTTTCTCAATTCTACATCGTCAAATTTTAAAGATTTACGCTTTACCAGGATATAAAAAAAATACAGGTAAACCGGCAATAAAAGATAATCAATGATGGTTATATGCTGCATTGGCAGTTTTGCTGGTAATTAGGGAAGAAATATTTTTTAAATAGCCGCTGCAATATAAACAATAGTTTTTACGACTGCCTCAAAGTAACTGTTTCTTACTTGTTTTGTAAACTATTTGTGGTATTTCTGTTTTTAAAGATCTTATTTAAAAAAAGTGTTTTTTTGTAAAAATTAAATATGTACAATGTAATTTATTGGTCATATAAAAATTGAACTATTATTAAAGCCGCACCAAGCAATAAAAAGCCATCAGTAAGCGTTTTTAACTGTAGTTTTGCGCAGCCGGATACAGGTATTCGGGCAGTTTAGTTAAGTGCAGCAATTATGTGAATAAAGCAAATATTAAACAGCGCAAAAACAATTTACCCGGTGAATCAGTATTGAAAATGAAGTACAGCTTTAATTTTGGTTAATTAACCCTAACTATATTTAAAACCAAAACCCTGATATGAGCAATGCCATTGCGCTTGTAGATCCTTACAATCAATCTCCTTTACAACCAACCCCACAGGGTTTGATGCATGATCAGTCCGTTATTTTTCCTTTATTAAATGGCGCTTACCGTATTGTAAAGGATGATAACTACACCGAAAATTTTGGTTACCAGTGGAACAAATTTGCAGGCACACAGGTAGATAAGGAAAGCAAGCTGGACATCTCCAGGGTTCGTTTTTTTGCCGAAACAAACTGGGATAAGGAAGACCTTAGCGGTAAAAATGTGCTGGAAGTGGGATCAGGCGCCGGCAGGTTTTCGCAAATCATTTTGGATCATACCAGGGCCGAACTCTACAGTGTTGATTATTCCAATGCTGTAGAAGCCAACTATAAAAATAATGGAACCAACCCAAGACTGCATCTTTACCAGGCCAGTATTTATGAAATGCCGTTTGCCAAAAATCAATTTGACAAGGTTTTGTGCCTTGGCGTATTGCAACACACACCTGATGTGGAAAGATCGGTAAAATCATTAATTGAAATGGCCAAACCGGGAACCGAGGTGTTAGTTGATTTTTATCCCATCAGTGGCTGGTGGACTAAAATTCATGCTAAATATTTTTTCAGGCCTTTAACCAAAAAAATGACGCATGAAAAACTATATAAAAAAATTGATGCTAATATGGATTGGTTAATAAGAACCTACCGTTTTTTTTCAAAGATGGGTATAGGCCGGTTTGTTAACCGTTTTTTACCCATTTGCGATATTGATGGTACTTTGCCTCCGGGCCTTCCGTATGATCAGTTAAAAGAATTATGTGTACTGGATACCTTTGATATGTTTTCGCCACAATATGATCAGCCACAGAAAATAAGCACTGTAGTAAACTGGTTTAAAAAATATGGAATGACCGCTGTATGGGGTGGTTATATACACTACGAAAATTACCGGGCGGCTGTGGTAAAAGGCATAAAGCAATAACACATGTTTACAAGGCTGTTACAATATAAAAACAATCCTGCGGCAAAATCGCTAGGCCTGTACACATTTACCAATTTTTTTGGAAAGAGTGTAGCTTTTTTACTGTTACCCTATTTTACCAATGTGCTTACTAAAAATGATATGGGGCTGCTCAATCTTTTCAGCAGCTCACTGGTGTTTTTGATTCCATTTATATCCATGGGTGTTTTGCAAAGTGCCAGCACCGATTATTTTAAACTCAGCAAAAAAGAGTTCAGCAATTATTTTGTCAGCAGCCTGCTGTTACCGGTAATTGTTTTCCTGCTGTCCTTATGTGTTTTTTATTTACTGGGTAATTTTTTCACCACACAATATAAATTCCCGATCGGGTTTATCTGGCTGATACCATTCACTACTTTTCTTTCATTTATAAACCAGCATGTAAACAATCTCATTCGTAATGAAGAAAAACCCGGGCTGTATATGAAAGTGGTACTGGGGAGGCTCTTTATTGAAATCATCCTGGCTGTGGTATTGATCAGTGTGTATAAAATGAACTGGCAGGGCAGGGTGGCAGGCATTCTGATCTCTTACTTATTATTTGGCTTTTTTGCTTTTTATTATTTTAAAAGTAAAGGATATTTATCGGGCCAGATACAGGTTAAGTATATTAAGGAAGAACTGATCTTCAGTCTACCAATCATCATCATGCAGTTCAGTGTATTTTGTATGAACTATTCCGACAGTTTTTTTCTTTCAAAATTCACCAATGATAATAATGCCGAAGTAGGGGTATATGGCATTGCCTGTATATTTGCCTCCATCATTATCACCCTTTGCTCTGCGCTGCTGCAACATATTCTTCCCCGTATTTACAAAATGCTGTCGGAGCCTGTTATTCAATACCAGTCTATCCGAAAATTATTTTTAGTGTATATCGGCATTATGACGGCAGGACTGATCGTATTACTCATCCTGGTACCATTGGCTTATACATTTGTCATTAATAAAAATTATCTGCCTGGCATGCACTATTACTACCTCCTTTGTATTGGTTATTATTTCTGGACAATTGCCTACCTGTTTTTTTCTTTTTTATTATACTATAAACAAAAGCGCCGCATCATCCTGTTATCATTAACTTTTTCGGTCATCAGCATTATGTCAAATTATTTTTTTATAAAAAACATGAGTTCGATGGGCGGGGCTATTTCAGTTTTTTGCACGTATTTAATAGTTTTAATATTAACTTTATTTTTTACACGAAAACAAATGCATTTTATTTTCAGTAAACATTAATTTATTTTTTAACCCTTTTACCTTAATGAAAGAATTTTTATACAAACTATTAGACGTAGCCACATTTAGCCGGGGTATTAAACGAACCATCAGTGGCCATACATTGCGCCTGCCAACACGGTACTACAAATATTTCCCGGATAATTATGAGGCTGAAAATTTTGAATTTTTATTTGCGCATTCAAAAAACGGTGATGTATTACTGGATTTTGGGGCACATATTGGTTTGTTTGCAGTGATTGCATCGCAGGCAACAGGTGCGGCCGGCAAAGTGTTTGCTTTTGAACCTTCGCCCACTACCAACCGGTTATTAAGAAAAACAATTGCCATCAATAAAGCAGAGAACAATATTACAACGTATCAAAAGGCAGTTGGCGGAGAAGTGGGTAAAACCGTTTTCTTTATCTCAGATGGCCAGGCAGACAACAGCAACAGCCTGGTAAACTATAAAGAAGACAGGCCATTGCATGGTATTGATATTGATGTGACAACTATTGATGCTTTTGTTATTGAACAACAATTGCAACAGGTAAATTTTGTAAAAATTGATGTTGAAGGAGCAGAGTTTGATGCTATAAAAGGTGCTGTAAATACTTTTAAAAAATTTAAACCGTTTTGCATATTGGCCATACACCCTGAGCCCATTATTGCCAAAGGGGATAAACCGGAAGAACTATATGATTTTATAATAGAAATGAATTATTCCATATTGTGCCATAACCAGCCTATCAGCAAAGCAGTTTTTTGTGCCAATACTGAATTAATTGACCTTCATCTAATACCCTGTTAACCCTATTAAAAAATGAATCAACGAAAAACTATCCTTCATATTATCAATAACCTGGGCAGGGGCGGAGCAGAAACCATGTTGGTTTCTGTTTTGCATGAGTTAAAGGAATATGATAATATTGTAGTGTACTTATCTGATGAAAATAAATTTGAAGGAAAGATTGATTGTACCAAAATCTATTGCCTGAAATTGAGATCAGTATATTTTTTGCCTTTCAAATTTTTTGAGCTTCGTAAAATAATTAAAGAGAATGCCGTAGATCTGGTTCATACACATTTGTTTTGGCCTACTTTGCTGGCCCGTTTTTCTACGCCCAAACAAACCCCTTTAATAACCACTATTCATACCTATATAAATTTTGTACCCGATTATAAAAAATGGGTCATCCGTTTTTTAGACAGGTTTTCTTACCAGTTGCGTAATAATATCATTGTTGTAGTATCTGATGGTGCTTTAAAGCAGTATTTTGATTTTTTAAAAATTAAACCTTATAAGGCTTACAGACTATATACCTTTGTAGATATCAATGTGTTCAGCAGTGATCAAAAAATTAAACCTCAACCGCAGGAGGTTTTTAAAGTGTTTACCACCGGCACATTACGTTACCCTAAAAATCATGAATATTTAATCCGTGCTTTTGCAAAACTAAAGGATGAAAATATTGAGTTGCATATATTCGGTGAAGGGCCGCAAAGAAAAGAACTGGAAGCATTGATACAACAAACCGGTGCGAAAATAGTTTTAAAAGGAGATGTAAGCAGTATGCAGCACCTGATCAACGAATATGACCTGTATGTAATGGCTTCGGTATTTGAGGGGTTTTCGCTGAGTGTGCTGGAAGCTATGGCCATGCGGATGCCTTTGCTGGTTAGTGACATACCTTCTTTTAAAGAGCAGTGTTCTGATGTGGCTATTTATTTTGATTTAAATAACGTTGATGATTTTGCAGATAAAATAAAAAAATTGATCTCAGACAAATCATTACTGGATAAAATGGGTGAAACGTCGAAGAAACGGGTTGTTGAAAATTTCACATTACAGCATCATATGGCAGGATTGCGAAGTATTTATAACGAGGCATTAAATAAATAATCATAATCATTCATCAAATCAATCATAAGTAATCATGTGTGGTATCTCTGGCTTTGTAGATTTTAATAAAAAAACGGATAAGGTCATTTTAGAAAAAATGAACAGGATAATAGCTCACCGGGGGCCTGATGGTGAAGGATACGGGATCTATAATAATGAACATGCAGGGGTTGGCCTGGGTCACCGCCGCTTAAGTATCATAGATCTATCGGAGGGGGGCAGCCAGCCACAAACCTTTGGCAGTTTGCATATAACTTTTAATGGCGAAATATATAACTATGCTGAAATAAAAAAAAGGCTGGAAGACAAAGGTCATCAGTTTAAAAGTCATAGCGATACCGAAGTTATTTTACATGCTTACCAGGAATGGGGCCATGCCGCATTACAGCAATTTATCGGCATGTTTGCCTTTGTAATTTTTGATGAAGCCAATAACCAGCTTTTTGCCTGCAGGGACAGGGCAGGCGTGAAACCATTTTTTTATTACTGGAAAAACGGGTTATTCCTTTTTGCCTCTGAATTAAAAGCCATTTTACAACATCCTGATTTTTCAAAAGAAATTAATTTAGATGCTGCTGCAGCATTTATGCAATTTGGATATGTACCCACTCCGCATTGTATTTTTAACGACTCGTATAAATTAAAGCCGGGGTATTTTTTACAATTAAATTTAAATACAAAAGAAATAACCACCACGCAATACTGGAATGTTTATGATGCCTATAATAAACCTACTTTGAAAATTGACCTGCCTGACGCTATAATTGAAACAGAGAAATTACTAAGCAGTGCTTTTGAATACAGGATGGTAAGCGATGTTCCGGTTGGCGTTTTTTTAAGCGGAGGATATGACAGCAGCTGTGTTACTGCACTATTACAAAAAGGGCATACCGAAAAGATAAAAACCTTTACCATTGGTATACCTGATGCCGGGTTGAATGAAGCACCGTTTGCCAAGGAAATAGCAAAGCACCTGGGCACCGATCATACAGAATATTACTGTACACAAAAAGAGGCCCTGGAAATTGTTCCCCAACTGCCCTTTTTTTATGATGAACCATTTGCCGACAGCAGCGCCATACCTACTTCACTGGTAAGTAAAATTGCCAGGGAAAAAGTCACTGTTGCTTTATCTGCTGATGCCGGAGACGAGATTTTTGCAGGTTATAACCGGTATGATTATATATTGAGATACGGGAAAATATTGCAGCAGATCCCGGGATTTATACGTAAAGGGGCAGCGGCCATGATGAATGTTATACCGGCCAATTCAATACCGGTATTCAACAAAAAATATTTATTTCACAGCCGGTATGAAAAATTAAAAAAACTCTTAAAAAATCCATCTGAGCAAAATATTTTAATGAGTATTACACAACAGATGGGTGAAAAAGAAATTGCTGTGTTATTTAAAAGATCAACCGCAGTTCTGTCTACTGCTTTTAATTATACAGAATTGGAGGCACACAATTATTCAACGCTGGCCTTTACACTTGCAATAGATTATCAAACCTATTTACTGGACGATATATTACAAAAAGTTGACCGGGCCACGATGAGTGTAAGCCTGGAAGGAAGAGAACCATTTTTAGATCAACGTGTAATTGAATGGGCCGCCCGGTTACCGATGGAGTATAAATACGATAAAGGCAATAAAAAAATCATTTTAAAAGAAATTGTTCATAAATATATTCCTAAGGAAATAATGGACAGACCCAAAATGGGGTTTGGTATTCCTATTGCCGACTGGTTGCAGATAGAATTAAAACCGTTTGTAGATCAGTATTTTGATGAAACCTTTATACAAAAACAGGATATTTTTAATTTTAAAGAAGTAGACAGGATAAAAAGATCATTTTACCAGGGCCGGGTAGAGCGTGCCGAAAAAATATGGTATTTATTAATGTTTCAAATGTGGTATGATAAGTGGATGAACAACAACTAACCTCATGCCTGATATAGCCTCAAAAAAAATCCTGTTTATTTCTTATGATGGCATGACCGATCCTTTGGGCCAAAGCCAGGTGATACCTTATTTGCAGGGCCTCAGCAAGGCTGGGTTTATAATCTTTTTATTGAGTTGCGAAAAAAAGCAAGTGTTTCAACAACATAAATCTGCCATTCAGCAAATACTTGACAGCAGCAGCATAAACTGGATACCGCTTAACTATACCAAAACCCCCCCGGTTCTCTCCACCCTGATAGATATTTACAAAATTAAGAAGGCTGCAAAAAAAATTCACCGGGAAAATAAACTTGACATGGTGCATACCAGGCCGGGTGTGCCTGCGCTGGTGGGTTTATGGATGAAGAAAACAATGGGCATAAAATTTTTAAATGATATCCGGGAATTTTATGCCGACAGCCGTGTGGAAGGCGGAATGTGGAATACCAGGAAACCTGTTTATAAAACGATCTATGATTTTTTTAAAAGAAAAGAAGCAGAAGCTGTTGCTAAAAGTGACGGAATAGTTTGCCTGACCTATGCTGCAGAAAGTATTATTAAAGAATGGAAGGAATATAAAACCATTATACCGCTGGAAGTAATTCCCTGTAGTGCCGATATGCTGCTTTTTGATCCTGGCGCAATCAATAAAACCGAGAAAGATAATTTAAAAGCAGCATTGCGTATCAGTAAAGATGATCTGGTCATCAGTTATCTTGGATCTATCGGGGGTTGGTATCTTACAGATGAAATGATGCAGTTTTGCAAAATACTCAGCGATAAGATTCCTTCAACAAAATTGTTATTTATATCACCTCATCGTCACGAAGAAATTAAAATTGCTGCCGCCAGGTATGGAATTGCTGCAGACAAGGTGATGATAAAAAAAGCAAGCAGGCAACAGGTGCCTTTATTACTTTCTTTAAGTGATTACTCAGTTTTCTTTATTAAGCCATGTTATTCCAAACAATCGTCTTCCCCAACTAAACATGGCGAAATAATGGCGATGGGCATACCTTTAATTACCAATAGTGGCGTGGGGGATGTTGAGACTATTGTGGAGCGATACCAATCCGGAATTGTTATCCATGAGTTCAATGAAAATGAATTTAAGGATACAGCTCAAAAGATATCAGCAGAAATTGATTTCAACCGTGAAAGTATCCGCAGGGGAGCAGAGGAATTTTATTCACTGGATACAGCCATTGAAAAATATATTTCCATTTACAACAGCATATTGCAGTAATAATTTATTTTGCATTTTAACAATGAGAAAAAAATATTTAATAATCGGTGCAGGTTTCTCCGGAACAGTATTGGCTAACCAACTGGTAAAAAATACTGAATGCAGCATTGATATATGGGATGAACGGAATCATATTGGTGGCAACTGCCATACCGAAAGAGATGCACAAACAGGCATTATGGTGCACCAATATGGTCCTCATATTTTTAATACCGATAAAAAAGAGATCTGGGATTTTGTGAACAGCCTCGGGGAGTTCAGGCCTTATGTACACCGGGTAAAAGCAATGAGCAATGGTAAAATATATTCATTACCGGTTAACCTGCATACCATTAACCAATTATTTGGAAAATCATTTACACCAACAGAGGCCAAAGCATTTTTAGAAACCCTTGCAGATACAACCATCACCGATCCGCAAAATTTTGAAGAACAGGCTCTGCGTTTTATTGGAAAAGAACTGTATTATGCTTTTTTTTACGGCTACACCAAAAAGCAATGGGGATGTGAACCAACAGCACTTCCTGCTTCAATATTAAAACGAATTCCGGTAAGGTTTAATTATGATGATAATTACCACAATAATATTTTTACCGGTATTCCTGTGGATGGGTATTCAGCCATCATTCAAAAATTAACAGATCATCCGGATATTCATGTTACGCTGAATAAAAAATTTGAACCTGCGATGGATATAACCGGGTATGATCATGTTTTTTTCACCGGCCCCATTGATGCCTGGTTTAATTTTAAATATGGCCGCCTGGGTTACCGTACAGTAACTTTTGAAACTTATTATGCCGATGGTGATTTTCAGGGAACCACCCAAATGAATTATTGTGATGAAAATATTCCGTATACAAGGATTACCGAGCACAAACATTTTACCAATTGGGAGCAACACGATAAAACCATTTATTTTAAGGAATTCAGTAAAGAAACCGAACCTGCCGATATACCCTATTATCCAAAAAGATTAGAAACGGATAAGAACCTGCTGATACAATACCGTAAAGATGCTGAATTACTGCAGCGGGTTTCTTTTCTGGGCCGGCTTGCCACTTACCGCTATATGGATATGCATCATGTAATTGGTGAGGCCCTCAATTTTGCAAAGGCTTTTCTCTATTCTATAAGCAGCGCCAGCAAACCTCCCATCTTCCCCAATACAGAAGATTAAAGAAAAATACCATAGCTAATACAATAAGCGGATTCTCATTCCGTTATAGTATAGTCCAATTATTCTAAATTAAAACCAAATACCATTCCTATGGAAAAGGTAATTGCCGTGGTTGTAACTTACAACCGTCAGGCGCTTCTTTCTGAATGCATAACTGCTTTGCGTAATCAAACCCGCCATTTAGATGCTATTCTCATTGTAAATAATGGCAGTACAGATGGTACAGAACAGTGGTTAAAGCAACAATCCGATGTATTTTTCATTAATCAGCAAAATCTTGGTTCAAGCGGGGGTTTCAGTGCCGGTATTAACTGGGCTTATAAAAATAATTATTCCTGGATCTGGTGCATGGATGATGACGGATATCCAAAAGAAGATGCGCTGGAAAATTTACTGGCCGCGGATGATGGCAGTATTAAGTTACTGAATTGTGCAGTTATTGATAAAGCCGATAAAAAATCATTTGTCTGGAAAACCCTGCAATATAAAACGCTTGATGAAGTAGATTGTAAAATCATTGAAGGAATCGGGCATCCGTTTAACGGAACCATGCTGCACCGCAGAATTGTTGAAAGAGTTGGCGTACCAAAACCAAAATATTTTTTATGGGGCGATGAGACAGAATATTATTACCGGATAGTAAGGAGAAATGAAATACCGGTTTGTACTGTAGCCAACAGTATTCATTATCACCCGGCAACAGCATTTTCCATTAAGAAAGACTGGGATTATATTTCAGGCTGGAAAATGTATTTCTACATACGCAACCGTTTTTATATTCACCAGGCAAAATTTAATAACAAGGCACTTGCCTTATTACACTACTGTAGTTTTTTAGTTGCTTTTGCCGGTATCGTATTACTGTTTCAAAAAACCGATAAGTTAAAAAAATTAAGTTTTATCATATGGCCCGTTGCAGATGCTTTTACGAAAAATTTTGAAGCCACCCCGCCGATGATATTATCCAGATTAAGAACTAATGAAACATTTTCATTATCAAATTCAGTAAATGATTATCTTAAAAATACCTGGTCAGCCATATTTGCTCCTTTATCAACAATTAGAACAAGGAGAGCTGCAAATGCATAAGGTTATATATTATAACCCCCTCTGAAATCACGCAGCCCGGCTAATCACCGGGCTGTTTTTTATTAAATATTTAAACAAGTTTAACCGGTAACTGCTGCAACAGGCGGGGTGACATTATTTTTTGTTACCAGGTCATAATTATTCCTGATCAGGAAAATGGCCATTACATAAAAAGGCATAGCGGGTATTTTATATCTTACCAATGTGCCAAAATTGGGCGTAGTAGCACCAACGAAAAGGGCAAATAAAACAGCAAATAAAAAGCAATACAATATTGCAGGGTCTTTAATAATATTCCGGAAGAAAAACTTAATGCCTACTTTCCTTAGTGTAAAAAATGTAAACAGCAATATGGCAAGGCTTTCAAAAGCAGAGAGCAGCTGTGATACTTTACGTACCTCCCAAATAAAGGGCCTGAATAAAGTTGCAATAATAGCAGCGGGAGCCATTTTAAACAAACTTAACGGAGAGCCATCAAAATCTACACCCAACGAAAACTGGCTGTCGTTCCCTTCAGTTACATTAGTGTAGGAAACCTGCGTTTTACTGATATTGTCTGCCAGTCCTTCAATTGCGAATTTATCCATTTGCTCAGACATGTTTTTAGAGATCTGTAAAAATCCGACAACGCATGAAATCAATAAAACGGGTACCAAAAGAATGCGTACTAATTTGTTGTTAACAAACGAAATATTTTTTAAAACAATGAAAAGTGTAAAAATGGGAATGTAAGAAATGAGAATATATAATTTAAGCACCGATAAGAAATAGCCAGCAATAAATAATATGGTCAGATTTTTAAATAAACTCTTCTTTTTTACCAATACTTCATATAAGGCATAGGTAATCCATCCCAGGGCACCTGTACATATCGGGTCTTTTAAAACACCTGAACTCCAGAAAACAAAGTTGGGTAAAAATAAAACGGCTATGGCAATTTGTTTATAGAGGTGTGGATACAAACTATAAAAAAATTTAAATAATTGCCAAACGCCGGTAAAAGAAACCATGGAAAAAAATAAATTATTCAGCAGGTACCTGTTAAAAGTAAAAAACGAAAAAATGGCTGCCAGTCTGGCTACCATATAATTATTTTCATCCCTGAAATAACCTGCGTTCAACACATTTTTAAGTAAACCCTGGTCAAAATCTTTACCAGGTTCATATAAGAACTTTAAATTGCGGGGATCTATTAAAATCAGGTCTTTCATATTTGTCCCTTCGGTATGGTACAATAAGTAAGAGTCTCCCTGCGACAGGTATAAATTAAAAACAGTAAATCCCAGTGTGCCTAAAATTTTTACCCAAAATCCAATGAGGTGATATCTTTTTAAAATCGGATCAGTAAATGTTTGGCGGTACAATGCAAAAAGGAAATAAAAAATTGCAACATACACCGGAAAAGCAATAAGATCTATATAGCCCATGTAGTGGTTTACAATTGATAATTATCAAATTTATTCTAAAATGAGTTACCCAAAGCTAATAAGTAAATCTATTTTCTTAATAAGATGGCTAAATTTGCCGGTACAGCCAGCACATATAAAATAATTATGAATAAAAAATTAATACGCATTACCACAGTGCCAATGGCATTACGCTATTTATTACCGGGACAAATGCGGTTTATGGCTGACAATGGTTTTGAGGTTTTGATGATCAGCGCAGATGGAAGAGAACTGGCCGAAGTTATTGAAGCAGAAAAATGCAGGCATATTATTGTACCCATGACAAGGAAGATAACGCCGCTTCAGGATATAAAATGTTTATTTAAGTTAATAAGGATTTTCCGAAAAGAAAAACCGGATATCATACATACGCATACACCCAAGGCCGGATTATTGGGTATGCTGGCTGCAAAAATCTGTGGTATAAAAATAAGGATACACACTGTTGCCGGTTTGCCTTTAATGGCAGAAACCGGGTTTAAATACAGGCTTTTAAAATTTATTGAAAAACTTACTTATGCAGCTTCAAGCCAGGTGTGGCCAAACAGTAACTCCCTGCTGGAATTTATAACAGAACACAAACTTACCGATCCTCAAAAACTCCGCATAATTGGTAAAGGTTCAACCAATGGTATTGATCTGAACCGGTTTAACCCCGATATACTGGATGAAAAAGTTATCACCGAAATTAAAGGGCAGATCAATTATTCAGCACAAAATATTTATATCCTTTGCATTGGCAGGTTGGTAGTTGATAAAGGTATTGCAGAACTGGTCACTGTTTTTTCACTATTGCAAAAAGGTTATCCTTCTTTAAAACTGGTACTTGTTGGAGATTATGAAACCACATTAGACCCTCTGCCTATGGCTACTTTAAATGAAATTGAAAAGAATGATGCGATACTTCACATCAACTGGACAAATCACGTAGCGTATTATATATACCTGGCCAATTATTTTGTTTTTCCCTCTCACCGGGAAGGATTTCCGAATGTTTTGTTACAGGCGGGTGCAATGCAGCTGCCTGTTATCTGCAGCCGTATTACAGGCAATATTGATATTGTTGCCAATAATGAAACGGGATTACTTTTTGAAACGGGGAATGATCAACAGATATTAAGTTTGCTGGAGTATGCCATTACACAACCGCAACATATGCAGATAATGGCAAAAAAATTACAGCAGGAGATACAGGAAAATTACCGCCAGGAAAATATCTGGCAAAATATACTTGCGGCATACAAAACCTTGGTAAATTAGATAATTAATAAAACGAAAATGATCTTAATAGGATACAGCGGGCATGCATTTGTTGTTTATGGCATTTTACTGGCCGCCGGAAAAAAGGTTATCGGCTATTGCGATGTGAACGAAAAAGAATACAATCCATTCGGGCTTTCTTATTATGGAACTGAAACATCAGAGAACGCATTGATCGCACTTAAAGAGAATGATTTTTTTATTGCCATCGGAGATAATAATACCCGTAAAAAAATTTATGATCAACTGGCACAAAAAAGCCTCAACCCTGTAAATGCCATACATCCTTCTTCGGTAATTGATGTTTCGGCAAAAATTGCAACGAAGGGGGTAATGATTGCCGCAGGTGTAATAATTAATCCGCTGGCAACAATTGGTACGGGGGCCATATGCAATACAGCCTGCATTATTGAGCATGAATGTGTTGTTGGTGATTTTGCTCATGTTGGCCCTGGTGCTGTTTTATGTGGCAATGTAAAAATTGGGGAAGGAACATTTGTTGGAGCCAATGCGGTTATCAAACAAGGAATCTCCATCGGAAAAAATGCAATGATAGGCGCCGGAGCCGTTGTGGTTAAAAATGTAGCAGATCAAGTTACAGTTGTTGGCGTGCCGGCAAAGTAAACCGGCTGCTGGATACTGGATACAAGATACCTGATACTGCCACTGCCTATTGCTAACTGCTAACTGCCAACTCCTTATCTTTGCAACGCAAAAAATCTACAATCATGAAGGTATTAGTTACAGGTGGTGCCGGTTATATAGGCTCTGTTTTAGTTCGCCAGTTATTAAGCAAAGGTTACCAGGTGAGGGCCTTTGATTCATTGAAATTTGGGGGCGATGCATTGTATGATGTAATGCTGAATCCGAATTTTGAATTTATGAAAGGTGATGTTCGTAATGCAGATGATGTAGATAATGCATTAAAAGGAATTGATGCCATCGCACATCTGGCAGCTATTGTTGGAGATCCGGCCTGTAAAAAATTCAGCTTCGAAGCCAATGAAACCAATTGGGACGGATCTGTTTTGTTATTTAATAAGGCAGAGGCAGCAGGCGTAAAACGTTTTGTATTTTCAAGTACCTGTAGTAATTATGGTAAAATGGCCGATCCTGATTCTTTTGTTACGGAAACATCAGCATTGAATCCCGTTTCCTTATATGCAGAGTTAAAAGTAAAGTTTGAAAAATATTTACTGGAAGATAAAAAAGACAGCCCGATGTCCAGCACCGCTTTACGCTTCAGTACGGTGTATGGTTTTTCTCCAAGGATACGGTTTGATCTTACCGTGAATGAATTTACCCGTAATGCCGCCGTGCATGGTGAGCAGGAAATTTGGGGCCAGCAGTTCTGGCGACCTTATTGCCATGTGGATGATCTTGCAAGAGCGGTTGTGCTGGTGTTGGAAAGCCCGGAAGAAAAAGTAAGCGCCAATGTTTTTAATGTAGGGACAACTGAAGAGAATTATAATAAAGGCATGATCATAAAAGAAGTTTGCAAAGTTGTACCAAACGTAAATGTTATTTATGTTGACAGCAGCGAAGACCCACGTGATTACCGGGTAAACTTTGATAAAATAAAAAATGAACTGGGCTTTACCATCACTAAAACAGTACCGGATGGGGTGAAAGAAATTTATACACTGCTGAAAACAGGAATAGTTACCGATTCCTTTGCACAAAAGTTCAGGAATATCTGATGCGTCATGCAATAAAAAATACTTTATGATTTGCTCCCGCTTTGGGCAGGAGCATATTTTTTATATAGGTTTGCATAGCAAAAATCTTTTTAATTATGCTTTTACTCAGTGGCCCTAACATGGCCGGCAACGAATGGAAATATGTAAAAGACTGCTTAGACACAGGCTGGGTAAGCAGTGTTGGTGCTTATGTAGATCAGTTTGAAAAAATGAGCGCCGGATTTGCAGGCACTAAATATGCCGTTGCAACAAGTAGCGGTACTACAGCATTACATATTTGCCTGGTGATGATGGGTGTAAATGCTGATGATTATGTAATTACCCCCAACATAACTTTTATCGCCACTTGTAATTCTATTAAATATACCGGTGCCGATCCGATATTGATTGATACCCATCCGGGAACCTGGCAAATGGACCTTGATCTGCTGGAAGAGTTTTTTGCTGAAGAAACAGAGCAAAGGAATGGTGTTTGTTATTATAAAAAAGATGGCAGAAGGATACCGGTTTTAATGCCCGTGCATGTGCTGGGTAATATATGTGATATGGACAGGTTAATGGCATTGGCCAAACAATATAACTTAACGGTGATTGAAGACAGCACTGAAGCATTGGGTTCTTACTACAAAGGAAAACATGCCGGCAGTTTTGGCTTGATGGGTACTTTCAGTTACAACGGTAATAAAATAATTACAACCGGTGGTGGCGGTATGATCGTTACCAATGATGAAGTGCTGGCCAAAAAAGCCAAGCATTTAACAACGCAGGCCAAGAGCGATCCGTTTGAATATGTGCACGACGAGATTGGCTACAACTACCGGCTGGTAAATGTTGCAGCGGCAATGGGTGTAGCTCAAATGGAGCAACTGCCCGGCTTTATAAAACGCAAGCAGGAAGTAATGTCTTTTTATAAAAATGAATTACAGGGCGTTGGTGATATTAAATTTCAGGAAGTGAGTGCTGATGTAAATGCCAATTGCTGGTTACCTACCATTATGACGGAAAAACAAAAAGACGTGTTGAAAATTTTGAACGATAACAAAATGCAGAGCCGCCCTTTTTGGGTACCGATGAATCAGTTGCGGATGTTTACCAATAATATTTTTTACAACAAAACCAATCAATCAGATTTTGTTTACCATCGTTGCTTAAGCATTCCCTGCTCAACAAATATTACTGATGAAGATTTAAAAGCTGTTTGCGATAAGATAAAAGAAGTTTTTTAGCAGTTGCCAACTGCCACTGTCCACAGCCAACCGTTAAATATGTATAAATTAATAAAGCGAATTACCGACATCCTCATTGCAACGATTGCGTTGATTCTTTTATCTCCGATATTCATCCCTTCTATCATCATATTACTATTGACGGGCGAGCATGAAGTTTTTTATTTTCAAAAAAGGATTGGCTATAAAAACCGCCTGTTCAATATCTGGAAATTTGCTACCATGGTTAAGGATAGCCCGAACATGGGTACCGGAGAAATCACTTTGCGAAACGATCCCCGGGTTACTAAATTCGGCAGACTCTTGCGCATGACCAAAGTGAATGAGTTGCCGCAGATCTTCAATATTTTTAAAGGCGATATGAGTATTGTTGGTCCCAGGCCTTTAATGGAAGTGAGTTTTAAATTATATCCTGAAAATGTGCAACTGGTGATTTATAATTGTAAACCGGGCATGACGGGAATCGGTTCTCTTATTTTCAGGGATGAAGAAAAAATAATTTCTGATGCTGCTGACCCAAAAACGATGTATGCTGCTATTTATCCTTATAAGGGGGCATTGGAATTGTGGTATCAGCAACATGCTTCGCTTTATACAGATTTTATGATCATATTTCTTACTGCCTGGTCAATACTGGCACCTAAAAACCAGCTTACACATAAAATCTTCGGGGATTTGCCTGCCCGCCCATTCTAAGCTAATACAGTAACTTTGTTAAATATTTTTAATTTGTTTTTTAAACAAATTAAGCGGGCATTTGTAATATGCTTAGAAAAATTTATAAAAATGCATTCGTTCACCATTAAAGACCTGGAGAATTTATCGGGTATTAAAGCCCACACCATCCGTATTTGGGAACAACGCTATTCTTTTTTAAAGCCGAGCCGCACAGGTACTAATATCCGCTTTTACACTAACGAGGAATTAAAAAAGATCCTGAATGTTGCATTACTTAACCGGTTTGGGTTTAAGATATCTCACATTGATAAAATGAATGAGGGAGAGATCAGGGAAAAGATCCTTTCGCTGAATCAAATGGAAGCCCAGCAGGAAAGGATTATAAATACACTTATTCAAAGCATGGTTGACCTGAATATGGAGAGTTTTGAAGAAGTGCTGGATAATTTTATTACTGCAAGAGGTATTGAAAAAACAATTTCACAAATCATCTTTCCTTATTTGGAGAAAATAGGGATACTCTGGTTAACCAATCATATTAACCCGGCACAGGAGCATCTTGTAACCAATATCATCCGCCAAAAATTAATTGTAGGTATTCAAAGTATTAACAGCCCGTTAAAAATTGATAAAACAGTTTTACTTTTTTTACCTGAAGGTGAGTATCATGAGTTGAGTCTTCTGTTTATGAATTATCTTTTAAAAAGTAAAGGCGTAAACACCATCTATCTGGGCTGCAGTATTCCACTTAATGATGTTGAATATCTTGTAAAATTAAAAAATCCAGATTACCTCTATACTCATTTAACTACCAGCGGTGCTAAATTTAATTTCGACAGGTTCATCAGCCTTATCAGCAAAAAAATTACCGGCACACCTGTTATCATTTCGGGGCAGTTAACACATAGCTACGGAAAGAAAATAATGCCCCCAATCCATTTTAAAAATTCTTTTTCCAAAGTAATGGAGTTTGTTTCAGAATTGTAAAGTCTGCTCGTTTTTACAGGATTTATAATCAACTGACAAACAATGTGTTTAATGTTTAATAAAAAATATTAAACAAAAAAGCCTTTTTTCTAAAACCATTTGTTTAATTTTACCGTATAAGTAGTTAAACGCTTCAATATGTCAGCAATTGAATTTGATCAAATACTCATCAGGAACACCGATTACCTGAAACCTTTTGCCATGAGTTTGACAAGGGATGTTGAATCAGCAAAGGATCTCTTGCAGGAAACCTTATACCGTGCATTGGCCAATAAAGAAAAGTATAATACCGGTACAAATATTAAAGCATGGATGTATACCATCATGCGTAATATTTTTATCAATAATTACAGGCGCAGTGCTAAACAACATACCATTTTTGATCATACGCCCAATGATTACCTGCTGGATTATAACCAGTTTACTACGGTGAATGCTGCAGAAATAAACCTTTCGGTAAAAGATATTCAATCAGCTGTTTATCATTTGCCAGAAATTTTCAAAAACCCTTTTCAGCTATATTTTGAAGGATATAAGTACCACGAGATTGCAGATATGCTGGACGAACCATTGGGTACTATTAAAAGCAGGATACATTTTGCCCGGAAATTATTGAAACAGCAGCTAACCCGGTTTTAAGTATTTAAATAATACCCACCTGTACTGTTTACATTTAAGATGAATCCCCTTATTTTCGCAGATTGAAAAAAGCAGTAATTATAGGAAGTGGGTTTGCAGGTTTATCTGCAGCTTCATTTATGGCTAAAGCCGGATGGGATGTAACCGTACTTGAAAAGCAGGCTACAGCAGGTGGCCGTGCAAGACAATTAAAAGAAGATGGTTTTGTTTTTGATATGGGGCCAAGCTGGTATTGGATGCCGGATGTTTTCGAACGGTTTTTTAACTGTTTCGGAAAAAAAGTTTCGGATTATTACCAGTTGGATAGATTAGACCCATCGTACCGTATTTATTGGAATGATGGGCCAATGGATATTCCGGCAGATTATGGGGAATTAAAAAAGTTATTTGAAAGTATAGAACCGGGTAGCGGAACCATGTTGGATAGTTTTATGCAGGAAGCCGTTTATAAATACGAAGTAGGTATTAATAAGTTGGTTCACAAACCCGGCCAATCGTACACCGAGTTTTTAGATTGGGACCTGGTTAAAGGCGTTTTTAAACTTGATGTGTTTACTTCGATGAAAAAACACATCAGCAAACATTTTAAAAATCCTAAACTGCAGCAGTTGCTAGAGTTTCCGGTTTTGTTTTTAGGCGCATTACCGCAAAACACACCGGCGCTTTACAGCCTGATGAATTATGCAGATATAAAACTGGGCACCTGGTATCCGCATGAGGGCATGTATAAAATTGTAGAAGGCATGTTTGCTGTTGCTAAAGAATCAGGCGTGAAGTTTGTTTTCAACAGCGATGTAAATGAAATTAAGATTGAAGAAAACACGGCAAAGGCTGTTATTGCTTTAACAACGGTCAACGGTCAACAACCAACGATCAACGTTTACAAGGCTGATGTTGTAATAGGCGCTGCCGATTATCATTTTATAGAAACAAAATTGTTGCCTGAAAAAAGCAGAAGCTATAGTAATAAATATTGGGAGAGCAGGGTGATGGCACCCAGTTGTTTATTATATTATATTGGGTTAAATAAAAAAATAGAAGGCGTTTTACACCATTCACTTTTTTTTGACAGCGACTTTGAAATACACGGAAAAGAGATATATACAACGAAAGAGTGGCCGGTTGATCCTTTATTTTATGTTTGCACCCCTTCTGTTACCGATGAAACTGTAGCACCAGAAGGATATGAAAATTTATTTTTTTTAATTCCGGTTGCCACTGGTTTGCAGGGAGATACAGATGAATTGAGAGAAGCATATTTTGAAAAAATCCTGGCCCGGTTCGAAAAATATACCTGCCAAAGCATAAAATCGTCAATCATATATAAAAAAACCTATTCAGTAAGTAATTTCGTAAATGATTATAATTCTTTTAAGGGGAATGCATATGGGTTAGCTAATACTTTAATGCAAACAGCAAATTTAAAACCTGCCTGCCGAAGTATTAAAATAAAAAACTTATTTTACACCGGTCAACTTACTGTCCCGGGACCCGGAGTGCCTCCAAGTTTAATAAGCGGAGAGGTGGTGGCAAAAGAAGCAATAAAACATTTTGGTTGACATTTTGGTTATAAGCTTTGTGGGTTTTAGCATAATAAAGAAGAAAAAACAATTAGTTAATAAAGCCAGTTAGTCTAATATTCTGTATAAAAACCGTGATCTTTATTTAAAAACGAAAATTAGTATACGGAAATGATAAAGCTTTTTCATGATGTAAGCCAGGAGTGCAGTAAGGCTGTAACTGAAAAATACAGTACTTCTTTCAGCAGTGCTATTAAACTGCTGCATACCGATCTGCGTACGCCCATTTATAATATTTATGGGTTTGTTCGTTTTGCCGATGAAATTGTGGATACTTTTCATCAATACAAAAAAGAAGAATTGCTGACGGAATTTAAACGGGAGACCTATGCCGCCATTGACAGGGGTATCAGTTTAAACCCGATACTCCATAGTTTTCAGATAACAGTAAGGGATTATAATATTTCGCATGATCTGATTGAAGCTTTTTTCAGCAGTATGGAAATGGACCTGCGCAAAACAGTTTACAACAGTAATGGTTACAAAGAATATATTTATGGCAGTGCCGAAGTGGTGGGGCTGATGTGCCTGTATGTATTTTGTGAAGGTGATAAAAATATGTACAATGATCTTAAACCGTCTGCCCAGGCATTGGGTGCCGCTTTTCAGAAAGTTAATTTTTTACGTGATGTTAAGGCCGATTACGAGCAATTGAACAGGTCCTATTTCCCCGAAGTGGATTTTAAGAATTTTACCTCCTGCATGAAAAAACAGATTGAAGATGATATAGCCGTGGATTTTGAAAATGCTTATGAAGGCATTTTAAACCTGCCCACCAAAGCAAGGTTTGGTGTGTATGTAGCTTACAAATATTATTTATCGCTTTTCAAAAAAATAAAACGTACCGCACCTGCCAATATTATGGAACAAAGGATCCGTATTCCCAATTATGGCAAAGCTTATATTGTTGCAAAAGCCGGATTAAGAAGCCAATTCAATTTATACTAAAGGCAACTGAATTTATGGATGTTATTCTGGTAGATGAGCATGATGTGCAAACAGGCACTATGGAAAAAATGGAAGTTCACCAAAAAGCCCTGCTGCACAGGGCTTTCAGCGTTTTTATCTTTAATAGTAAAGGTGAAATGCTGCTACAAAAGAGAGCTGCTAATAAATACCATAGCCCGGCATTATGGACCAATGCCTGCTGTAGCCATCCGGCTCCCGGACAGGATACTTTAGAGGCCGCTACAAAAAGGTTACAGGAAGAAATGGGTTTTACTACTTCTCTTGAAAAAGTATTTGATTTTATTTACAAAGCACCGTTTGATAACGGATTGACAGAACACGAATTTGAT
>JAYVEQ010000052.1:0-28610 GCA_043748745.1 Chitinophagaceae bacterium | reverse complement strand
TAGCACCGGCACCACCTGTACTTGATAAATAATAATCAAGGTTTAAGATATTGCCGTTTGGAGCTTTTAATGCAAACACCATATCACCATTCCAGGTGTGTGTCATGTTCCAGGTTACTTTAATAGCAGAGATATTTGCACCTGCAGGTATACCTGAAGAAGCTAAAGTAGTAACAATACCATTCACGTTGAAATCAGGTACAGCCACACTAATAGGACCTGATGAGAATGTGACATTAGATGTAGTAGATGAAGAACTTGTTAGTCTAACTGCAGGATCACCTAAACACATTGTTACTGACGAAGGCGTGACTGCAGGTGCAGGAGGAGTGTAATTCACAAGTACTACTCCTGTATTTGTACAACCAGTATTTGTATCTGTTCCGGTAACAGTATAAGCAGTAAACACTGATGGCGCTGCATAAACCCGATCAGTTTGAGAACCTGCAACATAAGGTATGGTTGCAGTTGGATTAGTATATAAACCAGCAGCTGGCGACCAGGTATATGTAAGTGGTGCACCAGTACTGCCCGGTGTGGTATAGTCAAACTTAATTGACCATGATGTCAAAGTTCCCTGATCACCTGCAAAACCATCTTTCATTGCCAACACCCAGTTTCCATTTGCAGTTGTATATAATGGAGGCCATGTGGTAACTGTTGGCGTAAAGCCAGTTGGACCGCCGGGGCCTGCATTGACGTTTGTAATAACGGCATCTGCTTTGAATGTACCCGTATAAGGATTGCTACCCGAGCTGAGTGCATTTACACCAGCTGAACTGACTGTCGTATTTACAAAGCCTGTCGTTGCACCGGTACCTCCTGTAATTGATAGTAAATAATCAAGATTCAGGATTTGTCCATTTGGAGCTTTAAGGGCAAATACCATATCCCCATCCCAGGTATGCGGCATTGTCCAGGTAACATGTACATTGGTTAAAGTTGCATTTGCCGGAACTGTTGAAACTGCGAGTGTATGTGTTGCACCGGCAGGAGTATTATCAGGAACTATGACGCTTATTGGACCTGAGCTAACCGTTACAGTACCAGGTACTGGTGGTGGAGCTGATCCGGCAACAATTAAAGTACCATTTATACCCGGAACACCGCCACAAACAGGTCCTGTCGGGGTTAATAATATAACCGGTAATGGATTAACTGTTAAAATAGCACTTGTTGAAATATTTGCTGTTCCAATTGCAGGACATGTGCCACTTAGTACGCAACGGTACCTGTTGTTATTCATGGTAACAGAAACCGGGTTAATAGTAAGTGTAGTAGTGTTTACTCCTGAATATGGAGCACCATTAGCAAGGTTATTCCACGGACCACCAGGGCCTGTTGTACTTTCCTGCCATTGGTAGGTAAGGTTTGTTCCTGTTCCTGCTACTGTAAATGTTGCAGATGTACCAGAACAATTTGTACTGTTGACTGGCTGAGTTGTTACAACCGGACGCTTATTAACTGTAATAGTGATGTTTGCTGATCTTACACAACCGGCACCATCATTATGAACTACAGTATAAGTTGTAGTATTCATTGGTGAAGCGGCAACCGGGTTAGTTGTTGTAGAACTTAAACCTGCAGCAGGTGACCATAAGAATGTACCTGTTGTTAGTGGTAAGAAACTACCAGCTGTTGTACCAGCTACATTTAAAACAATATGCATGTTGGGGAATCCAAGAGATGCCAGATCTACTGGATTTGGAACACCACATGCTGCTGCCATTATATAACTTGGCCCTGTTTGTGGAAGAGCATTACTGCCTATGAAGAATGAACGGCCAGTTGCCTGTCCACTTGGCGTAAACAACTCAACGATCAATACAGCATTATTAGGCACAGTTGCCGGTGTTGTAAATGTACCGGTAAATAATGATAAAGTTTGGTTTGGAATTGTGAAGTTCTGGGTTCCTACCAATGTTCTTGTTCCACCAGGAAATGCAGGTCCTGCATTTTGGGTATATAAATTAACTGTTACCGGTTGAGCACCGCCAGCAGCTTGCTCAATACCAAATGTTACAGTATTGATTGTTAGTGGAGATGGCAGACCTAACGGAGCAAGATTGTATGCCCTAAAGTAACTGTTATCAGTATGTAATCCACCTGCATTACAAGCAACTGAACCTGCAACGATTGCATTTGAGCTCGATTGTGTTAAAGCAACAGGAGCAAATCCTGAGCTTTCGTAAACAGTAAGAGCTGCAGGATCTCCTTCGCAAAGTGTTGAACCGGGAACTGCAATAATTACTAAAGGATTAGTATTTGCTGTAACTGTTGCTATAGAAGAGTTAGCAGCTACACAACCTGCAGCCTGAACAACTGCACGGAAATATGTAGTTACTGTTAAATTATTAAACGTTAATGTAGTTGTTGTATTTGCTATTGGTGTGTACGGACCTGCAATATTAGTAGCAGATTCCCAACGGATAACTGCACCGGTATGTCCGGATAAAGTTAATGTACCTGTGTTAGGAGTTGTACACACTACTGAATTTGCCGGGGTTACTGTACCACCTACAGTTGATGCCACTACAGTTAAAGTAGCTGCGTTACTTGTAGCAGGTGATCCACAGTTTCCGGTTACTACACAACGGTATTGGTAACCATTCATTCCAGCTGTAACACCAGTCAAAGTTAATGAAGCTGTTGTTGCACCTGAGTAAATACCACCATTTGTTACATTAGCAAATGGACCACCGGTGCTTTCCTGCCACTGATATGTAAATGGAGCAGTACCACCTGCAACAATTGTAAAGGTTGCATTACCGGTAGGACAAACTGAAGTATTAGAAGGTTGGGTAGATACTGATGGCGGAACGCAAACTGCACAACATGCACGACCGGAGATAGAAACATCATCTATTCTCCAACCTATTGCGGCAACACTGTTATCTGAACCCATACGGAATCGTAACTTGATATTCTGACCTGCTGCTGCCGGCGGTAAGGTGACTGTAGAAACTAAAAAGCTTCCGGCATTTCCTGTCCATGCAGAACGGTTGGCAAGCGGGTTACCAAATGCAGAACTTATCGTTCCGTTATATCCTCCTGCAGTAAATACACCACCAGCAGTTATGATATCCTGGTAAGCACCTCCATTGATAGAAATTTCAAGCACACCACCATCAAAAGTACTTTCCAGGTTGTAATTATTCCTGAATGAAAGACTTGTACCTGCAGAAGCAATAGCAATAGTAGGTGTCTCAATTATCTTATCAGAAATAGAACCTGGATCGTCAACAAAAATAGAATTTGGAGCAGAAACAGAAGCAGCATTGCTTGTTACCCAAAGTGGGGCCGGGCCGCTGGCATTTGTTGCCACCCATCCTGCAGGTAATGCAGGTGCAGTAACTGCATCAAAATTTTGTGTAAAAACTGTACTTATTGCACCTGTTACAAAGTTATAAGTTAATGTACCAAGGCTTGTAGCTCCATCCTGTAATTGAATAGAAGCTGTTAAAGTACCTCCGCATGCTGTATTTGCTGTAAAACTAAATGTTTTGCAAACTGCAGCACCACCAGCAACAACCACACCATAGGTTTGTGGACCACTTGGAGCAGTTACACCACCGGTTGCCAATAAAGTACCAACAAGGTTGGTGGTATTACCCGTACCAACATTTTGTAAGCAGAAATTAATAGTAACGGTTTCGTTTGGATCAATTGCACCATTTGCCGGAGCACAGCTCTCAGCAGTAATGGTTGCAGTACCTGCTGTTATAACGGGAGCAGCCGGGCTATTGGAACGGGGAACCTGGGCCCACCACATACCAAAACGACTATTATTATCCGGAGGTATTGTTCCTGCACCCGGAGCCGCATATTCCTGTATAGTCCACAAAGAATTATCAACAGGGTCTAAAGCCGAGTGACTGTAATCTCCCCATCTTGCTCTTCCACTTCCAAAGTCTTTCCAATAACGATCTTCACCAGCATGATAAATTAATTCATCATCATTAGTATTAGCAGGTGTTGCAGCCTGCCTGGTTATATATGCAGCATTAACCCTGCTTGTTGTTGAAGATGCACTGTATCCAACAAGCATATCTTCATCTTTATTAACAACAATCCCGGGGAACCATTTGTATTCACCCGCAACTGTTCCACCAACACGTCCACGCTGAATAACATTTCCTAAAGTTGCAGCAGCACCATCTAATTGCCACCACTGAACTGCTATACGATCAGGCTGTCCTGAAGCCGGGAATGCAATATGATGAGCACACCAAATTTTACCATTCATCATAACAGCACTACTTATCCTTGCATCATTAGCTGCTAATAACCTGGTTTCAACAGTTTGTTGTACTGAATTAGGTAAGTTTCCTGAATTCCAGGCGGTACCACCGCTAGGAAAAACTGCTGTTGTTGTATTCCATGATGCAGCAGGAATAGCTCCTGTTACGGTACTTAGTCTTATAGAAGAAGCAGAACCATTCCACGATTGTAAAATATAAAATGTTCCGGGAGTTGGATTTCCAACTGTTGAAAACGGAGGTTCATATACAGTTACCGGACATGGTGCATCGCCATCTGCTGCTGTTTTATCAATCGTTTGTGCATTAGTACCGAAAGTAATTGCAGTTCCTGCATACATCGCTGCTTTATCAACTAAGTATAAAGAGGGACCTGCAAAACCTGATGGAAATCTTCTTCCTGAAACAACAATCATGTTGTTATCAAATCCTACATAAGGGTGATCAAGAAAAATATTTCCAGCCGGTACCCATGTAATTTCTCTCCAGGTACCTGTTGGGTCTGCTGTATTAGAAGTCATCAGAATAACTCTATTCCCATTCGTGGTACATTCAATAGATGAAAATATCCAACGTTGTGCAGTTGGATCGAAAACCATATAAGGATCACAAGTGCTTCCAATACCTGTAAAGGTTGAAATAGTAACCTGGCTTATTTGTGCACCACCAACTTTGTTATGAATTTTGACAAAATTATTTGTAGCTGTTATCACATGGTTTAAACCAACTGCTCCATGTGTATCCGGAGGAATAATATTACCTATATCTAAATGTGCCAACCAATTTTGTAAAGGAGGCCTGGATGGAGCCATAAGAATCGGGCCCGGGGGCCTGTTAGTAACATTGCTGTTATTTTTACCTTCCTGGGTTTTAATTATTGCCCCTGCAGGAACTGGCATATTAGCGGTAACTATTTCCCGCCATTCGTTATCCGCTTCTTTGTTGGGACAAGTTTTACAAGTCTTCAACAATTCAGGATGTGCAGCTTCATAAGCTACCATATCCTGCCAGCTCACAATCTTACTTGTGGTAGTTTGTGCTGTCACCAACTGTCCTACAGCAAGGAGCAGTATGATTAAAGTAAAAATCTTTTTCATAATTAACTTTGGTTTTGAATTATTACTGTGTATAAAAAGAGGAACTATTTGAAATGTATTGAATGCAGAATTAGTAATCGGAAAGTTTTTGATAAAAGAGTTAGAAGCCTCAGATATTCTCTTTTGCCGGATTATTTGGAGTCGAATAAATTGAGTAAAAATTGATATCATAAGCGTTCTATAAGTTAATGCAGTTAAGAGGTATAATTAATATCCAAAAACAATAATCTTGCAAAAGGTACGTAAACCAAATCAAAAGTAATAAATAATCTACATAAAATAATACCCCTTCAGGGTATATTTAAATTTGTAATATCAGCACTGCCCAACAATTAAATATACTTAATTTGATTTTTTACAAGTAGAAAAACAAAGCAGGTATAAAAAACCAGTTAGCACTGATCATATTAAAATACTTATCAGTTGATTGATTGGATTTCGGTAGATAATGGAAACAGTTACTTTTGAATTATGCCGTAAATATAATAAGCAATATTATATAAATCAAATTTTTTGCTATCTGGATTAAATAAAAAATAATATAATATCCTTTTATCCCGGATTCTTAGATGAAACTTAAAAAATCTAAAAATAAACCCATTAACCTTCAGGATATGCCAGATTAAAAAAATAATTAGCTTTTAAACTACAACACCACATTCACCATTTTGCCTTTTACAAAAATGATCTTCATAGGCGGTTTACCATCCAGCCATTTTTGTATTACCTCATTGGCCAATACAATCCTTTCTACCTCTTCCTGACCGGCATCAAGTGCAATATTTATACTGGTACGCAGTTTACCATTAACTGAAACAGGATATTCTTTTGAACTTTCCACCAGGTATTTACCGTTATAAACAGGATAAGTCGCATCTAAAACAGATTCTTCGTTACCTAATTTGTTCCATAGCTCTGCTGCAATATGCGGAGCATAAGGTGTGATCAGTATCAATAGCTTTTCTAAAATTTCTTTTTTATGGCATTTGAGGTCTGCAAGTTCATTTACACAGATCATGAATGTACTTACGGCTGTATTAAAACTAAATCGTTCAGTATCTTCTTCAATTTTTTTAATGGTGCGGTGCAATACTTTTAATTCAGCATCGGTTGCTTTTTCTTCATTCCAAATCTTGCCCTTTACCTCATCATAAAACGAACGCCACAGTTTTCTTAAAAAACGATGCACACCCTCAATACCTTTGGTATCCCAGGGTTTGCTGGCTTCTACCGGGCCGAGGAACATTTCATACATGCGGAAAGTATCGGCGCCGTATTTATCAACAACATCATTTGGATTGACCACATTGTATTTTGATTTTGACATCTTCTCTACCATCGGCTCAAGTGTAACATAATCTTCTTTCAGATTATCTGTTAAGCTTTTCCTATCTATAACTTCATTTTGAAAATCAAATGAATTATGTACATTATCAATTGTAGCGAATTCCCAATTATGATATTGTGGTGATTCTCTTTGAAGTTTAAATAAATTTTCTTTTGTAAGAATAAGTTGACTATCTCGGTATTCTACATATTTTACAGGTACATAAAACTGTATAATTTCAGAAACAGTTTGTGGTTTAGTTGCATTTGGAATAAGTAAAAAACGATTAACCTCGTCATTTTTCACAACCATTATTCTTTTTACCAAGGCACTTACTCCCTGTATCATCCCCTGATTCAACAACTTCTTAAACGGCTCATCATAACCTATCAATCCCAGGTCAAATAAAACTTTGGTCCACATGCGGCTGTACAATAAATGTCCAACAGCATGCTCGGTACCGCCAATATACAGGTCAACCTGGTTCCAGTAATCACTGGCTTTGCGGTCGCAAAAAGTTGTTTCATTTTTTGGGTCCATATATCTTAAAAAATACCAGGAAGAACCTGCGTAACCGGGCATGGTGCTGGTTTCTCTTTTGAACACGCCTGGAGGCGTGTTCCTACCAACGTCAACCCAATCTTTTAAATTCGCCAGCGGCCCTTCTCCATCCGGCCCCGGGGTATATTTATCTACATGTGGTAATTCCAAAGGCAACTCTTCAGCATCCAATGGTAAAGCAATACCATCACTCCAGAGAATGGGAAAAGGTTCGCCCCAATACCGCTGGCGGCTGAAGCCTGCATCCCTCATCCTGTAATTCACTTTCTTTTTACCAATGCCCAGTTCTTCAATTTTATTTATTGCTATGGTAATGGCATCTTTCATCAACAGGCCGTTTAAAAAACCGGAGTTCTCTAAAATTGCATCTTTGGTTGGGTTGGGTTCTTCGCCATTATAATGTTTGCCTATAATATTGGTAATGGGAATATTAAAATGTCTGGCAAATAAAAAGTCACGCTGATCGCCGCAGGGCACGGCCATAATTGCACCGGTGCCATACCCGGCCAAAACATACTCTGCGATCCAGATGGGTATTTCTCTTCCGTCAAAAGGATTTATGGCATAAGCTCCGGTAAAACAACCGGTGATCTGCTTTACTTCGGCCAGCCGTTCCCTTTCGCTGCGGCTTTTTACATAAGCCAGGTAATTTTCTATTTCAATCTTTTGTTCATCAGCTGTTATTTGATTTACAATTTCATGTTCCGGAGCTACCACTATAAAGTCAACTCCAAAAATGGTATCGGGCCGGGTTGTATAAACCCGCAATATTTTATCTGCTCCTTTAATCTCAAAATCCATCTCCGCTCCTTCACTCTTTCCAATCCAGTTCTTCTGCATCTCTTTCATGCTGTCGCTAAAGTCCACTGTTTCCAATCCTTCCAGCAATCTATCGGCATAAGAAGTGATACGTAAAAACCACTGGCGCATTTTCTTTTTCTCCACCGGGTGTCCGCCTCTTTCACTTACACCGTTCACCACTTCATCGTTTGCCAATACGGTTCCCAATGCTTCGCACCAGTTCACTTCACCAAAGGCGCTGAACACCAGGCGGCGTTTCATTAAAATATCTTCCTGTTCTTTTTTGGAAAAGCCGTTCCATTCATCAGCAGTAAAATGTTTGCCGCGTATTGATGTGCCGGTTTTTGGCATTGATCCGTTTGTTTCGTACTTTTTAATGAGCAACGAAATGGGTAAAGCTTTTTTTTCGGTGTTGCAGAAATAACTATTAAATAATTGCAAAAAGATCCACTGTGTCCATTTATAATATTGTGGGTCGCTGGTTCTTACTTCCCTGTCCCAATCGTAACAAAAACCAATCTTATCCAGCTGGCTTTTAAATGTTGCAATATTTTTTTCGGTAGTTTCAGCCGGGTGTTGCCCCGTTTCCAAAGCATATTGCTCTGCCGGTAAACCAAAACTATCAAAGCCCATCGGATGCAGAACATTAAATCCTTTTAATCTTTTATAACGGCTGAAAATATCACTGGCAATATATCCCAGCGGATGACCAACGTGCAGTCCTGCACCACTCGGATAAGGAAACATATCCAAAACATAATACTTTGGCTTTACAGAATCATTACTGACTTTATAAGCGCCATTTTTTTTCCATGCTGACTGCCAGTGTGGTTCTATTTTTCTAAAATCATATTCCATTCTTTATCTAATATTTCAGATTATATATTTATTGCAGCTGCTTTTTTATTCCATTATCAAATCAATTCATAAAAATGTGAAAGAAAAGTTATTTAACCCTGATTCACACATCAACACATACAATTATAAAAATAAATAAGGCAGGCAATCGTTTTGTAGTGGGCAAAAATAATGTAATACCCGCAAATTGAATTAATTTGCACCCGGTTAATGAGTATGAAGTAATCCATTAAACATAAACAAGTATGGCGCAATTCGGAAAAGCAAGCAGTAAAAGGGGGAAACCAACTTATGCGTATGCCATCATTGGTGTGTCATTAGTGTTGTTTTTATTTGGCATTGTTGGATGGTTCTTTTTAAATCTTCGTAAAACGGGTGATTATGTAAAGGAAAATATCCAGGTGCATGCCTGGCTAAATCCCAATGCGCCTAAAAAGAAAATTGACAGTTTAAAAAATTACATTGCCGAAATCCCCTATGCAAAAGAAGTAGAACATGTAACCAAGGAAATGGCCATTCAGCAATGGAATAAAGACAATGATACCACCTGGAAAAAATTCCTGGATGAAAACCCGCTGCCGGAAAGCATTGATTTTTATATAAAGGCTGAATATGTACAAAAAGACAGCCTGGATGCCTTGTCTGTAAATTTATTAAACCGTTTTCCGGGCCTGATCAAAGAATTTCAATTCCCTACTGAAACCATAACACAGGTAAGTAAATTTGTAAAAACAGCGGCGTATATCTTCTTATTTGCAGCCATCATCTTAACCATTCTTGTTGTTTTCTCTATTGATAATACCATCAGGTTAGCCATGTACAGCAACCGTTTTTTAATTAAAACGATGCAGATGGTTGGTGCAACCCGCTGGTTTATTGCCAAACCAATTAATACAAGGGCTATTATTAACGGATTGATCGCATCGCTGATTGCAATTACTGCTGTTTGGTTTACAGTTATGCTTATTGAGTCTTTTGCACCAAGTTTTAAAGTATTGCATGATAATAGAAGTATGATACTCCTGTTTTTAATCATCATTATATTGGGTATAAGCATTACCCTTATCAGCACCCATCGGTCTGTAATAAAATACCTGCGGATGAAATTGGATGATTTATATTAATTTGCAGCTTCAATTACAAAATAATGAATAAAGACAAAAAACAAATTCCTGCCGGTGGCGCTTCTAATCCTTTGTTTGGAAGAGAAAATTATATGTGGATGCTTATTGGATTAGCCGTACTGGCCCTTGGTTTTTTTTTAATGGCCGGCGGTAAAAGCAGCGATCCAAAAGTTTTTAACGACAATGATGTTTACAGCACAACCCGGATTACCATTGCACCTATTTTAATTATTGCAGGATTTGTAATTGAGGTTTTTGCCATCATGAAAAAATCGAAAACCAACTAAGTAAAAAAAATTAAGAAATAAATATTAATGGCGAAGATGATACCTTCGCTTTTTTATTTTCAATAAATATACATGGATACTTTACAAAGCATCATCATTGCCATTGTGGAAGGGTTGACAGAATTTTTACCCATCTCCTCAACCGGCCACATGATCATCACAGAAAAAATATTGAATCTTACGGAAAATGATTTCAGCAAAGTATTTACGGTGGCCATACAACTGGGGGCTATTTTAGCCGTGGTGGTTTTATACTGGAAGAAATTTATTGATTTTAAAAACTGGCAATTTTATGCAAAACTTGCTGCTGCAGTTGTGCCGGCATTGGTATTAGGTTTTTTGTTTTCCAAAAAGATTGATGCCTTACTGGAAAGTTCAACCATAGTAGCCATTACCATGTTGGCCGGCGGAATCATTCTCATCTTTATTGATAATGTTTTTACAAAAAATGACATAGATAAGGAGGAAGATATCAGTTTCCTTAAAGCCATAGTGATTGGCATATGGCAATGTATTGCCATGATACCGGGTGTTAGCCGGAGTGCGGCATCCATCATTGGCGGTATGCAGCAAAAACTTACCCGTAATGCTGCTGCAGAATTTTCCTTCTTTTTGGCAGTACCTACCATGCTGGCAGCAACCGGTTATAAATTATTGAAGTATTACAAAGAGAACGGCGGCTTTTCTTCGAACGAAATAAAACAACTGGCTATTGGCAATGCAGTGGCATTTATTGTTGCTTTACTGGCGATTAAATTTTTTATCAACTTTTTAAAAAAGCATGGTTTTAAAGTATGGGGATATTACAGAATCATTGTGGGTATTCTTTTATTGCTATTGATCTATACCGGTTTTATAAAATCTTAGCTTTCTCTTAATTTGATAAAATCTTTTATTTACCACTGTAAAATCTGCAGGGTTTATTTTTTGCAGTGAATACAGTGATATTTATTACTTTCATCCCTTATAAATTAAACCATGCAAACTGCTTCTAAAAAAGTTATCAATGGCTGGGCCATGTACGACTGGGCTAATTCAGTTTACAACCTGGTAATCACTACCACCTTTTTCCCGGTAATGTTTAATATTATCACCGGCCCCGATAGTAAGTTCAAAGGAGAAATTCCTTTTTTGGGCAGAATGTTTATAAACACGGCGCTGAAAGATTATGCACTTGCTTTTGCTTATTTCATTATTGTTTTACTTTTTCCTGTGCTGTCTTCCATTGCAGACTTAAAGGGTAACAAAAAAAACATGATGCGTTTTTTTTGCTACATGGGTGCTGTTAGCTGCAGTCTGCTTTTTTTCTTCGATGAAAACCATGTTACACTTGGTATAGTTTGTTTTGCACTGGCGGCCATAGGGTTTTATGGCAGCCTTATCTTTTATAATTCATACCTGCCCGAAATTGCAGCTGAAAAAGATATGGACAGGGTAAGTGCCCGCGGTTTTAGTTTTGGATATATAGGCAGTGTAATTCTTCAACTCATCGGTTTTGGTCTTGTACTGTTAATGCCCAATAGTTATATGCCTTTAAAAATAACTTTTTTATTGGTAGGTCTCTGGTGGATAGGCTGGGCACAGATTCCCTTCAACCGTTTACCCAAGGGTACGCCGGCCATCATTGATCCATCAAAAAATATTTTGACTAATGGTTTTATAGAATTAAAAAAAGTGTTTGACCAGCTGGCAAAAATGCCGGTGCTAAAAAGATTTTTATTCGCTTTCTTTTTTTATAACATGGGTGTGCAAACCATTATGCTGGCAGCTACTGATTTCGGAAGTAAGGTATTGAAATTAGATTCCATCACGCTGATCATTACAGTAGTTATCATTCAACTGGTCGCCATAGTTGGGGCTATATTAATGAGCCGCCTGTCGGCTAAATATGGCAACCTGCAGGTATTATTATTTACTGTTTTTTTATGGATTGGTGTTTGTGCCTACGGTTACACTATGAACAGCAAATGGGATTTTTTCGCCCTGGCAGCTGCCGTAGGTTTGGTTATGGGAGGTATTCAAAGTTTAAGCCGATCTACTTATTCAAAGCTTATGCCTGAAACACATGATACTACTTCTTTCTTCAGTTTTTATGATATTACAGAAAAAATTGCCATTGTAATTGGCCTGTTTATTTTTGGTTTTATTGAAGAACGGACAATGGGTGCTGGCGGTATGAGAAACTCTGTGCTGGCTGTACTTTGCTTTTTTGTAATTGGGGCTGTAATTTTATTTTTTACAATCGGTAAGCAGAACAGCATAAAAAAATTAATGACTAAGTACTAAAATATTTTTTTAATGAAGTTATACAGTATCAATACAGGTTATTTTAAACTGGATGGTGGCGCCATGTTTGGTGTGGTACCCAAAAGCATATGGAACAAACTTAACCCTGCTGATGAAAATAATATGTGCAGCTGGGCATTGCGATGTTTATTGATTGAAGATAATGGCAAATTGACCTTAATTGATAACGGCATGGGCGATAAACAGGATGCAAAATTTTTCGGTCATTATTATTTACATGGTGATGATACGCTGGATAAATCATTGGCCAAACATGGCTTTACCAAAGACGATATTACCGATGTTTTTTTAACACACCTGCATTTTGATCATTGTGGTGGAAGTATCAAAAGAGAAGGAGGTAAATTAATTGGGGCTTTTAAAAATGCAACTTACTGGAGTAACGAACGACACTGGAAATGGGCCACGATGCCTAATGAAAGGGAGAAAGCAAGTTTTTTAAAAGAGAATATTTTACCCATACAGGAAAGCGGGCAATTGACTTTTCTGGATGTGAACGGCGAATCATCCGATAACACAAAACTCAACACACACCACACATCACTCTCAACTGATTTTTCTTTTTTTACCGTAAACGGCCATACCGATGCCATGATGCTGCCCAAAATAAATTATAACGGAAAAACAATTGTGTACATGGCAGATCTTTTACCTTCGGCCGCACATATACCACTACCTTATGTAATGGCCTATGATATGTTTCCGTTAACTACACTGAATGAAAAAAAATCATTTTTAACCGAGGCTCTGCAAAATGATTATGTTTTATTTTTTGAGCATGACCCATTGATCGAATGCTGCACCCTTCAACAAACAGAAAGAGGAATCAGACAGCAGGATACTTTTAAACTGAGTGAATTATAAGCTTACCTCAACCCGATAAAAGAAGTTAAAGGATACCGCAGATTTTTATAAGACATCATATCCACTTTAATACTTCCTACGGCAATCGGGCTTTCTACCCTTAATAATAAATGATTGGGATCATCGCTGAGCCAGGCGTTCATTTTTTCACCGCCTTCAAAAATGGTTCCTTTTATTAACAGCGGTTTTATTTTAATGGCGTTGAATTTGCCATAGCGGGTCTTAATTTTTTCTTTTCCTAAATAACGGATGTATAAATGGTATACCTCATCATCAAGGAACATATCAAAAGGAATTTTATCATCTACTTTATACTTATTAAAATCTATATTCCTGGCATAATAAACCGAGCTGATAACATCCTGTATACATTCAGTAACTTCAAAAACACCATTTGTACTTACTGCTTTTTTTGCCGGATGATTAAAACTTACATTATTGTATTTTTTATACCCGCCTTCATCAACATTCCGGATAAATCTGTAGGGGAGTAAAGTAGCTGTATCTACAAAGCTTTCGTACTTATCCCTAACCTTAAAAAAATTATCGAAGGTAGAGTAGGTTTTTCCTTCACCAATAAAATGATAAACTGTTTTTCCGTTAAACCTCTCCAGTGTTGTGGTAAATGTAGCTTCCCCGGCGCCAATATACATACCCAATGTATTGTAAAATACTTTCATCATAACCACTTCATCGGTTTTAAAAGCCGTATTTCTTAAACCACATAATTCTCCATTATTTTTATTTGATGCAAAACTTAAACAACATAACCCCGTAAGCAGTAAAATCATTTTCATAAGTCTGATCATTTTTCTTTCTTTATTTTAATTCCTAAAATTAATAAACTCCCTATCAATGCCGGAATAAAAAGGTTTATAAACCAAATTCCGGATGTTGCTGTCAATATCCCGATTGTATTATTGCTGTAGTAAAATAATGTTTTAGCAACCGTGCCTCTTATGCCCAGTTCTGCAATGGCGAACGATGGTATAATTGCCAATATCCAGAACATTACGGTAATCATCCAAAAACCTAACCAAACATTTTGTTCTACCTGCAATAACTGCAGCATAAAGATGTATTGTAAAACGAAAACAATATAACGGAACATAGATATTAACAGCAACCTTAACAAAACTTTTGCATCAAAAGTTTCTAAAACGTTAATGTATTTTGAAAACCGGTCCGCATATGGTAATTTTTCCAATAAACGGATAAGCCAGCTTAACCGAAAAAAGAAAAATATAAAAATGACCGTACCAAAAATGCTTCCGTATAAAAATATTTTTATCCAGAAAACTGAAATGCTCATCAACATTCCTGAATCGTCCATTGTAAACAACAGGTATGTTAAACCAAAGCATCCCATCAACATCGTAATGATCAATTGTGCCATGCCGCCGGCTATGGAAAGTGTTATTGCTTTTATACGGTTGCCTTCATTTACAAAAAGTATCCTGCCGCCGTATTCTCCAATACGGTTGGGCGTATTTAATGAAAGGGTAACACCACATAAAACTGATTTAAAGGCAGTAAAAAAACGCATTGGCTGTATGGCATTCATGAGCAATTGCCATTTCCCCGCTTCCAGGCCCCAGTTAACAAAAACAAGAATGATCACCGTCCAAAACTTCCAGGCCTGTGTACCAAAAGGCATTGCCTTTATCAGGGCAACAGAGCTGTCAATATCGGGTTGATTTTTTACCTGTAAGTATAAAGAATAAAATAACCAGGTGGCCAATAAAGGGCCAACAAACCACTTGAGGAATATTTTGATACTTTTGTTCAATATACAATGTTACTTCAATTATTAAGGTTGAAAAAATTATAAGGGCTTTGGAAAAAAAAACAAGTATTATTTTGGGTATCGATCCGGGCACTATAATTATGGGGTATGGATTGGTAAAAGTGCAGGGGAATAAAATTTCATTACTGGAGATGGGTGTTTTACAGCCGGGAAAGATAAAAGACGGCTATAAAAAATTACAGCTCATTTTTAATACAGTGAGCGGGCTTATCACCAAATATCAACCAGATACATTTGCCATTGAAGCTCCTTTTTTCGGTAAAAATGTACAAAGTATGCTCAAACTGGGCAGGGCACAGGGTGTGGCCATAGCAGCGGCCATGCGGCATGGGTTGGATGTTACAGAATATTCGCCAAAAAAAGTAAAACAATCAATTACCGGAAACGGCAATGCCGCAAAAGAGCAGGTGATGAAAATGCTGCAGCAGATCTTATCTTTTACCGAAGATCCGAAACATTATGATGCAACAGATGCTTTGGCAGTTGCTGTATGTCATTATTTTCAGCTAAAAACAGCATTGCCGGGTGTTGGTGAAAAAGTAAATGGCTGGAAAGATTTCCTGGCAAAAAATCCCGGTAAAATAAAAAAACAGAAATAACCAGGTATTACTTAACTGACAGTTAACAAAAGTTAACGTTGAATTTTTTCATTTCATAAAACCTCTGCAACAGTTGCAAAAAATATGATTATCCGTTCTAAAACATTACGGTTGGTAATTTTAACCAGTACAGTATTAATTACCATAATAATTGCCATCCAGCTCATCTGGCTGCAAAAAGTTTATTTATACGAAGAGAAACAGTTTAATATTAATGTTTCAAAAAGTATACGTGGGCTTTATGATGATATGGAACTGGTAAATGATGTATCTGATAATGTGCAAAAAAAAATTGACAACCCCAATCCAGATATCTATTTATTTAAAATTGACTGCAGCCCAAACCTTGACAGTCTTTGGTTAAACCTGAAAGCCGAGTTTACCGATTTTGATGTGTATACCGATTGCAAGGCAGGTATTTACAGTACAGAACATAATAAATTTGTTGCACAACAATATATAGATCTACCGGATGTTTATCATGCATCTGAAAAAGAGATTGATCTTCCATTAATTAAAAAAGATTACTCCTATATCATTTTATTTTTTCCGCACCGGGGGCAATATATTATTAAGCAAATGCTGTTCTGGATCGCATCCAGCGGTTTATTACTGTTGGTTTTAATTGGCTTTGGCGCCAGCGTTTTTTACCTGTACAGGCAAAAATTTTTGATTGAAACCCAAAAAGACTTTGTAAATAATTTTACCCACGAATTTAAAACCCCATTGGCCGTTATTAAAATTGCTGCCGATGTTTTACAACAGAAAAATATTATTGAAAAGCCGGGCAGATTGATGAATTATGCCGGTATCATCAATGAACAGACATCACACCTGCAGTCGCAGGTACAACGCCTGTTGGAAATTGCTTTTACCGACCGCAGCTATCTTCCCCTGGAGAAAGAATTTTTTGATGCCAATTTATTGCTGGAGGAATCAATAAATGATCTGCAACCTTTGATTGAACAAAAAAATGCGGTTCTTAAAACCAATTTCGCATCGCCTGCTACTATCATTAAAGCAGATAAAGCATATTTGAGGTTAAGTTTTATTAACCTGATTGAAAATGCCATTAAGTATGCTGATGCCCCGGTAATTGACATTACAACTAAAATACATGGCAATGAATTTTGGATTTCGGTAAAAGACAATGGTATTGGTATAGCAAAAGAACATCAAAAGAAAATATTTGACCGTTTTTACCGGATAACTGATGGCGAATTGCATACCAGTAAAGGGTTTGGCCTTGGCCTGAATTTTGTAAAAAAAGTAATTGATACCCATAACGGGAAAATTGAAGTAGAAAGTGAGCCCGCAAAAGGAAGCGTATTTACAATAAAATTACCACGCAATTAAAAAACTTATTATGGCAAAAGGAAAAGTGTTATTGGCCGAAGATGATCTTTCACTTGGTTTTGTAATTAAAGATACCTTACAGGATATCGGTTATGAAGTTACCCATTGCCCCGATGGTGAAATAGCCTGGCAGCAATTTCAAAAAAAACCTTTCGACATTTGCCTGCTGGATATTAACATGCCGGTAAGGGATGGTTTTTCGCTGGCTAAAAAGATCAGACAGCTGACAGATGTTGTACCCATTATTTTTTTAACAGCCAAAAGTATGCAGGAAGATAAACTCAAAGGTTTTCAATCGGGTGCTGATGATTATATTACAAAACCATTCAGTATCGAGGAATTATTATTGCGGATGGATGTTTTTTTAAGGCGCACAAAAAAATTACAGGCAGATACAGTTGAAGTATATCAATTGGGTAAACTGAAATTTGTGTTTAATGAATTAAAAATTTACACCGGTACAGAAACTTTTACCCTGACTCAAAAAGAATCAGAATTACTCCGGTTTTTTTCTCAGCATATAAATAAAGTTTTAAAACGGGAAGAGGTTTTATTAAATGTTTGGGGTAAAGATGATTATTTCTTAGGCCGCAGTATGGATGTCTTTATAACAAAACTGCGGAAACATTTTAAGGCCGATCCAAATGTTGTACTGGAAACCATTCATGGTGTTGGTTTCCGGCTGCAGGTAAAGCAGGTTTAAAGTTTTGCCAGTATTTTTTCCTGAACCAGTTTTAGCTCCACTGCAGACGGATCAAGTTTTGCCTTGGTAAAATTCAGATCATTGGAAGAGTTAATGGGAATTAAATGCATGTGTGCATGGGGCACCTCGAGCCCGATCACACTAATGCCACATCTTTTACAATCAAAAGCTTTTTCAATAGCATGGGCAATAGGTTTGGCAAAAATCAGCATCTCTGCCAGGTAATCATCCGGCACATCAAAAATTTTATTCACCTCAATTTTAGGAACTACTAAAACATGGCCTGTTACCAGGGGTTCAATATCCAAAAAAGCTATAAACTTTTCACTTTCTGCAATTTTGTGACAGGGAATTTCGCCGGCGATAATTTTTGAAAAAACTGACATATAAAAATGTTTTAGTAAAGATACTACTACGTTCAAAATATGAGCCTCGTATTACACAGTACTACACAAAAAAACCATCCGGTTATGGATGGTCTAAAATTTATTTATTATTTGACTACAGCTCTATTTTTTCTACCTGAAATTTAATTACCCCTGCAGGCACTTGTACCTCCACCATATCTCCTATTACTTTTCCCAAAAGGCTATGACCAATTGGAGATGTAACAGAGATCTTTCCATCTTTAAGGTTGGCTTCATTTTCAGAAACTATTTTATAGGTCACTTTCTTTTTTGTACCCAGATTGGTTAAGGTTACTTTGGTTAAAATAGAAACTTTACTGGTATCAATATTGCTTTCATCTAATATACGGGCATTGGCAATAACGCCTTCCAGGTGTTTTATTTTTGCTTCCAGCATCCCTTGTGCCTCCTTGGCAGCATCATATTCGGCATTTTCTTTCAGGTCTCCTTTTTCACGGGCTTCTGCAATGGCATGGCTGGCCGCCGGCCTGTCAACACCTTTCAAATGCTGCAACTCTGTTTTAAGTCTTTCAAATGTTTCCTCGGTTACATAATTGGTCGCGTTCATAAAATTCTATTTAAACAAATAAAAAAAATACAACGCCCCAGATTGTCTAAGGCGTTGCATGCGTCACAAAAATAGTCAATTTTTTATACTTCTAGCTTTTCAATGATTACCTTACTCATTTTGTAAAAAGCTTCAGCAGAATATCCTGCAATATGTGGTGTAAGTATCACATTTGGCTGACTGGTAAGGAAATTCAATTCGTCCTTTTCTATAGTGGAAAATGATTCAAGGTGCTCATTCTCTAATACATCTAACGAAGCCCCGGCTATAATATTTTGCTTTAAAGCATCAATTAATGCAGGGGTTTTTACTACTGCGCCCCTGGAAGTGTTGAGGATGAATGGCTTTTGTTCCAGTTTTCTGAAAAAAGATTCATCGGCCATATGCTTTGTTTCACTGGTAAGCGGTACATGAAAACTAATGACATCTGCATACCGGTAAATTTGTTCCACGTTAGCTTCTTTTACATAATTGTGGGCAAAATCAAATTTGTATTTGTCGAAAACCAAAACGGTAACATTAAATACCGAAAGTAGTTTGGCAAAACTACTCCCTGTGTTCCCGTAACCAATTATTCCAACGGTTTTATTACTTAATTCCACACCCCTGTTTTCTTCCCGAATCCATTTGCCTTTTTTTATTTCATCAAAACTGCTGCTGATCTTATTTGAAAGGTTGAGTAACATACCCAAAGCATGTTCAGCCACAGCATTCCGGTTTCCTTCCGGGCTGCTTTCGCATCTTATACCCTTGCTTTCTGCATAAGGAACATCAATCAATTCCATTCCGCTGCCCATTCTGCCAATCCATTTTAATCGTGTGGCAATATCTAAAATTGATCTGTCAATTCTTATTCTTGTAGTTACTATGAGCCCTTCTGCTTTATCAATTATTTTTACCAATTCATCATAGTTAATTAAGGGAAGATACAAAACCGTAAATCCTTTTAGCTGTAAAGTATCAATTAATACTTCATGAACTTTAGCTGTGATGATGACTAATCTTTCTGTTTTCATTTTGAAGCAATCATACTGATTTCAACATTAACATTTTTTGGAAGGCCTTTTACAGCTACCGTTTCCCTGGCAGGATAATCAGATTCAAAATAACTGCCATAAATTTCATTTACTGCTGCAAATAATCCCATATCACTTAAGAAGATGGTTGTTTTTACAACATTACTAAAATCCATTCCGGCTTCTGTTAGTATGGCTTTAAGATTATGCATTACCTGGTTGGCTTCGGCAGCTATATCTGCATTCGACAGATCAGAAGTACCGGGAATCAAGGCGATCTGGCCGGAAACAAATAATATGTCGCCACTTAAAACGGCCTGATTGTATGGGCCAATCGGTGCAGGTGCATTGGGAGTGTTGATTATTTTTTTCATAATTAATATTTATTTACAGAATTACAAATATATCTTTTCTCAACCACCTATTTTTGTAAAAAAATATTTATGAAGCTTGTTGTTGCAGCAACAGATGAACAATGGAAAGAACTGACTGATTCAAGGCCCGGTATAGATTGGCAAAGGGTTAATGAGGCAGGTGATTTTTTACAATATAAAAATGCAGATGCTTTTTTTTATTTAAATATCAATAAAGTTTTACCTAACTTTTCATTACTGAAAAAACCGGTGTTTATTAATGCTGTTATTGAAACCCTTGCAGAATTAAAAACACCGGATAATGTTTTACGCATAAATGGATGGGCAACATTTTTACAACGCAGGTATTGGGAAGTTGCCGGTAAAATTGATGAAAATATTAAGTGCCTGTTTAAAAAATTAGACATAGAATGTAAACCGGTTGCCGATGAGTCGGGGTTTATTTCAGCCAGAATAATTGCCATGATCATTAACGAAGCTTACTTTGCAGTTAATGAAAATGTAAGCAGTAAAAATGAAATTGATACCGCAATGAAACTTGGCACCAACTATCCGTACGGGCCTTTTGAATGGGCTTCATTGATTGGTCAAAAAAATATTTTAGAGCTGTTACTAAAATTAAATAAATCTGGTAAAAGATACCAGCCTGCTGCTTTACTGATCAAAGAAATAAAGGATAAAAATTAATGAACCTTATTTTAAATATAGATACCGCTGCTGAAACTGCACATGTTAGTTTTGCAAAAGATGGCTTGATTTTACATGTACTGAAAAGTGATTCACAAAAAGAACATGCTGCTTTTTTGCAAACTGCAATTCAGCAACTGACAAAAATTACGGGAATAAAATTACCGGATATTGATGCTATTTCAGTTACTGCAGGCCCGGGCTCTTATACCGGGTTAAGGGTTGGGTTAGCCAGTGCAAAAGGTTTGTGTTACGCTTTAAAAAAACCTTTAATCGCTATTAACACACTTGAAATTCTGACAGTTTCTGCATTACATCTTATGCAAGTTACTGAAACTGATATTTTGTTTTGCCCCATGATGGATGCCAGGCGTAAGGAAGTATTTACCGCCATTTATCAAAATGATCTCACTGTTTGCATGGCTCCATGCGCAATGATCCTTGATGAATCTTCTTTTGACAAGGAATTAAATGATAATAAAATTCTTTTCTTTGGGAGTGGTTCGGCAAAATGGGAAATCATTTGTAACCGGGCAAATGCTATATTTAAAACCGTTTTTATACTGCCTGAAGCAATGAGCAAGTACTCAAATTCACTTTATTTGCAAAAAAAAATTACCGGTTTAACTTATAGCGAACCACTCTATTTAAAAGAATTTCAAACAGTTATCAAAAAATAAAATAATAATCTATAAAAAAACGTTATTCTTTCACAATATTCAAGTTGTATACATTATAATTGGTATATTTGTATTGTTCAAACATTGTTCAAGCATAATTAAAATTTAATCCTTATGATGGTTGCATCTCAAACACGAGAGCAGGACACTTTAGCGTCTGCGAAACTTTCAACAGAATCTTCAATAAATGTAGATTACCATGCGCTTAAAAAAGCAGCCATGGTATTACGTGCATTAAATCACAAGTTGCGTCAGCAATTGTTGAAATTGATTGAAGAAGAAAAAAAGATCACTGTTACTGAGATTTATGTTCGTTTGCGATTGGAACAGTCTGTCGCGTCACAGCATCTTGCTATTTTACGTAAAGCAGGTATTGTAAATACAGAACGTGATGGAAAATTTATTTTCTACACAGTTAATTACAAACGTATCGATGAGATCAGCCAATTTGTAAAAGACCTGGTTGGTTAATTTTTATTGAAATTTAATAAAAAAGCGTTCCGGCAATCACCGGAACGTTTTTTTATTTTTAACTTTGCCCATCAAATATTTATTCAGCAAAATGATCTGTTATGTTTATTAAACAATTATATACAGGCTGCCTCAGCGAAGCTGCCTATTATATTGAAAGCGAAGGTGAAGTTGCTATTATTGATCCGCTAAGAGATATTGATGAATACCTTAAACTGGCTAAAGAAATGAATGCAGGTATCAAATATATTTTTGAAACACATTTTCATGCCGACTTTGTGAGTGGCCATATAGATTTAAGTAAACAAACAGGCGCGCCAATTATTTATGGTCCTGGTGCCCATACCAATTATGAAATTTATAATGCAAAAGACAAGGAGATCTTTAAACTGGGAAAATTAAGTATACAGGTAATACATACGCCCGGACATACTTTAGAAAGCTGTTGTTATTTATTACGGGATGAAAATGAAAAACCGTATGCAATTTTTACCGGTGATACTTTGTTTGTTGGCGATGTTGGCCGACCGGATCTAAGCAGTGGCAATATGAGCTGTACAGAGTTAGCTGGTATTATGTATGAAACCATTCAAAATAAAATACTTCCGCTTGCAGATGATATACTGGTTTACCCGGCCCATGGAGCAGGAAGCAGTTGCGGAAAAAATCTGGGGCCCGAAACTTTCAGTACTATTGGTGAGCAAAAGAAAAATAATTATGCCCTGCAACCACAAACAAAAGAAGAATTTGTTGCGGCAGTAACAGATGGTCTGGCCATTGCACCAACATATTTTACCATTAATGCAAAAATAAATATGCAGGGATATGAAAGCCTCGATACCATTAAACAAAAAGGATTAACGCCATTATCTATTGATGATTTTAAAAAGTTACAGGCAGATGATGTGTTGGTATTAGATACAAGACATGCCTCAGTATTTACACAAGGTTTTATACCCGGCAGTATTTTTATTGGTCTGGAAGGCCGTTTCGCAGAATGGGCCGGTAGCTTATTATCCTTTAACAAACCAATGATATTGGTAACCGAACCGGGTAAGGAAGAAGAAACTGTTGTACGCCTGTCGAGAGTTGGATTTGATAAGATACAGGGCTACTTAAATGGCGGATTTGAAACCTGGTTGAATGCAGGCGAAACTGTTGATATGATAATTAATGTAGAAGCTGATGAACTGGCAATGGATTTACCACACGACCCCAACCTTGTGGTAGTGGATGTTAGAAGAGAAACTGAATTTGCAGACGGGCATGTAAAAGATGCACAGAATCTTCCGCTGAATGAAATGAATGATGTAATTAACCTTGCTAATTTTGAAGACAATCAAAATTTATATGTGCATTGTGCCGGTGGCTACCGTAGTGTAATTGCCGCTTCATTATTAAAGCGTGAGGGTACACACAACCTGAGAAATGTTTTGGGCGGCTGGGCAAAAATTAAAGAACAAAAATCTATTAAAACAGAAAAAGAAGCCAGTGTGCTGAATTAATAAAAAGAACCTGAGTTATTGGTAAAAGCTTTTATACAGGAGGATTTACCTGTTTATCTATCCAATTTTCTTTGTATTCATTCTTGTATTCCCATTTCCAGCGGCGGTGGGTCCATAAATAATTGTCCGGCTCTTCTCTTATTATTTTTTCTAAAAAGTCCCTGAAGGCGTTTGTGATCTCGCCGGTACCTGTTGAAGCTCCGTTTTCGGCATATACTGTACATTCTAAAACATAATGTCCTCTTTTAATAATTCTGGAACGTACGAAAACTATAGATGTATCATTTTTAATACCACCCACTTCGGGACCGGTAATAAATGGTGCAGGCTTATTGAAATAATTTTGCCAATAAGCTGTACCCGGATTGCCTGGATTTTGATCAGCGGCTAAAAAAAACACAAACCGTTCACTGAATATCTCATCCCGTTTTTCTTTAAACTCTGTAGCCTTAATAAATATGGTCCCATACTTTTCCCTTATTTTTAAAAACAGTTTTTCCATCGCCTTATTATTGATGGGCATAAAAATGGCATAGGAGGGAATTGTTTTAATGGCTTTTGACATTAACAAGCTGCCATACTCCCAATTAAACTGGTGACCTGCATGAAGCTGTATATTCTTTCCTTTTTTTATGAGTTCATTAATAACAGTAAAATCTCCTTTGCACCTTTTTTCAAAAGTTTTATCACTCATCGAAATAAGTTTAATTATTTCCATAAACGTATCGGTAAGGTTATGATAAACCTGTTTTGCAATTTTTTTATGTTCGGCATCTGATTTTTCCGGAAATGCTATCTGCAGGTTTGCAATAACTGTTTCTTTCCGGTAGCCAAATACATAATACAATAGAAAATAAATAAAGTCGCTGAGCAAATAAATTACCGGGAAAGGAAGTAAAGAAAGAAGATATAAAAATCCGTAAATGATATAATACATGTTATTGAATTAGTGAATTGTTTATTGTTGCGCAAAGGTATGCTGTACAAGTGTGGTTCCTCTTTCCTTTTACTAAAAGAAAAGAAGAACAGAACAAGTTCGCAACGATGTTAAATAGAATTACTGAAGCCTGGGACATAATATTATAACATAATGTTTTGAATTCTTTCCTCTTTATTGGGAAAGTCTGTATTAAAATGCAGTCCCCTGCTTTCGTGCCTGAATTCGGCACATTTCACAATTAAATAAGCAACGGTAATCATATTACGGAGCTCACAAAGCTGGGGAGATACAATGGTTTTCTGGTACAGTGCTTCTGTTTCTGCATATAAAAGATCAAGCCGCTTCATAGCCCGGTGCAACCTTTCGTTATTGCGAACGATACCTACATAATCACTCATTAGTAGTTTTAATTCTTTTACACTTTGTGTAATCAGGATCATTTCTTTGGGTGCATTAGTACCATCCGTTTTCCAATCAGGAACCAATGCACCGCCAAAAGTTGATGTGTTATCTGCTTTAATAGTTTTTACAGCATCCAGATAAGCCCGGTGTGCAAAAACCATCGCCTCCAGAAGCGAATTGCTGGCCAGGCGGTTGGCACCATGCAAACCTGTACTGGCACATTCGCCGGCAGCATATAAATTTTTTATGGATGTTCTGCCATATTCATCTGTTTTAATTCCTCCACAACTGTAATGTGCAGCCGGCGAAACAGGGATCATGTTTTTGGTAATGTCTATTCCAATGCTTAAACATTTTTCATAAATGTTGGGAAAGTGTTCAGTAAATTTTTCCTTGCTGAAATGGCGGCAGTCTAAAAAAACATTTTCGGTACCTGCCACTTTCATCTCATTATCAATTGCCCTTGCAACAATATCCCTTGGTGCCAGATCTTTTCTTTTATCATACCGCTCCATAAATGCTTCGCCGGCATGATTGCGCAAAATTCCGCCATCGCCACGTACCGCTTCAGTAATTAAAAAATTATGGCCTCTTATGCCCGGCTCATACAATGATGTTGGGTGAAACTGAATGAACTCCATGTTCTCAATTCTGCCTTTTGCCCGGTAAACCATGGCCACACCATCGCCTGTTGCAATGGCCGGGTTGGTGGTGGAGCGATAAACCTGCCCGTTGCCACCCGTGGCCATTAATGTTATTTTGCTAAGTACTTTTTCAGTTTTGTTTGTGGCCAGGTTTAAAACATATACACCATAACATTCTACATCGGGTGTTGCTTTGGTGATGAGATAACCCAGGTGATGTTGGGTAATAATATCCAACACAAAACAATGATTTATGAGTTTGATATTTGATTTTAAGCCGATCGCTTCCAGCAAGGTTCTTTCCATTTCATTACCGGTAACATCTTTATGATGCAAAATTCTTGATTCACTATGACCACCTTCTTTGCCCAATTTATAATCGCCCCCGGCTCCCTTATCAAACATTGCACCCCACTCAATAATTTCTTCAATACGCTCAACACCTTCTTTCACCACAATCTCAACAATATGTTTATTACACAGACCATCACCGGCAATTAAAGTATCCTCAATATGTTTATTAAAACTGTCTTTATTAAAATCCATTACACCCGCAATACCACCCTGGGCGTACTTGGTATTGGTTTCATCACTTTTTGTTTTGGTAAAAATGGTTACCGTTTTATCCGGGCACTCTTCTGCAACTTTTAATGCATAAGTCAAGCCTGCAATACCACTGCCTATTACGAGAAAATCTGTCTGCATAATTTTTTTACGGAATTTTTCATTTAAACTTCAACCCATGCCTCACTCTCTTTCAATAAATTGATCAGTTCATCAACTGCTACTTCACTGGCAACATTTCTTTTCACTACTTCTTTGCCACGGTATAAAGTAATTTTTCCGGGGCCACTTCCCACATATCCAAAATCGGCATCGGCCATTTCGCCGGGGCCATTTACAATACAACCCATGATAGCAATCTTCACTCCTTTAAGGTGATTAGTAACGGCACGGATCTTTGCTGTGGTTTCCTGCAGGTCAAATAATGTACGGCCACAACTGGGACAACTGATATATTCTGTTTTTGAAATTCTTGTACGGGTTGCCTGTAAAACACCAAAGGCTATTGAATTTAATAATTTAGTTTGAGGGGCAATTTTCTTATTGCCAAAATGATGACCAAAGCAAACACCGTCACAAAGTCCGTCTAATAGTAACCCCCCGGCTTCTATAGCATAATGAATTAAACTTTCGTTGGTTGTTGCATGTGTACTGTTACAAATTATGATAGCCGGGTTTTTTATATTGTTATTCATCTGCTCAACAAACATCCTGCGAATGCTTTGCATGGCATTTTTGTTTGTAGAACTTAAACAGATCACAGCAGTTTTATCATCCTTGATCTTTGAAAATATTTTTTCAAGCGGCTGTTCCGGATATCCTTCAGAATAACAATCGATCATCACAAAATTCAGCTGTGATGATTTTTCAATGGCGTCATTCAAATATTGATCAGCCTCAAAAATCGGGACATACTTTGCCTTATCAGAAGATGATACCCACGATTGATGATAAAGAATAACTTTTAAAGTTCCCGGCAGATCAAAATCCAAAGGTTGATTACAAAAGATATAATCAGCAGCGGCATCACCAATATTCCATTTATCTGTTGCACTGTCGTAAGTATAGCCAATAGCCAGTAAGTCTGCAGGAGTTATTTTTGCAAACTTGCTGTAATCGGCTATCACAACAGGAACATGCTTTGCACCGATATTACTTACTTCAAAAGTTTCTCTTCTGTTATATTCAAATGGTGAATAAGGAAGTTTTTCAATGGCAGGCACCAATTCATTTCCTGATACTGACGAATATCTTTTTACAATATCATTGCACACCGGTATCTCCAGCTCAGGATCTTCGGTTAAAGAAACACGAATAGTATCACCAATACCGTCTTCCAGCAAAGTGCCGATACCAATGGCAGATTTTATTCTGCCATCCTCACCATCACCAGCTTCTGTAACACCCAGGTGCAAAGGATAAGCCTCACCAAATTCTTCCATCATATGATTGATGAGCAAACGGTAAGCCTGTACCATCACCTGTGGGTTACTGCTCTTCATGCTCAATACAATATTGTGGTAATCTTCCGACCTGGCAATCCGCAAAAATTCCATAGCACTTTCTACCATGCCCATGGCAGTATCGCCATACCTGCTCATGATCCTGTCGCTTAAACTGCCGTGATTGGTACCGATACGCATGGCTGTGCCATGCTCTTTACAAATTTTCACCAATGGTGTAAATCGTTCTCTTATCCTTTCAATCTCTTCTGCATATTCTGCATCGGTATAATCTATCTGCTCAAATTTTTTCTTATCTACATAATTACCGGGGTTCACTCTTACCTTTTCTACAATCCTGGCTGCTATCTCTGCTGCATTGGGTGTAAAATGAATATCAGCAACTAATGGCGTATCATATCCCCTTTTGCGCAATTCATTTTTTATATTTTGTAAATTTTCCGCTTCATTTTTTGATGGTGCAGTAATACGAACCAATTCAGCACCGGCTTCAATACAACGGATAGATTGTTCAACCGTAGCCATGGTATCCATGGTATCAGTAGTGGTCATGGTTTGCACACGAATGGGGTGATTATTGCCTAAAAGCAGGTTGCCTATTTTAACTTCCCTGGTTTTTAGCCGTTTGTATGATGTCAGTGATTCACAGTAAAGTTGCATGCTGCAAAAATAACAATAAAAGGCCTTGATTGTTTATTGGTTATTCTGGTGAGGTAATAACTGAATTACCAGTCTTTTTCAGGTTTTGCAGATGTTGCAGTATTCACTTTCCTTAACCTGTCCTGCAGGTTTTTTTCCTGCTGTAGCAATGCTTTCAGCTTTTCTTCAGCATCTTGTTTGGTAAGTTTAGATGGTTGTGGTTTGGGCTGATCATTTTTTTCTTCTTCTTTTTGTTTCTCTTTATTCTTTTGCTTTTGATCTTCCTTTGGTTTCTTCTGT
>JAYVEQ010000051.1:0-28847 GCA_043748745.1 Chitinophagaceae bacterium | reverse complement strand
ATTGTACCATTCGCATTATATTCCTCCCATACTCTTTTATCGCTTTCTTTAAATTCCTTAGTGCCCAGGTGATAAGTATCTGCATCACAAATGATCTCTTTCAGCAAACTGTCATGCACACGGGGTACCCGCGTTGCCAGTATACAATCAGTTATTTTTTCCAACAGCTCTTTATCATGCGCATTATCTTTCATGAATTCCTCCATCAGCTTCACACTTTTTTCTTCATGATGCTGCGGATCGGTAAATAAATAACCCGTATCATGAAACCAGGCGGCTATATAAACGGCCAGCATATCCATCTCACTGAGATAATAATGCCCGGCAATTTCCTTTGTTCTTTCGACCACCATTTTTGTATGTTGATAATTATGAAAAACCAGTGCAGGATTTTCATTATCATTGAACAGGCCTGTTACATATTGCTCAGTCTTTTTATATAAATTGTTTACATCCATGAATAACTATTTAAAAAGTCAGTTTAAACTTTGTACCCAAGGTAAAATTGAACAATTTATCCTCAGGTGAAAATCCGACTGTACATGATAACATGACCAGGCTGTATGGAACATAATACAAACCACCACCATAAGAACCATGCCATTTTTTTGATATTTCCCCTCTTTGCCAAACCCTGCCAATATCATAAAAACCCATTACGCCAACATCGCCAGGAAGAATATAGGATTGCGATTTAAATAATTTAACCCTCAACTCAGCATTGGCATAGGCTATGGAAGAACCGGAGAACCTGTTTTTACGGTAACCTCTTAAATAATTATTTCCACCCAAACTTAAAGCCTGGAAATATTCGTAATGCTTACTGAATATATGACCGCCACCAAAACGAAAAACTGCTCCAACATTTCCGGGATCTTTTATACTTGCGTAAATGGTCATGTCGGAAGTTAATTTGGTAAGCGCATGCGTATTGATATTAAAGCCACGCAGGCTGGTAAATTCGCTGAACCAGGTTATCCCACGGGTTGGAAAGATCTCGTTATTGATATAACTGATATCGATTTTTGCTTTACCACCTATGAATTGTTTAACGCCATAAACACTTGCTGAGTCAATGCCAATCAATGAAGGATTGCCAAGTATACGTTTGTCATTGTCATCATACCTGCTCCAGTAACGGTAAAAACTCGGACCTACAGAAAAACTTAAAACATTATTAAATCGTTTCCTGACTAACAGGTCGGTTTCAATAAACTTATACCGTACCCTGTAATATTGTAAAGGCTTTCTTTTATCATATGATGATTCATTACCAAAACCGAAAAAATTATTTAACGTTGGATTTGTAAGTTGCGAATGAATAACAAGGTCATTCTTGAAAATTATTTTATTATAGATTCCTTCATATCTTAACTGATAAGCGCCTTCATGTGGTGCATACAGGGTTACAAGTTTCTGGTCTGTTGCATAGGGTTCTTTTCTAAAACCAAAGGTTCTCCTGGAAAAACCGATACCAACTAAAAATCTATCCTCTTCATTAAATCCCAGGTTAAGCTGCGGAAATCTTTGCCTGGTATATTGAAAACCAGTGCTTTTATATTCATTAACATCAGGGCGGGATGAAAATTCATTCTTTGTTCTCCGGGTATTTATTTTTACATTTTTCTCTGTTGACAGGTCATATATCCTGCTTCTTACATTTCCTTTCAGGTTAAATGTATCATTGCCTTTACCACCAATTATTCTGAATTTGATACTTGATGAAACATCAGGATCAATTTCAAATTTATCATTACCATTCAATCCATATAACCTGATCTCCCGGGTAACTTTTTCATCAAACACCCGGTTATACATGATGGATGCTGAATCTGTATTATCCAGTTTTTTATATACCGTAAGCTGAAGCCCATTGGGATGTTTAATCACATGAAAATACTCTGATTTGTTACTGCCGGGTACAGATACTGTTTTAGAAATAAATTTATAATATTTCATCACGTTCACTAATAACTGGTCTCTGCGGCTGATGAGTTTATCCGAAACGATCTTTGAATCCAGCACAGCTATGGGAGGAGGGAATTTTGTAACAGCCTTATGAATTACTTCGTCGGTAAGTTGATGCTGAAAATTTACTGTAATTCTCTTCCAGGTTTCTTCATCAAGATTATTCATAAAGAACCGGTCAAAATCTTTTTCTTCAAAATTAAATCCATTAATATCCCTGATGTTCTTTTTAAATCCTTTTAAAAATGGTATCTGTTTCCGTGATATATACCAAACCAGTAAGCCATTAGAATTAAAGAAAGCCTGGTCCCTGTCTCTTGGTATGGGGAAATATAATTTTCCTATACCGGTATCTGCAGTGCCCCATTTCCATTGATCGGCATGCCTGTCCCAATCACCAATAACTATATCCAGCAACCTGGCATTTAAAACTTTTTCCTGGTCAATATGATGATCATTATCTTCCAGCATTTTATTGATGACCTTACTTGAACTTTTGCTATCTGCAATACCGGCACCCGGATCCCTGTTCTCCAGTATAACAACAGTATTGGCAAACATTTCCCTGTACTGCCCAAAAGCAGGATCATCGGGTACAAAAAAGAATTCCGGATCGGGAGTTATTACACCAACAGCTTTTGCCAGATCAGGCACAACCAGCGGTGCATAAGGATTACCGGCCGATATCATATCCTGCACAATACCCTGTGCCACGGTGCCTCTTAAATTAGCAGGCAATGCTTTTTCAGGATCTTTATCTACCGTTCTTAATGTCCATTCGGTTCCGTTTTTATCTGTCAGCCTTAATGATTTTGTTTGTTTGCCACCGCCCAGGCTTTTTATGGTAAGGCCTCCTTTTTCTTTACTGATATTAAATTCTTTCATCGTAACCGGGGTGCCCCATTCTTTGCGGTAATTAGTACCCAGAATAACTTTCCGGAAACCAACCTTGTCTTTATACCTGTCACTGGCAGAGATGACCACACTGTCTTTGAATTTATAAGCTGCCCGGTGTGTACTATCAACAGCAGGTAAAGGAATTTTTGAAAAATCAAGGACCTGATTTGTATAATCTTTTTTTACTGTCTCCCCATCAATTACATAAACTGCTGCCTGCACATTTTTATTTTTTGAAACTTCCAATGTTACAAAACCTGCTTTTGTTGAAGCGTAAAGACTTTTACGGCCTTTAGATACCCTGGAGTTTTTACTGCCACTGCCACTTGTGATATAAGTATAACCACTATCCTGTATGATTTGTAAAGAATGATCATGGCCTGCTGCATAGATCACATTGGGATGTCCCTTTACAACGGTTTCAATGGCAGCCATCATGGCCTGGTAAAGCGGATGTTTAAGATCCTGCTCGGTACCAAATACCGCTCTTGTTAATGGATAGACAGAACCCAGTACCGGTAAGGGAATATAAAGTTTAGGATTACCATCAGTAAAAGGAAAGATGTGTTGTTTAATTGTAAAATAACCACCATGCGGACTATAGCTTCGGAATGTGTGATGAAAAGCAAGTATAACCAGTTTCTGTGAATTTTTTGAAAGGATATCATCCAGCTGTATCAACACTTCAGCCTTTGTCTTATACGGACAATCAGATTCCACACCCGGTTTATCATACTCATGCAACCACCACTGGCTGTCCATCATCACTAAAATAATATCGTCAGTTATTTTAACTTCTACCGGCCCGGGGCAACCATCCCTTGGAAACATGTTTACATTTTTGTTTCCCAAAAAATCGATATAAGATTGAACCCTTAAGATCGATTCATAACCGTTTGATCCACCACCGGCCCAATCATGGTTGCCGGGAACAAAATAAACTTTAGCATCACTCTTACCTGCGATCTGAATTTGTGAATCAAGCGGAGCCTTTGCAATATCATAAGTTGGTAAAGAATTATCAGGCAGGCCGGTTTTATACAGGTTGTCGCCAAGGAAAATGATTGTAGTTTTTTTATCAATAATGATATTATTCTTAACAGCTGAAACAACCGGATGCCTGCCATTGGTAAGCTGCCCGGCATCGCCGATCAGTACGATCCTTGCCTGTATACTGTCCTGGGCTACAACCGTGAATTGAAACATTACTATACTGCAAAATATTAATCCAATTTTTTTCATTACCCTTTCTTTTTGTTTTTTATTATCAAAATAGTCGCCAGGCCGGTTTGATGCGATTCGTTAGAAATGATCATATCGCCGGCCGGGGTAAATGCAATGCCTTCGGCCTGTTTATAAATTGACGGATCAAGTTCAAAAAGGGTTTTGAATTTTCCATCCCTGTCGGTAACAATTAATAAATGGCTGATTGATGACAGTATATAAAGATCATTATTAACGGGGTTGACAGCCGTTGCAGATGGCTTCAATTTTAATTTTTCCATTCCAAGTTTTTGTGCAATGGGCATTACATCAATTGAATGAACCTGCGGAGTATAAACCTGTGTTGCAATATTAAAACCCCATGCCGAAACTCTTTTATGCCCATCATCTTCACAATCTTTACATAAAATAACAAGTTGCTGCAGGCTGTCATCATAATACAATGATTCAAATTCATTCTTCTTTTTATTGGCATCCGGAAATATGTACTTATTTGTTATAACAGAATCACCTGTGGTAAATTGCAAAGATTCAATATCACCATTACTGATCAAAACATAAAAAATGCTGTCATGCAAAACCATATCTTCAAAATCATGTTTCTTATCAAAACGCCATTTTTTAATACTATCCTTTTGAGTCAATGATATTTTATAAAAAAGGCCATCTTCATCCTCAATGGCAAAAACACTGGTATCTTTTGGGTAGTAAGCAATACCCGATATCTCGGCCAGGCCGTCAGGCAGTTTTATAATTACAGGATTAAGCAGGTCATATTGTGAGGAATCGCTGATCTTTTGTTTTTTTTTATTGGTATTACATGCCAATACCAGTAAAGTAAGAGCAGCAGTATACATTAAATGCCTGATAAAATTCACAGATAAAATATTAAGATTTATAACAGAAAACCTATACCACAAACAGCATAGGATAAGTAAATTAAAGGTACTTGCTAATGGGAAGGGCCTTGTTACATAATCTTTTGAAAAAATTACATTATTCACACTTGTTTATAATAATCAAGCGTATTTATCAGCAAATAAAAGATTTTTTATTAAAGCAGTTTTGCAAATTGAAAATAAGTATGGCAGAAGTCAGGGGGTGGTAATTTCCCATTCCTGGCGCAGCGTAGCATATAAGTAGAGGTCAATGAATTTCCCATTCAATAATTCGCCCTGGCGCAAAATTCCTTCTTGTTTAAATTTTAATTTTTCGGCAATCGCCCTGCTTTTATGATTGCCCGTTCCGCATTTTATTTCTATCCGGTTTAAATGCAGATCAGTAAACCCATAATTGATCAATGCCGTGCAACATTTTGAAACGATGCCCCTGCCCTGTAAACCATCTGCCAGCCAATACCCTATTTCACCAATTTTATTTTGATGATTGATATGATGCATACCTATACGGCCGGCAATATTTTTATTGATGATGATGGCAAAACCAAAATCAGTTTTAGCTGCAGCCCTCATTTTAGTTTCAGCAATATACTGTTTAAAATTTTCGATGGTTTGCATACTATCCACCCAGGGCAGCCATTCTTTTAAATAAACCCGGTTTGCATTTACCAGGTTCATCAACGATTCGGCATGAATCACTTCAAGCATCTCTAAACCGATATTTTCATCTACCCGGATAACCATTGGGTTATTTTATTTAAGTATTATCATCAGCATGATCGTTGTAATAAATATACTTATTGAAAATAAGTAAAGAGACCTCATCGTAAATTTTTCTTTAGCCCAGTATATAAAAGCTAAAACCGGTAAAACAAATAACAAAGCCAGCATCGGCAACCAAAGCATTTCAAAAACAGCACCAACAAAAGCAAAATGATAGATATTAATCAGTTTGCCGGCCATCCAGTATAAAAATAAGCAAATGCTCAGCGCAAATAATAATTTACCCGTCATTAAATTTTTATGCCTCGTTGAATGTTGTGGCCCGGCATCTTCAGAAAAGCCCTTTGGGTTCGTCATAATAATTGAAATTGGAAACCGTCCACGAGGAACCATTATTGTACAGGATAAAATCGAATGCCAGGAAATAATTTTCGAACTTCAGTAAATACCTCCTGCGAACCAGTGTGTTCTTTAACATTTTTTCTTCTACGAGTTCATACCCGGTAATTCTTTTATAAATGGGTAAAACACCGGCCATTTGTTCGTTCATTGTTTTATCCAGGTTATTAATGGCAACAATGTCCATTACCGAATGCTGTTTAAACAACTGTATACCTTCTGAAAATTTTCCATTCTGAAAAGTCTGCATGACCTTGTCACAATACACATTCAAACTGTCACGGTTAGTAAAAGGTTTATCCTGCCCCTGTCCTTTAGAAACCAAAGCCATTGAAAAAAGGAAAACTGTAAAAAATAATTTGGTCATATACTTTGTTTAATTGATAGGATTTTACCAGAACCTGTTGCCTGGCTATAAATATACATAACTATTTCTATCATTCAGTTTTGGTGTAAATACCTCCAAAAAAATGCTAAAAAAATTTTCTGCGTAATAAAATAAGACAGATGATCATTTTTATATTCACATGCCCATTGAAAAAATAAAGAAATGTTGTCCTTCCCATGTTTTTAAAACGACATTATTTTTCCCCTGCAATTCGTTGAAATTATTTAAGCCTTTTTCTTTAAGCTGTTGAATTCTTTTTTCTGTATTTATTCCGAAATAAGTAATGGCAGGATAAGTAAAATCTTTTGTCTGGTGAAGACCAATGATCATTAGGCCATCTGTAAGTATAGCATAGGGATAAGGTTGTTTCATTTCGGCACTGGTTTTAAATCCTAATTTTTTCCAGAAAGCAAGAGATTTACTGATGTCTGTTACAGGTTGGGCAAATTCTCCAAAAGCCCCACATTGCTTATTAGGATATTTATCTGCTGAATTAAAATCTGTTGGTTTCATATTGAGTATTGTAGTACCGGCAGGTTGTTTAAATCCGCCAAGATTGTTGGATAGTACAATATTAAAACCATCGGGGCTTTTAATGTAATACCGTTTTATAGCATCCCCTGCTTTTGGCTTTTGTACAAATACAATACTGTCTTTTTCTAACTGGTCAACCACTTTCTCCACATCTGCAAGATAATAAGTAAGCCCGATATAAGGGTTGGCATCTTTCCGGAGCATGATGAGTAAACTTCCATCGCTTACCTGTGCCCATGGAGCAGGAAAATCATTGGAAGCTATTAATGGAAATCCAAGTTTGTTATACACGGCAATAGAAGAATCGAGATCAGTTGTTGTAATATAAACACAGGCAACCTCACCAAGTTTAGGTTGAGAATGAACTGCTGTGGAAAATAAAACTGATGTGATGAAGAATAGAAATATCCGTTTCATAAAAATTATTTTTATTAAAGAAACAAAAATTTATCAACAATGAAAAGTGACTTCAATACCCATCCCGGTCGATTATAAGGAATTTACTCCTGCAATTATTTATTCGCTGCTGATCCATTTTAAACAAACCGGCCTGCCTACATTTATTCTTTTCCCGGTATCGGTTAGCAATCCTGTTTGTTTATTTCTTTTAAAGATCACAATCTCATCGCTGTTCTGATTGCCTGCCAATAAAAAATTTTCAGTAGGATCAAAATTAAAATTACGGGGAGCTATACCTAATGTTGACTGATGAGCAATCAGAGAAAGTTTTCCGCTACCGGTATTGATCTTAAAAATGGCAATCGTATTGGATCCACCACGATTGGAGGCATATAAAAATTTACCGTCGGCTGAAATATGAATGTCTGCGCTTCCTGCAAACACCGTGTCGTTTTTGGGAAGTGTACTGATACGTTGCAGTTGTTTCAATGATCCGTTTGTATAACTGTATGCTTCAACTGTGCCGCTGAGTTCTTCAACCAGGTAAGCATATTTGTTATTTGGTGAAAAAGTAAAATGCCTTGGACCTGAGCCGGGTGGAGATGTTACAAAAGGTTCTTTTGCCGGTGTAAGTTTTCCGGTAGCAGCATCAAAAGCATAGATCATTACTTTATCTGTTCCCAGATCAGTAAAAAACAACCACCTGTTGTCGGCTGATAATTTACAGCAATGCACATGCGGCCCTTTCTGCCTTTGCTCATTTTTACCCGAACCTTTATCTGCAATAATTGTACTGGCTGCATTGAGACTTCCATCTGTATTTACCGGCAACACCGATAAACTGCCACTGGTATAATTGGCCACGAACAACCATTTGCCGGTTTGATCAATTTCAACGTAGCAGGGATGATCTCCCCCCGAATACTGCTTATTAATAAATGATAACAGGCCTGTATGTTTATTAAATGCGAATGCAGCTATTTCACCTCCATTACCATCTTTGGCATTTTCATTTACTGCATACACAAATTTTTTGTTAGGTGATACTGTAACAAAAGAAGGGTTGGAAGTTTTTATATGGCTTACTGCTTTATAAGAAGCATCGGCACTGTTGAATGTATAAACATAAATACCTTCACTTTTTGGAGAATCATAAGTGCCAACCACCAGGTAGTGCTCCATATTCACCTGGGTAAATGCTGCCAATGGAAGTAATAATGAGAAAAGGAAAAATTTCATATTGTTTGTATTTGCTGCCGGTTATTGCCAGTCTTTAAAAGTCAGGCAATACTATTACGAATTTTTGATACAGGTACGGGTTTCTTTTATTTGGTTTTTGCAGTGCCAAATATCCCAAACAGGTCGTATGGCTTTTCTTTAAACTTAGCATTAAATAAAAAGGCTGTAAGGAAAATATATGCGATAAAAACAAGAACAATCAGTAACTGAACCAAAGATGTTTTCTGAATATCCTGTTTTGCTTTTGCATCGCAAACTTCGCCGGGGCAGTATTGGGCTTTTTCTTTATAAAACATTTTATAAACCTTACAGCCCAGGCAAATACCAAAGGCCGATTCAAAGAACAGGAATACCAGGCAAACCAAACAGGTAATACCGGTTATTGGGCTGAATGCATTTACTACCACCAGGAAAATGAACATGGCTGCTGACAGTACCACACCAATTATCCAGGCAAATCTTTTTTGTTTAGCCCCAACATATTCCGGGTTCTGATTCCTGACGATCCAGCGTCCCATTATTAATGTAGGAGAAAATTTAGGATTAACAAATACACGTATGATAAAATCGGTAAGGAATAATGTTATCACATACTTTATGGGCACAAAATTATTTTTGAACATAATAAGCATAAGAGATAAGAATGTTGCTAAGAATAGTATACCTGCTGCTGCTCTTATTTCTCTTTCATTTAAAACAGGAATATTATATCCTTCTACTTCTTCTCCAAATTTTATTATTTTATTCATTTGTTTGGTTTTTAAATTATTGCCGGGTTCTTTCTATTCATGGGCGATTAGACACCGGCCGGAATGTAATTTAAGAAGATGAAATGAGAATGGTTGCATATTATATGGATGTGTATTAACTTCCTTGTGACAGGTACTCGTTTCTTTGTTACAAGTACTGGTTTCTTTGTTACAAGTACTGGTTTCTTTGTGACAGGTATTTGTTTCTTTGTGACAGGTATTTCTTTCCTTGTTACAGGTACTTGTTTCCTTGTTACAGGTACTGGTTTCTTTGTGACAGGTATCTGTTTCTTTGTATGAGTCCCCTTAGTCAGTCGCTGGTTAGGAAACCAAGCGACGGCACTCACGAATGGTGGCAACTGGCTTGCGAATAGTTGGAGGAAGACCGACAAAGGTGGAAATTCATTTCTATTCTTTAGGAAAAGTTAAGCCCTTAGTACATTCTAAGTCCTTAAAAAAATTGTAGGCATTAATGTAAATAACAAATTCATCTACTGGCATCCCAACTTTTGTTTTATATAAGTCGGCTTCTTTTTTAATTAAACATGGTAGTTCGTTTTTTACATCAGCAATATTAATATGATACTGTCCATTTGCAAGTACTTCTCTTATTTCTTTAGCATAACCAACAAAAAACATAGTAGTATCTCCGGTGTAGAAATACTCTTTTGATTTTTTAATTCTATCCGAACCAATCGGAATTGAATCAACTTCATAAGCCATTGTAAAACATTGAAGTTTCTTGTTTTCATACCCCATTAAGACATATTCAAAAAGTACTATCCCTATGTTGTTATTATACTCGTTTCTGCTATTTTTATAAAGCCAATTAGCTATGCCGTTTACTTTCTTGAACGATATTTCATTAAATACATGTACTATTTCATCTAATGATTTTTTATTTTTTAAAAGACTGTCTAAAATTATTTGTGGCTCAAACGAAAGTCCATCTGTCGAATTAAAGTCTGAAATACCACAAAATCCGTAATAAGTGTTTTTGTTTTTATAAATTTTTGTTTGTTTCAAATAGGTAGTATCATAGGTGTCAGTATCAACTTCTCCTAATTTAGTGTCAGCAGCAAGCCAAGCTGTATCTGGGGTAAGAAATGCTAATATTGTAGTTCCGAAAGAAATTTTTGCACTATTCCGTTTATTTAATTGAGCAAATGTTTTAAATGAAAAAAAACATAATAAACAGACAACGAAATATCGGGGCATATAATTAATTGTTTAATAAAAGATAACCATATTTAAGTTGAAGCGTCTGCAAAATTTTAGTTCTTTTGTGTCAAGGTTCTGTGTCCAACGAAAGTGCTAAAATGTGTGTCGGCAAAAAAGCAGAGCAGAATTAAAACACTTTGAAAAACTAAATTTGAATGTCAACGGTCTGCTGATTATGGAACGGTCGCACCGCTTGCACATAATTCATAAATATACGAAACCCTGGTACTATAATTTTTTGAATCTCAATGTTATTTAGTCCCAGTCTCACATTGGTATGCCGTACAAGAGTGCGACGCCACTGAAGCTAAATTATGTTACTTAAGCTGGTAACATAAACTTCACCGCATAACATCAGCAGATCCCTCGTGCCTCGGGATGACAGCACTACTCAACTCCCAATCCCCAATCAATTCCTTTTTGTGTGGCAGGCACACCAGTGGTTAACCATTTGGTTGGCTTCTCGCCTTTCAGTTTCCAGTCAAAAAATTGCTGTTCTCTTATTTGTATATCCTTTCGGTTTTTTCTTTCAACTAAATTATGTGCTTCGCCATTATACTGCAGCAACCAAACCGGTTTTCCCAAACGCCTTAAGGCTGTAAACATTTCAATACCCTGGTACCAGGGCACAGCACCATCTGCATCATTACTCATAATAACAACAGGCGTGGTAACTTTTGGCAACTGAAATAAAGGCGAGCTTTCAATATAGAGCTGTGGCTTTTCCCAAAGTGTGGCACCAATACGGCTCTGCGACTTTTCGTACTGGAACTGCCTGTTTATGCCGCTCTCCCACCTTATGCCGCCATAGGCACTGGTCATGTTTACAACAGGCGCACCGGCCCATGCTGCTGCAAATAATTTTGTTCGGGTAATAAGATAAGCTACCTGGTAGCCGCCCCAGCTTTGTCCCTGCAGGCCAATTTTAGTACTGTCTACATATCCCTGTTTTACCAATGCCCTTGTGCCGCTTACAATATAATTAAATGCATCTTCGCCGGGGTGACCGGTGGTATAAGAAATATCAGGCGCAAATACAATGTAACCACGGCTAACAAAAAATGAAATGTTAAGCCGGCTTGGTGTTGGTGCCGGCGGAATATAACTGTATAAACCATCTGCTAACTTTTCGTAAAAATAACAGATCATCGGGTACTTCTTTTTTGGATCAAAGTTTTCGGGTTTGTACACAATACCCTCACTTTCTTTTCCGGTGTACGATCTCCATTTAAATAATTCGGCCGTGCCCCAGTTGTAATATACCTGTTGCGGATTGATATTGGACAGTTGTACCGGATCGCCTTCAAGTATATTGCTGTAAAAAAGGTTTGGCGACGAAGCAAAACTTTCCATGGTATAAATGTAATTAAGACTGTTTTTTGCCTTTACAATATTATTAAATGCAACCGGCAGCATTTTATTTACCTTACCGGCATCATTTAACTGCATATTAAAAAGATCTTTACAATCATAACAGGCCGCAACCAGGGCCGATTCTTTTTTTTGTTTATCAAAAAAGCGGTATAACCTGTCCTGCTTCATTGTTAAAAATCTTTCTTCCTTGTTTGTCTGTATATACCTGATCACATTATTATTTTTTCTGCCAAACTGTTCAAATAATACTTCGGGATTTAGTAAACCTGATGGATCGGTTTTCCAAACATCATATTTATCATAAACATAAATAACACTATCGCCTTCCAGCCATCCCAATACACCATGAGGATTGGGATAATCAGGCATATCAAATTCTTCGTTATACAACGGCACATTAATTTTTGCGGTAATATTTTTTACAGCGTCGGTATTTACATCGTACGTAAAATAATTTTTAGCAACCGGATCGTACCAGTACACATATTTACCGGCAGGTGATGCATTAAAATCGGCCGGCGAATTTGCCAATACCAGCTTACGTTTGCCATCAACTGTGCTGATGGTATAAGCTGTTGTTTTTGTTCTGCCTGTCCACTGCCCTTCTATGCGGTTGCCTTTATTGGTTTCGGCCAATACCCAGTCTGCATTTCCTTCATCAACCAATGTAATTCTTTCAGCATCTTCATTACCTAATTGCACAACCTGGTCGTCGCCGGGTTTTATCACTGCCATATAACTGCGTTTTAAATCTGCATCCAGTTGTTTTAATTGCTGTGGTTGTAAATAATCATCATTGTAATTCCAGATATCCAGCCGGGCCAGTTCAAAATCTACCAGCGTAGTATCTTTTGCCGGTTTGATTGGTGCCGTGCCGAAAAATAATTTTCTTCCATCCCTGCTGAATTTTGTTGCAGCATTTTCGCTGATGGTATAACCCAGTTGCATGCCAACCGTGTTTTTCTCTGCCAGTAATTTAGCGCTGTCCTGCCCGGCAGTATAATACCAGAGTTTATAAAATTTTTGCAAAGCTTTTGTACTGCTGTCTCTTTCGGCAACAAACGCCACTTGTATTCCTGCATCATCAAAGCTGAAATTTTTTGCGTCGTTGAAAGCCTTCATCACTGTATCAACTTTTTCGGAAGTAAGGTTATAAATAATTACGAATGCTTTGCTGTTACTGTCTTTGCTGTTCCTGGTAGTTTCAATCAACAGCCTGGTTCCTTTCTTATCAAAATAATATTCGCTTACCAGTTTAAAAGTTTTTTCTTTGGAATCGCTCATGCGCCTTACTACCAGGTCAGTTCCTTCAGTATCTGCACCAGCTGCTGCATCATCTCCTTCGGCATCGGTAAACAGATCATCTTTACCTTTTTTAATAATTTCTCTGGCTGCTTTTTTTGCAGCAACAACTACTTCATCTGTTGTAATATTTCCGTTTACGGATTCAATTGAATTCCGGATCACAGAATCTGCGATCTTAACCAGTTTATCAATATTCATTTTAGTTGTATCAACAACAGCAACAGTTTTTGTTTTCTTCATGGTATCAGGTAAAGATTTTTCCAACTGGTAAGCAACCCAGCCAAAACCTTTTTCTGCAGTTTTGTATCCTTTTACCCCCGGGATTTTTATTACATTATCTTTTCCCAGTTCTATAATGGCAACAGAATCTTTGGGCATATCATCGGCTTTTTTCTTTTTTATTTTTGCCTGCCGGGTAGTCTGGAAGAAAGGTTTTATTTTAAAAACCAGATAGCGGCTGTCTTCTGTTATTACCGCATTATAGCCACGGGCAATTACTTTTTTATATTTTTCAGCCACATGCTGAATAACCAGTTCGCCATCTCCTTCCTGAGGATTAACAGTGTACACCACAAATTTTCCATCGTTGCTGATCAATTTTTCACCTATGCTTTTCCAGCTGTCATAAACACTATGATCCAATGGCTTTTTATTCTGTGCTGCCATGCCGAGGCTTATAAAAAGCAGTGCCAGGAGAAATACTTTATTCATACTATTTGTTTTGGAGCATTAAAGTTATTGGAAATGAAGCAAAATAACAGTGCCATTTATCATTCAGACAAATACCAGTTCTTTATACATTAAATTGCAGAATTAGTTTAACTTAGCATACGTGAAGAAATTTAAGACTATATCAGCTGCATTTTTGGTTATACTTATTCTATTACCTGTAATTATCCCATCATTGCTGCAGCTATTAATTGTAATTAACAGGTTTGAAACCACCGGGCTTTTAGAAAAACCTTATATAAAACTAATTCACTTAAAAACAGCCGATGTAAAATGGATTAAACCAGGCAAGGAAATTTTGATTGATGGAGAATTTTTTGATGTAAAAAAAATTACGAAGAATGGAAAAGAACTTTTAGTTACCGGCATCTTTGATAAAATTGAAACATTTCTTCAAAAAAAAGCAGATGACTTGTGCAAACGAAAAAAAGATACGCAAGATCTTATACTGCTGAAATACATGCAACTGGTCTGTAACAGTTATTTTGATCCGATAAAATATGAGTTGAAAATACCTGTATTAAATTCGGATAATTATGCTAAAAATACTTCATCATATCCTGATGACATTTTGTTAAAAGTTCCATTCCCTCCGCCCAAAGCATAACTACGCTTTTATCAAATTAATTTTACACAACAATCATTTAAAGTGAAATATTTCTTTACGTGCATGTCATTGCTGGTATGTATTTCTGCTATGGCACAGCCAAAGCCAGACTCAGTATCGCTGCTAAATGGGGTTACGGTAACAGGTATTAAGAAACAGTCGTTGAAACAAACAGCTTTTAATATTTCTACCCTCACCGGTAAGCAGATACAATCTGCAGTTAATTTCTCTGTAGCAGATGCCCTGGCAAAAATCCCCGGGATTAGCCAGATTACAACCGGTATTGGAATTTCAAAACCAGTTATAAGAGGTCTTTATGGCAACCGCATACAAACCATCCTGCTGGGACTTCATTTTGATAACCAGCAATGGCAGGATGAACACGGCCAGGGATTAAGCATAATTGGAATAGACAGGATTGAAGTATTGAAAGGCCCGTCCTCATTATTGTACGGCACAGAAGCCATTGGGGGTGTTATAAAAATTGTGGAAGAAAATGTTCCAGCCGTTGGCAAAAAAGAATCGGATATAAATGCTTCGGTATTTTCAAATACATTCGGGTTCACACTTAATGGCGGTATCAAAAAAAATACGGGCAGGAAAAACTGGCGGATAAGAATTGGTGCAGATAGCCATGCAGATTACAGTGACGGAAATAATAAGCGCATTTTAAACTCCAGGTTTGAATCTTACAACCTGAAGGCATCGCTTGGCTATACACACAAGCACTGGATAAATCACAATGATTTCTACAGTTCCTTCAGCCGTTTTGGATTTATTACAAAGGACAACCGCGACAGAAAACCGCTTGACAGCCGCTTAGGCCGCAAACTCAACGGGCCATACCACGCAGTATTGTTCAATATTATATCTACAGAGAATACTTTTTTTCTCTCGCATTCAAAACTGGAGTTGAATGGTGGCATACACTCTAACTTGAGGTTAGAGAACGAAGGAGGCAACCACATAAGCCTGAATATGTTTCTGAATACCATTACGTATAATGCTAAATGGTTTAAAGATATTGGCAGTAATACTGAACTTGTACTGGGCAATGAATCTCAATACCAGTTAACAACAAATTATGGTTCAAGAGTGATTATACCGGATGCACATCTTTTTGAAACGGCGCTTTCGGGCTATGTGAAAAAGAAATGGAACCTCTCTTACCTGGAAGCAGGCCTGAGTTTCAGCGAACGGAATATAGCCACAAAATATACTCAGAATATGGATTACAGCAGTGGAGATATCTACCCTTTCAACAGGTGGTACAGTTCACTAAACGGTAATGCGGGAGTATCATTCAATACAGCATCAAATTGGAATATTAAACTAAATGCCAGTACCGGATATCGGTCGCCAAACCTTGCAGAACTTTCTTCTAATGGTTTACATGAGGGAACGTTCCGTTACGAAATTGGCAACATACAGATGAAGGCTGAGCAAAACCTGAATACAGAATTGAATGTAAATTATGAAAGCCGGTTTGTTGATTTTTATACAGCTTTTTATCTCAACATGTTCAGGAATTATATCTACCTGTCACCCACGGGCAACCAGTTATATGGGTTTGATATTTATCGCTTTTTACAGGGAAATGCAAGGCTGTATGGATCTGAAATCAGTCTTCATATAAAACCTTTAAAACAAATTGCCTTTGAATCTTCTTTCAGTAATGTAACAGGGAAACTGGCTTCAGGCAAATATCTTCCTTTTATTCCTGCAAATAAATTAGTGGTGGACTTTGTCTTTAAACCTAAAGCACTGCTGGAATGGAAAACAGGTATTGATTATGTATTTGCACAAAACAATCCGGGTGATTTTGAAACTTCCACAGGAAAATACTGGCTGCTGCATACTTCTTTTTTATTAACCCGGCAGCTGGCAAACAGGAATATCAGGTTCGCCCTTAATGGTGATAATCTTTTAAATAAAGCCTATTACGACCACCTTTCACGCTTTAAATATTTTGGAATTTACAACACAGGGCTTAATATAACAGCCGCTGTTAATGTTTCATTTAACAAAAACAATAAAAAACTTTAAAACTATTAATGATGAAAACAATTAACACAATTACAAAAATGTTAACCATTGGAGCCATTTTTTTTACATTTACAGGCTGCAAAAAGGATAAACACATTCCTCCTACAGTAACTCTGAAAACGACTGCCGGTTACACCAGTGCTAATGCCACTGTTGCTAAAAACTTGCTGATTAAGGTAGGTATTATTGCAGATAAAGTAGAAGACGATATGCTCAGTTACAATGTTTCTTACGCTTATGATGGAGCTGCTACCACAACTACTTCCCAGTCGTTTACTTTATCGGGTACTGAGCAACAGCATTACGACAAGGATGTAACTTTTACAACACGTAACCAGAATGGTTCAGAAAAGTGGATATTTACTATTACTGATAAAGATGGCAATATTGCCCAGCAACAGATTGTTTTAACTGTGCAGTAGTAGTTAAACATTAAATAAAAAAACAGCCATTCAAAAACGAATGGCTGTTTTTTTATTTATAAGATCGTTTCATTTTCTATGAACCCCCATTGATCCCGGAGGGATTTTAGCTTATCATTTTCAAGTTTTTCTGTATCATAATGCCCGGCATTTTTTTTCTGCCGGAATGCTTCATATAAACTAACCGCACAGGCAACAGAAATATTAAGTGATTTGATGATACCAACCTGGGGAATAATAAAATTGCCATCGGCCATGGCAATAATTTCTTCGCTAACGCCGCTGTGTTCGTTGCCAAAAACCAGCGCTACAGGTTCGGTCAAATTCAATTCATACAGGCCAACGGCATCGGTGCTTAAATGTGTAGTGTAAATTTTTTTAAAATACTTTCTCAACTCAGTAAAGCAATCTGCTGCATTGGTAAACTGGTGAACGCTCAGCCATTTATCGGCGCTCGATGAGCTTTTTGCCCCCCATTTTTTATGTGGTGGAATTTTTGTGTTGAGGATATAGATGTCCTGGATGCCCACTGCATCGCAGGTCCGCATCACTGCTGAAATATTATGCGGATCAAAAACATTTTCCAACAACACGGTAAGGTCGGGCTGACGTTTGCTTAAAACAGCTGTAAGGCGATCGAATCGTTCGGGAGTCATGCTGCAATTTACTGCAAGTATTTTTGGATTAGCTTAAAATTCTAAAGAGCAGAGATGCTTCGTTCCTCAGCATTACAAGTACAGGTATTTTACTCTTTCTGCTGTCATGCTGAGGAACGAGGCTTCTCAATAAAACATCAATAATGTCACTCGAAATTCCTTTGGCAACAACATTGTCTGTTTTCATTATTAAAGAATATTTTTGCCTATAAATATTTTGATTTGAGTGCGCCCATTTTTTTAATAACCCCACCATTCACGCAGCTAAATACGCCCTACCCGGCTACGGCATACCTGAAAGGATTTTTCAATACAGCAAATATCCGATCCTTCCAGGCTGACCTGGGTATTGAAGTTACTGTTGAATTATTTTCAAGAAAGGGATTGCAAAATTTATTTACCGACATTGATAAATTACAAAAAGAATTTTCTGCAAATGCTGCAAGAATAATTGCATTGCAGGATGATTATATAAATACTATTGACGCGGTGATGTTGTTTTTGCAGGGTAAGAGTTCTACCCTTGCCCACTTAATTTGTAAACGGGATTTTTTACCGGAGGCAGAACGCTTTGTGCAGCTGGATGATCTGAAATGGGCCTTCGGCAGCATGGGTACCCAGGATAAAGCAAAACATATTGCAACCATGTACCTCGAAGATCTATCCGACCTCATCAAAGAAACCGTGGATGAACATTTTGGTTTCAGCTGATATGCAGAAAGATTGGGAAGATCGGCAAACAGTTTTGATGAATTGTACACAGCATTACAACAGGAGTATAGCTACCTGGATAAAATACTCATCAGCATTTTAGAAAAAAAGATGGAGGCCGTTCAACCAAAGCTGGTTGCCATTTCTGTTCCTTTCCCCGGTAATTTATATACTTCTTTGCGCTGCGGACAATGGATAAAGAAAAATTACCCAACCGTTAAAGTAGCTATGGGTGGCGGTTTTGCCAATACCGAACTGCGTTCTTTATCGGATGCAAGGGTTTTTGAATTTTATGATTTTATTACGTTGGATGATGGTGAAGCTCCGCTTGAAATTTTATGGCAACACATTGAAGGAAATAAAACAAGAGAAGAACTGAAACGGACTTTTACATTGGTTGATGGTAAAGTAGTTTACATAAACGACAAAACAAGTACCGATTATAAACAGGGTGAAGTAGGCACACCCGATTACAGTGATCTGTTTTTAGATAAATATATTTCGGCCATTGAAGTGATCAATCCCATGCATAGTTTATGGAGTGATGGCCGCTGGAATAAACTCACCATGGCACATGGTTGTTATTGGGGCAAGTGTACTTTTTGCGATATTAGTTTAGACTATATAAAATTGTATGAGCCCATAACCGCATCATTGCTTTGCGACCGCATGGAAGAAATGATAGCACAAACCGGGCAGAATGGGTTTCATTTTGTAGATGAAGCTGCACCGCCTGCTTTAATGCGTGCCCTGGCAATGGAGATCATCAGAAGAAAACTTGTAGTTAGCTGGTGGGCAAACATAAGATTTGAAAAAAGTTTTACAAGAGATCTTTGTTTGTTACTAAAAGCATCGGGCTGTATTGCCATTTCCGGCGGACTGGAAGTTGCATCCGATAGATTGCTGCAACTGATTCAAAAAGGAATTACGGTTGCACAGGTTGCTAAAGTAAATAAACATTTTACCGAAGCCGGCATTATGGTGCATGCTTATTTAATGTATGGCTTCCCTACAGAAACTGCACAGGAAACTATTGACTCACTGGAAATGGTTCGCCAGCTTTTTGAAGCCGGCATTTTACAATCGGCCTTCTGGCATTTGTTTACCATGACGGCTCACAGCCCGGTTGGTTTGCATCCGGAGAAATTCGGTGTACAAAAAGTATCCAATACCATTGGAACATTTGCCAATAATGATATACAACATATTGACCCCACGGGTGCCGATCATGAAAGTTTCAGTTTCGGTTTAAAAAAATCTTTGTTGAACTATATGCATGGCACCTGTTTTGATTATCCACTGCAAAAATGGTTTGAGCATAAAGTACCCAAAACATCCATTGCACCCGATTATATTATTAAAGCTATTGAGGAAGTTGAGATCATAAATTCAAACCCAAATACAAAAGTTATTTTTTTGGGTAAACAACCCAAAACAGAAACCATTATTAAAAGTAAAAAAGGTAACCAGTGGGAATTATTATCGCTGAGCTTTGAAACAAAAAAAGAAACATTCAATATTAAAGTTGATGCAGCGCAAGGCAATTGGTTGGTTAATATTTTAAAAAGCTTATCAATATCAAATCCAAAAACTTTAACCCTGCAGGAAGTAAAAACCGATTATGAAAATGCCGGGTTGGAAGACTTTGAATTGTTTTGGGATAATAAACCGGTGAATACACTGTATAAAACCGGGTTACTTCAATTGTAAATTTAATTTCTCACATTTAATTTAGGATTGTCAGCCTGAGCTTGTCGAAGGCAGGTTACAAAAAAATATACCGGCTTCGACAAGCTCAGGCTGACAGCATTTTTTATTTTGACCTTTTTTTTTGAAAAGAACTGTATAAAATGATTTATTTAATTTAATATATTTACTAACCGGAATTATTTCGGGATGTAGCGCAGCCCGGTAGCGCACTACGTTCGGGACGTAGGGGCCGCTGGTTCGAATCCAGTCATCCCGACTGTATCTTACTTTTTTGGATAAAGCTTTGTAATAAATTTTTTATCAGCTTCAGACAAACCGGTATTCCAGCCAATTTCATAATTCCCTTTGGTAAGTTCATTGGGAACCGGGTACATCATAATCGATTTTTTATCTAATTTATTTGCACGTATCTGTGATATGTCATATTTCGAAAAAACCTGTGCATCTACTTCATCTTTTCCCCAGCCGTCAGTTTGCTTATAATAGGCATATACTTTAGGTTTATCCCAGGGTATGCCGTTATCAGGCCGTTCATGTTCATGAATACAGCCTAATGTATGTCCAAATTCATGCACTACTACACGGTTATATTCCAGGTCATCGGTTGTGGGTGTTAACCAGCCAAAATTCATGGTGGGTTCTGTCTTATCCTCCGAAAGAATATCAGTCCCCATCAACGACCACGATCCATCATTTGTATCAAAAGCAATCCGCACATCTCCCGGTTTTTTACGGGGCGTAAAATCAAATTCAATGTTGGCATAGTCCATCCATATTTTTGCATGACGGATAATGCGGTCTTTCACTTCTTTTTTTCCGCCCATAAAAGATACGGTAAGCCTGCGTCCTTTTTTCCATTCTTTACTTATCTCAGTTGCCATCCTGGACAGCGAAATAATATGTACCGGTTTTTTAATAATATTTTTTATGGCATAATCTTCCAGGATAGCCATGTCGGGTTTTGAGACTATCCCTCTTAAATTACCGGACTTTTCCAAAAAAGAATTTTTAAGGTCTTTAATTGCCCTGTGATGGGATACACGGCATTCCCTGCAATAATAAATGTTTGAAATTTTCATAAAAAAAGATTAGATGGGATGAATGTCTCTGAAAAATACACTTTAGTAATTTAAAATGCAACAGCGGTTTAACATTTATTAAAATATTTTTTACCCCCACAGAAAATTAATATGCTGAAATGCTGCAGTAAATACTTTCCACTTGTCAAAAAACTATTGCAGCACCAAAATCATTCTTTACTTTTAGAGGTAAAACAAATTTTAATGAAAAAAATATTTTTTGCATTTGCCACCCTTGCCGGAATAATTTCCTGCAACAATAATTCATCAACAGCTACAGCTACAACAACTGATACTTCGGCAACACGGCCGCCAAAAGCTGATATTCTTGCTGCCAATATCGACAGTACGGTAAGTCCCGGCACCGATTTTTTTGATTATGCCAATGGCGGATGGATAAAAAGAAATCCTATCCCGGGGGAACAATCCAGTTGGGGAATTGGTAACCTGGTGATTGAAGAAAACCTTAAACGCCTGAGAGAGATCTCTGAAAAAGCTGCTGCCTCCAATGCAACAAAAGGAAGCAACGATCAGAAGATCGGCGACTTTTGGAGCATGGCGATGGATAGCACAAAAATTGAAGCCGATGGTTTAAAACCCATTCAGCCGTTAATAGATAAAGTAAATAGTATTACAGATATCAAATCATTGATAACTGTAGTTTCTGATCTTAAAAAGATCGGCTCTTCTACATTATTCAGTGATTATGTATCACAGGATCAAAAGAAGAGTGATGTAATGTCTTATCAACTTATGCAGGGCGGAATAGGTTTACCGGAAAGAGAATATTATTTTAAAACAGATTCTGCTACCATCAAAATCCGGAATGAATATGTAAAGTATATCACCAAAATCCTTACCATGTCTGGTGAAGATGCCATTGCTGCAGCCAATGCAGCCAAAAATATGCTTGCCCTGGAAACCAAACTGGCCAAGGCTTCCCGTAAATTAGAAGACCTGAGAGATCCTTATAAAAATTACAACAAGATGGCCATAACTGACCTGCGCAAAATGTCATCGAATATTGACTGGACATCTTATCTGAATAACCTGGGTGTTAAATCGGTTGATTCAGTGATCGTGGGTCAGCCGGAATTTTTTAAAACACTGAATGATGCGTTGAGCAAAACTCCCATCAGCGACTGGAAGAATTACTTGAAATTCAATCTCATCAACGACCTGTCAGGTGTTTTACCGGATGCCTATGGCATTGAAGCATTTAATTTCAATAAATTATTCAGCGGGGCAAAAGAAAGAAAACCCAGGTGGAAAAGAGCCATACAAATGGAAGAAGGAGCGATGGGTGAAATGCTTGGACAATTATATGTAAAAGAATTCTTTAACGAAACAGCAAAAAAACGATACACTGTTATGGTGGAAGATATACGTGCTGCCTTGAAAGACCGCATCAGTAAATTAACCTGGATGGGTGACAGCACCAAACAAAAAGCCTATACCAAATTAGCTGCTGTAAAAAGTAAAGTAGGTTATCCCGACAAATGGAAAGATTTTTCAACCATGGAAATTGGCAGGGAAAGTTTTGCTAAAAATTATATGAACTCGAGATTATGGTGGCATAATTACGAATATAATAAACTGGGCAAACCTGTTAACAGGGATGAGTGGGATATGTATCCGCAAACATACAATGCCTATTACAATCCAAGCAATAACGAAATAGTTTTGCCCGCCGGCATTTTTACTGTACCGGGTTATCGGGATGAAGAACTGGATGATGCAGTTGTATATGGTTACGGCGGCGCCAGTACCATTGGTCACGAGATCACCCATGGGTTTGATGATGAAGGAAGGCAGTATGATGATAAAGGAAACTTAGTTAGCTGGTGGACAAAAACAGATGAAGCAGCCTTTAATAAAAGAGCCGGCGTTATGGTAAAACAGTTTAATGAGTTTGAACCCGTAAAAGGATATCACATCAATGGCAAAGCATCATTGGGTGAAAACATTGCCGACCTTGGCGGTATCTTATTAGGTCTTGAAGCCTTTAAAAAAACGCAGCAGTTCAAAGAAAATAAAAGTATCAGTAACCTCACTCCTATGCAGCGCTACTTTATGGGATATGCATTAGGCTGGCTTGGGCATACACGTGAAGAGCAATTGCGGAGCCGTTTATTAACCGATGTACACAGTCCTGCCAAATACAGGGTTAACGGGCCTTTTGTTGATGTGGATGAATTCTATTCCACATTTAATATTAAGCCGGGCGATAAAATGTACAGGGCTGATAGTTTGCGGGTGAAGATATGGTAAAAGCAAGGGTTTCTTTATCATTTTACCTTCAGAATATCCCATGCTCATAACTTAACAGCATTGCTTTACTGATGCTATACATTGAGTGGCATTGAATGTAAGAGTAAAGAACCAAGGTTGAAGCTACCGAAGAAAAAATGTTGAATGAAGCTGCTGACAGGAAAGGGTTGTATATCTTTCCTGTCTTGAATTTTTTTGTTACTTTTTTGTTTTCAAGACAAAAAAGTAAATAAAAAAAAATCTGTTTTTTGAACTAATTTAACCGGTAAACTAATAATTAATGAGAACCCAATTAAAAAATGACGAAAAGATATTAATCATCATCAGGCAGCACTGGATAAAACTGGCTCTGCCCATTTTTGCCTGGTTATTACTTGCTGTTTTATTAATCCTGTTTCTTGATAAACCCGGAATGGTTTTGATCGTTGTTTTGGTAACAGCCATCTACCCGTTGTACGAATACATAAACTGGAAATACAATTTATGGTGTGTAACCAATATGAGGGTGGTTGATGAAAGCGGATTTTTTACCCGCTACTCCAAAGAAAGTCCGCTGGATAAAATAAATAATGTAGAGTACGACCAGTCGCTTATGGGCAGGTTATTTGGCTATGGTAATGTGGATATACAAACTGCTGCTGAGTTGGGCGAAACAACCTACAATCTCATTCATCATCCCAAATTATTGAAAGATACCATTACCCTTGCGCAGGAAGAATATAAAAAAATACAGATAACTAACCAGGCCAACCAGCTTGCCGAAGCCATTGCCCGAACAAACCCAGTAGCCCATGCATCGCAACAAATGATAGCCGATGAACTGCATAAACTTTTTGAACTGATGCAGAAAGGCGCCATTACGCAGGAAGAATATGTGGCGCAGAAGAATAAGTTGATAGGGAGTTAAGCATTTTACAAAAAGGTGCCGGGTACAAATTTGTAATGATGATCAATAGAAAACTGAACCGGAGTGACGTATATTTAAGTATTGTGCGTCATGCAATCGAACAATCTAATAACTTAAAGTAAATGGCAGAAAATACAGACGAAGAACTTATAGATGGTTCAGAAAATACCCTATCTGAAAAACCTTCAGAAGAAATTATCCCAACTAACGACACAAAAATTATTAACCCTAATCAAGAAACTGAAAATATGGAAGTACACAAACACCCACATCATGTAACACATAAAAAGAGATGGGGAGAATACCTGTTGGAATTTTTAATGCTTTTTCTTGCTGTGTTCCTTGGCTTTGTTGCAGAAAATATAAGAGAAACAAACGTAGAACACGATCGTGAAAAGGAGTATATGGTGACCATGCTTGAAGATCTTAAAACAGATGTGCCCTTGCTTATCAAAACGGAAAAAGACTGGGAGGAATCGAATAATAGCGCCGACTCTGTTGTAGATGCTATTACTTTTCCTTTAGCAACGGCAGATTTAAGAAAAGCATATAGGCACATTAATGAAGCCCTCAATTGCTGGGGTTTTAAATATAATGACAGAACAACGACACAGTTAAAAAATGCAGGCGGCTTTCGTTTAATTCGTAATAAAAAAGTGGCAAATAATATTATTACTTATGATCAGTTTTATAATAGTGCCATGACAGGTATGGCGGCTCAACATAATTCTTATTGGGAAACAGTGATAAAGCTACGAAACAAGGTTTTTGTGCAGGAAATTATCACTAAAATATACAGCCAGTATCAATATAATCCAGTGCCACTCTCAGCCAATTCCTGGATTGATAGTATGATAAGTAAAAATAGAATTCCATTACAGGCAGAAGCGCAATCAACATTACTGTTTGAATTTAAAAATGCCTTGCTTTCTTACAAACAGGATTATATCGGTAATATGAAAGGAGGTTATGATACTTTGCTGAATCATCAGCAGAAACTAATTACATTAATTAGTAAAGAATATAATTTGGAATAAATCCAGTGTGGAGAATCGCCTGAGAATCCAGAAATTACTTTTTATGTCGCTCCATAAGTATTGCTAAAACATCATCCAGCCTGAAACCCTTTGCCTGCAGCAGTATTAAATAATGAAATAAAAGATCAGCAGCTTCATTTTTAAATAGCTCCTCATTATCATCTATAGCCTCTATAACCAATTCCACGGCTTCCTCTCCTACTTTTTGTGCAATTTTATTTATTCCTTTTTCAAATAAGGAACTGGTGTAAGAATTTTCTGCCGGGTTTTTTTTTCTGTCACTGATAATTTCTTCCAGCTGAATTAAAAAATTATCTGCAATATTTTTTTCGCCCCAACAGGTATCGGTACCCAGGTGACAGGTTGGCCCAACAGGCTCTGCTTTTATTAATAAAGTATCACTGTCGCAATCCGGTTTTATCTCTTTCAGTAAAAGATAATGACCACTTTCTTCACCCTTCGTCCACAAACGTTTTTTTGTACGGCTGAAGAAAGTTACTTTTTTAAGTTCTGTCGTTTTTTTCAATGCTTCAGCATTCATAAAGCCAAGCATTAATACTTTATTGGTAACAGCATCCTGTATTATTGCAGGTACAAGACCATCGGCATATTTTTCAAATGCTACTTTCATAATTATTTTTTTATACTCTGACTGCAATATTTTGTTCACGTAAATATTGCTTCAATTGAATTATTTCTACTTCTTTATAATGAAAAATACTTGCCGCCAGTGCAGCATCTGCATGGGCTATTTCAAATACTTCTTTAAAATGTTCCGGCTTTCCTGCACCACCACTTGCAATTACAGGCACAGGCAAACTATTTGATAGTATTGCTGTGATATCCAGTGCAAAACCATTTTTAGTACCATCATTATTCATACTGGTTAATAAGATCTCCCCAACTCCGCTATCCACAGCCTCCTTTGCCCAATCAATGGTTTTGACTCCTGTTTTTGTTCTTCCGCCATTCAAATAAACATACCATTCGCCATCTGATTCTTTTTTGGTATCAATAGCAAGCACGACGCACTGGCTTCCAAATTCGTTGCTTAACTTTTTTATTAATTCCGGATCTTTAAAAGCTGCCGTATTTACAGAAATTTTATCTGCCCCGCTTTGTAACAACAAAGCCACATCTTCAACACTACTTATTCCCCCACCAACCGTAAACGGAATATTGATATGAAAAGCAATTCTTTTTACCAGTTCTATCAAAGTTTTTCTTTTTTCAACAGTAGCCGTAATATCCAGGAAAACCAGTTCATCTGCTCCCTGTGCTGAATACAGCATTGCCAACTCAACCGGGTCGCCGGCATCACGGATACTTTCGAAGTTGATACCCTTTACAGTTCGCCCATCATTGATATCAAGACATGGTATGATCCTTTTTGTAAGCAAGGTTTTAAATTATGCGTTATGAATGCTAAGTTCCTCCAGCGTTATTAAATTTTCATAAATGGCCTTCCCGATTATCACAGCACTACAACCAATTTCTTTCAGTGCAATAACATCATTGATATTACTAACTCCCCCACTGGCAATTAAATTAATTTCGGGATGTTGGCCGATGATCTTTTTATACAGATCGATTGATGGCCCTTCCATCACACCATCTTTTGAAATATCTGTACAAAAGATATTTTTTGCGCCAAGGCTGATCAATGTTCCGGTAAAATCAAAAATATTGATGCCACTATCCTCCTGCCAGCCATTGATCCTGACCTTTTCATCCAAAACATCAGCACCAATCAAAAACCTGTCTGAGCCAAATTCCATTAACCATTCTTCCAGTAAAGCCGGTTGTTTTACCGCCATGCTTCCGATTGTAACCATTGATGCACCTGCATTAAATACAGCCTCCACATCGCTGATATTTTTTATGCCTCCCCCAAAATCAATTACCAGGCTTGTGGCAGCTGCAATGTTTTCAAGTACTGCCATGTTTTTGATCTTTCCGGCCTTTGCTCCATCCAGGTCAACCACATGCAGGCGTTGCAAACCTGCACCGGCAAACTGCCTGGCCACTTCAACGGGGTCATCGTTGTAAATTTTCTGCTGTGCATAATCACCCTTCGTAAGTCTTACACATTTACCGCTGATAATATCAATAGCTGGTATGATTGTCATTATATTTTTATAAAATTTTTTAAAATGGTTTCACCAACTAATCCTGATTTTTCAGGGTGAAACTGTACCGCATAAAAATTATTTTTTTGCAATGCTGCACTGTACGGCAATATATAATCAGTTTTTGCAGCAGTATCATTTGATATGGCAGCATAATAACTGTGTACGGTATAAACAAATGCATTTTCTTCCAACTCATTAAACAGATCTGATTGGTAATCATAAATATTATTCCATCCCGTTTGCGGAACTTTTAAAGTTGGCGATTCAAATAATTTTATGTCTGTATCAAATATACCCAGGCATGCTGTATCTCCTTCTGCTGAATGATTACACATTAACTGCATACCCAGGCAAATACCCAGTACTGGCTGCTGCAGTTCAACAATTATTTTATCCAGTTCCTTTTCCCTTAAATATGCCATCGCTGAATTAGCATGACCAACACCCGGAAAAATAATTTTTGATGCATTACATATCTGTTCCGCATCATCGGTTACAACAGATTCCACACCCATACGCTGCAAAGCATATTGAACACTTTGCACATTGCCGGCATTGTATTTTATAATGGCAATCATAATAACCCTTTAGTTGATGGTAATAAATTATTATTAATATCCTGCTTTGCTGCCATCTTAATTGTTTTGGCAAATGCTTTGAAAATAGATTCTATTTTATGATGTTCATTTTCACCTTCGGCTTTAATATTCAAATTACATTTTGCTGCATCACTGAATGATTTAAAGAAATGAAAGAACATCTCTGTTGGCATTTCGCCGACCTTCTCCCTTTTGAATTCTGTATTCCAAACTATCCAGCTCCTGCCACCAAAATCTATAGCCACCTGTGCAAGGCAATCATCCATAGGCAATAAAAATCCATAACGTTCTATACCTTTCTTATCTCCCAAAGCTTTTGCTATGGCTTCACCCAGGGCAATGCCGGTATCTTCAATACTGTGGTGTTCATCAATATGCAGATCACCTTTGCACTCAATTTTTAAATCAATATTCCCGTGTCGGGCAATCTGTTCCAGCATATGATCAAAAAAAGCCAGGCCGGTTTTAATTTCCGATTGCCCGGTTCCATCCAGATTTACTTCAACAGTAATTTTAGTTTCGTTGGTATTGCGCTGATGAATTACTTTTCGTGGCGGTATTTTTAAATAATTATAAATGTCTGCCCAATCAGGTGTTTCCAAAACGATAACTTCTTTTTTTA
>JAYVEQ010000050.1:0-29090 GCA_043748745.1 Chitinophagaceae bacterium | reverse complement strand
GTATTCATTAATGGCTTCGGTTGGTTTGTGAAGTTTTTCCAGGCAACGGCCACGCCAGTAATAGCCTTCATCAAAACTGTTTTGCAGGGTTATTGCTTTTGTTAAAACATTTATAGCACTATCATATTTACCAAGGTCATACAGGGCAATTGCCTTTTCACGGTATGCCGGCATAAAAGTATAATTCAACGACAGGCATTTGTCAAAGAAAGTAATCGCTTTATTTTTTTCATCAATACAGGAAAAATAAAGGCCTTTAATAAAAAATGCTTCATTATCTGTATCTGCATTTTTATTTTGTAGTAAAGCATCGGCCATATGCAATGCTTTTATATTTTTTGTCTGTGCATATAAAGAACCCAGCAACTTAATATAACGGGGCAATGGTAATATCCGTACAGCATTTTCGAAAGATTTAATTGCATTCAGTGTGTCTTCGTTTTCAAAATGCAGCGTAGCTTTTATCTCCCAAAGCCTGGCATTTAAACTGTCGGTTTGTATGGCTTTATTTACTGTTGTGATGGCTTTATCATAGGCTGCACTGTCACGGTAATATTGAATCAGTTTTTCTTTCAGCAATAATGAGTCTGGGAATTTTGCAATGGCATCATTCATTTCTTTTTCATAAACAGAAAATACAGCTGTCTCTGTTGAAGATTTTTCTTCTTTATTATTACAGGCCGAAAAGCAGCATATAAAATACAGCGGTATAAAAATTTGTTTCATCATATGGGCAAAATTAAGTTCTCAATCTATAAAGTACATGACAATTTTCTGACAATCTGAAATTTTACATCAAATACCTTTGCCTGTATAAATACAAAATAAATGAAAAGATTGATCTTAGCCGGCGTGATTACTGCTGTTGTTTTTTCTTTGGTTTCTTTTAAGAAGCATACTGCTGTTTCTGCAGCAACAAAAAAGGCTTCAACAACAGACACTGTTTTATTTGAGGGTGAAAAACATTTTTACAATGTGCAGCAACTTACATTTGGCGGTGATAATGCCGAAGCTTATTTCAGTTTTGACGGGAAATATATCACGTTCCAGAAAACCAATCCTAAGGAAGGAATTCTTTGTGACCAGATATGGATGGGAAAACTGCCAACTAGCCCCGGTGAAAAATTTGAGCCGAGGTTGGTAAGTACCGGAACCGGCAGAACAACCTGTGCTTATTTTTATCCTGATGGAAAACATATTTTATATGGCTCAACACATTTAAGCAGTGCACAATGCCCGCCAATACCGGATCGCAGCAAATACGGCAATAAATACATATGGGCCGTTTATGAGAGTTTCGATATTTTTAAAGCCGACCTGAACGGAAAAATTGTTAAACGATTAACTAAAACAAAAGGGTATGATGCCGAAGCAACTATTTCTCCAAAAGGCGATAAAATTTTATTTACCTCAATAAGGGATGGCGACCTGGATCTGTATACAATGGATCTGGATGGCAAACATGTAAAACGGATTACCAATACTTTGGGTTATGATGGTGGTGGATGGTTCAGCCCCGATGGAACAAAGATAATCTGGCGGGCATCAAGGCCAAAAACTCCTGAAGAAATAAAAGAATATAAAGACCTGTTGAAAGAAAATTTAGTGGCCCCTACACATATGGAAGTATATGTTGCCAATGCTGATGGCAGTAATGCTCACCAGATCACTTTTTTAGAGCAGGCTAACTGGGCCCCAAATTTTACCCCTGATGGAAAACATATGATCTTTTGCAGTAATCATGAATATAAAAGAGGATTCCCATTTAATATGTACCTCTGCGACCTGGAGGGAAAGAACATGGAAAAGATCAGCAGGGATAAGGGATTTGATGCTTTTCCTATGTTCAGCCCGGATGGAAAGAAATTTATTTTTTGCAGCAACCGTAATAATGGCGGTACACATGATACCAATATTTTTATTGCAGACTGGATTAAATAAAGTATTTAATCTGTAAATCTTTTGGCACGATATTTTCGTTTATAAAGCTGTAAAAAATCAGGTAATATGATCAGCCAATTTAAATTTAGCGTAATATCCTGCAGTTTTCTGATGTTGACTATTGCCGGCTGTTCTAAAAAGGATACTATTACCGGCCTTCCTGTCGGTAATACTGAAAACACCAAAGCAGTAGGTGCATCTGCAAATGACTTATTAACATCCTCGAAGTATTCGTCTGTAAAGATTGAGATACAATACATGCCGCTTTACCCCCCCAGTGCAGCAGCTATTGACAATCTTATTAATTTTTTAAATTCACTTATCAATAAGCCGGGTGGTATAACTGTTGTACAGGCACCTATTCTTTCTGGTGGGAAGAATGTATATAGCCTGGATGATATTACAAGTATTGAAAAGAATAACCGTTCGGTATTTACTTCAGGTACTCAGATAGGCATTAATTTTTTATATGTTGATGGTAATTATACAGAAGCAAATGTATTAGGATTTGCTTACCGGAACACTTCCATGTGTTTATTTGGAAAAACGCTCAGTGAGAATTCAGGTGCATTAGGGCAACCAAGCAGGTTAAAGCTGGAATCAACCATACTTGAGCATGAAATCGGGCATTTATTGGGTCTTGTAAATCTCGGTTCTGCAATGCAAACCAATCATGAGGATCTGTCACATGCCAAACATTGCAATAATTCCAATTGTCTTATGTATTATGCTTCGCAAACCACAGGTATAGGAGGTGTTTTGATGAACGGTAATGTTCCGGTATTGGATGCAAACTGTAAAGCAGATCTTACTGCAAACGGCGGTAAATAGTTATTGAAATTTATTTTGCTCCAAGTTCAATTACTTCGGCGTCTTTCATTTCGGCTCCATCAATAACAAACCGGATGATGGTTCTAACTTTATGCCATCCCTGTTTGCCGGCAGCTCCGGGGTTCATGTGCAGACAGTTCAGCTTATCATCATACATGATCTTTAAAATATGCGAATGACCACTGATAAAAAGCTGTGGCTGATGAATTAATATCTCTTTTTTTGCAGCAGGGTTATATTTGGGCGGGTAGCCACCGATATGCCGCATCATCACTTTTACATCTTCGCACATAAATACCAGCTGCTCCGGAAATTCGGAACGGATGTCCTGTCCGTCTATATTGCCATAAACTCCTCTTATTTTCTTATTTTCTTTTATCCTTTTGGCAATATCCTCAGTGCCGAAATCCCCTAGATGCCAGATCTCATCGCAGTTTTTAAAATGTTCAAAGATGACCTCATCCAGGTAATCATGTGTATCAGCAATTAATCCAATTCTTGTCACGTTTTTTATAATTATTAAACGTAAATTTACAATAACAAATAAAGCAAATGCCTTTTCACCGCAACTTCACCTATTATATTGATAAGCGCAGCTGGAAATATTATTTCCTGCTGGCATCACTTGCTCTTTGCGTCAATTAATAATCCATACATTCAAATGAATTTTCATTTTTAATGCTTATTTTTTAATTCTGATTATGGCACACTATCATTCTTTAGGAAACATCCCTCATAAACGGCATACCCAGTTCCTTAAGCCCGATGGGGAATTATATTCCGAACAGTTATTTTCAACCGAAGGATTCAGTAACGATTATTCCATTCTTTATCACAACCATCCGCCAACAGAGATCATTAAAACGGATGAACCTGTAAATGTGCAGCCAAAGATTGCAGAAGAAAAAATGTTGAAACACCGCAGCTTTGAAGGCTTTAACATCAAACCCGAAAAAGATTATCTGCAAAGCCGAAAAGCAATTTTAGTAAATAACGACTGTTATATAGTACTGGCAGCGCCGCAGCAAAGCATGACCGATTATTTTTATAAAAATGCCGATGCTGATGAAATGATCTTTGTACATGAAGGAAATGGTATTTTAAAAACACAATATGGGAATCTGGAGTTTGGCTATGGCGATTACCTGGTTATTCCACGGGGTTCTATTTACCAGATTGAATTTGCCACAGTAAACAACCGCTTATTCATTGTTGAGTCATTCAGCCCGATCAGATACCCCAAAAAATATGTAAGCAAACTTGGTCAGCTGATGGAACATTCTCCGTTTTGCGAAAGAGATATCCGTCAACCGAGGAATTTACAAACAATTGATGAAGCAGGTGATTTCCTGATCAAAACAAAAAAGAAAGGCATTTTGTATGGGTTACATTATGCCCATCATCCTTTTGATGTTGTAGGGTGGGATGGGTGCTGTTATCCCTTTGCTTTTTCTATTCACGATTTTGAACCGATTACCGGTAGGGTACACCAGCCACCTCCGGTACACCAAACCTTTGAGGCCAATAATTTTGTGGTTTGTTCTTTTTGTCCGAGATTATTTGACTATCACCCGCTGGCAATACCTGCGCCGTATAATCACAGTAATATTGACAGTGATGAGTTATTATATTATGTAGATGGAGATTTTATGAGCCGTAAGCATGTTACAAGAGGGATGATAACCCTGCATCCTGCCGGTATTCCGCATGGGCCACATCCGGGTGCAGTTAAGAAAAGTATTGGGGCAAAGGAAACAAATGAATTGGCAGTAATGGTTGATACATTTCATCCCTTACAATTAACTGTAGGAGCACTGGAAATAGAAAATGAAGGTTATGTGATGAGTTGGGCAGAATAAGAGTTTTTCTACGCACCTTTCATTTCATAAAAATTCTTATATTGGCATAACAAAAACAAATAACCATGATAAAATTTCAGGAAATTAAAGTTGGCGATTATTTAATAGCAGATAATGACGGAGATAAACGCCAGGGAGAAGTTACCGATCTTAACCACAATGAAAAACAGGTTTGCGTAGATAACGGTGTTCAGGAATTCTGGTATGAAACTGAGCAGTTAAGTGCCATTCCTTTGGATGAAGCCCAGCTAATGCAATTAAAATTTCATAAACATGATAATGAGGATGGGACGGTAAAATATATGAAAGGAGCTTTCAGAATGATGTTACCGGCAAAAAATGATTTTTCAAAATTTGAGATCTGGTACAGGGATGAACATCGGCATGTTTTACATCCGATCAATGTTCATCAGCTTCAAAATCATTTTTACGAAATGACCAAAGTACACCTGAATGATGAATCTTTTGATTGAGCATTCGGGAATAAAAACTTTGAAAAAGGCTCAACCATCTGGTACGGGCTTTTTTTTATAATTCAATTTATTACAAAAGTGGTCAATTTTTTAATTTACCCCGGTGTTTTGGAAATCCAGCCACATTTTCATCTGCCAAATGACTAAAAACACATAAAATCTTCATTTTCTGTGGAAAAACTCAGGATTTGTTGGTAATTAGAACTGTTTTTTGCTGTTAATTAAATAAATCCTCCTATCTTTGCGCTCCCAAAATTATGGCTAAACAGGCACTTATTAAACAGGACGGGACAATAGTTGAAGCGCTTAGCAATGCTATGTTCAAGGTTAAATTAGAGAATGACCATGAAATTTTGGCCACTATTTCCGGAAAAATGAGGATGCATTATATCCGTATTTTACCGGGTGATAAAGTGGGGGTGGAAGTGAGCCCTTATGACCTTACAAGAGGTAGGATCATTTTCAGGTATAAATAATATAACAGGAATTAATTAATAAAGTAAAAACAAAATCATGAAGGTTAGAGCTTCAATAAAAAAACGCAGCGCCGATTGCAAGATTGTAAGAAGAAAGGGAAGGCTATATGTGATCAACAAAAAAAACCCACGCTTTAAACAAAAGCAGGGATAACCGGAATTATAAATTATAAATTATAAATTAAAAATTTCTATGGCTCGTATTGCCGGTATTGACATACCAAAAAATAAAAGAGGCGAAGTTGGCCTTACTTACATTTACGGAATTGGCCGTTCTACTGCCCAGTATATTTTAACCAAGGCAGGTATTGACTTTAATAAAAAAGTAAATGAGTGGAATGATGATGAGCAAACTGCCATTCGTAATGTTATTAATAACGAGTTTAAAACTGAAGGAGCATTGCGTAGTGAAACACAGGTGAACATTAAGCGTTTACTTGATATTGCCTGTTACCGTGGCTTACGTCACCGTAAAGGATTGCCGGTTCGTGGGCAACGTACACGCACAAACAGCCGCACCAGAAAAGGTAAGCGTAAGACGGTTGCCGGTAAAAAGAAAGTAGCTAAGAAATAAACTAATAGCTGACAGCCATTAGCTAATAGCTGTCGGCAAGACTTCATTTTTTTGAATTAATACCAGATAGCCCTGAAGTCGGCAGGAGGGTTGATTCAGTTCCGGAAATTTCCGGGATAATTTTTTTAAAAGATTACCTATCTAGATCAAATTATGGCAAAAGCACAAGGCGCAAAAGCAGCCGCAAAAAAGAGAGTAGTAAAAGTTGACAGCTACGGCGATGCACACATTACAGCAAGTTTTAACAACATCATTATCAGTTTAACCAATAAGCAGGGCCAGGTAATTAGCTGGAGCAGCGCCGGTAAAATGGGTTTCAGGGGTTCTAAAAAGAACACGCCCTATGCAGCCCAGATGGCCGCAGCAGATGCAGCCAAAACAGCTTTGGATGCAGGTTTAAAGAGAGTGGATGTGTTTGTAAAAGGTCCGGGTTCAGGCCGTGAAGGCGCTATCCGTTCTTTATCTCAAAATGGTATTGAAATTGCGATGATCAAAGACGTTACGCCTTTACCACATAATGGTTGCAGGCCACCGAAGAAGAGAAGAGTATAAACCCCTAAATCCCCCTAAAGGGGACTTTTGGAGTTTTTATGATTATAAGTTTATTATTAACACGGGTGCATTATTCATTTTAAAAGGTCTTTATAATGATGCACCGTCACTAAAAGACCACATAACAATTATGGCACGTTACACAGGCCCCAAAACAAAAATCTCCAGGATCTTCGGAGAACCCATTACAGGTAATGGAAAATGGTTAACCAAAAACAGCAACCCTCCGGGAATGCATGGTGCAAACCGCAAGCGTAAAACTTTAGGTGAATATGCTTTGCAATTAAGAGAAAAGCAAAAAGCAAAGTACACTTATGGTTTGCTGGAAAAACAGTTCCGCAAAACATTTGATGAAGCTGCCCGCCGTAAGGGGGTTACCGGTGAAAACCTGATTAAATTATTAGAAGCCCGCTTAGATAACATTGTTTACCGTATGGGTATTGCGCCAAGCCGCCAGGCTGCACGTCAGTTGGTATCGCATAAGCACATTACCGTTAATGGTGATGTACTAAACATTCCATCTTACAGTTGTGTTGCCGGTGATGTAATTGGCTTAAAAAATAAAAGTGCAGCTAATGCATCTATCACCGGTAATTTACGTGGCAAGAATGCTAAGTTTAACTGGTTAGAATGGAATGAAGCTGAATCTAAAGGTACTTTTATTACTTATCCTGAAAGGGAAAGTGTTCCTGAAAATATCAAGGAACAACTGATTGTGGAATTGTACAGTAAGTAACAATACTCCCTCCACCCCCTGAAGAGGGTTACTGGTGGAGACTTTGAAATAATTAATTAATAATAAACCTTAAGCCCCTTCAGGGCTTTGGGGCAAAAAAACAAAATACAAATGGGAATTTTAAATTTTGTTAAACCAGATAAAATCGTTCTTCAGAAAGCAACCGAGTTTGAAGCCATCTTCGAATTCCGTCCGCTGGAACCAGGTTATGGTGTAACGATCGGTAACTCTCTTCGCAGGGTTTTGCTTAACTCTTTAGAAGGTTATGCCATCATAGGCATCAATATTGCCGGTGCCGATCATGAGTTTGCTACCCTAAAAGGTATCACTGAAGACGTAACTGAAATCATTTTAAACCTGAAGCAGGTTCGTATCAAGAAGAAAGTTGAGCATGAAGCCAACCTGGAAAAAGTTACACTTTCCATTAAGAACAAAACTGAATTCACTGCCGGTATGATCGGTGAGGCTTCTCCTTCTTTTGAAGTGATGAACCCCGAACTTTTGATCTGTACCATGGATAGCAGTGCAAAACTGGATATAGAGATCACGATTGGTAAAGGACGTGGTTATGTGCCTGCAGAAGAGAACAAAGAAAAGAATTCTCATTTTGGATATATTCCTGTAGATGCTATTTACACGCCGATCAAGAACGTGAAATACGCTATTGAAAATACCCGTGTTGAGCAACGTACCGATTTTGAAAAACTAATCATGGAAGTGGTTACTGATGGTACCATTCACCCGGAAGATGCTGTAAAGCAGGCCAGCCGTATTTTAATACAGCACCTGATGATCATCACTGATGAGAATATTACTTTTGATACCAAAGAAGATAAGAAAGAGGACCTGGTTGATGAACAGACTTTACAATTGCGTAAGGTATTAAAGACACCATTGGAGGACCTGGATCTTTCTGTACGTGCCTTTAACTGCTTAAAAGCTGCCAAGATCAATTCATTAAGTGAACTGGTACAGTACGAGCAGGAAGACCTGATGAAATTCAGAAATTTTGGCCAGAAATCTTTAAGTGAGATTGAACAGGTTTTACACGAAAGAGGATTGAGCTTTGGAATGGATTTGAGCAAGCTGAAATTAGATGATGAGTAAGAACCCCCTCCGCCCCCTGAAGGGGAAACCGGAGCTTTTATAACAGAAGTACTTCACAATTCCTGACACGGTGTGAGGGAAATTAAAACTAAAATGTCATGCGTCACGGAAACAAAGGAAATAAATTAAGCAGAACAGCCTCTCACCGCAGAGCCCTGTTAATGAACTTAGGTTGTCAACTGATAACTTATAAAAGGATCACAACAACTTTAGCTAAAGCAAAAGCCTTACGTACCTACATTGAACCTTTAATTACTAAAACAAAAAATACATCAAGCAAGGAAGCCATCATGCACAATCACCGCATTGTGTTTAGCTACCTGAGTGATAAAGCTGCCGTAAAAGAATTATTTACAGTAGTTGCGCCAAAGGTTGCAGGCCGCCCGGGAGGTTATACCCGTATCATTAAGTTAGGAGCAAGAACCGGTGATAATGCAGAAATAGCCATGATAGAACTGGTTGACTTTAACGAAATTTACGGTAAAGGAACAGAGAAAGTTGCTGCTGAGCCGGCTAAAAAAACACGCCGTGCAGGTGGTGCTAAAAAGAAAGCTGCTGAAACTGAAACAGCGACCGAAGAAACAACTGATACAGCAACTGAAGACGAACCAAAAGCATAATTTGAAACTAACTGTTTATATAAAAGCTCCGACGTATTATCGGAGCTTTTTTTATACAACAGTATGTTTAAAACAGGCATGACTTATAAAATGTGACAAATTTTATTTGTTCAATACGCAATTCTGTTCCTTTCTTTGCAAAACCTTTATAATACATGCCTGATACAAAAACAGCCCCTGCCATTTTAATTTTAGAAGACGGAACCATTTTTAACGGGACAGCTTTTGGTAAAACCGGAACTGCCACAGGTGAAATATGTTTTAATACCGGTATGACAGGTTACCAGGAAGTTTTTACCGATCCAAGTTATTACGGACAGGTCCTCATTATGAACAATGTGCATATCGGTAACTATGGTGTAAAAGCTGCAGATGTTGAAAGTGATAGTGTAAAAGTAAAAGCAGTTATTGGCCGCAATCTTGAAGATAAATATAGCCGGTTTATGGCTGATGCATCTTTGCAGGATTATTTTGAAGCCCAGGGAGTTGTTGCCATTGATGGAATTGATACCAGGGCGTTGGTTGCCCACATACGTATGCAGGGTGCCATGAATTGCATTATCTCTTCGGAGATAACAGATATTGAGCAACTAAAAAAACTATTAAAGGAAGTGCCTTCAATGGATGGACTGGAACTGGCATCATCGGTTAGCACTAAAGAATCCTATTATGCAGGAAATGAAAAAAGTGACTTACGTATTGCGGTGCTTGATTTCGGTATCAAGAAAAATATTTTAAACTGTTTGGTTGAAAGAGGTGCTTATGTAAAAGTACATCATGCAAAAACAAGTTTTGAAGAACTGGAACAGTTTAAACCGAAAGGTTATTTTATCAGCAATGGCCCCGGCGATCCGGCACCTATGGATTATGCTGTAAAAACAGTGAAGCAAATTTTAGCGGCTGATAAACCTTTATTTGGTATTTGTCTCGGCCATCAATTACTGGCGCTTGCCAATGATATTCCTACATTTAAAATGCATCATGGCCACCGGGGATTAAACCATCCCGTAAAAAATATCATCAGCGGCCAATGTGAAATTACTACGCAGAATCACGGTTTTGGTATTGATCCCAAAGCGGTAAGAGCAAATGCCAATGTTGAGATCACCCACGTTAATTTAAATGACGACAGTATTGAAGGTATCCGCATAAAAAACAAACCGGCTTTCTCTGTACAGTATCATCCCGAAGCTACACCCGGTCCGCATGACAGCAGGTATTTGTTTGATGAGTTTATATCAATGATAGAAACCCCCTCCACCCCCTGAATGGGGAACTTTGGAGTTCATTAATCAAAACTCTTTCCTATTTTGCAGGTTATTATTAATTAAAAAGTTTTAAAAGCCCCTTTAGGGGTTAGGGGTGTCATGAAAATCGCAATCATTAACGGACCAAACTTAAACTTACTCGGCAAACGTGAAGTGGATATTTACGGCGGAGAATCTTTTGATGCTTATTTAAAAACCCTGCAGGATAAACATCCAGGTATTGAAATTTCTTATTTTCAAAGTAATGTAGAAGGTGAACTGATCAATGAAATTCAGCGGGTAGGCTTTAGCTATGACGGAATAATTTTAAACCCGGGCGGCTATACACATACTTCAGTTGCCATTGGTGATGCTGTTGCAGCAATCACTACACCGGTAATTGAAGTACATATCTCAAATATTTTTGGCAGGGAAGATTTCAGGAAACTGTCTCATGTTTCCGGTAAGGCCAAAGGCGTTATCAGTGGTTTGGGATTGAAGGGATATGAACTGGCAATGGAATGGTTTATAAAAAAATGAAATGTTAAACCGGAACAGACATAGACCAAGTCTTTGGTAGTTTATATAGTTTTGTTCATAAGATGAAAAAGTGCTTTGCGTTTATATTACTGGTCTGTCACATGAATACTTCTATGTTCCTGCCGCAAATACAGGAGGCCGACCTATATGATTCTAATGGTCAACAGGTAGATGATATTAACAGCCTGGTAGAGTTGATCAATGTACAACTGGGCTATGATAAAACGGCTGATGATGAAGATGATGACAGTGGCCAGAATTTTCACCTGGTGAAAAATCCAGAATACAGTTTTCAGCAGCAATCTGTACTTATTGAAAGAGCTGATTGTACAGAGATGAAAAATTATACTTTCTCAGAATATAAAATGCCGGCAATAAAATCTGTCAGCTTCGATATCTTAACACCCCCACCTGAATTCATTTAATTTCTCCCTCTTTTTAAGGTAATTATTTAAACTGTTTATAAACTGAGCTGTGCATGAAACTATGCTGCTCAAAACTGTATAAACCATTTTATAAATTCTATCAATTCATTTTTAATGAAACTCAATTCCATAAAGCGAATAAGCTTATTTGGGGTAATGATGTTATGTATTACTGCAGGTATAAAAGCACAGGATACTTTGCGCATTACATTACCCGAAGCAGAAAAACAATTTTTACAAAAGAACCTGGTATTACTTGCCGAAAAATACAATATTGATATTGCCAGTGCACAGGTAATTCAGGCAAAATTATACAATAACCCGGCGCTTATTTTAAATGGAAATATTTACAACCCAGCACTCAACAAAGTATTTGATGTAAGCAACAAGACCGGTCAATATGATATTGGCCTGCAACAACTGATAAGACTTGCAGGTAAGCGGAACAAAGAAATAAAACTTGCAGAAACAGGAGTGGCATTGAGCGAAAATCATTTTTTTGATCTCCTTAGAACTTTACGGTACTCATTACGCAGTGAATTTTATAATGCCAGTTACCTGCAAAATTCTATAACCGGTTATCAGGCGCAAATCATTTCACTGGAAAAACTGAGTGCGGCTTACCAACAGCTAGCTTTAAAAACTGTGGTTACCTTAAAAGATGCAGTGCGGATCAAATCGTTACTCTATTCATTAAAAGCTGAACAATCTGCATTAATAAATCAGCTTAACGAAACGGAAGCATCACTGCAGCTGTTGTTACAGAACAATAAGGCATATTTTATCACAGTTACCGACAGGAATATTGCCACTGCAACTTCTATACAACGGTTAAGTATACAATCTTTAATTGATACTGCATATGCCAATCGTTATGATTTAAAATCAGCAGAAAATAGCCTGCTTTTTAATAGACAGAATTATGCCCTGCAAAAAGCATTGGCAAAATCAGATATAACCATTGGTGCTGATTTTGATAAGCGTGGAAGCTTTGTTGAGAATGCTTCTTTTCTTACTGTAGCTTTTGATCTGCCTTTTTTCAGGCGTAACCAGGGTAATATTAAAGCAGCAAAAATCAGCATAGATCAGGGTAAAGCCGGTCTTGAACTGGCCAGGCAGACTGTGGAAAATGAGGTGCAGAAGGCTTATATAAAAGTTTTGAATACAGATAAGATGCTTCAATCAATTGATCCTGATTTTCAATCGCAATTTGAGAAACTGTTAACGGGAATAACGGAAAATTTTCAAAAGAAAAATATCAGCCTTATAGAATTTACTGATTTCAACGAAGCATATAAGAATAATATTCTTCAGTTTAACCAATTACAGAACAACAAGATGCAGGCTATTGAGGCTCTGCACTTCGCCATTGGGAAAACCATTTTTAACAACTAACCTGTCATAACATGAAACAAATAAAAATACACCTGCTGATTGTCTGGATAGTAACAATGCTTTTCAGTTGCAAGGATAAAATAACAGATCCTCCCGGAGACAATAAATTCTGCCTTTCTGATACTATGCAGAAAAAAATTCAGATCGATGAAGTGAAATTACAAACCGTAAAAAGCATTATTGCTTTGTCGGGCAAAATTGAAGCCAATGAAGATAAATGGATTAAGGTTTATCCTGTTGTTGGTGGAATAGTGGAGGAAATGAAAGTGCAACTTGGAGATTATGTAACAAGGGGGCAAACACTTGCAGTAATACGCAGCAGCGAGATAGCCGAGTATCAAAGTCAGTTATCATTTGCACAATCAACTGTAAAAATTGCTGAAAAGAGCCTGAACTCGGCAAAAGAAATGTTTGGTGGAGGACTGGCAACGGAGAAAGATGTTGTGACTGCAGAAACAGATCTGGAAAAGGCCAGAGCAGATCTGAAAAGGATTCAGCAAACCAATACTATTTACGGTGCCCAGGCCAATGCCATACAAACTATTACTGCACCAATGAGCGGTTTTATCATTGAAAAAAATGTAACAGATAAAATGCAGTATAAGGTTGATGGGACACAGCCTTTTTTTATCATAGCCAACCTGGAGGAGGTTTGGGTAATGGCCAATGTTTTTGAAAGTGATATTGCTAAAATAAAAGTTGGTTATGATGCGGACATCAAACTGATTGCTTACCCGGATAAAACGTTTACCGGAAAAGTTGACCGGATCTTTTCCATACTTGATCCGCAAAGCAGGGTTATGAAAGTAAGAGTAAAAATCCCTAATAAGGATAACCTGATCAAACCTGAAATGTTTGCGCAGATCAATATTAAGTATGATGACGGCAAAAATCAACTGCCTGCCATCCCAGCCCGGGCAATCATTTTCGATAAAAACAAAAACTATGTAATGCTGTATAAAGATAAGTGCAATATCGAAACCCGTGAAGTGGAAATTTATGTAACCATTGGTGATACAGCATATATCAAAAGCGGGCTAAGTGAAGGCGATAAGGTAATAACAAGTAACCAGTTGTTGTTGTATGATGCTATTAATAATTAATCCGGACATCTTTACTAAAACTATTTTATGAACAAATTCATCTCAGGTATAGTAAGCTTTTCTTTAAAGAACAGGTTCTTTATATTTTTTATGACCATGCTGATCATCATCGGCGGTATCTGGAGTTATATAAAAACTCCGTTAGAAGCTTTTCCGGATGTTACCAATACACAGATTATTATTGTAACTCAATGGAATGGCCGTAGTGCAGAAGAGGTGGAGCGGTTTGTTACCGTGCCAATTGAAGTAGCGATGAATTCGGTACAGAAAAAGTATACCCTCCGTTCAATTTCCATGTTTGGTTTATCTGTAACGAAAATAATTTTTGATGATGATGTGGAGGATTTTTTTGCACGGCAGCAGGTAAACAACCTGTTACGTAATGTGAGCCTGCCTGAAGGTGTAGAACCTGATGTGCAACCTCCTGTTGGGCCTACCGGTGAAATATTCCGCTACACATTGCAATCAAAAAACAGGAATTCAATTGATCTTAACACTATTCAAAACTGGGTTATTGACCGGCAGTTGAGGAGTGTACCCGGAGTTGCAGACCTTACTGTTTTTGGGGGAGCAGAAAGAACTTACGAGATAACTGTTGACCCGATCATGCTGGCCAAGTACGATATAACTCCACTGGAAGTATATACTGCCGTATCTAAAAGTAATATCAATGTTGGCGGTGATGTAATTGAAAAAAATGGCCAGGCTTATGTTGTAAGAGGTATTGGCCTTTTGGATAATATCCAGGATATTGAAAACATTATTGTAGATAATATTAACGGTACACCCATTTTGGTAAAGAATGTGGCTTCGGTTGCACCCAGTCATTTTCCAAGGGTTGGGCAGGCCGGTTTAAATAATGACGATGATGTGGTGGAAGGAATTGTGGTAATGCGTAAAGGTGAAAATCCAAGGGAGGTTTTGGCAAAAGTAAAAGCCAAAGTGCAGGAACTGAATGAAAAAATATTACCAGCCGATGTAAAAATGGTAACTTTTTACGATCGGGATAGCCTGATGGATTTTTGTACGGAAACTATCAGTCATAATTTGGTTGAAGGAATTCTTTTGGTAACTGTAATTGTTTTTATTTTCATGTTCGACTGGCGGACAACGGTTATTGTTTCCATCATTATACCACTTGCATTAATGTTTGCATTTATCTGTTTAAAAATAAAAGGGATGAGTGCAAACCTGCTTTCGATGGGTGCTATCGATTTTGGAATTATCATTGATGGTGCTGTAGTGATGGTGGAGGGGCTGTTTGTTGTACTGGCGCTTAAGGCACATGAAGTGGGGATGGAAAAGTACAGCAAGATGGCAAAACTCAGTATAATCCGTAAAACAGGTTCATCACTGGCCAAGGCTATCTTTTTTGCAAAAATAATTATCATCACCAGTTTGATCCCCATTTTTGCTTTTGAAAAAGTTGAAGGTAAAATGTTTTCGCCTTTGGCCTGGACATTAAGTTTTGCCCTGATCGGTGCTTTATTATTCACGCTTACCCTTGTACCGGTATTAGCCAGTATTTTATTAAATAAGCATGCAAGGGAAAGAAATAATCCCATTGTTAATTTCTTTAACCGTGTGGTAAATGGTGGTTTAAATTTTACCATGGCTAACAAAAAACTCAGTTTGTTAATTGCATTTTCTATAATGCTGATCAGCCTGTTTTCTTTTAAATTTTTAGGGAGTGAATTTTTGCCTGAATTGAATGAAGGCGCATTGTGGGTTGAAGCAAAATTACCGATGAGCAGTTCGCTTACCCAGACGGTAAGTTTTGTGGGGGAGTTCAGGAAAATCCTGGGCAGTTTTGATGAGGTTAACGGAGTACTTTCTCAAACTGGCAGAAGCAATGATGGAACAGACCCTTCGGGTTTTTATTACATCCAGTGCCAGGTAAACCTTAAACCGAAAAAAGGATGGAAACGTAATATCAGCAAAGAGCAACTGATTGAAGAAATGGATGCCAAGCTGAAACAGTTTCCGGGTGTTGTATACAATTACTCTCAGCCTATAATAGATAATGTAGCGGAAGCAGTTGCCGGTATCAATGCTGATCTGGCAGTAAAAATATTCGGCAATGACCTGGAAAAATTAGACAGGTTGGCGGACAGTGTATATAATATCCTGGGAACAGTAAGAGGGGTAAAAGATTTAGGCATTATGCGTAATATTGGCCAGCCCGAACTAAGCATTGTTCTTGATGAACAAAAAATGGGAATTTATGGCGTTACAACTTCCGATGCCAATTCTGTAATTGAGATGGCTATTGGTGGAAAATCTGCTTCTACTTTTTACCAGCAGGAACGAAAGTTTGATATACGTATCCGCTACCCGGAAAACTACCGAAACACCGAATTGGCTATTGGCGACCTGCGGGTACCTACCATACATGGTTCTAAAGTCCCTCTGAAATTAATTGCAGAAATAAAAACAGTATCTGGACCTGCATTTATTTACCGGGATAAGAATATCCGTTTTATTGCTGTTAAGTTTTCAATTAGAGAAAGAGATATGGGAAGCACTATTGCAGAAGCGCAGGCAAAAGTAGATAGGCAAATACAATTAGGAAAAGGATTTAATATTGAATGGGCCGGTGAATTTGAGAACCAGGTAAGGGCCCAGGCTAAATTGGCACAGGTAGTACCGGTTGTGCTGGTCCTTATTTTTATCCTTCTTTTTATAAGCTTTGGTAATGCCCTGGATGCCGGCCTTGTATTAATTAATGTACCATTTGCTTTAATTGGAGGAATACTGGCGTTGCATATTACGGGCACTATTTTCAGTATTTCTGCAGGTATTGGTTTTATTGCATTGTTTGGTATTTGTATACAAAATGGGGTGATACTGATCTCGGTATTTAAGCAAAACCTGCATAAAAAAATACCGCTTGTAATGGCCGTAAAAGAAGGTGTAAAAACAAGGATACGACCAGTTATTATGACGGCACTCATGGCAGCTATTGGTTTGTTTCCTGCAGCAATTTCTACCGGAATCGGCAGTGAGACACAAAAGCCATTGGCAATTGTTGTTATCGGAGGGCTGATCAGTTCTACCATTCTTACGTTACTGATCTTTCCTTTGATAGTGGAATTGTTTTACCGGAGTTCACACAGAAAGAAAAATAAACAACAGGTTTCATTAACCTGATTATAAAAAAAGAGTACAACAACTGTTGTGCTCTTTTTTTATTTGATCTTAAATAATTATAAAATAACCCTCAGTAACAAAGCATAGCCTGTATCTTCTTTAGGATTATCGGCAATGCTTACAATATGCAAGCCGGCTTCTGACCACACTTTAAACAGCTCACCTTTTTTATGCTTAACCATTTCCTTATCTAACTGTGGTAACATTACCCCTTTAATAAACCATCCAAGATCTCCACCTTTTATTGCAGAGCTGTAATCGGCGCTGTAAATACCTGCCTGGGCTGCAAATGTGGTTGTGCCCGATCTTATTTTCGAGATGATCGTATCAGCCAGTGATTCGGCAAAACTTGCAACAAATACAGATGTATCCAGCAAAATATGATTAATGTGATAAAATGTATTGGGTGCTTTCATTAAGATCTTTACCAGGATATTTTCTTTTTTAAACGGACCGTAAACTCTACCCGTTTTGCCATTATAGGCAAGGCTGTCGGCTTTTCCCAAAAATTGACTTGTACTTAAAACTGATACCGTATCGATGTAATATTTTTTCTTCAATACATATTTTACAAAACCGATAGGGTTGCTGGTGGTGTCCAGTATCTTTTTTATCTGGGCAAGGGTTTGGCTTTTTACAGAAAATATAAAACCTGTAAAAAGAAATACGAGAAGAAGTTTTTTCACATTAAAAATTTGAAGGGTAAAGATATGTTTAAATGAAGAAGACAGCTTTTATCTATGCTCTCTTCTAAAAATTTTAACGAAAAAAATTACTTTAATGCATACAGAATCTTCACTTCAAAACGCAGTTTTAGTTTTCTGTAATCGATACCATAATCATTAACGCCATATGGGTCCATTACTCCTTTTACGGTAACTTTTTCATATAAGGATACATTTGATTTATACCTGCCAGATTGAACATCTGAACTAACATATTCTTCAGGTTCGGTAATATTAATGGCAGCGCCAAGCTGTTCATTTACTGACTCGGAAAGATAAGTTGCTTTTTCTTTGGCTGCTTTTACGGCCATAATTTTCAGCTGCTTTCTGTATTCTGTTATTTTACTGTGTGATGTTTTGATGATACTGAAATTATTAGTTGCTTCATCATCAAGCCTGTTCACCAGGGCATCTATCGTTTTAGTATTATTGAATTTAAGCTGATAGGAGATTGAAGACAGTAGCTCCGGATCTTTTTTCCTGCGCCGCCAGATATTGGACATGTTATAACCATCATAAGATGCTACAGCAATATCATTGTCGGCAATTCCCACAGTTTTACAACTGGCTAAAAATTCTGTTTTTATTTTTTCAAGTTCAACTTTATCTTCACCCCTTTTTTTATATTCCCTTAAATCTACCTGAACATAAATTTCATCCGGGATCACTTCCATCTCAGCACTGCCGGTAACAGCAATGGTTTTGGGAAAGGGGTAACAACCCGGTTGTGTAAATGTTTGATTTTGGGCAAACAGCAATGTTGTAAAAACAAGTGCTGAGCATACCAGTGATATCTTTTTCATGTTTTTTAGTTTTAATCGTGATGAATTAAAACTAAAAATTACATAAATTATTATCATTTTATTTTTTTGATGACAGCTTTTACCTGTTTTTTCATTTCATCCAGTTCGGCAAGTTGCTGCTGAATAAAACTGTTGTCTTCAAGCCGCCCCATTACGTTGTTCATTTCTTCATTAGTATCATAAACCATTTTGCGGAAAGGGCTGCTGTAATCTTTCGCCCTGGAATCAAAAATGCCTTTGCACATCCATTCTTTGGTATCCAGTGCCTGCTGCAATACCTGTTTAAGCAGGGCAGGGGTAAATTGTTTGGGTGTGATGTTTAATATTTCCAAAAGAGATGTGTACGCATGATCTAATCTGTCAGCAGCATATGCAATGCCCTGCTGCCTGTAAAAATCATGCAATTCAATCCAGGTTTTAACTTTACCCGATTTGATATTCCGTTTTAAATTTTCGACTTCGGTTTTTTGTATTAATTGCCCTCCAATATTCAACCATTCACTCCTTTGTACTTTAGCCGACAAAGTTTTTTTCAACGTATTAAAGTCAGCAGGTTTATTTTGCTGAATATGTTTTAATATTTCCATTGTTCCATAATACTGTATCAACTCTTTAAATATTAAAATGGCTTGCGGCAGTTTTTGCAGTTCTGTTTTTCTTTTGATGTTTTCCCATCCTGTTATTTCTGCAGCACCTGCGGCATTGGGTTTTAATTTTTTCAACAGCTTTAATGCATCAAATAATTCATTGATGGTATCGGGTGCCAGGAAATTATATTCTATAAGCTGAATTTTTTCCGTTCTTCTGTCTCGGGCAATATATTTCCATTCATTGCGGGCAAGGGCATACATATTATACATGAACCAGTAACCGGGTATTACAACCAGTTTATCGTTTGCTACATCATTACTGATCAAACAGAAGGGAACCGGAATATTTAATTCGGCCGGAAAATCTCCCTTGGCAATAATTGTAAAAGAAGCAAATTTTGAATTATGTTTTAAGCTTACGCAAAGGCCCGGCCAAAATCCACGTCCGGCCAATATTTCACCATCTGCAGCCCGGCTGTTATGATTACTGCCGATTGTTGCACCAGCAGCCATATTACTTTGGCCCATTACCACAGCGGCACATAAGAATGAATTATTATGGTGCTGTTCATGTGCGGGAAAGATAAGTGAGTTCAACACTTCGCAGCAGGAAATGGTGGAATTATTGCCGAGGTAAGAATTGATGAGCCTGGCGCCATATTTTAATTGCGAATGTGATGCCATTACAAACCGAACTGCTTTAACTCCATAAAAGATCCTGCATCCGTATCCCACAATACCGTTAACCATTTCGCAACCTTCTCCAATCTGTGAAGTACGTTTTTCATCGCTGTTAACAGTGAGGTTCTTTAATTTATTCGCTCCTTTAAAATAAGCATCTGTGCCTACCCAAACATCTTTAATGATCTTACAGTTTTTTATTACGGTCCTGTCACCAATATTTCCATAATACCCACGCTGTTTATCAAATCGCTTTTCGGTGAATTCTTGAAACTTATTCAACAACTCCTCATCATCCCTGTATTTACTCCACAGCCAGGCATCACCCGCAAGCATACCATTAAAAGGAATAACACTTCGGCCACCCGATTCGTTACATAATTCCATCCAGGTTCTCACTTTTTCATCTTCGCCATCTTTAAGTATGCCGTTTCCAAATTTTGCATTGTCGGTTGTGGCCAGTTCATTTACGTTGGCGATCATTACTTCGTTACCGATTATATAATGACTGAGATAATTTACATTGTCTATACAAACATTGTTACCAATATCCGAACTGATGATGGTACTGTTGTATAAACCTACCGGCATGCGCAGGTTATGAAACTCGAGGTAAAAAGGTTCCAGTTTTCCAATACGTACAAGGCCATGAAATTTACAGTTACGTACCAGCTCGGAGTTAAAATTTTTGGAAACAAAAATTTTATTCCAGTCATCCGATGTGTTGCGATTATGAATCAATGCTTCTATTTCCTGCGCAGATAATTTACGGTAATCAATTCCATTTTTATTCTGGGTATAACGGAGATAGTATTCATCTTTTCCTTTTGGGATATATTTCTTGTCTACAAAATTGTAACCAAGGTTATTAACCGGATGTTTTTGAATGATGTTCATAGTGCCCCAAACCCCTAAAGGGGCTTTTAACAGGTTTTAATTTTGTAAGTTATTGCAAAATAGGAAAGAGTTTTGAATATTGAACTCCAAAGTTCCCTCTTTAGGGGGCGGAGGGGGTTTCTTATTCTACTGTTACACTTTTGGCCAGGTTCCTTGGTTTATCTACATCCACGCCTTTTGCAATGCCTACATAGTAACTTAATAATTGCATAGGTATGGTGCTGAGTATGGGCGCAATGATTTCATCTGCGGCCGGTACAAAAAACACATCATCGGCCATACCGGGAATCACATCATCTCCCTCTGTGATAACAGCAATAACTTTTCCCTTCCTGGCTTTTATTTCCTGGATATTACTTACGATTTTTTCGTGGTAAGAATCTTTAGTAGCAATAAATACAACCGGTAAGTTTTCATCCACCAGTGCTATTGGTCCATGTTTCATTTCAGCAGCCGGGTAACCCTCTGCATGTATATAAGAGATCTCTTTTAATTTTAATGCTCCTTCCAATGCAATCGGGAAATTATAACCCCTACCTAAAAATAATGCATCGCCTGCAGCCTTATATTTTTCAGCAATTATTTTTATAGCGTCGGCATTTTTTAAAATGGCACTTACTTTTTCCGGTACAGCTTCCAGTTCAAACAATAGATTACTGTAACGTTCTTCACTGATGGTCCCTTTTTCTTTTGCAATTTTTAACGCCATCATGGTTAATACAGCCAACTGGCCGGTAAAGGCTTTGGTGGAAGCGACTCCAATTTCAGGCCCGGCATGTGTGTAGGCGCCACCATTACTTATCCGGGCAATAGAGGAGCCAACTACATTTACAATACCGAAAATGATGGCACCGTTTTCTTTAGCCCTTTCAATGGCAACCAGTGTATCTGCGGTTTCACCGCTTTGCGATATGGCAATAATGATATCTCCCTTATTAATAACCGGGTTACGATACCGGAATTCAGATGCATATTCTACTTCAACAGGAATGCGGCAAAGTTCTTCAATAATATATTCGGCTAGTAATGCCGCATGCCAGCTGGTGCCGCAGGCAACAATGATAATGCGGTTTGCTTTTTTAAAATGTTCAATATTATCCTGAATACCACTCATGGTTATCGTTCCGGCAGCAGCATCCAGTCTGCCTCTTAAACAATCATGAATGGTACTGGGTTGCTCAAATATTTCCTTTAACATGAAATGATCGTAACCACCTTTTTCAATAGCCGCTAATTCCATATCCAGTTTGGTTACAAAGGGTGTTATTTTTTCGTTACCCAGGTTTTTTAAGATCAATTCATTTGGCCTTACAATGGCCAGTTCAAAATCATTTACATAAACCACTTCTTTGGTATATTCCAACATGGGTGATGCATCGGAGCCTAAAAAATGTTCTCCTTTTCCTACCCCAATAACCAGCGGACTTCCTTTTCTTGCTGCAATGATCGTATCGGGTGCATCAGCGTCCAACAGTAAAATAACATAAGCACCGGTAACTCTTTTCAATGCCACCCTTACTGCTTCTTCCAGGTCGCATTTATTATTTTCTTTAATGTCTTCTATAAAATTTAATAATACTTCGGTATCAGTTTCGCTGGTAAAAACATAACCTTTATTGGAGAGTTCTTTTTTTAACTGGGCGTAATTTTCAATGATGCCATTATGTATCATAGCCAGTTTTCCGGATGCCGATGTATGTGGGTGAGCATTTTTATCACTGGGTTCACCATGTGTTGCCCATCTTGTATGTCCAATACCGGTATGCGCATGAAGATCTTTTCCAAAAATGGCTTCTTCCAGTTCGGCAACACGGCCTTTCTTTTTATACACTTTTAATCCGTTGTTAAGTAAAGCAACCCCGGTACTGTCATAACCCCGGTATTCCAGTCTTTTTAATCCGGTAATAACAATGGGGTAAGCTTCCTTTGGCCCGGTATATCCTACAATTCCACACATATTTTAAATAATTTGCCCCCATTTCCTAAAGAGGTGACTGGGGAGATTGTTTTTAATTGTTTTTAATTGTTTTTTGTTCCCGGCAAAAGTACAAAGCCAAACCTCATTGGCGTCGCACACTTATACTATATTTCTTTATTGAACTTTTAATACAGCTACGGACTTTTAATTTTGGTGTAATTTAATAAAAATGTTCACAATTGAGCGTTTTACAAGTTAATCCGGTTTGTATTTGCGGACTATTAACTTAAATTAGTGTAAGAAAGTTATGTTTATGAAATATATATTGATTTTATTAGCATTTATCTCTTTTAATAGTGAATCATCAGCTCAAGAGGAAAAACAGGTTACTAAAGTGTTCATTGTTCGCCACGCAGAAAAAGAAACTGGCAATGATCCGGTTTTAACCGCTGCAGGTAATAAAAGGGCAGGGGATCTGGTAAGGGCCTTACAAAATGACGGCATACAAAAAATTTATGTAAGCCAATTCCGTCGTTCGCAAATGACAGCAGATAGTTTGCGTTTACAAACTGGTATTGACGCTGTTCACTATATTGCTGATACCCTTTGTGATGAGTTGATCAGTTCAATAATGGAGCACAGGGATTTTGGCAAAACAATTTTAATTATTGCTCACAGCAACACTATACCAAAAATCATCAGAAAACTTGGTGTTTTGGATTACCCCCAGGATAATATACCGGATAACGAATACGGTAATCTGTTTTTAGTAACTTATAAAAATGAAAAAGCTAAAGTTAAGAAACTAATATATGGAGCAAGATCAGGTGCTTCTGCAGCAATGCAGTAAAAAAATTTTCTTTTTAAATCAAGTGAATATTGCCTGCTGATTGACCTGAATTATTTGTTGAATAAAGGAGCCACCAGCAGCAGTAAAGACATCCCTACCAGTAATACAATGGAAGACCACCCGATAATATTAGTGACGGGTTTGTTCACATATTTACCCATAATCTTTTTATCATTCACCAGTATGATCATACAGATCAATACAACCGGTAAAAGCAGTGCGTTGATCACCTGCGACCATAATGAAATGCCGATCAATGGTGCATTGGGGATTAAAATTATAACTACAGAAATCGCCAATATGATGGTGTAGAGAATATAAAATTCAGGAGCGTCTTCCCATTTTTTATCAATACCGGCCTCAAAGCCAAAGGCTTCGCAAACATAAAATGCAGTTGCCAGTGGTAAAATAGTTGCAGAAAATATGGAGGCAATAAATAAACCAAAAGCAAAAACGAGGGATGAAATTTTTCCGGCCAGTGGTTTTAATGCCATTGCAGCATCCTTGGCCTCATGAATCACAATTCCGTTTTCGTGTAAATTAGAAGCACAGGCCACCATGATGAAAAAAGCGACAACAACTGTAGCTACACACCCTACAATAATATCGATCATAACAAACTTGTACTGCTTGATCTTTATTCCCTTTTCAATAACAGAAGATTGCATATAAAACTGCATCCAGGGGGCAATGGTGGTACCCACAATACCTAACACCATGGTAAGTGTTGTGGTATTCATTTTCATTTCGGGTTTAATAATAGCTTTTCCAATCTCCCCCCAATGTGGTTTACCCATAAGAGCAGAAATTACATATACCAATAATGATAAACTGAAAATGAGAAATACTTTTTCGGCTATTTTGTAGTTACCTTTTACTACCAAAATCCATATAATAGCACCAACCAATGGTACTGAAATATATTTACTCACTCCCAAAACTTCCATACTACCGGCAACACCGGCAAATTCAGTGGTGGTATTTCCAATATCTGCAAGTAACAGGCCAATAAAAATAAAAAAAGTAATTTTTACGCCGGCATTTTCACGGATCAGATCGGCCAGTCCTTTTCCGGTAACAATACCCATTCTGGCATTCATTTCCTGGATAACGAGAAGCACAATAAAAGATGGAATAAGTGTCCAGATAAGGTTATAGCCATAAAGTGCACCGGCAACCGAATACGTAGTAATACCTCCTGCATCATTATCTACACTGCCGGTAATAATGCCGGGTCCTAAAATGGCAAGAAAGATGGAGATATTCCTGAATAACTGACTTCGGCTACTTCTTTTTAACATAAAGGGTTCTCCTGTTTATTTTGTTCTGCGTTTACCAATAAGATCTTCCAGAATGTCATCCACCACTACCATGCCTGCCAAAACATCATCTTCATAAATAACCGGTACTGCCAGTAAGTTATATTTGGAAACAATTTCAGCAAGAGAATCCAACGGATCATCATCATACACACTCACCGGTTTTTTCTTCATAATATTTTTTAAGGGTGATTCCGGTCCGGCAATCAGCAGATCACGTAACGATACCGTGGCTAATAATTTTTCCTTTGAATCAACTATAAAAAAATTATACAGCAATTCCATATCCGGCTTTTGTAACCTGATATGCAGTAAAACTTCTTCTACGGTATTATTCTGGTTAAAGGAGAGCACATCGGTCGACATCAGGCTGCCCACTGTTGTATTTGAGTATTCCAGTAATTCACGTACTTCATCTGAAGTCCCTTTTTCCATTTCTTTCAATAACTCTTCCGCCCTTTTATCTTCCAGTCGTTCAATAATATCTGCCGCTTCATTGGCCGGCATTTTTTCAAGTACATCTGCCGCTTTTTCTACAGAAAGATTTTCAATGATATGCACCTGTTCATGATCTTCAAGTTCTTCCAGTACATCTGCGGCTTTTTCAATATCCAATGAGGAGAACACAGTTGTTTTAGAAGATTTGCCCAATTCTTCAATGATATCTGCAACGTCGGATGGGTGTAGGGTGTGTAACCTGGTATGTGTTTTTGAAAGTTTGATATTCAAATTGCTAAAATCAATCGCTTCAATATCATCCCAAAGGATATACTTGGATGGAATGCGTCCTTTGAATAATGATACTATAAATTTTATAGGAAGTTCAATGCCGATCCTTCGCAAAAGCCCTTCTATGCCTACATCTACAGCAATGGCATATGCCCCGTTTGAAATGGCAACCATCCGTATATCATTTACCCTTACAAGTTTACGTCCGTTTATATCCACGATCTGTTTATCGAGAATATTGGCTTTTAACAGCATACCGTCAGCAAATAATTCGGGCTGAACATCATGTAATGACTGGCATTGCACTTTATATTTTGTGCCAAATTTTACGATCTGAAGTTCAGTAAACTGTACATGCCTTATTTGTCCACCTGATTTAATGATGATACCGGCGATCTTTGGTCTTGCAGCTTCATCTTCGGTGAGAGGAGGAGTTTGTACCCACACGTCTGATATGCTGCCTAAAATATTTTCCCGGGCATCAAAAATGTCGCAGCCAAGCAGCCTGCTAAAATAAAATGTAGTCAAATGCCTCAAGATATACCTCCTTCTTTTGTGGGACTTTAAGGAAGCAACGGTAAAGAAGCGGCCTTTAATCCCGGGTGTTTAGTAACAATATTTTCGGCTCGCCTTCGTCCATGTGGATGATGTAAAATTTTGCAGCAAAGTAAACAAATAAATCCCGTGCAAAAAAAATTGAATTTACCTATAATATTATTTTCAAAAAATTTATCGGCATAACCTTTTAATCAGAAGGGTTGCGTAATATGGTTTAAGATTTTGTTCTGTAATTTAGTTCAATAAACCTTAATCAAATGTTATGCTGAAACCTTATTTGTTTATTGATAAAACTAAAGATAAGGGCAGGGGGGTTTTTACCCGTGAACGGATTCCTGCAAATACGAATATTGAAACAGCCCCGGTTATTGTTATGGAAATGAATGACAGGCAACAGCTGGATAAAACTTTATTACATGATTATATTTTTGAATGGGGAAAACAAAAAGATAAATGCTGTATGGCCCTTGGTCTGATACCTATCTATAACCATAGTTATAAAAGCAATTGCGAATATTTTATGGATTTTAATGATGATACCATAACTGTAAAAACAGTAAGAATAATTGAAAAAGGAGAAGAACTTACTATTAATTACAATGGAGATTGGAATGACGGAAAAAAAATATGGTTTAATGTAAAATAAAAGCTGCTGCATTTTTGCAGCAGCTTTTATTTTGTGTATAAAGTTCTTAGTCTGTAAATCTATGGCCGGCAGCAATCCAGTCTAATATTTTTTGTTTATCTGCATTCGATAACGGAGCATTAGGTGGTGGTGGCATTATTGAGGGATTGGCATCAATTGCCCTGGCTTTAATTCTATCCCAGGCGCCAACAATGGTACAATCCTGTGTAAAGTCTAAGCCACCGGTCGGGCTGGCTCCGCTATGACAGCCACTTAAAGCACAGTTAGCCTGTAAAACAGATCTTACAGCCGAAAAGTTTATTCCAGCCAAACCCAGGCTTACAGTTGCTGATCCTGTTTTAATACAGCCATCAATATCCTTGGCAGCAATAGAATAAGTATTAGCAAGAAGGCCTGTAAATATATTTGATGCCTGGTATGCTCCGCCATTTAAGCTATATGTAAAACCTGTTCCCCCCGTTGCTGTAATGGTTATTGATCCGGTACCTGATACAGAACATTTGTCATGTGTTGTAGTGGTAGCATTAATTGTGAGTGTTTTACCAATACAGGGGTCCAGAATTATATTAAAACTTTGAGATTTTGTACAGCCATCCAGGTCTTTCGCTGTTATTGAATATGAGCCAGCTGCTAATCCTGTAAATGTTCCGGAGGCCTGAAAAATACCACTATTGAGTTGGTAAGTAAATCCGGTACTGCCACTGGCAGTTGCTGTTATTGATCCGTTTGTTGCACCTGCAGCCGGACCGGCATTTACAACTGTTGCGGAAATTGTTATTGTTTTAAGTGAACAAATATCAACTATGTTAAAGCTTTGAGATTTAGTACAGCCATCTACATCTTTTGCAGTAACGGTATATGTTCCAATTGCCAATCCGGTAAATGTACCCGATGCCTGAAATGCACCACTATTGAGCTGATAGGTAAAGCCAACACTGCCATTTGCTGTTGCAGATATTGATCCGGTTGATTGACCTACTCCTGTATTTACAACAGTTCCGGTAACAGTTATATTTTTTATTGTACAGGGATCGTTTACTGTAAAACTTCCTGAACCGGTACATCCATCTGCATCTTTTGCAACAATAGTGTATGTTCCTACCGACAGACCCGTAAACGACCCCGAAGCCTGGAATGTGCCGCCATTTAAATTATAAGTAAAATTACTGCTGCCTGCACCACTTGCATTTATAGCCCCGGTAGATTGGCCGGTTGTTGTGTTTGTAACAGTAGCAGTAACAGTAATAGTTTTACCTGCGCAAGGATTTGGTGGTGTAGGTGTATATCCTCCGCCCTTACCACCACAACCATTAATAATTGACAATGAAATTAACACGAAGCAGAACATCAGGAAACTGATTCGATTTAACAGGTTCATAGTAGTTAAGTTTTGTTTTAAAATAAAATCATGTAACAGGTTAAAAATAAACAATTCAGCTAAGGTATTTGTACACTGCACTCTCTTTTATTCTAACGCTGATTTTACAAAACAGGTTGCTTTATTAAAAAAAGTTTTTGTATATTTTTTGCTGAGAGTTTAATAATCAATAATACAGCTGCGATATTAAGATAAAAGACAATATATTTTATTTAAGATTTTTCAATGCTTCCCTTTTTGCTTAGTGGTGACAGTTTATGTTGTTTTACAAATGCAATAATCCAGGTGGGATTTGATTTATCGTATTTCCTTAATGCCCAGCCAATGGCTTTTTGAATAAAGAATTCTTTTGATGCTGTGAAGGGTAAGATGAAGTTGCATAGTAATTGGGGATCTGTTTCTTTTTTATATTTTAACTGAAACAGGATACTGGTATGTTGAAGCCAGAAATTAGCTGACCATTTCCATTTTCCGGTTGGGCTTGTTGTTTAAATCTTTTTGCAATGGGTAAAATATAAGGATGCATCAGCGCATATAATAAATAAAAAAAGCGAAACCGTTCAGCTTCGCTTTATAAATAAGCAGGAGAATTATGCTTGTTCTATCAATTGTATCTCACAGGCAATTCTAACTTCATCACTTACTACAATACCACCGGCTTCCGTTACTGCACTCCAGTTTAGCCCAAAATCTTTACGGTTTATTTTTCCGTTGATGGTAAAACCCGCTTTTGTATTTCCATAAGGATCTTTTACTACTCCGCCAAACTCAACACCCAGTTTTACATTTTTAGTTTGATCACGTAAAGTGAGGTCGCCATATAATTCATAAGAACCGTCATTATCAGTTTTTTCAAATTTAGTAGCCGTAAATTTTACCTGCGGATAAGTGGCTACATCAAAAAAATCTGCACTTTTAAGATGGGCGTCTCTTTGCTCGTTGTTGGTTGAGATGGAATCTACATCTG
>JAYVEQ010000049.1:0-29279 GCA_043748745.1 Chitinophagaceae bacterium | reverse complement strand
CATATTCCTTATCGCCTTCGGCAACAAAAAATTCGCCGGTGCTGATGTCTAAAAATGCGATACCGATTTTTTCCCGTCCGGCTGCACCATCCGGACCGACATCCTGGAAATGCAATGCAGCTAAAAAATTATTGCTGTTATGTTCCAGAAGCTTATCGCTGGTGGCAACACCCGGTGTAACCAATTCTGTTACGCCACGCTTTACAATTCCCTTTGCCAGTTTAGGATCTTCGAGCTGATCACAAATGGCAACACGGTAACCTGCTTTTACCAATTTGTGCAAATAAGTATCCAGTGCATGGTATGGAAAACCTGCCAGTTCAGATGCTGCAGGGTTGCCATTATTTCTTTTGGTTAAAGTAATACCCAAAACTGCGGCAGTTGTTACTGCATCCTGCCCGAAAGTTTCATAAAAATCGCCAACACGAAAAAGTAAAATGGCATCAGGGTATTTAGCCTTGATAGCATTGTGTTGTTGCATTAAGGGAGTTTCTGCAGTTGCTTTTGCCATGGGCGACAAAAATAACAAACCAATCGCTGATTATAAAGATTATATAAGATTTCGCTGATTTAATATCTGTGAAATCAATTAAACACTAAATCTGTGTTTAATTCTCCTGCTTGGTCAGTATCTCTTTCTTCATTTTTTCCCAAAGCCCATCAAAGGTTTGGTGGTTTTCATCCTTCCATTTTTTACTGAAGGCTTTCATTTTTTCATGCCGGTCATCTTTGGTCAAAGAAAAAAAAGCGGTGATGGCTTCGGAATCGTTTTCAAATGCCATTTCATTATACAACTCTTTTAACTGCCGTTCTTTGCGTATGTTGCTGTTGGCAATGTCTATTTCCATTTCTTCCCGCAGCATAACTTTTTCATCATAACTACCCGATGGCAGGATGGTCTTGGCAATTACGGGCATCAGTTCTATCATCATTAAAATAAAAACAATAAGATAATACCGGAACTGAAGAGGTGGATTATTCTTTAATAAATTATTCAACGCTTCCACCCTGGTTAAAAAACCGTTGTTGAGGTATAAAACAAAATTGGCTTCTGCTGCTTTCATTTTATTTTCCATTTCTTTTAATGCTGCACCTGCACTATCCAGTTTAGGCTGGCTTTCTTTAAGCAGCAATTGATATTCTCCATCCAGTTTTTGATATTCATTACGCTTGGCGATGGCGATGTCTTTTATCCCAATCTTTCCGGTACCGCCACTGCCATCCGTTTCTGCCAGAAAATTTTCTCTTGCTTTAGTCACTGCATCATACTTTAATGTCAGTTCTGTTTTTATTGCTGCAGTTTGTTTTGTTAAGTTTTCTTTTTCGTTTTTAAAAAGAATATCCAGTTCCTGCTGTTTAAGCATTTTCTTTTTTTCATTATCCAGCGATGTTTGCAGTTTTATCTCTTTATCAAACATGTATAACACGGCAGGCTGCGCCATAAATGTACCAATGGTAACTGCCAGCAAACCCCTGAATAGTAGCGGGGCAAATTTTCGTTTATTGAATTTTGTGATGCCTTTTATTAGCGCCCGGTCAATGGTAAGAATGATAAACCCCATGAACAGGCCCAACCCAATAGCCAGCAAAACAGAATCAACTATGGTACTGAAAAAATAGGTCCAGGTAAAGGTTGCAAAGGCCCAGGTTGCCAAAACCGTCATACCAATGATGCGGTAACGGTTTCTGTCCACAACAGAATCTGCCAGTATCTCTTTTTCGGCAGTTGATAACCACCATAAAAACTCTGTGAATTGTGTAGGGGCATAAGATTCCCGTTGGGAAACAGCAATATTTTTTTCCATGATTTTAAATTAATTAATGATGCTTAAAGAAGGATCAATAGCGGAGTTGAGTTGAAGAATTGCAAAATAGCTATTCTTTTGCAGATTAACGCTGCAGCTATTCAGTTATTTTATTAACAGTAATACATTAACAGTTTATTAAACAAGACAGTTAAACACAGGTTGTAAAAACCCGTCTATTAATATATCTTTGCAGCCGTTTTACAAATGGCTGATTTTATATACTAAATAAACAAAATGAAGAAAATTTTAAGTGTGGCAGTAATTATGACAGCATTGGCTTTTTCAATTAATGCACAAATTCCAAAAGGCATGGGCACCAGTGATCCGGCAGCAAAAAAGATCCTGGATGCTGTAAGTGCAAAATTCAGGACTTTTAAAGCGGTTCAATCCAATTTCAGTCTGAAAATTGAAAACAGCAGTAATAAGGTTATGGGAAATAAAACCGGTACGGTTTATATGAAAGGTACCAGGTACCGTATTAAAGTTTCGGGGCAGGATATTTATTGTGACGGCAGTAATATATGGACAGTGGATATAGCTGCAAAAGAAGTGACCATCAGTAAACTGGATCCATCTAATAATACCATTACCCCACAAAAATTATTTACTAATTTTTACGATAAAGATTTTTTATACAAACTGAACAGTGATGCCAAAGGCATTCAGGAAATTGAATTAACACCAATTGACAAAACAAAGCTTTTTCATAAAGTGATTGTGTTCATCAATAAAGCCACGCAAACCATTACATCAACAAAGGTTTTTGAAAAAGCAGGCAATCGTTATACATACACAGTTAGCGGAATGAACACCAACGCCAATGTTGTAGATGCAATTTTTGTATTTAACCAGAAAAATTATCCTGGAATTGAAGTGGTGGATCTGAGATAGTAATAATTATTTATTCTTACAATCCGTTTCATTAATAATGAAACGGATTTTTATTTACCCCACCGGAAAGAATCGATGTTTAATCCGGCCAGATCAAGCACCCGGTCAACAACCGTAGCTGCCACTTCTTCAATGGTTGTTGGTTTGCTGTAAAAAGATGGTGTGGCGGGACAGATGATCCCTCCGGCCAATGTGATGGTTTCCATATTGCGGATGTGAATGAGATTGTATGGAGTATCCCGTACAACACAAATCAATTTCCGCCTTTCTTTTAAAATAACATCAGCTGCCCTTGTTATAAGATCGTTTGATATACCACCGGCAATCCTTCCCAAAGTTCCCATACTGCATGGTATAATGATCATCATATCATATTGCCCCGAGCCCGAAGCAAAAGGAGCATTAAAATCCTGCTGACTGTAAAGTTTAACCGGAATATCTTTATAATTTTCATTGCCCAGCTCAATTTTCCATACTTCTTTAGCATTCTCCGTCATAACCACAGCTACCTCATTCCATTGAGCCTTAAGTGATATCAGTTTATTCAACAATAATTTGGGATAAACAGCTCCACTGGCCCCGGTTATTGCTACCACAATTTTTTTCATTAATTTTCCGTTTAGGTAGGTCTAAGCTACAAAACAAATAACTTATGCAAAAGGTTTTACAATTTTCAGGAATTTGCTCTTTGTTAATAATGCTGTTATCATTCAATACAGTTAAAAAAGAAAAGATCAAATGGATAAGCCTGGGCGAACTGCAAATAGCCTATGCAAAAAATCCGAAGCCGATAATAATAGATGTGTATACCAGCTGGTGCGGCTGGTGTAAAGTAATGGATAAAGAAACTTACAGCAATGATAAAGTAGCTGACTATATCAACGAACATTATTATGCCGTAAAATTTAATGCAGAGTCCACCGAATCTGTAACGTTGGGAAATAAGAAATATGATTTTAACCCGGCCTATAACGCCAATGACCTGGCAGTATATTTATTATCGGGCCGCATGGGTTATCCAACAACAGTTTTAATGGCTTCTTTAGATGCACAGCCTGCTCCACTATCGGGTTACCTTAAACCATCTGAGCTGGAACCTCCTGTAAAATATTTTGGTGAAGGCGCTTATAAAAAACAAGATTTCCCCGAATTTATGAAAGCCTTTGAAGGAACCTGGTAATTTCATGTAAAAGAATACTGCAAAATTTTTAATCTGCAATTTTATTCGGGCTTTTATACAGGGCCCGGTTTTTTTTCATTGATTTTTGGTATCAAACTAAATTGTAATTTCCCATTTCAATCTATTGCATGGCGGCACCAAAACTACAGCGGAGTTTAGGCTTATTTCAATCTACTGTTCTTAACATGATCGACATGGTAGGTATTGGCCCTTTTGTTACTTTACCAATTGTAATGGGGCTGATGGGTGGTATGTTTTTATATGCATGGATAGCCGGTGCTGTACTTTCATTGATTGATGCGATGATCTGGAGTGAACTGGGTGCTGCTTATCCTATGGCAGGCGGCAGTTATAATTTTTTGAAAGAGGCATATGGTAAAAATGGGATGGGCCGGATGATGAGCTTTTTATATGTTTGGCAAACCATTATACAGGCGCCATTGGTTGCAGCATCTGCAGCAATAGGTTTTTCGCAATATTTAGGATACCTGGTTCAGCTGAACGACTGGCAACAGAAATCAGTTTCAGCAACCGTAATAGTTTTTGTTACCATTTTATTATACCGCAAAATTGACAGCATTGGAAAGATAGGTGTACTGTTATGGACGGGTGTGATACTTACATTAGGCTGGATAATTGTTGGTGGTATTGCCCATGGAAATTTTTTACAACCACTTAAAGATATCAATACCGATTTCAGCTGGGGACAACTGGCTTCATTTTTATTCGGGCAGGCCTGCATTAAAACGGTGTACAGTTATTTAGGTTATTATAATGTTTGTCATTTAGGTGGCGAGATAAAAAATCCCGGTAAAAATATTCCACGCAGTATGTTCATCTCTGTTATTGGTATTGCTGTTTTGTATTTATCAATGAATATAAGTGTAAGCAGTGTCATCAGCTGGCAGGAAATTAAACATTGGCAGGATACAGGGGTAAATAATTTTGTAGTTAGTACATTTATTGAAAGGTTGTATGGCATTGCAGCGGCTAATACCATTACCGTAATGATATTGTGGGTGGCGCTTGCATCATTATTTGCAGTGATGCTGGGCTATTCAAGGGTTCCCTATGCAGCAGCAGTTGATGGTGCTTTCTTTAAAGTGTTTGGCAAATTACATCCTACTAAAAATTTTCCCTATATTTCTTTATTGGTATTAGCTGCGTTCGCTTTTGTATTCAGTTTATTATTTAAGATGAAACATGTGATTGATGGCATACTGGCCATGCGTATCATGGTACAGTTTATTGGCCAGGCTGCCGGTGTTATTTTATTAAGAAGAAGAAATGGTACAAAACACCTGCCTTATAAAATGCCACTTTATCCATTGCCGGTTATTCTGGTTATAGCCATGTGGTTATTTATTTTTTATGCCACAGGCTTTAAGATCATTCTCTCTTTTTTGATAGTTTTTTGCAGCGGTATCATTGTTTATTTTATTTATGCAAATCTGCAAAAGCAATGGCCATTCCAAAAAGAAACAGTTGTCATATTATCAGAAGATATAAATAAAGCCGGGGAATAAACTAACATCATTTTTATTGCACCACTAAAGCTTTGGCAGTTCATCCAGCTCAATCATCGAATTATTTTCAAAAGCAATGGCCATACAATAAATTCCATTGGTGATTACCAGGTATGGAACCTGTAAGGTGATATTGTATCGCAATGCCTGATCCAATACTTTTTTATCCAGTACCACATTCATTTCTTTACATTCAATGATCATCCATGGTTTCCAATCCCGGTCGTACACAACAATGTCAAAACGTTTTTTAAGGTCGCCCAGTTTAATCTCTTTTTCAACAGCAATTAAAGAAGCCGGGTATGCTTTTGTTTGGGTAAGATAATTCAGAAAATTCTGTCGCACCCATTCTTCCGGAGTAAGGATAACCCAGCGTTTGCGTATCCCGTCAAAGATGAGTTCTTTATTATTTTCTTTTTTTATTTTGGGTTCATATGGAGGATATTCAATTTTGATCATATGCCCCTATCCCCTAAAGGGGACTGTTTTGATTTTAGTAATGTAAATTTTTGTACTTTTAAAGACTGCATTGCATTTAATGCTTGTTACACAAAGGTATGTGGTTGAAGTGAGTGGCACTGCGATAATGCCATGAATACTTCAACTCAGAACAATACTAATGATTGTAAGATATTTTTTAATACTAAAATTTATTCCCCTTTAGGGGATAGGGGTTATGAAGACAAAAGAAGAAATAGTAAAGAACTGGCTGCCACGATACACCGGTGAAAAATTAGAAAACTTTGGTGAATACATTTTGCTTACCAATTTCAGTAATTATGTAGATATGTTTGCCAAATGGAACAATGTAAAGATTGTTGGTACCGACAGACCCATGCAATGTGCCTCGGCCGACAATATCAGCATCATCAATTTTGGAATGGGGAGCCCCGGCGCTGCAACAGTAATGGATTTGCTGAGTGCCATTGAACCAAAAGCGGTTTTGTTTTTGGGCAAATGCGGCGGTTTAAAAAAACGAAATAAACTGGGCGATCTTATTTTACCTATTGCTGCCATAAGAGGCGAAGGAACATCGAATGATTATTTTCCGCCTGAAGTACCTGCCCTGCCTGCCTTTGCTTTACAGAAAGCCATTTCAACAACCATCAGGGATTCTTCCTGTGATTACTGGACAGGTGTTTGTTATACCACCAACCGGCGTGTTTGGGAACATGATGAAGTGTTTAAAGATTACCTGCAAAAACTGAGGGCCTATGCCATTGATATGGAAACGGCAACCATATTCACTGTTGGTTTTTATAATAAAATCCCTACCGGTGCTTTGCTGCTGGTGAGTGATAGCCCGATGGTGCCAGAAGGCGTAAAGACAGAAGAGAGTGATAAAAAAGTTACTTCCGAATATGTAGAACGCCATTTAAAGATCGGTATTGATTCCTTAAAGCAACTGATCAATGATGGGTTAACAGTAAGGCACTTGAAATTTTGATCGCAGATGATTTTGATTAAAATGATTCCGCTGAAAACAGTTCATAATACCCGGAGATAAGATTAATTTAGAAAATAAATTAAAATATTAATGCTCCCCTCCGGGATTAATAAATAAATGCCGCCATTACTCTCCATAAAAAATCTTTCCATACAATTCAATAATGATGGTAAGTTGAGTACTGCTGTAAAAAATAATTCTTTTACAGTAGAGCCCGGAGAATTGGTTGCCATTGTTGGAGAAAGTGGCTCGGGTAAATCTGTAACGGCATTATCAATTTTACAATTATTACCTGCACAGGCTGTTGTTACCGGCGAAACATTATTTTGTAATGATGAAAATGAACCTGTTGATCTTTTAAAATTATCTGCAAAAAAAATAACCGCTGTACGGGGTAATCAAATAGGCATGATCTTCCAGGAACCCATGACCTCATTGAATCCTGTATTTACCTGTGGCAACCAGGTAATGGAAGTTATTCAACTTCACCAAAAGGTTTCAAAAGAATCTGCCCGGCAAAAAACCATCGAACTTTTTAAACAGGTAAAATTGCCCGAGCCTGAAAATATAATTAATCGCTATCCCCATCAACTCAGCGGCGGTCAAAAACAACGGGTAATGATTGCCATGGCCATGAGTTGCAATCCATCTTTATTAATTGCAGATGAACCTACAACTGCACTGGATGTAACCGTACAAAAAAACATACTGGAACTGATCAAATCTTTGCAACAGCAAAACAATATGGGTGTAATTTTTATTACACATGACCTGGCAGTTGTTGCAGACATAGCGGATAAAATAGTTGTCATGTTCAATGGCGAAATTGTTGAACAGGGAAAGGCACGGGATATTTTACAATCACCACAGCACACCTATACAAAAGCATTGTTAGCCTGCAGGTCCTCAGGACAGGCAAAAGAGAAACGATTACCGGTAGTGAGTGATTTTATGGAAACGGGATCCGAAGTCGGAAGTATGAAGCCTGAAGTCAGGCCCCAGACCTCAGACCTCAGTCTTTATACTTCCGACCTCAGCCCTCAAACAACGGTTTTAGAAATCAAAAACCTCAGCGTTCATTTCCCGGTTAAAAGAAATTTATTTGGTAAGCCCACCAGATTTTTTAAAGCAGTAGAGGATGTAAGCTTTACAGTACAGCAGGGTGATATTGTTGGCCTGGTTGGCGAAAGTGGTTGTGGTAAAACAACATTGGGCAGAACCATTTTGCAATTGATAAAACAAACATCGGGAAAAATATTACTGGAAGGAAAAGATCTTACCCAAATAAAACCATCGGTATTACGCAATATGCGTAAAGATCTGCAGATCGTTTTCCAGGATCCATACGGATCACTAAACCCACGCATTACCATTGGCGATGCCATTTTAGAACCGCTGAAAGTACATGCAGTTTTAACTAACAATAAGCAACGGAGAGAAAAGGTTTTAGCGTTGATGGAAAAAGTAAGTTTAAATCCAAATGATATAAACAGGTATCCGCATCAGTTCAGTGGCGGGCAGCGCCAACGCATATGTATTGCACGGGCTTTGGCACTCAACCCTTCTTTTTTAATTTTTGATGAAAGTGTTTCCGCATTGGATGTAAGTGTACAGGCACAGGTATTAAATTTATTAAATGATCTTAAAAAAGAATTTGGCTTTACCGCCATTTTTATTTCCCACGATTTATCAGTTGTACATTATATCTGTAACAGAATATTAGTAATGAACAAGGGTAAAATTGTTGAAGAAGGCACTGCAGACCAGGTTTACTTTCATCCACAAAATGAGTATACCAAAAAACTGGTTAGTGCCATACCGGGCAGAATACTGAAAACCCTGTGAGGTTTAAAAAAATATTTTTCAGCCAACTTCTTTATTATAATTCCCATTGCAAACCTCACCGCTTTATCAATACCCGCTTTGTTGTATTGTAAAAATTATTTTGGCTTTTTATTTTTATACTCCTTTTATCCAAATACCTGTAAACCGTACGCCAGTTCCTATTTACTCCCGGGTATTTTAATTATTCATATTTAAATTTTAAGCGTATGCCTATAAGCAACCTTAACAATGACCATTTCACACAGTCCGAAATGGACAGCATTAACAAAGCATGGCAGGATATCCTGGCTGTTTTAACCGCCAAAAGCCGCAACCTTACGCCCGAAGAACGTCAAAAATTTGGCAGCGTATCGGAGCAAAACAAACTGGTGGTACAAAAAACGCTCGATTATCATGCTAACCAGCCACATTTAGACAGCTCGGATGTAGATTACAACGAGCTGATTGCCGACTGGGCCGACCGCAGTTTCCTGGCCGGTTTTATTGCCAAGATGGCCGAAGCAGGTAATATCTGCAACAACATCCGCATTACCCACGACTACGATGCCTATAAGGCAGCGCAAACCGATTACGATTTTACCAAGTACAAAATGGGTACATCGCCGGGTGCAGGATGGGAAAGCAAATACGACGATCTGCTTCCCTTTTTTAAAACCAACGATGGCGGCGGCGCTAATACAACACCGCCAACGCCCTAAAAGGGAGGTTATTTGTTGTAAACCATTCATTTTTAATGTAATACCCCGTAATAACGGGGTATTTTTTTGCCTTTTAAGGGATGCAAACAGGTAGGATAACCTATGGGAACAGGTGGGATAACCTATGAGAACAGGTAGGGTAACCTATGGGAACAGGTGGGTAGACGGGGTATGCATACCTTAACCAACCTATGGGAACAGGTTGGCAGAGGGGGTATGCATACCTTAACCAACCTATGGAAACAGGTGGGGTAACCTATGGGAACAGGTAGGTAGACGGGGTACCCATAGGTTTACCAACCTGTTTTATTAGGTTATTTAATTGATAATCAATAATTATAAGCTAAAATGGAAGAGGCTGGTCTTTAATAATGATCTCTTTTGGGGTCAATCCCTTTTTAAGTTTGGCATAACTTATACGCCGGGAGCTGCCCGGTATCCTGAAAACAAGTTTCCCTTTATAAACTTCTGTGGCAGGTTTTAGCGGAATTTCTGCGGATAAAGACCAGGCCTACTGCCAGTTTACCAACCCTATATTAAATAGCGGGTTAAAATACTTTATATGTATGTGTTGTTCCATTTTGCATTGAAAATTAAGCAAATTTTGAACAAGCAGTTGCGTATATTTATGTGTTACATGCAACCCTAGGAGGACAACCTTAAACTCGAAACCATCTTAGATAACTATTGAAATGGCAACCTCATTCGACAATACTTATGTGCTTGATTTTGACAAGGCAATTGACCTAATAAAAACTTATTTCAAAACTCACTTTACTCCATTTATACTCGTTAAAGAGTATGATCTGCCGACCGGCTATTGGGGTATTACCTATTCAACTGAAAATGATACCATATCAATTAATTGCGGTAGAGGGTATCTTGAATATCAAATAACACTTAGTGGCCAAACATTCGATTTAGTAAAGTTCGATTCTCAAATGGAGCGAATAAAAGTGGCGAGTAAGAATAACATACTTTTTTTGTTGGATACGGTTAAAAGGGTCTTAACAAATAAAAATCTCGCTTAATTTGCCGGGCTGCATGTAACATGGGTTTGCCGGCAAGCTGGGCATGACCAACTTTCTTCGGCAGCAGTCCTCTACCATTCTTTTGTTGTGGGGCTTGACCGTTTTTTAATTTGCTTTTCGTTTTAAATAAAATTTTCGTTCCTTTATGTGCATCGTCATGGGGGCGGACACAGCTTTGAATGCCCAGCCTGCGGCAAGCCCCGGACGTTAGCGGTAATCTTATGCGACCATTTCAAATACTAGTCTACTATCTTCTTTTATCGGCCATGACCGTAAATGGTCAAGTTAAACCAAAAGGTTATAAACTTATTTTTGGGATAGACACTTTTAAAACTGCAACTGTAGTTAAAAAAGATCCTCTGGATAAAAAGTCTTTACGAGAATACTCATTCTTATTTAAAAACGAACGCCAAGTTATTAAAATACCTAGGCGAATTGATAGGATTACAACAATTAATCGTTCATCAAAAAGAGGAGTTAGAATAGACACGGTTGACCAAATTATAGTTACCAAAGTGGTTGACACGATAAGCAAATCTCAATTAGATGAAATAATCAATTCAGAAATTCAAATCTATAGTGGGACTATTAAACTCATGTTTGACGAAGCTCAATTCGAAGCAATACAATCGAATGGCAAGTCTTCATACACAATTGATCTGCAGAAAACAAAAATAAAAGATGGTAGTCATGCCTTTCAAAAAATTTCAGGTTTAGACAAGGGAGGATATCTTATTCTTGATACTATTTGGTTTTATGACTTAAAAGATATTCGACATGAAATTGAATGCAATATTGCGTGGCTAATAAAATAGCCTTCAATAAAGACTACCGCTAACATCAGGTTTGCTGCAAGGCTGGCTGGACATTGGAGCAATGGGCATTTTATCGCTACTCTGCTTCATCTGGGCTGGACATACATCGCCGGGCTTTTTTTGCCGGCGTAGGTACTTGCCCCCGTCTGGGCTTTGACCAACGGGCAGCATACTTCAATTTCTTAAATAAACTAATAATCACACGCTGTTGGTCAGGAGATAAAACCGACAACGGTAAAGAGTTACAAAAAACTGGCCTGCAAAGAACCAAAAGCGGTTATCTTATTTTAACCAGGCAGGTTATTGATTATCCCCGGTTTTCCTTTACCTTTGCCCACTTAAAATCATGCCGTAACATGATAAATGTCCTTAAATGCAAGGGCTAAATCACTGAAGTACAGTACCGGCATGTAACACAATAAATAAAAAAAACGTTACATGAAATTATCCCAATTCCGCTTCGACCTTCCACTAAATTTAATTGCCCAAACTCCAACCAAAAGACGTGAAGACAGCCGTATGATGGTGATTGACCGCAAGACCGGGCAAATAGAGAACAAACATTTTAAGGAGATCATGGATTATTTTGACGACAAAGATGTATTTGTAGTAAATAACACCAAGGTTTTTCCGGCCCGTATGTATGGCCGCAAAGAAAAGACGGGTGCCAAGATTGAAGTTTTTTTGTTGAGGGAACTGAACAAAGCCAATAAATTATGGGATGTAATTGTTGACCCGGCCCGTAAGATACGGGTAGGTAATAAATTATATTTTGGCGAGAGTGATGAGCTGGTAGCAGAGGTTATTGATAATACCACCAGCCGTGGCCGTACCATCCGTTTTTTATGGGATGGAACAGATGCAGAATTTCGCCAGATGCTGGAGATACTGGGTGAAACACCTTTACCAAAATACATTAAGCGTAAACCCGATGAAGATGATAAAGAGCGTTACCAAACCGTTTATGCCAAACACGAAGGCGCTGTGGCAGCTCCTACTGCCGGTTTACATTTCAGCGAAGAATTAATAAAGCGCCTGGAGATAAAGGGAATCCGTTTTGCAGAAGCAACCCTGCATACAGGCTTAGGAACTTTCCGCCCAATTGAAGTTGAAGACCTGAGCAAACATAAAATGGATGCTGAATATTACCGCATTGATGAAACAGCCTGTAAAATTGTTAACAAAGCTAAAGAAAACGGTAACCGCATCTGTTCAATTGGTACTACAACCATGCGGGCGATGGAATCATCTTTTACCGCACAAAAATTATTAAAACCTTCCGAAGGCTGGACCAATCATTTTATTCATCCGCCATACAATTTTAATATTGCCGATGCATTGGTAACCAATTTTCATCTGCCAAAAACAAGTTTATTAATTATGGCCTGTGCATTTGCCGGTTACGACCTGATGATGGAAGCATATAAAAAAGCAATAAAAGATAAATACCGTTTCTTCAGCTATGGCGATGCGATGCTGATCCTCTAATAAAAATTCAGCATAATTTTATTATAACTCCTCAGGTTTTTTGAGGAGTTTTTTTATATATAATAAGGGCCCGGATTGAGATCCAGGCCCGTTTATATCCAATATCCTATGAAAAACCAACTGATGTACGATAAAAAGTTACAGTTGGTTTATACTTTTAAAATTATCTGTAAAATAAAAAGGGGCCAGGATAAAAATCCAGCCCCGTTAATCCAATATCCTATGAAAAACCAAAAATAAGACGCCGAAAAGTCTGGATTAGTTGCAAATGAATTGTTAACAGTTTTAATTAACTTTAATCAATAAAATAAGAAATATGAAATCCCTTCAACAGTGGTTAAATGAATATGGCGAAAGCCACCAGGATCATGCCAATAAAACTATTCACTGGATCTGTGTACCATCCATATTTTTTGCTATTGTTGGCCTATTATACGGCATAAAACTCCCTTTTAATATTTTTGAAATACAGGCAAATGCTGCCATGATAGTGCTTACATTAATAACCATTTATTATATCACCCTTTCAAAAACACTTTGGGTAGGCTTATTATTATTTGCTGTTTTGTGTTTGTGGTTATGCAGAGTAATTGAACAGGCTGATTTTATACAGCTTTGGCTTTTTAGTATCATTGTTTTTGTTGTGGCCTGGCTAGGACAGTTTTATGGCCACAAGGTAGAGGGTAAAAAACCTTCTTTTTTAAAAGACATCCAGTTTTTATTGATTGGCCCGGCCTGGTTAATGAGTTTTATTTATAAGAAGTTGGGGATAGGGATTTAACAAAAGGACGATACTGGATGCTGAATACTCACTGAAGATTTGAAAGATTCTTTAATAATTGAAATCAATCCAGTATCCAGTATCTTCTTAAAGTCCAAACAATCCCTTATTCAATAATTGCAATGTTACTTCCTTATCGGCTCTAGAAATTAATAATGAAACATTATGTTTACTGCCACCATAACTTACCATACGTACCGGTATAGATTCAATAGCATCAAATAATTTTTTCATCACGTCTTTTGTTTCTGCAATTTCATTACCCACAATGGAAACAATGGTTTGATTGGTATCAATTTCCACGGTACCAAAAGGTTCCAGTTCTTTAATAATATCCTGCAGGTTCATATCATTATCAATAGTAACAGAAACGGCCACTTCGGATGTAGTGATCATATCAATAGAAGTACGGTATTTTTCAAATACTTCAAACACTTTTCGCAAAAAACCATAAGCCAGCAACATACGGCTGCTTTTAACTCTAATGGCTGTAATACCATCTTTGGCAGCCACAGCTTTTACACCAACACTTCCGGCTTTCTCTGCAATCAATGTTCCTTTTGCAGAAGGATCCATAGTATTTAACAGTTTAACCGGAACATTAAAAAACTGTGCCGGCCAGATGCTTGCAGGATGCAAAATTTTTGCGCCAAAATAAGCTAACTCTGCTGCTTCCTCAAAACTCAGTTGTTCAATGGCAAATGTTTTATTTACAATCCTCGGATCGTTATTGTGCATACCGTCAATATCTGTCCATATCTCACAGCTGCCGGCATTAATGGCTGCGGCAATTAAAGATGCACTGTAATCACTTCCCCCCCTTTTTAAATTATCCACTTCACCTTTTGCGTTGCGACTGATATATCCCTGCGTGATGAAAATACTTTTGTCTTTATTTTTTTGTAAAAGCTGTGCCAGTTTTACTTTGATGGTGCCGATCTGTGGTTCATCATAACTGTCAATGGTCATAAAATCAAGTGCAGGCAATAAAATATGATCCACTTTTTTTTCTTCAAGGTAAAGACTGAATAGTTTTGTACTCAACAGTTCACCTTGTGCCAGTATATCTTTATTTAATGCTTCGCTGAAAGAGATTTTTAAAATGATGGTAAGAAATTCGAAGTGTTCGTTCAGCACATCTTTTGCTTTATTCCGGGTTTTTTCTTCAGTTAATAATTCGGTGATAAAATTTTGATAGTGCTCATGCAGTGTATCTATCTGTTGCTTTGCTGCCGTCCTGTCTCCCCTGCCCAACGATTCACTTATTTCAATTAACGCATTGGTTGTACCACTTAATGCAGAGAGCACAACAATTTTAGGTTCCTCATCTTTGGTTATCAGGTTTGCAACTTCCTGCATACGCTGTGGCTTACCAACGCTGGTGCCGCCAAACTTCATTACTTTCATTCTGCTAAAATATTTTGAGATGCAAATATACCCCTAAAACTCAACTTTAAATTTAATACTTAACCCTTTCAAATCCTCCACTACAGCAGGTAGTAACGGAATTCCCTGTTTCATTCTTTCCACTTCCATTTCCCTTTCGGGGTCGCCAGGGATGATAACTTTTTCCTGGCCGGGAATTGTTTTGGCCGAACGGAACCGGGTTACCCATTTATCCATATGCTCTTTAAATTCAGCTGCAGTTCTGAAAGCATCAATACGCATGGCGCCAAAAAAATGGCCGATGCCTTCGCCGGGTAAATTTTCCGGTATAGCTAAATAAGCCGGAAATGGCGGAACCCAGGGACCATAATTTGCACCGCTTAATATGGCTGAAAAAATATCTACAATGGCACCCAATGCATAGCCTTTATGACTGCCATGTTCTTTATCGCCACCCAGTGGTAAAAGTAAACCTCCATTTTTTATTTCATTGGCATTGGTAGATGGCTCCCCTTCTTTTGAAAGCGCCCAACCTAAAGGCATGGCTTCATTTTTTCTTTGCAGGATCTCCAGTTTGCCATTTGCAGCAGTTGTTGTGGCAAAGTCGGCAACAAATGCAGGTTCGTTACCCGCCGGTATGGCTACAGCAATAGGATTTGTTCCCAATAATCTTTCTATGGAAAAAGTTGGAGCTACTAAAGCAGATGCATTGGTCATAGCAATACCGATCATATCATCCTGCAAAGCCATCATGGCATGATGCCCCGCAATACCAAAATGATTACTGTTTTTTACGCTTACCCAGCCCGTGCCAACCTGTTTTGCTTTATCAATGGCAACCTGCATGGCAAAGGGAGCAACAACTAATCCAAGTCCCCTGTCGCCATCAACAACAGCAGTTGAAGGAGTTTCATGTACAATTTTAATAGCTGGTTCTGCATTCACCCGTTGCACTTCCCACAAACGTATATAGCCGCTGAGCCTTGCCACACCATGACTGTCTACACCACGTAAATCGGCAGAGAGCAATGATTTAGTTGCTGTTTCTGAGTCTGCCTCATTGCATCCGATCTTTAAAAAAATATTTTTTGAAAAACTAAATAACTTTTGGTAACTAAAGGTTGTACTCATTGAACAAAAATAACTGAAATTATGCGACTGACGTTTCAAACCATCCCGACCAAAAGAGAAAGCCGATCATAAATGAACGGCCCTCTTCTTTTTGCTCAACCTTACTGCTATATGGATACAGATAACTAATTATTGCCTTCCTTGATTGCCTGCTTGTTTTTTTTAAATTTTGCTTTTTGCTCGTCGGTTAAAATGGCTTGTATGTTTTGTGCCTGTTCTTTTTGTAAGCTGTGAAGTTGTCTTTTCTTATCCTGATCATTTAATTGCAAATTATTCTCTATGGTTTCTTTTTTAGCCATATTTGACTGCCGGAGTTCTTTTAGTTTTATTTTTTGTTCCCGGCTGAGATCGAGGTCTTTTATCAGATCTTTTTTCCTATTTCTATTCAGGCGATTCCGATTGGTATCATTACCTGTTGAATCAGATTGTGTTGAAGGAGATGGTTTTCTTTCAACCTGTGAGGTAGCTAAAAAAGAACAGCAGAGCAGCATTAATACTATACCGGGTATTTTCATGATCATAAATTTTCTGAATGATAGATATTTTTTTAAGGCATAAGTTTAATATCGAAAAAATAAAATCCCACAAAACCACGAAGCTTACAAAGTTGATATTCCGCCTTTGTGTGCTTAGCGTCTTTGTGGGACAAAATCAATCCTTCGACAGGCTCAGAACAGAAAAAAAATTATCTTAAAAAAAGTAATTCCCTGTATTTTGGTAAAAGCCAGAATGCATCATCAACCAATAACTCCAGTTTATCTACATGATAGCGGATAGTATCAAAATATTTACCTTTTACATTATCACAATAGGCAATAGCCTTTTCCCTGGTGTCGGTAATTTCATTGGCTCTTTTTCTTTCCTCAATCATTTTTTCAACACCATCGCTGATCACATTAATATGATCACAAATAGCTTCCAGTAACTGTTTTTGATTGGCATAAGCTTTTTCTGAAAGGCCTGCTTCTTTTAAACCGGTAATATTTTTTATCAATACATTCTGATATTTTAAAGCTGAGGGAAGAATGAATGTAGTAGCCAGGTCACCCATCACCCTTGCCTCTATCTGAACTTTTTTAATATAAGCTTCCAGCATTATTTCATGTCTTGCTTCCAGCTCGGCATGATTATATATTTCATTACTTTTAAAAAGATGTTTTGTTTTATCGGTTACATAAGCATCCAATGCCAATGGTGTGGTTTTTACATTTGGTAAACCACGCTTTGCTGCTTCTTTTTGCCACTCTTCGCTGTACCCATCTCCTTCAAACAAAATGCTTTTGCTTTCAACTATATATTTTTGAATAACCTGCATGATGGCCACTTCTTTTTTCTCACCCTTATCAATCAAACCATCAACATCTGTTTTAAAACTTTTCAATGTTTCAGCCATTATCGCATTCAATGTCGTCATTGCATTGGCACAGTTTGCAGATGAACCTACAGCCCGGAATTCAAATTTGTTTCCGGTAAACGCAAAAGGAGATGTCCGGTTCCTGTCGGTATTATCCAGCATTAATTCCGGGATACTTTTATGTATATCCAGTTTTAAAATAGCCTCATCTTGTTCATCAAATTTACCCGAAACCCTTGTCTCTACCTGGTTTAACACCTGTGTCAGGTATTTACCAATAAAGATAGAGATGATTGCAGGCGGAGCTTCGTTGGCACCAAGGCGGTGATCATTTCCTGCACTGGCAATTGATGCCCTTAACAGATCGGCATAATCATGTACAGCTTTTATGGAGTTAACAAAAAATGCAAGGAACATTAAATTGGTTTTTGGCGTTTTACCGGGTGCCAATAAATTAACTCCTGTATCTGTTGCCAGGCTCCAGTTATTATGTTTACCACTACCGTTAATTCCGGCAAATGGTTTTTCATGCAACAAACATTTTAATCCATGCCGCTTGGCAACACGTTCCATAATATCCATCAACAAAGTATTGTGATCAACCGCCAGGTTTGTCTCTTCAAAAATAGGTGCACACTCAAACTGCGCAGGCGCTACTTCATTATGGCGGGTGCGGATGGGAATGCCAAGCTTATAACTCTCCTGTTCAAAATCTCTCATGTAAGCATAGATCCTTTCGGGTATTGCACCAAAATAATGATCATCCAGTTGTTGTCCTTTTGCCGGTGCATGGCCAAAAACTGTTCTGCCGGTTAATACCAGGTCAGGCCGGGTATTTGCAAGCCCGGCATCGATTACAAAATATTCCTGCTCCCAGCCCAATGTTGCGGTAACCTTTGTTACATTCTTATCAAAATACTGGCAAACATCAACTGCAGCTTTTTCAAGTGCCACCAATGCTTTTAATAAAGGTGTTTTGGTATCTAAAGACTCACCGGTGTAGGAAACAAAGATTGTTGGTATGCATAAAGTTTTACCCTGGCCAATTTCCATAATAAAAGCCGGTGAAGAAGGATCCCATGCGGTGTAACCTCTTGCTTCAAAAGTTGCTCTTAAGCCACCACTCGGAAAAGAAGATGCATCAGGTTCCTGCTGAATTAAAGCAGCACCTTCAAATTCTTCAATGGGAGTTCCATCAGATTTTAAGGTAAAAAACGAATCATGTTTTTCAGCAGATAACCCGGTTAACGGTTGAAACCAATGTGTAAAGTGAGTAACGCCTTTACTTTCTGCCCAGGCTCTTATCCCGTTGGCAATTTGAGATCCCATATTGCGGTCAATCTTTTTACCACCTTTGCTTGAAGCAACTAAACTTTTATACGCTTCATCGCTCAGGTATTTACGGGCAACCTGAAGTGTAAATACATTTTCATTAAAAATGGCGGTGATCTTGGTTGATCCCTCCACTGAAATTTCGGAACGGTTACTGTTTAAATATTCCAGTGCTTTAAATCTTAAAGATTCCATATTTTTTGATTTTAAGTGGCAAAAAAACATTAAATTCATTTATAAACCAAGATATTATTCATAATAACAACAAAAAATAACAGATTGTGGAAAAATAATTTATATTATTTTATTTTGATATTTTAAAGCATCCAGTGATTCTCTGCCAATCAATCAGGCAAATAAGAGGGGTAATTACTAAAGGTAGATACAGGCTTCTGTATCTTACAATTGAGCCAAGGTTTGGCACTATGTATCCTATCAACAGGAAAACCGTTAGCGTAAAAAATAGAGCAAAATATAAAAAAGAAGTAGTTGAGATATTTTCTTCTTTTCGCCTCACAAAGAAAAAAAACAAAAATAAAAGTTGGTAAATAGCCAGCTCAATATTAAGTGGCAATAAAGATTTTACCGGCAACTCCCACAAATAGGGACGTAATAAAAGATGATTGATTGATTCTGGTGCATTTGAAGCAAAACTTTTAAAATTCGGGCTTAATGGAGAAAGATTGATCTGCGTTTCGGAGGTTGACAATTTTAAATATCCAGTTTGCTTTTGTATGATAATCTCCAACGGATCTATTTTTCGCACCAGTGAATTGATGCTAAAAAATAAAATACCGGTAGCCAGGTAAACAAATACAAAAGTTATTAATGTTGGTTTTTTAAACTTTACGGATATTATCCATGCTGTCATTGCTGGTACTAAAGCAATAAAAATAAAATGCCTTATCAAAAACAATAACAATAAACTTATCATGATAAATACCAGTCGTTTTTTTGAAAGTTGATCTTGATGAAGCCAAACATACACATAATATAAAAGTATAGCCATCAATAAAAATACCATGCCATCTTTGTGTATGCCAGAAGAAAAGTAAAGGGTAGATGGCAGCAGAAAACAGCCAATGATCACCCATGTTTCTTTTCCGGGAAATATCTTTATAAATAAACGGTATAAAGCAACATGGCCAATAAAAACCAGGAAATTAAAAAACAAACTGTTGATATAATAATCACCACGGCTGAAAATATCAAATACAGAAACCAGTTTGATGATAATATTTCCTTTCAGGTCGTTCCAATAAGAATCGAATGAACTGAAAATGCCCGAATAACCTCCCGGGTAATCAGAAGTAAAAATATTAGTGAAATATTTGCCGGGATTGGTGATCAAAATCTGATACTCATTCCAGGCCTCGTCATTCACATCCCAGTAATCATTTCCGGGGCCATAAATATGTATGGCAATCCACCCAATGGTAATACCGGCAACAATTTTTAAAATAAAAAGTGCAACCACTACCCTGCTGCTGATACCGGATTTTCTTATAAAAGGGATACGCAGCAGTAACCAGCAAAAAACAATCAGGTAAACAGTAAATAACAGGTAATTCAAAGCTATAATTTTTGCTGTGGGAAGATAGTTAAAATATTTGCTTTACTGTTAAGGATAAAAAGCCGTGCAGTTGTTACCTTTGCATCTCATCACAATTTTTCATCCACATTTATGGAAATAACAGTAAAAACTGCCGAACAATTAAGATTGACAGCCGAGGAATTCGAACTCATCAAAGAAAAACTAGGCCGTACTCCCAATTTTAATGAACTCTGTTCTTTCAGCGCCATGTGGAGTGAACACTGCAGTTATAAAAACTCCATTAAATGGTTAAAAACATTGCCCCGTGACGGAAAAAAAATGCTGGTAAAAGCCGGGGAAGAAAATGCAGGATTGATGGACATTGGTGATGGCTATGGTGTTGTTTTTAAAATTGAATCTCATAATCATCCTTCAGCCATTGAACCTTTCCAGGGTGCAGCAACCGGGGTTGGGGGTATTAACCGGGACATTTTTACCATGGGGGCAAGACCAATCGCATCGCTTAATTCTTTACGCTTTGGAAAATTAACCGAAGCAAAAACTCAACATCTTTTGGCTGGTGTGGTACATGGCATTGGCCATTACGGCAACTGCTTTGGCGTACCCACTGTTGGCGGCGAAGTTTATTTTGAAGAATGTTATCATACCAATCCCCTGGTTAATGCCATGAGTGTTGGTATTTTAAAAAATGGCGAAACGGTTTCTGCAACCGCTGAAGGGAAAGGTAATCCTGTTTTTTTTGTTGGCAGTGCAACGGGTAAAGATGGAATTGGTGGTGCAAGTTTTGCTTCAGCAGATATTACAGTTGATAGTGCCGAAGATTTGCCGGCTGTGCAGGTTGGCGATCCTTTCCAGGAAAAAAAATTATTGGAAGCCTGTTTAGAAGTGATACAAACGGGCGCTGTAGTGGGTATGCAGGATATGGGTGCAGCGGGAATTATTTGTTCAACGTCCGAAATGAGTGCAAAAGGAAAATCAGGAATGCGAATCGATTTAGATAAAGTTCCTACCAGACAAAAAGATATGAAGCCATGGGAACTGTTGTTGAGCGAAAGCCAGGAACGCATGCTGATGGTGGTGGAAAAAGGAAAGGAAAAACTGGTGTTGGATGTTTTTAAAAAATGGGACCTACCATGCAGTGAAATTGGCGAAGTAACAGATGATGGCCTTTTGCATTTTTATGTGGATGGAAAATTAGAAGCACAATTACCAGCCTACGAATTGGTATTGGGTGGTGGTGCTCCGGTATATGATCGCCCTTATACTGAACCAAAATATTTTGAAAAAATAAAAATATTCAATCCCGATAGTATCTCAGTTCCTGAAGATTTAAAGACAGTTGCTGAACAAATTATTCAGATACCAAATATTGCCAGCAAACGATGGATATATGTGCAATACGACAGCATGGTAGGTGCAGGTAATACCAGCACAAATGCACCAAGTGATGCAGCCATTGTTTTAGCAAAGCCAACAAATAAAGCATTGGCATTAACAACCGATTGCAACAGCCGTTATGTTTTTGCCGATCCTTACAAAGGCGCTATGATTGCTGTTGCCGAAGCAGCCCGTAATATTGTTTGCAGTGGCGGCCAGCCATTGGGGGTAACCAACTGTTTAAATTTTGGGAACCCGTTCGATCCCGAAGTTTATTACCAGTTTGTGAATGCCATTAAAGGAATGGGTGAAGCCTGTATAAAATTTGATACACCGGTTACAGGTGGTAATGTAAGTTTTTACAACCAGGGACCCGAGGGCGCTGTATATCCTACACCAACAATCGGCATGGTTGGTCTATTGGAAAATTTGAATGATAAAATGACGATGGATTTTAAACAGGAAGATGACGAGATTTATTTAGTGGGCACACAACGAAATGATATTAATTCTTCGGAATATTTACATAAAATTCATGGCGTTGAATTTTCACCTGCACCTTATTTTGACCTGGATGAAGAATTTGAAGTACAGCATGAAATTAAAAAAATGATCCGCAAAAAACTGGTCAACTCGGCGCATGATGTGAGTGAAGGCGGATTGTTTATTACCCTGATTGAAAGTTGTTTTAACCGGGATCTTGGTTTTGATGTATCCACAGCAGATAAAGGAATAAGGCCAGATGCCTATTGGTTTGGAGAAAGTCAAAGCAGGGTTGTTGTAACTGTTTCAAAGATAAACAGGAATGATTTTAATATGCTGTTGGAAAAAATGGAAATGACCGTAACGTACTTGGGAAAAGTAACCGGTAACAAAATAAAAATTGACGGAGGAGATTGGGGTAATGTAATTAAGTGGAAAGAAAAATATGAAAATGCAATTGCTAATTTATTATCAGGTCACGAAAGTGAGCACGCTTTAGCAGCTTTATAAAATAAATATGAATAAAAATTCTACAATAATTGTTACCGGTGCTGCAGGCTTCATTGGATCCTGCATGGTGAGTTATTTAAACCAGCAGGGATTTGAAAATTTAATTCTAGTTGATGAGTTTGATGATGAAGAAAAAGAACTTAACCTGTTACACAAAAAATATTTAGTACGCATAGAACGGGAAGCTTTTTTTGATTGGGTGCAAAGGGAAAAACCTGCTGTTGATTTTGTTTTTCATTTGGGTGCCCGAACAGATACCACCGAATTTGATTATGCCATTCACCAGCACCTGAATGTAGAATATTCACAAAATATCTGGCACTATTGCACTATTAATAATATCCCGTTGGTTTATGCATCATCGGCAGCTACCTATGGCGAAGGCGAACATGGATATATTGATGACCATGATATCATTGAACAGCTTCATCCTTTAAATCCATACGGTATTTCAAAAAATGAATTTGATAAGTGGGTGCTGCACCAGGAAGACCATCCGCCATTCTGGGCAGGATTAAAATTCTTTAATGTTTACGGTCCCAATGAATATCACAAATCCCGTATGGCCAGTGTTATCTTTCATGCTTTTAAGCAGATAAAAGAAAAAGCCAGAGTAAATTTATTCAGATCGCATAAAGATGGATATGCCGATGGTGAGCAATTGCGTGATTTTATTTATGTAAAAGATGTAATTGCAGTTTGTTACTGGCTGATGAAAAACCAACCTGCTTCTGCCATTTACAATTTAGGTACCGGCCAGGCCAGGAGTTTTAATGACCTTGTTGAATCAACATTTGCCGGTTTGGATCTGCAACCAAAGATTGAATACATTGATATCCCTGTGGATATCCGTGATAAATACCAATATTTCACAGAAGCCAATATGGATAAACTTAAAGCAGCAGGTTATACCAATGAATTTTATTCATTGGAGAAGGGTGTTGATGATTATGTGCGGAATTATTTAAGTAAAAATTCATTTTACTAAAAAATAAAAATTGAAAAAAGAAGTAAGCAAAAATCAGCAGAGTTCAAAAGCCCCTTCAGGGGTTTGGGGTAAAATTGCCATTATTGGTGGCGGAAACCTTGGCTCTTCCATTGCTGAAGGGTTATTAAAAAGTAAATTCTGTAATGCTGCTGATATAGTTATCACCAAAAGAAACACATCCACTTTAAAAAACCTGGAATCAAAAGGAGTAAAAGTTACAGTTGATAATGCAGCAGCGGTAAAACAAAGCCAGCTGGTTATTCTTGCGGTAAAACCTTACCAGGTTGCTGAAGTATTAAACAGTTTAAAAAAGGAATTAACGCCCAATCATATTCTCGTTTCTGTTGTTACTGGTGTACTGGTAAAAGATATTGAAGAGATCATTAAAAAGAAACTTCCTGTTTTCAGGGCAATGCCCAATACTGCCATTGCCATACAGGAAAGTATGACCTGTTTAAGTTTTACCAATGCTACAGAAAAACAGATCAGCCATGTAAAAAAATTGTTTACTGTATTGGGTAAAGTAACCATCATCAATGAAACCTTAATGGATGCAGCCACTGTACTTGGTGCCTGTGGTACGGCTTACGCTATGCGTTATATTCGTGCAAACATACAGGGCGGCATTGAAATTGGTTTTGATGCTGTTACTGCTAGTTTAATTGCTGCACAAACTGTAAAGGGCGCTGCAGAATTACTTTTACAAAAAGGTACCCATCCCGAACAGGAGATTGATAAAGTAACCACTCCCAAAGGTTGCACCATTGCCGGGTTAAATGAAATGGAACACCGGGGCTTCAGTTCATCATTAATTAAAGGAATTGCAACAAGTTATAATAAGATTGTAAAAGGCTGACAGATTGAGATAATTTTTCCACAAATATTTACACAAATTTCCTCTACCCAAATATTCACCCTATCTTTACACGACCTCTAGGAATTTTTATTCCATTTTCATTGGTCATTTTGAGCCGGGTTTAACAATCTTTTTTTTTAATAAAGTTTCATCGTTTTATCAGTTTGCAGAGTTATGTCATGCAGTTAAAGAAATCTGTAAAACGATGAAGAATTTGTTTTTCTCCCGGCACAAATTCATTTTTTAATATTTATTATAAACATATAACAAAATGAAAACGGCCAAGTATATTTTTGTAACCGGTGGTGTTACATCCTCATTGGGCAAGGGTATTATTGCTGCATCCCTTGCTAAATTATTACAGTCAAGAGGTTTAAACGTAACCATACAAAAATTTGATCCTTATATTAATGTAGACCCCGGCACACTAAATCCTTACGAGCACGGCGAATGTTTTGTTACTGATGACGGCGCCGAAACTGATCTTGATCTTGGCCATTACGAACGCTTTTTAAATATCCCTACATCGCAGGAAAATAATGTTACAACGGGTCGTATTTATCAAACCGTAATTAATAAAGAAAGAGCTGGCGATTACCTGGGAAAAACAGTTCAGGTAATTCCACACATTACCGATGAAATTAAGAACAGGATGCTCCTGTTGGGTAAAGGCGGAAAATATGATATTGTAATTACTGAAATTGGTGGCACCGTGGGTGATATTGAGAGTTTACCCTTTGTTGAAGCCGTTCGCCAGATACAATGGGAACTACCCGAAGAGGATTGCATGGTAGTGCATCTTACACTTATCCCCTATTTAAAAGCGGCAAAAGAGTTAAAGACTAAACCAACCCAACATAGTGTAAGAATGCTCAGCCAGGAAGGAGTTCATCCCAATGTAATTGTATGCCGTACCGAACATCCCTTAAATGATGAACTGAAGAAAAAGATCGCCCTTTTCTGCAATGTAAAACCCAATGCGGTTATTGAGGCCATGGATGCCAGTACTATTTATGAAGTGCCGTTGAAAATGTTGCAGGAAGGATTGGATGTAATTGTTTTAAGAAAATTACAGATCAATGGTTATGCAGCTCCTGAATTAACCAAGTGGCGTACATTTCTTGATAAATTAAAATATCCACACAGCAAAGTTACTATTGGCTTAATAGGAAAATATATTGAGTTGCAGGATGCTTATAAATCCATCCTTGAATCTTTTATACATGCTGGTGCCATTAACGAATGTAAGGTACAGATCGTAAATGTGCACAGCGAATTTATTACTGATGAAAATGTAAAAGAAAAATTAAAAGATCTTGACGGACTTTTAGTGGCACCGGGTTTTGGTAACCGTGGTGTTGAAGGAAAAATTATCGCCGTTAAATATGCCAGGGAAAATCAGTTGCCATTTTTTGGTATTTGTTTAGGCATGCAGATGGCTGTTATTGAATTCGCCAGAAACGTGTTAGGCTGGACCGATGCCCATTCTACAGAAATGGACAAAAATACTACCCATCCGGTAATTGACCTGATGGAAGAACAGAAAAATATTGTGAACCTGGGTGGCACCATGCGCCTTGGTGCTTATCCCTGCGAAATAAAAAAAGACAGTCTTGCCCATAAAATTTATGGTACAACAGAGATCAGTGAGCGTCATCGCCACCGCTGGGAATTTAATAATAATTATCTAACTGATTTTGAAAAAGCCGGATTAATACCCAGCGGAAAAAACCCGGCAACAGGTTTGATTGAAATTGTTGAATTAACTGATCATCCGTTTTTTATTGGCGTGCAATATCATCCTGAATTAAAAAGTACGGTAGAAAACCCTCAACCCATATTTGTGTATTTTATTAAAGCAGCAAAAGCTTACGCCGACAAAAAAGAAACAGTAAAAAATCCTTTGCTGCAGAGTGAGATGATATAAATGATTACTGACCAACGACTACAATTGTGCACTCCAGTCGTCAATGGTCACGCGTCTGCGGCCTTTGCACTAGCCGCAGTAATTCTTTTCATCATCGTTGTATCACTCACTTGTACCACATACCTTTGTGCATCGCTTTCAAGTAAAAAATTCTGTGTTTCTGTGCCTCAGTGGCAACAAAAAACAACATCAGTGGCAACAAAAAACAACATCTGTGGCAACAAACAAAAAACTTTCGATAAATGAACTCAACCGTAAAACAGTTGAGGAATTTAAACAGTCTGATAAAACGCCGGTGATCGCTGTTTTAGAAAACATCCGCAGCGCTTATAATGTAGGCAGCGTATTCCGCACAGCAGATGCATTTTTACTTGAAGCAATTTATATCACTGGTTACACCTGTGTGCCTCCACATAAAGAAATAAAAAAGACAGCATTGGGAGCAGAAGAAAGTGTTGGCTGGAAACATTTTGCTAATGCCACCGTAGCCATCAAAACCTTAAAAGAAAATGGTTATAAAATTTATGCTGTTGAGCAGGCATTAAACAGTCTTAAACTTCATCATTTAGATTTTAATAGTAATGAAAAAATTGCCGTTATATTTGGCAACGAAGTAACCGGTGTGGAGCAGGAAACCATTTTACAATGCGATGGATGTATAGAAATACCGCAACTGGGTATGAAACATTCATTGAACATTGCGACGGCTGCAGGTGTTGTGCTTTGGGAAATTGTAAGGAGAAGAATATCTTGAATTTTAAATTTTGAATTTTAAATGACTGCAATAAAAAAATATTTATCTCTTGTAAAATTTTCACACACCATTTTTGCAATGCCTTTTGCATTGATTGGATTTTTTTTGGGTGTTATTCGATTACATTTTTGGGACAATTCAATTACTCCAGGCTGGCATTCGACTATTTATCCTAAATGGTTTTCCCTTTTAAAATTTATTCTTGTCATTCTCTGCATGGTCTTTGCCCGTTCTGCCGCCATGGCTTTTAACCGCTGGCTTGATAAAAGCTTTGATAAAAAAAACCCAAGAACAGCTATTCGGGAAATCCCATCGGGGTTAATAAATGCAAACAATGCATTGCTGTTTGTAATTATTAATTGTATAGCTTTTATAGTCTGTTGCTACTTCATCAATACTACTTGTTTTTACTTATCACCTGTTGCACTGTTTGTTGTTTTATTTTACAGTTATACCAAACGTTTTACCGCTTTATGTCATTTGGTTTTGGGTGTTGGTTTAAGTCTGGCTCCCATTGGGGCTTACCTGGCAGTAACTGGTCAATTTTCGTTATTACCTATTCTTTTTTCATTTAGTGTTTTATTTTGGGTAAGTGGTTTCGATATCATTTATGCCCTGCAGGATGAAGAATTTGATAAAAGCAACCAGTTACATTCCATACCTGCATCACTTGGTAAATCAAAAGCATTAAGAGTTTCAGAACTGCTGCATTTATTTTCTGCAGGCTGTGTGGTATATGCAGGTGTATATGGTCATTTCGGAATTTGGTACTGGATAGGAGTTACCGCCTTCATGGGCTTATTAATTTATCAGCATACATTAGTAAACCCACACAATTTAAGCAAAGTAAATATGGCTTTCTTTACAACAAACGGTATTGCCTCAGTTGTTTTCGCCATCTTTGTAATTCTTGATTTATTTTTAAACTAAATAAAATACAATCTTCTCCATTTCCCTCTCTTCGGGGGAGGATAGGTGGGGCCGGGCATGGCACGAATTCTTGCAATAGACTATGGCGGTAAAAGAACCGGCCTGGCAGTAACCGATCCTTTACAGATCATTGCCACCGGCCTGGAAACTATTGAATCCAGAGAACTCATCCCCTGGTTAAAAAAATATCTATTGCAGGAAGCAGTTGAACTGATCATCATTGGCCTACCTAAAAACTGGGATGAATCTGATACCCATGGCACACCCCTGGTAGAAGCTGCTATAAAAAAATTACAAAAAGAATTCCCTCAAATTCCACTTAAAACTGTTGATGAACGCTATACATCCAAAATGGCTAAAGATGCTATGCTGGAAATGGGGATGAAAAAGAAAGACCGGAGAGATAAAAAAAATGTTGACCTGATTGCAGCCACCATCATTTTACAGGAATATTTACAAAGCATTAGTTGATGGTTTCATTGGTTGATAAGCTGATTTGGTTTAACTTTGCACAAGGTTAAAAGCCTGTCAACAATTTAATTTTCAAGTAAAATGGTTCTTCCTATAGTAGCATATGGTTCTCCGGTTTTAAGGAAGGTTTGTGATGAGATTACACCAGATTATCCTGGACTGGATAAACTTATCTCAGATATGTGGGAAACCATGTATAACAGTAATGGCGTAGGATTAGCTGCTCCTCAAATTAATGTACCCATACGATTGTTCATTATGGACAGTGAACAGATTTTTGAAAACCAGGAGGAAGATGAGAAAGATGATTACCCCGATGCCCCGGGTTATAAAGGTGTTTTTATAAATGCCCATATTACCAGGTTGAATGGAGAAGAATGGTCTTATAATGAAGGTTGCCTGAGCATACCTAAAATAAGGGAAGATGTTTACCGTAATGAAGAATTAACATTGGAATTTGAAGATGAAAATTTTATAACTCATACCAGAACCTTTAACGGTATATCCGCACGGGTTATACTGCATGAATATGATCATATTGAAGGTAAATTATTTATTGACCGTCTTAAGCCACTCAAACGTAAACTAATGAAACGTAAGCTGGATGATATTTCCAGGGGTAAAATTAAAGTTGATTACCGCATGGTTTTTCCAAAATAAAGATCCAATACAATTAGTCTTTACCGTAACTCATGCTATAAAAATCAACATTTTT
>JAYVEQ010000048.1:0-11028 GCA_043748745.1 Chitinophagaceae bacterium | reverse complement strand
CGTTATCTTTGCCGTCCTTTAACAGGAAATGCCGCGTTGGTCAAGGGGTTAAGACGCCTCCCTTTCACGGAGGAATCACGGGTTCGAATCCCGTACGTGGTACATAAAAAAACCTCTCCAAAATTGGAGAGGTTTTTTATGTAAACTTTTAAGAGATTTATTTTAGCATTAATAGAAAATAAAATTACTTTTTTGCTTCTGCCTTCCTGTACGTGTAAACCCGTTTTGTAATTTTTGTCGCCTTGCCTTTATCATTCCATTCTGTACGCTGGGTCCAGTTGCCCATGTCATCATGAGCATCATAAGTATATTTGGTAAGCTTGGTAGTAGTGGAATCTTTGGTGATGGTCGTATTGGAAAATTCAGTTTGTTCTCCCTTATCGTTATACTTGGCTGAACTGGTAGATTTTACTTTGCCCAGGCTGTCTTTTCCTGTAAATCCCATGAATAAGCTTTTGTCATATTTACTTTCTCCTGACTGTCTGAAAACACTATCCTTGTCATATTGTTTCCAGCCAAGAACCTGCCCGTATTCATTTTGTCCAACGGTTGTATAATAGATATCGGGCTTACCTGTAGAATCAAATGTCTGGGCGATGGTATATTGGCCTTTATCATCTACACCTACTTTCATTGAACCGCTGGGTTTCCCTCCGGCCTTAGTATCAGTAGATCCTGTCCATAATCCATCTGCATTTCTTGTAAAAACCGATTCATTCTTTACAGTTCCCTTACTGTCTTTAGATGTAAATTTAACAGCATTCCCGTTTTCGTCAAACTGCGTTAAGTCAATACAACAGGAATCCATGGCACCCATTTTTCCGGTACTGTCCACCTTGTAAGGTGTTTCTTCAATAGCTTCAATATCTCCTTTAAGATTGTCATTAGCAAGATCACTGTACTTTACTTTTTTTTCAGCCGACTTGTCACTTGAATTGTTACAGGCACCCAAAAAGAAAAGCGCTGCCAGAATAATTAAGATTCTTTTCATGTTAGTTTGGTTTAAAAATTAATAAATGTTCGACAAAATTAAGGGAATCTAAAGGTAGACAGGCATCCAATATACATATTAATTATTTCAGATACAAATCAGGCTTTCTGCTCCGCTACCTCTCCAAGACTGCATTCATAACACAAGAATGCATTTGTTGTTAACTAGCTTTAATAAAAAAGCCTTTCAGTGCTGAAAGGCTTTATCATTTTTTTAAACCCACTTATATTTTAATTTCTATTTCCCGGCATCAAATTTCCTGAAGATCGTTTTCACACTCTGGTCAATTTCTTTGCCGGTGATTTTACTGCTGTTCAGTTCACTTGTAGTCCAGCCCTGCCAAACGGTTTTATCAGTTCTGTTATCAATCATGGTAATCGTTACAGTTCCTTCTTTAACCGTAGTTGAATAACTGTCGTATCCAACAAACTGCCCGGGATAATAAAAAGTATTCACCTTACCGGTGTACCGGTTGTAATAACTGCGGGTGTAAGATTGAGAATATACCGCATCTTTTTGTTCCTTCTCCGTTCTTTCTACCAGCAATTCATAATTGATCATGATATCCGGGTTGTTATTTACTTCTTTCCATCCGATCTTTTGCAACTGTTCGTTTACCGAATTATGTATACTTGCTTCTGTAAGTTCATTCCGCCGGGTTTTTTTGATCTCTTTTTCTTCCGGTTTTTCTACCCAGGCATAAGTATGGTACCTGCTAAAATCGGCAGACTTGTCTTTTTCGATATGGGCAGTACCTGAGCAGCCGGCAAAAAATGCAACAGCTGTAATAGCGGCCAATACAAACCAAATACCTGTTTTGTTTTTCATATTTACTCCTTTTATTTTGTTTTATAGCATATGCTACACTTTACATACGCAAAAACTGTGCTTTATTTTAAATGTGATATGTGAAAATTTAGTAAAAGAAAAAATGTTATTGATATTGAAAACAGCAGTTAATTAATTGTTTGAAAAGTAATGTTAAATTTCTATGAATTATCTTTATCAAAATCAATTTTTATGTCGATTGAATGGAAAGGTGTTTTTCCTGCACTCACTACAAAATTTAGGGCTGATGATCAGTTAGACCTTCCGCTGTTTGAAAAAAATTTAACTGCACAACTGAAAGCCGGCGTAAATGGAATTGTTTTAGGCGGCACGTTGGGCGAAGCCAGTGTTTTAACAACAGCAGAAAAAGAACAACTGGTAAAATTTGCTGTTTCAATATGTGCCGGTAAAGTTCCGGTTGTATTAAATATTGCAGAAGGATCAACTAAAGAAGCATTGCAGCAAGCTGAATACGCCAAAGCCTGGGGAGCCAAAGGGATAATGATGCTACCTCCCATGCGTTACAAAAGTGACCACCGGGAAACGGTTACTTATTTTAAAACGGTTGCAGCATCAACTGAACTTCCTATCATGATCTATAATAACCCGGTGGATTATAAAATTGAAGTTACACTGGATATGTTTGAAGAATTAACAGCATGCAAAAATATAAATGCGGTAAAAGAATCAACAAGAGATGTTTCAAATGTTACAAGAATGAAAAACCGTTTTGGCCACAGGTTTAAAATTCTTTGCGGTGTTGACACCATTGCCATGGAAGAATTATGTTTGGGCGCTGATGGATGGGTGGCCGGATTGGTTTGTGCTTTTCCGAAAGAAACTGTTGCCATTTATAATCTGATAAAAGCGGGAAGAATTGAAGAAGCCACAAAAATCTACCGCTGGTTCATGCCATTGCTTGAACTGGATATTCATCCTAAACTGGTGCAGTATATAAAACTGGCAGAAACACAGGCAGACATAGGCTCAGAAAATGTAAGGGCACCAAGACTTACATTGATCGGAAAAGAAAGAGAAGATATTTTAAAGATCATTAATGATGGAATTGCAACAAGACCAATTCTGAGTTAGAAGTTATGAGTTATGAATTTAAATTAAAGAGTTTGCTATGAGTTATAAAGATTTTAGTGTTGAAGAAATTGATTCGGTAATGCAGCAGGCATGGAATGCTTTTCATGTCTATAGAAAATTTTCTTTAAACCAACGGGCTGTATTCATGAAAGCCATTGCCGTTGAACTGGAAAACTGTGGTGATGCATTAATTCATACAGCAATGAGTGAAACCAATTTACCCGAAGCAAGATTGCGAGGCGAAAGAGCAAGAACTATTTTTCAGTTAAACAGTTATGCCGAAGCGTGTGAAAAAGGTAATTGGTTAGATGCAAGAATTGATACAGCTATACCGGATAAAACTCCACCCAAACCCGATATCCGGAAAATGCTGGTGCCACTTGGCCCTGTTGTAGTTTTTGGTGCAAGTAATTTTCCATTTGCCTATTCAACAGCTGGTGGAGATACTGCCTGTGCCTTTGCTGCCGGTTGCCCGGTAATTGTAAAAGCTCATCCTGCACATGCCGAAACATCGGAGATTGTTGCCAAGGCAATTTTAACCGCAGCAAACAAATGCAATATGCCTAAAGGAATTTTTGCTCATGTACATGGAGCCGGTTTTGAAGTTGGACAGGCATTGGTGATGCATCCACATACAAAAGCAGTTGGCTTTACAGGTTCATACATTGGCGGCAAACAATTATTCGATTGGGGTAATCAACGCAAAGAACCGATTCCTGTTTTTGCAGAAATGGGAAGCGTTAATCCGGTTTTTTTAATGCCTGAAAAATTAAGGTCTTCTGCACCGGAAATTGCACAACAATATTCAACCTCTATTACACTTGGAGTGGGCCAGTTTTGTACCAACCCCGGAATAATTATTGGTATTGAAAGTGAAGCATTAAAAATATTTGTTCATGACCTGGGGAAAGCCATTCAAAAAATTGTACCGTCGCCTATGTTGCACCCTGGCATTGTAAGTGCATACAAAAAAAATAAAAGCAATGCCTTATTACAGGATGATGTACACCTGGTTGCAGAATCTGAAACTGATGTAAAAGAAAACGAAGGTTTGCCAACCATTGCAACAGCCAGCGGACAAATTTTTTTAAACAACCCCATTTTACACCAGGAAGTATTTGGTCCCTACTCCATTGTTATCCGCTGCAAAGACATGCATGAAATGACTGAAGTGGCAAAAAACTTCGAAGGGCAGTTAACATCTACCTTAATGGCTACTGAAAATGATATAAAAGAAAATGATGAACTTGTTGAAGCGGTAAAAAATATCTGTGGACGTTTTATTCTCAATAGTGTACCAACCGGTGTAGAAGTTTGTTTGAGCATGCATCATGGCGGGCCCTTTCCTGCAAGTACTGATGCAAGATTTACTTCAGTAGGTGCTGATGGTATCAAACGCTTTGCCAGGCCAATTGCATTTCAAAACTGGGACAATAGTTTATTGCCTGATGAATTGAAGAATGAAAATCCGTTTGGAATATGGAGAACGGTAAATAATGAATTAACTAAGGAGGCTTTATAAAATTTATATGGAAACTGTAAGCGTATTTTCTTCTTTACCAGTTACAAAAGCTAACCATCCGGTTACAGCAACTGATAAAACAAAGTAAGTAATTAAAACATAACTTATCCAGGGGGAAATTTTACCGGCACCAAACCAATCCCCTAAAGTAAAAATAACTGCAATGCCAATAGCAGCTTTTAAAACTTCCCATACAAACGCATATTTACTTCCGTCCATCAGTTCAGTATAAGCATATACATATACAAAAATAAAAGCGCCATAAATAAACATATCGGGACTGCCGATCTTTGCAATGTTTCCGAAAAAATAACTGATGAGCAATAAAAGTATAACCAATTGAAACCATGTAAAAGCAGACAAAAATGTTGAATTTTTTGTGTCATACTTTTCAAAGCTGTACACATTTTCAATTTTGTAAACCGGGTATCTTTCTTCCACATCAGCCGGCCTCCAGCCTGTTGGCATAAACCAGATACGCAGTTTATCTTTTAAACTTTTTGCACGCCAGGCATCTTTTATCAGCAGCCACATATGCTGAAAATTTATCTTGATGGGGTTCCAGGTTCTTACCGGGCGGGTGATACCGTAAACCGGTGGCACATCAGGTAATTCTTCCTGGAAAGTGCCAAACAATTTATCCCAGACGATGAATATCTGTGATAAATTTTTATCTAAATATTCTTTGTTGATGGCATGATGCACCCTGTGATGTGATGGTGTTACCAGTATTTTTTCTAAAAATCCCATCGGGCCAATATGCTGTGTATGATACCAGAACTGGGCAAACAAATGAATGGGAGCAACAGTTGCTATTACAATTGCAGGCACACCCAGCAATGCTGCCGGTATCAGTAAAAAAGAAAATAATCTTACAAAGGAAGAAATGCTTTGCCTTAATGCACAGGCTAAATTAAATTCTTCGCTGCTGTGATGAACGATATGACTGTTCCAGAAAAAATTAACTTTATGATCGATTCGGTGCACCCAGTAACCGGCAAAGTCCAAAACAATAAAAGCAATTAAAAAAGTAAGCCAGGTTGACTGGATATGCGTTAAAGCAATCCGGTTTACCAACCAGCTGTAACTTAAAACAGCAATACTTAATCCCAACACATCTTTAGTAACGTTGGTAACTCCCGAACTTAAACTCGAGATCATATCCATATTACGCACCGTATCTTTTCCTTTGCGCCAGCCATACCATTTTTCCAGTAATACCAGTATTAAAAAAGCCGGCATGGCAAAAAGTAAAATCTTTCCGTACTGTTCCATAAACAAGCAAAGTTTAATTAAGTTGCATACAAATTTAATAAACAGTTTTGAAGAAAACATTTATTTGTATTGATGCCCATACCTGTGGTAATCCTGTTCGCCTTATAAAAGAAGGGGGGCCTGAGCTGATTGGCAAAAATATGAGCGAAAAGCGCCAGCATTTTTTGGCGACATACGACTGGATAAGAAAAGGATTGATGTTTGAACCCCGTGGCCATGATATGATGAGTGGCAGTATTTTATATCCTCCGCATGATGATGAAAATGATGTTGCTGTTTTGTTTATTGAAACAAGCGGATGCCTGCCCATGTGCGGACATGGAACCATCGGCACCGTTACGATTGCTATTGAAGAAGGATTAATAAACCCAAAAACACCGGGTGTAGTAAGAATGGAAGCTCCGGCAGGTTTGGTTTTAATTTCTTACAAAGAAGATTCCGGAAAAGTAAGATCTGTAAAACTTACCAATGTCCCATCTTTTTTAGTGGCAACTGAATTAACAATTATTTGTCCGGATTTAGGAGAACTGGCTGTAGATGTTTCTTATGGTGGAAACTTTTATGCAATTGTGGATGTACAGAAAAATTTTAAAGGGCTGGAAAATCATACTGCAGATCAATTGATAAGCTGGTCGAGAGAATTACGAAAACGCATCAATGATAAATATGTTTTTGTTCATCCAGAAAATGAAACAATAAAAGGATGCAGTCATATTTTATGGACCGGCGCAGTTTTAGATAAATCTTCAACAGCCCGTAATGCGGTTTTTTATGGTAACAAAGCCATTGACCGCAGCCCATGTGGTACAGGGACATCGGCACGGATGGCGCAATGGTATGCAAAAGGATTGTTGAAGAAAGGAGATGAATTTATTCATGAAAGTATCATTGGCAGCAAATTCACTGGACGAATTGAAGAAGAATTATCAGTTGCCGGAAAACCGGCAATAAGACCAAGTATAGAAGGCTGGGCAAGAATTTATGGACACAATACAATTACCATTGATGATGAAGATGATCCGTATGCGTTTGGGTTCCAGGTAATATAAAAAGATTAAAATGAAAGTAACAATCATCGGTGGCGGCATAATTGGTTTATGCAGTGCCTACTATTTGCAAAAAGAAGGGCATGAAATAACGTTAATTGATCGGGATGATATTACAGATGGTTGTTCTTTTGGCAACATGGGGTATATGTCGCCCAGCCATTTTGTTCCGCTGGCAAGTCCCGGCATTATCTCTCAGGGATTAAAATGGATGTTGAGTTCTACCTCTCCATTTTATATTAAGCCAAGGTTGAATTTAGATCTGATGCAATGGGGCTATCATTTCTGGAAGAGCAGTGCGGCTAAAATCGTTGAAAAAAATTCTCCGCACTTAAATGATATTTTACAACTGAGCCGTCATTTAATTAATGAAATGCGTAATGAGATCGGTGATGTTTTTGATATGGAAGAAAAAGGATGTTTGATGATGTGCAAGCAACAAAAAACACTGGATCACGAATTTCACCTGGCAGATGAAGCTGAAAAATATGGATTGAAAGTGGAACGGCTAAATAAAGATGCGGTACAACAATTGGAACCTGATGTAGAACTGGATGTTGCAGGGGCTGTGTTATTTAAAGATGATTGTCATTTTAACCCGGGTAAGATGATGCTGACATTAAAAAATTATTTAGAAAAAAAAGGCGTGCAGTTTAAATTAAATACAACAGTTACGGGTTTCGAAAAGTTCAACAAAAAAATCACATCAATAATTACTGATAAGGGAAAATTTGATTGCGATGAAATTGTTTTATCAACCGGAAGCTGGTTACCTGTTGTTGCAAAAATGATGGGCATAAAATTATTATTACAGCCGGGCAAAGGATACAGTTATACTTATGCTCATGTAGAAAAAAATATTAAGTATCCGGCAATTTTGGTTGATGGAAGATGTGCCATCACGCCCTGGGGACATCAACTCCGCATTGGCGGCACTATGGAATTAAGTGGCATCAATAATAATGTACTCATCAACCGCATGCAGGGCATTTATGATTCAGCAAAGAATTTTTATCCGGGTTTAAAAATCGATTTCCCACCTACAGATAAAATATGGAATGGCTTAAGGCCTGTTACGCCGGATGGATTACCATACATTGGTAAAGTTTTAAACCTTGCAAATGTTACTATTGCCGGAGGTCATGCCATGCTGGGTATTTCTGAAGGAACAGGCACAGGAAAACTGGTTACAGAAATCATATCAAATAAAAAAACTTCAATTGATATTCTTGCTTTTAGCCCAACAAGGTTTATGTAAGTAAGGTTTCATAATGCAGTTCCGGAACTTCCACATCTGCAAAACCTTTATTAATCAGTCGTTGCTGAAATTCTAATTGCACTTTATACTCGCCATGTACAACAAATAACCTTTTAACCTGCGCCGGGTTCTGGCAGGCCAGGAACTGGCACAGATCATCATAATCTCCGTGGGCACTCATGCTGCGGATTGAACCGATCTCAGCATTTACCTCATGTTGCACTCCATAAATATTTACTTCTTTAGCACCGGCCATTAATTTACCTCCCAGTGAATGCGGTTCACAATAACCCGTGAGTAAAATGGTATTTTTGCTGTTCTCAATATTATTACTGATATGATGCTTTACCCTTCCGGCATCGGCCATACCACTTGCAGAGATGATGACAAATGGCCCGTTGCGGAAATTCAGCAGCTTCGATTCATCAACTGACTGAATAAATTTTAACCCTTTAAAACCAAAAGGATCTTTATCTGTTTCTAAAATTTTCTGAATGGTTTTATTAAAATACTGCGGATAATGTTTTACTATTTCAGTAGCTTTTACACTCAGCGGACTGTCAACAAAATAATCCAGGTCGGGTAATCTCCCTTCAATTTCCAGTTGATTCAGTGCAAATAATATTTCCTGTGTTCTTCCCACGCTGAAAGCCGGAATAATTAATTTCCCTTTTTTCTGCAGACAGGCTTTCTCAATCCAATGTAAAATCTGGTCGGGTGTTGTTGTTGCATCATCATGCAGACTGTTGCCATAAGTTGATTCAATTAGAATATAATCGGCCTGCGAAAACTCAGCAGGCGATTTTAAAATTACATCCCTGTAACGGCCAACATCTCCGCTGAAAGTGAGGCGTGTAATTTTTCCATCTTCCTTAATTTTTAAATGCACGGCTGCACTGCCAATGATATGGCCGGCATCAGTGTATTGCACATCAATATTTTCATCAATCGTAAACCAATCGTCGTAAGGCACAGCTACAAAATGATCCTGTGCAGCAAGCGCATCAGCTGTATCATACAAAGGTTTCAGGTAAGGTAATCCCTGCTGTGCTCTCCTTTTATTTTCATATTTAACTTCATTTTCCTGTATGCCTGCCGAATCTTCCAGCATCACTGCCGATAATTCTTTGGTTGCCGGTGTACAAAATATTTTACCATTAAAACCATCACTCACCAGTTTTGGAATCAAACCGCAATGGTCAATATGTGCATGCGACAAAATAAGGTGAGTTACTTCTGTGGAGTCAAAACCAAAGCTACGGTTCAAGGCATCGGTTTCCTTACCCAGGCCCTGGAACATGCCACAATCTAATAAATATTTTTTGCCGTTCTTTAAAGTAAGCAAATGCTTGCTACCGGTTACTGTACGGGCTGCGCCGTGGAATGCTATTTTCATAATTATGTTTTTATTTTTATTAGCCCGGCAGTAGTACAATGTTCAACTTCAGTGGCGTCGCACTCTTGTACAGTATTAATATATTCAACATGCTGGAGAAAATCTCTATTAACCATTAACAATCCGTGTTATCCGTGTTCTATCCCCCGCTTCCTAAAAACGCCATAAACCCCATCCCAATCTCAATCGCACCTTCATCAATATTAAAAGTAGGTGTATGCACTCCGCTTGTAATGCCTTTTGCTTTGTTGCCTGCGCCAATCCTGAAAAAACAACCGGGTATCTGGTGACTGTAATAAGCAAAATCTTCGGCACCCATACGCAACTCTGTTGTCTCTACATTTTCTGCTCCTATATATTCTTCTCCTTTCTTTCTTGCAAAAGCATTCAATGCTTCATCATTCAATACAAAAGGATAACCCACATCAATTTTTATTTCTGCTTCGGCACCCATGGCAGCCACCAGTTCCACTGTTTGTTTTTTTATCAGTTCATGTGCATTAAAACGCCACTCTTCATTCATCGCCCTGAAAGTACCCATCAGTTTCACTTCACTGGGTATAACATTGGTCGTGTTTCCACCCTGGAATGAAGTAATGGACAATACACTTGGATTAAACGGGCTGTTATTTCTGCTTACAATTTGCTGCAGGCTTACAATTAAATGCGATGCAATTAAAATGGTATCGGCTGTAAAGTGTGGTGCCGCAGCATGGCCGCCTTTTCCTTTGATGGTAATATAAATTTCATCGGCACTCGCCATGATCATTCCTCCCCTGAAACTTAAGCGGCCAACTTCAACACCCGGATGCACATGCAATGCAAAAATGGATGATGGTTTTGGGTTTTCAAGTACCCCTTCTTTAATTAAAATACTTGCACCACCGGGGTTTTTTTCTTCCCCGGGCTGAAAAATTAATTTCACCGTTCCCTCCCAATCTGCCTTCAGTTCATTTAAAATTTTTGCAGCACCTAACAAACATGTCGTATGTACATCATGTCCGCAGGCATGCATCACACCAGAATTTTTTGATCTGTAAGGCACATCATTTTCTTCTGTTATAGGCAGTGCATCCATATCGGCACGCAGGGCAATTATTTTTTTATCGGGATTTTTTCCTTTTATCAAACCCACAACACCAGTGGTGGCTTTCACTTCAAAAGCAATACCCAATTCAGCTAATTTTTTTTGAACGAAAGCAGAGGTTTCAAATTCTTTATAACTTAATTCAGGATTAGCATGCAAATGATGCCGGATATCTACAAACTCAGTTGCATATTTTTTTGCCAGTTGCTGTATGCTTTCTTTTATCATGTAATAAAAATAATATTAAACGACCAGAATATAAAAGAGTTTCCAAAAGGAAACTCCATATAATTGATGTTGAATTACAGATCCCCGTCTTTCATTTTATCGGGTTTTACTTCCACCATTTCCGGAACGATATAAACATTGCCGGTTATCACCTTACCTCTCAGGATCATATCCCTGTATCTCTCCGCATCCTTCTTATCAATAAAATCGCCAAATTTCATTTTTATAAATGGCGATTGGTATGTCATGATCACTTTTTCCTCCGGGAAATTCTGTAACAGATATGACCTCACTCTCATGGCATA
>JAYVEQ010000047.1:0-30129 GCA_043748745.1 Chitinophagaceae bacterium | reverse complement strand
GTTCCTATTTTTTTTCGCAAATCGTTGGCTGCAATGCCCTCTCCTTCCCAGGTATATGTTCCTCCCGTAGCTTTTATTACATCCATCACAATACCAAGTAATGTTGTTTTACCGCTTCCATTGGGACCCAAAATGCCGAAAACTGTTTTAGCAGGTACCGAAAAACTTACATTATCAAGCGCTCTGACTGATTTGTAATTTTTTGTGAGATTATTAATACTGAGTATTGCCATAGATATTGCTATAAATAGAAATGAAGATAACTGAATTTTTAGTAACCTTTACCGGGGATGTGTTTTTCATGCCAGATAGAAGTAAACCCACCAACTGTTGCTAAACCTTTTTTATTAAAATCGAGTTTGTTCAACTGCAGGTCATCAATATCTTTTTGTAAAACTTTACGGGTAAAAGGATTTAAAGTGCCCCCCTTTTCACCTGCAGCAACTTCGGGAGAATATTGAAAATGCGGATCAACCAAAGTGCCTCGTGGATACATGATACCAGGGGTTCCTTTTGCCCTTATATCCAAATCATGCGGATGATCTAAACCAATGGTATGCCCAAATTCATGGGCAGCAGTTGTGGAGTTATTGAGCAGGTTATCTAATTGAAAATACCCGGTATTGGAATTAAGGCCATCAACAAAAGAAATATTGCCGTTGGCAAATGCTTCAATGCGGAAATAATTATTGCGCGGATCTGTGTTTTGAAAAATTGTTTCAGGTGTCAGGTCTCTTTCGAACTTTCCTTGTATATCAAATCTTACTTTATACATTTTACTGGAAATCCAGTTTTCTTTCAGCAATACCTTTCCTTCTGCTTCATTCCAGTGATCTTGTATATCCTTTGCAATTTGAATGCTTAGCTCATCATTGGCAGCATTGCCATAAATAATAATTACCGCATGAATGATGAGTAAATTATTATTTGGTTGAAGTTCTGCTTCTCCCATCTATTTAATTGTTGATGCTACGAATTAGTTCCTCAATGGCTTTCCTGTTTTCAATATCGACTGAATTCTTTCCAGTGTTTTTTTCTCGCCGGTTAAACTTAAGAAAGCTTCCCTTTCCAGGTCGAGTAAATATTGTTCACTAACTAAAGCAGGTTCACTTAAATCGCCGCCGCACATTACGTAAGCCAGTTTTTTACCAACAGTTACATCATGATCGGTTGCGTATTTACCACGCCACATACCATTGATACCCGCATGCATGGCGCCCAGCATAGAGCGGCCCAACACTTTGATATCGGTACGTTGCACCGGCATTACATAGCCATCATCATACAATTCAACAACTGCCTGTTTGGCTTCGGCAATTCTTCTGCCAAGATTTATGCTTACGCTATCCTGCCCATGCCTGTAAATACCCAGATCAAAAGCTTCCTGGGCAGATGTACCAACTTTCGCAGTTGCAATGGTTAAGAAGCGGTTTTGTAATGGAATGGTTTCCGGTTCGCCGCTATGCACTTCATCAGCAGCACGTAAAACAAATTCCTTGGTACCACCACCACCGGGAATAACACCAATACCCACTTCCACCAAACCGGTGTATGTTTCTGCAGCAGCAATAACTTTATCGGCATGCAAACTCATTTCGCAACCACCGCCTAAAGCCAAACCATGCGGCGCTAAAACAACCGGAATACCGGAATACCTAACCCTCATCATCGTATTTTGAAACTGGCGTATCGCCATATCAATTTCATCATAGTCCTGTTCAATAGCCATCATAAATATCATGGCCACATTGGCACCGGCGCTAAAGTTCGAACCTTCATTGGCAATAACCAATCCTTTGTACTTATCTTCTGCCAACGCAATGGAGCGCTGAATGCCTTCCAGTACTTCGCCACCGATGCTGCCCATTTTAGTGTACCATTCCAATCCCAATACATCATCACCCAAATGATAAGTACGGCAGGCCGAATTTTTCCAAACCGTTTCGTTCTCAAAATTGCGCATTACAATAAAAGCATCGGCGCCAGGCATTGTTTTATAAGACTTGCTGCTTACATCATAATATAGCCGCTTCCCATTTTCAACTTTATAAAATGTTGCTGCATCGCTTGTAATCATTTCATCAACCCACGCTGCAACTTTGTATCCGGCAGCTTTCATCGCATCAACAGTTTTTGCTACACCCAACACATCCCAACTTTCAAAAGCACCGATCTCCCAGCCAAAACCTGCCATCATACCATCATCAACACGATATAATTCATCGCTGATTTCAGGAATACGATGAGAAATATAAGAGAACAAGTTGTAATGAAACTGGCGATAGAAATCACCGGCTTTATCTGTTCCGGCACAAAGTGCTTTAATTCTTGTTTTCAGATCTTCAATTGGTTTGGCAGCATCTAATGTTGCGAATTTTGGTTTTTGCCTTGGCCCATATTCCATGGTCTGCAAATTCAATGTAAGTATTTCTTTTTCGCCTGAAGCTGATTTTGTTTTTTTGAAAAAGCCCTGGCCGGTCTTATCACCAAGCCAATTATTCTCTACCATTTTATTTAACCATGCCGGAATGGTAAACACATCTTTAGCTTCATCATTGGGGCAATTGTCTGCAACACCTTTTGCAACTTTTACCAAGGTGTCAATACCCACCACATCTGCAGTACGGAATGTTGCCGATTTTGGGCGCCCCACAACCGGACCGGTCAAGGCATCAATTTCGTCAATCGATAACCCGAGTTTTTCCATGGCATTCATAATAGCCATCATACCAAAAACACCAACACGGTTGGCGATAAAGGCAGGAGTGTCTTTACACAGCACAGTAGTTTTACCCAAAGTAAGATCACCATAATGCATTAAGAAATCAACAACCTCAGCATCAGTATGCGATGTAGGAATTATCTCCAGCAGGCGTAAATATCTTGGCGGATTAAAAAAGTGAGTGCCGCAAAAGTGTTTTTTAAAATCATCGCTTCTCCCTTCCGTCATCATGTGAATAGGAATGCCCGAAGTATTTGAAGTAATTAATGTACCCGGTTTACGGTATTTTTCAACATCGGTAAAAATCAGTTGTTTAATGTCAAGTCTTTCTACCACAACTTCAATTACCCAATCATAATCGGCAATGTCTTTCATATTGTCAGTAAAATTGCCTGTCTTAATTTTCTTAACTACATCTTTTGTATAAACTGGCGATGGATTACTTTTAATAGCAGCAGCCAACGCATCATTTACTATTTTATTTTTTTCGGCCGGCTTTGCATCAGCAGCTAAATCTTTTGGTTGAATATCCAATAACAATACCTGTAAACCTACGCCAGCAAAATGACAGGCGATACGACTGCCCATTACTCCACTGCCTAAAACGGCTACTTTTTTTATGATTCTTTTTGACATGATTAAATTTAGTTAGTTAAACAACTATTTGTAAGTTCGAAATTAAGACATTCTGCTTTAAGCTTAAAATAAAAACAATAAACCAAACTACTGGGGATATAAAGCAATGAAAACCTCACTGCTTGCTGCCACTTTCTTTTTAAAAAGCCAATTTACCAGGCTGAACCTGTCGTTGGCGGACCAGATCAATATGGGATAATTGGGGAAATAGTGATGGAGGAAGGGATATTGAAAATAATAGCCTGATAATGCGTTCACTTTTGATTTTGCAATTACTCTGGAAAGACTATCAACCTGGTCTTTCATTTCCTGATCGCCGATCAGGTAAGGATTAAACACCGGCGTGTAATAAGAAGTAAAAATTCCACCGTCGTTGAATACTGTTAACAGGTCGGCCCGGCTTGATTCAACCAGTAATCTATTTTTTAAATTATATTTTGTACGGATTGCAGATAATACTGCTGCTGCAGAAAGGTAATTTGAATCATTCAGGTTTTTCAGATCAAGCCATATGCCTGCCTGTATTCCTCTTTGAGTATAGATCCGTAACTGCTCTTCTAAATTTAAACCAATAGAATTATCGGGGTCATGGTGAACATCAAATATATTTTTTTGAACATCAAAATAAACATCAAATTCTATTCCACTGCTTTTAGTTATAACCACATTCATTAATTCTTTTGAATCAATCCCTTTTACCCATGCTTTACCCGTGTTGATCAATATATTTTTATTCCCCGGGAAGCTGCTGTCGATTTTATATTCCGGAAAATTTTTGGGTAACATTACCCGGGTAAGGCCCTTATGCTGCACAACATCTGCCAGCACATACAAGCCAATGATAAAAGCCATTAGCTTATATTTGTTTTCAAAGATCCACTTTAGCAGCATGATTATTCCTGTTTTATGAAATTTAAATTTCTACCTCTTTCCGGTAAGACTGCCTGGCAAAATAATAAACCCTTTATTTGGTTTGTTTTGCGTTTACTTTTTATTTTTTCTGTTTTAAAAATAATATTTTATAACTACAACTTTGATTTATTATTTACTGGTACTGAAACCAGCAATACGGCTGCTGACAAATTTAAGTTGATAAAATGGTCCTTAGCGAATGACATGCTTACCATTTTACTCATCAATACAGCTTTACTTTTTCTTTTGCAACTGGGCAATCTTTTAAAAGTAAAGATATCTACCAGGTTAATTTTACCATTTTTTGTTCTACTGAACAGTTTTGCAGTTTTATTAAACCTTTCAGATATTTTTTATTTCCCTTTTCATTTTCAGCGTGCCAGTGCCGATCTGCTTTATGTTTTAGAGCATCCCCTGAAACTGCTTTTACATTATAACATATTTATTATAATTGCTTTTATAACAGCAATAGTTTTTATACTTTTTTTGATATGGCAGATACATAAAATATTTTATCGTTCATTTTTGAATGGAGCACATTGTTTACTGGTGACCGCTATCCTCATTATGTGTATTCTAATGGCTGTATTATTTAAAAACAACAGTACAAAAATACTGGTGCCTACGTATCCCATGGTTGAATTGAAAAGTAACCAGTTACAGGTTGTACAAAACTCCTTTCATACTTTTTTATTTTCCGTGTTTAGGAATGGCGAAGGGGTACCTTCTAAAAATTATATGTCAGACAATGAATGTGACTCTCTATTTCCAATAAGAAAGAAGCTTAACTTGTCTTATACTGATTCTGTCAAAAAAAATGTTGTACTTTTTATCATGGAGAGTGTGCCTTATGATTTTTTTGATACAGCCAGCCCCTATAAAGTTACCATGCCATTTTTTGATTCACTGTTGGAAAAAAGCACCTTTTATAATAATGCTTTTTGTTATGCTCATGAATCCAACAAGGGCATAACAGCAATACTGGCCGGCATCCCAACCATTTCCGATATCCCGGTTTATCATTCCCAATTTGTGAATATGCCTATGACACGAATCGGAAGTGCACTGAAAATAAATAATTATCATTCATTTTTTTGTATAGGTGATGATTACGACAATTTTGGTTTTGCAAAATGTATGAACTGGCTGGGCATTGAAAAGTACTACAGCAAGGAAGATATTCCCAATTATAAAAATTTACCGGCACATAGTATGGGCATACAAGATGAGTATGTACTTCACTTTCTACATCAAAAAATAAAACAGCAACAACAACCGTTTTTTGCTATTCATTATAATATCTCCACACATTACCCTTATGATATTCCCAGATCATTTTCAGAAAGGCTTTCCGGGGATTATACAGCTCCAATGAAAAGCATGATGTATTATGATTACAGTTTACAACAATTTTTTGCAGCAGCAAAAAATGACCCTTGGTTTAAAAATACCATTTTCATTTTTTGTTCAGATCACTGGATGTTTCCAAAAGGTATTAAAGAAGTTTACAATTCCTATTCCGGCTATAGAATTCCTATCATCATTTATAATCCATCAGTAAATCAAAAAAAAATTGTGAGTAATCCGGTTAGCCAGTTTGACATTATGGGAACCATATTGGCTATTACAGGTTATAAAGACAGCATCATTTCTTATGGTGACAATTTAAGTGACAGCATGTCTTTCAAAAACCTTGTTTTTTCTAAACCGGCCAGTTCTCTTTACCAGGTAACAGACAGTATTTATGTTTTAGGTTTTAATATTACAACTGATAAACCGGAATACTTATATAATTATAAAAAAGATAATCAGCTACATGAAAATCTTTTACAAAATAAAAATGCAGCTGCTATTTTAAAATCATTATCAACCCAGGTAAAAGCATTTATTCAAAAAGCAGGTTTGCATTATAAGGGTAAGGTTGTAAAATAAGGTTAATAAAAAACCGGCTCCTTTTCGAAAGCCGGTTTAAAAATCATTTCAACTATTTTTAATCAGTAAAAAATTCTACCCCGTTATTATTAACATAACCGGTCTTGCCGCTTTTTGTTCTGATCATCAAATACTCCTTTCCTTTAACCAGTTTCACATCGGTATATTTAGGTTCAACTATATTATTATTTAAAAAATAAAAGCCTTTAAGATTATCCTGCCCAATCAAAATAAAGCCTCCGGTAGTATCATAAATAATATCGGTATAATTTGCATGCACAACTTCTTCGTAATTCGTATTCTTTAAATAACTTCTGCCGTCTTTTGAAATAATAAAATAATCCTTCCCATTATTTGCATTTACGTGAAGCAGGTTATTATTATCAACAGCAACATAAGGAGATCCATTTCCAAAAAGCACACCTTTCATCCCGTTTTTTTCTGCTAATAAATATACCATGCTGTTCATACTGTTATTCATTTTTTTTATCATTGAAAACTCAAAAGGTATGATCACATCGAATTTATTATTAAACACCCCATACTTATTATTCCGTATGGCAATATAATAAGTAACATCAGCAACGCCGGCCATCTTATAGTCTCCAACAATCTTATCAAACAATTCTGTTTTTGCAATAGTGCTGTAATTTGACTCAATGGTTATTACTGATTGTTTGTTAACATCGGGCACACTATTTTCATTTATTGCCGGGCATTTGGGCATTGTTAACCCTTTTGTATTTATACAAATTTCATACCCGTTTGGCTTTAATGAAGCACCGGCAAAAAGTACAGTTTTTTGTGAATTCAAATCTCCTTCTTGTGGTTTGGCATTTCCCGAAACAGGGAAGTAGCCAAAACGGAATGGTTTTGCTATATAAAATTTAAAAGGTATTACCACTTTGCCTGTTTTATCAATATATCCAAACAACTTTCCCTTTTTTACACTGGCATACCCTTCATAAAATAAGTTTGCTTCATTATATTCCGGTTTAATTACAATTTTATTTTCCGGGCTTGCATATCCCCATAGATCGCCCTTGCGGTATGGAATTAAAGACATATCAGCCTCCTGGGCAAATACAGGTATTGTAAAAGCCAATAATAAAACGATTGAAAAAAATTTACTTTTCATATTTTTAGTTTTACAGGTTATAAACAAAAATGAGTCCAAACAGAATAAAATTGAAAATAAAATTCAATTTATATAGTAATTAGTATGATTGAAAAATCAAAACAGGTAATCGTTACTTTTATCAGCTTACCACACTGCCATTATCAATTAAAGTATCAGGGTTTACAAAATGTAATACGCCCGATCTATCTTCTGCCATAAGTATCATTCCCTGGCTTTCAATACCTTTCATTTTACGGGCTGCAAGGTTGGCAACAACAACTACCTGTTTACCTATAATATCTTCCGGCTTAAAATGTAATGCAATTCCACTTAAAATGGCACGTTTTTCAAAACCAAGATCCACTTCCAGCTTTAGAAGTTTATCAGCTTTTTCTACTTTTTCAGCTGTAAGTATTGTACCCACTTTCAAATCGATCCTGGCAAAATCATCAAACGCTATTTGCGGTTTGATGTCATCCTTCGCTGAACCTGCCTGTCCTGAAGGCAGGGCATCGGATGATAAATTTGAAGTTTGTTGTTCAACAATTTTGGGTAATGAACTTTCTGCATTATTTTCCATTTCCAGTTTTTTGCTTTTAATTTTTAATTTTTCAACCTGCAATTTTACCTCTTCGTCTTCAATTTTACGGAACAATAATTCCGGTGCCCTTAAAGAATATCCAACGCTTACTAATTTTGATTTACCGGCATTTTCCCATTCCAGCATTTTATCAACCACTTTCAACAGGTAACACAATTTCTTTGCAGTAAATGGCAGTAATGGGTTGATGAATACTGCAAGGTTTGCAGTTAACTGTAAACAAACGTGTAAACAATTATCAATTTGTTTTTGAGCTTCTGGAGTTGGTAGTCCGCCGTCTGTGGTCTGTTTCGCAATAATCCACGGCTGCTTATCCTGCATATATTTATTTCCTTTCCTCGCCAGGTCTATCACTTCATATAAAGCATCTCTGAATTTATACCCCTCAATTAAATTCTCGATTTTTGTTTTTGTATTGGCTATTTCAATAAATAAATTTTTATCCGCATCATCAAGAATATCCTGGTGTAAAGGGGGAACTTTTCCTTTACACAATTTATGCATCAGCACCAATGCCCTGTTTACAAAATTTCCGAAAATGGCCACCAGTTCACTGTTCACTGCATCCTGAAAACCTTTCCAGGTAAACTCACTGTCTTTGGTTTCAGGAGCAATTTGCGTAAGGTAATACCGCAAAGCATCCACCAGCATATCGCCGCCATTATCTTTTTTAACAAAGTCATTGATATAATCATCCATCTCAATACTCCATCCACGGCTGGTGCTCATCTTATCTCCTTCCAGGTTCATAAACTCATTGCTGGGCACATTGTCAGGTAAAATATTTCCATGCAGTTTCAGCATTACCGGAAAAACGATGCAGTGAAAAACAATATTATCCTTACCGATGAAATGAACAAGTTTGGTATCCTTATCCTGCCAATATGGTTTCCAGTCTTTGTTATTATCCAGTGCCCATTGCTTGGTGGCACTGATATAACCGATTGGTGCATCAAACCAAACATAAAGCACTTTGCCTTTACCTCCTTCAATATTGGTGGGTAATGACACTCCCCAATCCAGGTCTCTTGTTACAGCTCTTGGCTGTAAACCCAGATCAAGCCAGCTTTTACACTGTCCTAAAACTGTTGACTTCCAGTCATCCTTATGTTCTTTTAAGATCCACTCCCGTAAAAAATCTTCATGCTTATCCAATGGCAGATACCAATGTATTGTATTTTTTTTTGTTGGTGGATTACCACTTAATGTACTGCGGGGGTTTATCAGTTGCTCAGGACTCAATGATGTTCCGCATTTTTCGCATTGATCGCCATAAGCATTTTCATTTGCACAAACCGGGCAGGTACCGATGATATAGCGGTCGGCTAAAAATGTTTTTGCATCTTCATCATAAAACTGTTCGGTTTCCTTTTTCACCAGATCGCCCTTTTCATTCAGGGCTGTAAAAAATTCCTGCGCTGTTTCATGATGAAGCGGAGAACTGGTACGGTGATAAATATCAAATGAAATACCCAGGTCGGCCATATTACTTTTAAGCATGGCGTGATATTTATCTACAATTTCACGTGGTGTTGTATTTTCCTTCATAGCCTGGATGGTAATGGCAGCACCATGTTCGTCACTGCCACAAACATATACCACATCTTCCTTTTTTGCCCGCAGGTAACGTACGTAAATATCGGCAGGTAAATATGCACCTGCCAGGTGACCAATATGCTTTGGACCATTGGCATAAGGCAGTGCAGAAGTAATTAAATATCTTTTAGGCTTGTTCATTGCGGGGCAAAAATACCTAATAAGCGGTCAATACCGAAATTTGAGTAAATTCAACCTATGAAACGCAAAGATTTCCTTTCATCTGTTATGCCATTAGCAGCCACTTTTAATGCAATCGCTAAAGGAAAAGTCAGCAGTGACCCTGACAAACCAGTTGCCATTCCACCTTATTTAAAAACTGGAGATACTATAGGTATCTGCTGCCCGGCAGGTTTTATAACACTGGTAGAAATTCAGCCGGCCTTACTCAAAATAAAAGAATGGGGTTTTAATGTAAAGATCGGTGATACCGTTGGCAAAAAAGACTTTACATTCGGGGGTACAGATGAGGAACGTATAAAAGATTTTCAGCAAATGCTGGATGATACAAATATTAAAGCCATACTATTTGCAAGGGGTGGATATGGTGCTGTTAGAATTATAGATAAACTTGATCTTAAAAAATTTAAACGTAATCCAAAATGGGTTATTGGTTTCAGCGATGCAACTGTTTTTCATTCACACATTAATGCAAACTACCGGATAGCTTCCATCCATTCTAAAATGTGTAACAGTTTTCCCGAGGACTGGAATAATGCCGAACCGATTCAAAAAGAAAGCATAGAATCAATTAAACAATGTTTAACCGGAGAAAAAATGAAATACCTGTTTACACCAAATGAAAATAATAAAACCGGTCTTGCTGCAGGAGAATTGGTTGGTGGTAATTTAAAAACATTGGAAGCATTGGCAGGGAGCAACTCCGATATCAATACAAAGGATAAAATTTTATTTGTAGAAGATACCGGAGAATATTTATACAGCATTGACCGTATGTTCTGGAATTTGAAACGCAGCGGAAAACTGGATAACCTGAAAGGACTGATCGTTGGTGGTTTTAAAATTAAACCTGATGATGTTGGAGAAGAGTTTGGAAAAACCATTTTTGATATTGTGCTGGAAAAAGTAAGCGCCCATAATTACCCCGTTTGTTTTGATTTTCCGGTGGGGCATCAAAAAAATAATTTTGCCTTAAAGTGTGGTGTATTACACACATTGGGTGTACATTTAAATGAATGCAGACTAACAGAAGCAAGATGATAAAAATTCCTCCCTACTTAAAAAAAGGCGATACCATTGGTATAACATGCCCCGCCGGATATATGGCTGAAGCAAAAGCGCAAACCTGTATCAGCACTTTACAAAGCTGGGGGTTTGATGTGATGGTGGGCAAAACACTGGGTGGCAAATCAAAAAATTATTTCAGCGGTACCGATGAAGTGCGACGGGATGAATTGCAGGCCATGCTGGATGATGAGCATATAAAAGCTATCCTTTGCGGACGTGGTGGTTATGGTGTTACCCGAATTATTGACCAACTTGATTTTACTAAATTTAAAAAGAATCCAAAATGGATCATCGGCTTCAGTGATATTACGGTTTTACATGCACATCTGTACACAAAAATAAAAGTGGCTTCTTTACATGCACCTATGGCAGTTGCATTTAATGATGGAGAAAATAAATACATCAAATCGCTGCAAAAGGCCATTATTGGTAAAAAAGCAAAGTACAGTTGTGCAACACATCCGTTCAATAAACCCGGTGTGGTTACTGCTGAACTGGTTGGCGGGAATCTTTCTTTACTGGCACACCTAACAGGAACCCCTTCTGATATCAACACAAAAGATAAAATACTTTTTATTGAAGATATTGGTGAACACATTTATAATATTGACCGCATGCTTTACCAGATGAAACGCAGCGGCAAATTAGATAAGCCGGCTGGGTTAATTATTGGCGGATTTACAGATATGCTGGATACCGAACGGCCTTTTGGAAAAAAAGTGTATAAATTAATAAAAGAAATTACAGCAGCTTATGATTACCCGGTATGCTTTGGATTTCCAGTAAGCCACATCAAAGAAAACTATGCATTAAAAGTCGGGGTGAATTATACATTAAAGGTGAGTAAAAACAAAACTCAGCTAACGGAGCTCTAATAAACTATCCAGTTTTTTCTTTACCAGGTCAAAATCATTAAGGTTATGATGGGTACCTTTATCAACTGTTATAAATTCATCTCCCGGTTTTAAAACATTCTTTAACCTTGCAGCATTACGATATGGTATCACACCATCATCGGTACCATGAAAAATGGTTATTGGATAACGAACATCTTGCAAGAATTTATACACCGGAATTTGATAAGTTGACATTTTAGCTGTTGGATAAATGGGTGCATAACAACTGAACAATGATGGAATACTGTAGTAAGGTGTTTCCAGGATCAGGCGTTGATTATCTGATTCGGAGGCGACATATGCTGCAATACCGGTACCGAAAGATTTGCCGTAAATAATAATGCTATCCTTCCTAAACCTTGCTGCAGCCATTTTCCGGATCTGTAAAGCCTGCTGGTACATTTTTTTTTCAGTGCGCTCGCCGGAACTTTTTCCAAAGCCCGGATAATCTTCCATCCACACTTCGTAACCGTGTTTGGTAAAGTTGTTGGTGAATTTTGCATAGCGTTCAATATTTTCCCTGTTGCCATGAAAATAAACAACCACTCCCCTTCTTACCGAATCTTTCGGAAAGAATTTTATCATATTAACCGTATCAGTATTGTTGAAAGGAATATTCAGTTCTTCAAACGGAAATTTAAAATCATACACATAGGTATTTGATAATTTCTCGGGGTGAAACAAGAATTTTTCCTGCAGGTAATACAAGGCAATGCCAATACTGCTATACCCGATGATGATGATTTTAAGCCATCGGAAAATTATTTTTCTTTTCATAAAGGAGGCAAAGTTAGTGGTTTTGGGTTTGGAGTTTTCGGTAAGAAGTTTAGGGTTTAGAAGTCTAGGAGTTTAGAGTTTTAGAATAACCAATTCTGTGTTTCTGTGGCAATAACCTTGTTGCAAAGCAACAATAAACGAGTAATTGTATCATAGGCTTAATACTGCAAAATATCTCTTAAAAAATTATGGTACTCCGGAAATGAAGGCAGGTTATTATGTCTGCCACCGGTAATGCGTATCAAAGTTATTTTTCTTGGATTCAAAGCCTGTAGTTTTTCGCTGTTGCTGATGGGCAGCAACCAATCTTTAGTACCATGCAGAATATAAGTATGACAATTAACTTTGGTTATCCATTTATCTGTACGCATATGAAACCGCAGCACAAACCTTACGGGTAAGATGGGTAAAAAACGTTCTACCGCTTTTTTAAAACTAAAATAAGGTGCATCTAAAATTAAATAGCGGGGTTTATTATCGCTGGCAATTTTTGTTGCAAAGCCACTGCCCATACTTCTGCCATACACAATAATGTGGTCTTCGTTATATTTAGCAGCCAATGTTGCATACACAAACTGCATATCATTCAGCATATCTTTTTCATTACGTTTGCCGGTACTTTTTCCAAAGCCGCGGTAATCAACCAAAACCACATCATAGCCATAGCGGTAAAAATCACGGGAGTATTTTGCCCAGCCTTTAATGCTCCTGCTGTTGCCATGAAAATACAGGATCAGGCCAAGCGGTTTAACTACAGTAAAATGCAAACCGTTTATACGCACACCAGGTTCTACATCAAAAAATAATTCTTCAAAAGGAACATCATATTTATAAATGAAATCCTGTTTTAATTTTTCGGGCTTAAAAATTAATTTTTCCTGAACAAAATAAATTATTACAGAGAGAAGAACAATTCCACCTATGATATAGAGAAAGATCTGCAGCAAATATTTAGTTTGTAGTTTGTTGTTTGTTGTTTTTGGTTAGTGGTTATTTGTACCCTGTCAAATTAAGCATTCTCACCTTAACAACAAACTACAAACTAAAAACTTTAAACCCCAAACTGCTTCTTCCAGGCCTCGGTACCACCAATAAGGTTTATCAAATTGGTAAATGGAAATTTTTCCTGCAAACGTTGAATGGCTATCTGGCTGCGTATGCCTTTGTGGCAGTAGATGATAACGGGTTTATCGGTGGCAATTTTGTTCATTTCCTGAACAATGTTTCCTAAAGGAATTAATTCTCCATTAATATTAAATTCCACATGCTCATCCGGTTCCCTTACATCAATTAACTGAAAATCTTCTTTATTATCTATTTTTTGTTTCAGTGCAGCAGCAGTAATGGATTGCATATTGATTTATTTCAAAAAAAATTACTGTTCTTCTTCATCTGTATAGATCCTTGTCAGTTTCAGTTTACTAACCGGGGCAATGATCAACGGGAATTTTTCCACCTGTACTGTATTTTGCTCCAACCCAAAACCTTTTTCTTCACTGAGTGAAATTTCTTTTAGCCAGAAATAGAGTTTCATAATTACCCTTTCGAAGAAAGGCAGTTCATTATCCTGGCTAAGGAATTTTTCCATCACCACAAACCTGAAATCACCAACCACATTATTACGTTGCTGGCTCTCGTACCTGCTGGTAACATTCACTTCACGGTTTGTAACCAGGTCTTCGACTACTTTTTTGAACATCATATTTATACGTGGCGCCATTCGGAAACCCAGCCTGAATTCAACACGGATAATATCGTTTGGAATAATATGCTCAACAGAATACTCACAGGTATACGGATCATCCATCGTATCTACATGCGCAAACCAAAAAATATCGGCACGTTTTGGTTTGCCGCTCAGTATGGAATAAATAATTTTATGTTCGATCTCTTTTGGATTATTGGCACTGGTTAAATACACCAGGTGTGTTGCATACTTAGGTACCGATGTGTCATTGCTTAATTCCTCCAGTTTAGGAATATATTCTTCCAGGCGCACAAATTCCACATAACGGTTCTTTACTTTTCTTGCCCTGTACCAGATATACATCACCGCAAACAACCCACCTCCTACAATTAAAGTAACATAACCACCGTGTGGAAATTTATCAAGGTTAGCAACTAAAAAACTTAATTCGATAGTTAAGAATACACCCAGAAAAAGATAAATTAAAAAAGCATTAACCCTATGCAATACCATAAAATTAGCAACCAGTATGGTAGTTGCCAGCATACATAAAGTAATAGCCAATCCATATGCGGCACCCATTGCGCTGGATGTTCTAAAATAGAGTACAATACCAACGCAACCTACAAATAACAGTGTATTAATACCCGGCACAAATAACTGGCCCTTTGCTTCGGTTGGATAATTAATTTTCATTTTGGGCCACAGGTTCAGGCGGATGGCTTCACTGATCAAAGTAAATGATCCGCTAATTAATGCCTGGCTGGCAATGATGGCTGCTGCTGTTGCAATGATAATTCCCGGTATAAGAAACCAGTCGGGCATTACAGCATAAAATGTTTTTCCGTCAAAGACTTTGCCTGTATGATTTTGCAGGAGCCAGGCTGCCTGGCCAATATAAGTTATCAGCAAACAGGATTTTACAAAGATCCATGACCTGCGGATATTTCCCCGACCGCAATGCCCAAGGTCGCTGTAAAGTGCCTCAGCACCCGTTGTACAAAGAAACACAGCTCCCAGCAACCAAAAACCTCCGGGGTAATGCCGGAGAAACTTAAAAGCCTCGTAAGGATTGAGCGCTTTAAAAACACCCCAGTTATCTGAAATATGTGATATACCCAAAATGGCCAGCATAGAAAACCAGGCCAGCATGATAGGGCCAAACATTTTACCAATACTTGATGTTCCAAACTGCTGCATGAAAAATAAAAATGCAAGGATGCCTATAACAATATAAATGATCGTTAGCTGCGGTACATGGCTGAAAGTAGAAGTTATTCTCAGCCCTTCAATGGCAGATGTAACAGAGATTGGTGGCGTTATCATTCCATCAGCCAGTAAAGCAGCTCCGCCTATCATTGCTGGCAGTACGAGCCATTTTCGCCGACGCCTTACCAAAGTATATAATGAAAAAATACCACCCTCACCCCTGTTATCGGCCTTTAAAGTAAGGATAACATATTTAATAGTTGTTTGCAGGGTGAGTGTCCAGATGATACAACTTAATGAACCAACAACTAACAGTTCGGTAATGATCCTGCCATGAATGATCTCGTCAAAAACGTACAGTGGTGAAGTACCAATATCGCCGTAAATAATTCCCAAAGCAACCAGTAAGCCAGCTGCTGTTACTTTATTAACCTGTTTTGACACACAAAATATTTAAATGTTCGTAGCGTATTAAAAACAATTTACAAATGTAGAAGTAAAACGTATAAACAGGGAGAATTATTTTTTAATTGGTAAAAGACAGTCCATGAGATTTATATACCTGTCAGGCGGTTTATTGACCAAAGCGCCGGTAAGCCATAGTTTTCTTTTTTAAATAAAATTTCGTTTCTTTGGCATGATCATTATCCTGTTGAACCTTATTGTTGCTTTGCTTTACTCCCTGCTCAAGATCATATTTTATCATCCTTAATTATAAAAGATATGAATCCCGTAAATAACAACATTATAAATGCCATAGGAAATACCCCGATTGCAGAATTAAAAAAAATAGTACCGCCCAATAGCGCCCGGATTGTAGCAAAGGTGGAAAGCGCCAATCCAACAGGAAGCATGAAAGACAGGATGGCTAAAACTGTAATTGAAGGAGCAGCAGCAAAAGGATTGATTAAACAGGGAAGTACCATTGTAGAATATACCGCCGGAACTACAGGTATTTCGCTTGCATTTGTATGTGCTGCCCTGGGTTATAATTTTCACGCCGTTTTTTCTGATGCATTCAGCAACGAAAAAAAAATTACCATGAAGTCATTTGGCGCCAATGTTACAGATGTATTGAGCGATAATAAAAAAATAACAGAAAAACTCATTAAAGAAATGATCGAAACATCGAGGATATTAAGTGAGCAGGAAAATCACTGGTGGGCCGACCAGTTAAACAATCATGATGCAGAGGAAGGTTATTACCCATTGGGTGATGAGATATGGAAACAAACTGAAGGAAAAGTAGATGCATTTGTACATACAGTAAGCACAGCACATTCCATTCATGGTGTAACAAAATCTCTTTTAAAACATAATAATAAGATAAAAACATTTGCTGTGGAACCGGATGAGTCTGCGGTCTTATCAGGCCGTCCATCCGGCTCACACAAAATTGAAGGTATTGGCATTGGTTTTATTCCGCCGCTATGGCAACCTGAAATTGTTACGGAGATTTTAACCGTTACTACCGAAGATGCCATGGCAATGGCGAGGCGACTTGCCAAAGAAGAAGGAATTTTTGCAGGTACATCTACCGGCGCTAATATAGTTGCAGCGATGAGAATAGCGGAAAGGCTGGGACCCGGAAAAACGGTTGCTACAATTATTGTTGATTCCGGGTTGAGGTATATCAGTACGCCTTTATATCAATTATGATGAAAATAATAACCTGGAACTGCAACATGGCCTTCAGAAAAAAAGCAGATCTTATATTGGCACAAAAGCCAGATATTTTAATAGTACCCGAATGTGAGCATCCTGACAAATTGTTATTTAACGCTGATACAAAAAGGCCAACTGATACTTTATGGTTTGGAAAAAATCAGAACAAGGGGCTCGCCATATTTTCGTACAGTGATTTCAGATTCGAAGTACTTGAAGAACATAATCAGGACTTCCAAATGATCATTCCGATTTCTGTGACAGGCGGATCATTTGATTTTATTCTTTTTGCAATTTGGGCAAACAATCCAAAAGACCCGGATGGACAATATGTTGAACAGGTTTGGAAGGCAATTCACCATTATGATAATTTGTTGACAACTAAACAGGCTGTACTTGTCGGAGATTTTAACAGCAACACTATCTGGGACAGAAAATACAGAGCAGGTAACCACTCTAATGTTGTAAAATATTTAGAAGATAAAAATATTTTTAGTTCATACCATTTATATCATAAGCAGGCACAAGGCAAAGAACAACATCCAACACTTTACATGTATCGCCACAAAGACAAACCCTATCATATTGACTATTGTTTTGTATCGGCCAGCCTGGCCAAAAAATTAAAATCAGTTGAAATCGGCGACTATGATTTTTGGATACAATACAGCGATCATGTTCCAGTAATTGTAACATTCAACTAAATCAAAAACGTCAATACCATAAATTCTTCCGAAATTTACAGACCATGAGCCTGATAAACCGTAGGACCAGATTTTATTTTCTATCATTTCTTAAACACGACCTTAAGGCAAGCATCACTGTTTTTTTTGTGGCACTGCCGCTTTGCCTGGGCATATCATTAGCATCCGGTGCACCTATGTATTCGGGCCTGCTGGCAGGCATCATCGGCGGCCTTGTGGTTACCCTCATCAGCAAATCGGAATTAAGTGTAAGTGGCCCTGCGGCAGGCCTTACTGCCATTTGCGCCGCTGCCATTACCCAACTGGGAGCTATAGAAATTTTCTTTTTATCAGTTGCGGTTGCCGGGCTTTTACAAATACTGCTGGGTGTTTTCAAACTGGGCGGCTTTACACATTTTATTCCTTCGGCAGTTATAAAAGGAATGCTGACAGCGATCGGCATTATTCTTATATCGAAACAGATACCGGCACTGATCGGTTATGATAAACCTGAATTCTGGTCGGATGAATTTTTTAATATCATTTCCCTGAAACATGTTTTCAGCAATATAGACAGCTTATATAAGCATACATCTGCCGGTGTAATACTTATTGCCATACTCTCCATCATACTTTTATTTGCCTGGAAAAGAACTCTTGCCAAAAAAATAACTTTTTTACCCACTTCATTTGTTACTGTTTTTTTTGGCGTTGCTTTGGCATTTATTTTTCAGCATTTTGCTCCACAGCTGATATTAAAAACAACACAGTTTGTTTCTATCCCGCATGATATTTTTTCGCAGATAAGATTTCCCAGGTTCAATGCCATTTTCAGCAATACAGAAATTTGGCGTAATGCCGTAGTCATTTGCTTTGTAGCAACACTGGAAACCCTGTTAAGCATTGCTGCCATTGATAAGATCGATCCTTACAACCGTATCACACCGCAAAACCGGGAATTGATAGCACAGGGCACAGGTAATTTTTTAAGTGGCATGCTGGGTGGTATACCTATCACGGCTGTAATTGTAAGAAGTTCTGCCAATGCCGAAGCAGGAGGAAAAACAAAACTTTCTTCATTTACACATGGCATCTGGCTTTTGCTGGCTGTTTTATTTGCCATTCCAATAATCAATCTTATTCCTTATTGTGTGTTGTCTGTCATTCTCATACGTACGGGTTATAACCTGGCAAAACCAAAAATGATCATGTCGGTTTATAAACAGGGACGAGAACAATTCCTTCCTTTTATTATAACCGTGGTTTCCATTCTTTTTACAGATCTGTTAATAGGAGTACTGATAGGCATTGGCTATTCTATTTATTTTTTAATTAAGCATACTTACCGTGCAGGATTTACCATCAAAGAAAAAAACCAGGGACATATCAAACACTTCACCATTGAACTGGCATTGAATGTTAGTTTTTTGAACAAGAAAAAGTTTTTGGAAATGTTAGACGGTCTTCCTGAATATTCTGTTGTAGAGATCATTGGTACGGACAGTGTTTATATTGACCGTGATATACTGGAGATATTCCAGGATTTTAAACCAAAAGCACATAACAAACATATTCAACTCATTTTAAAAGATGTGCCCGAAGTAGAAACGATTGAGTTGCATTGATGGATTCTCAAAAGCCTTTTATATTGTCATTCCGAACGCAGTGAGGAATCTGCCGGGATGAAGTACTAATGTTCAACAGATCCCTCGTAACTCGGGATGACAGCATAGTTGCTCTTTTGAGCCAGTTTCCTTACTTCTTCTCCCCCATCATCTTATCATAAGCTTTATGTACAGCATCAAGTTTTGTGATATAAATACTGCGGCCATGTGTAGCAACAACCAGTTCATTTTCTCTTTGCTGAATGGCAATATCATGCACCGGCACACGGGGCAGGTTCATACCTGCACTCATAAAAGTCTTGCCCATATCAAAAGAAACATAGAGGCCATTGTCGCTTCCTACATAAATGATATTTTCTTTTTTCGGATCTTCTTTTACCACATTCAAAGGTTCAGCCGGAAGGTCAGTTCCCAACTGCATCCATGTTGTTCCATAATCTTCACTTATAAATAAGTATGCTCCAAAATTATCGTTACGGTAAGCATTTAATGTTGCATAAACTCTTCCCTCTTTAAAAGCTGAAGGACAAACACGGCTTACATACATACCCTGAACAGACTTTGGTAAAGTGGTACTGATTTTTGTCCAGGTATAGCCGGCATCTTTGCTAACTTGGATGTTTCCGTCATCTGTGCCGATATAGATCAAACCAAATTTCATTGGCGATTCTACCAATGTTGTACTTGTTCCAAAAGGGATATCTCCTTCCCTGCCACCATTGGTTAAATCTGCACTTAGTGCTTCCATTTTTTCTCCTTTTTGTAAACTGCGGTAAAATTTATTGGTGCCGTAATAAAAGATATCCTGGTTATGCCTGCTTAACCAGATGGGTGTTTGCCAATTAAAACGAAGTTTGGGTTCACCAAGATCGGGACGTGGATATAATGAAACTCCTCTTCCCCCATCAGTATTTCTTCTGCTGTAAAATCCAAACTGCGATCCGGCATAAACTGTTTTATTATCTCTCGTATCTACCTGCACCTGCATACCATCACCACCGCCAATATTTTTCCATGGATAAGAACTTTCATAATTCCATTGGTCATTATCTTTAGCCGTTGAGGGACCAAACCATGTACCATTATCCTGTAAGCCTCCGTAAATATTATAAGGTTTGGCATCATCCACAGCAATATTATAAAACTGCCCAACAGATGGTGTATTTGCCTTGAACCAATGTTTGCCATCATCATAGGTAACATTGCATCCACCATCATTTCCGGCAATCCAGTGGCTGTCCCTGTTGGGGTCCACCCAGCAGCCATGCCAGTCGGGATGTGTTGAAGATTTATCTGTTGATTTAAATGTTTTACCGCCATCATCACTCATCATTAAATTAAATCCACTGATCACCAGTTTATTTTCGTTGGTACTGCTTAACGAAATTTTTCCGAAATAATATCCATAGGTATTGTACAGGTTCAGGGCTTTTGTATTAACTTTTTTCCAGGTAGCTCCTGCATCATCACTGCGGTAAATTTCGCATCCGATGATGGGTGTTTCAAACAGGGCAGTGTTGGCATCAAACAGGTAATCATAAATGGCAGTTGGTTTTACCTTATCATTTTTTATCAACTCTTTTACTGAAGCAGCTTTGTATTTTTCAGGAAAATTATTATCGGCTAAAAAACTATCGAGCTTATTATCATCAAGATTTAAAAAAAACTCTTTGGTTAAATTTTTAAAGTCTTTCAATACATAATTGGTATCGGTTCTTTTTGCCGTATCGGGTCGGTGATCCTGGTTATCCAGTGTGGCATAAACAATATTTGGATTAGCTGCAAAAACAGCAATGCCAATCCGGCCAAGGCCATTACCTGTTGGAAAGCCTTTTCCCTGCTGTGTTACGGGTTTCCAGCTATTACCGCCATCTGTACTTTTATAAATGCCGGAGGTTTTTCCGCCCTCTTCAAAATTCCATGCTCTTCTTGTACGGTACCACATGGCTGCATATAATTCATCCGGGTTCCGGGGATTGATATCCATATCCACTGCGCCGGTATTTTCATCTACATACAAGGTTTGTTTCCAGGTTTTGCCACCATCCGTTGTTTTATAAATTCCTCTTTCTTTATTGGCAGAATATAAATGCCCCAGCACAGCTACCCAGGCTATATTATTATTGGTTGGATGGAGGATTATTTTTCCGATATGATGGCTTTCGGGCAGGCCAAGATACTCCCAGGTTTTACCATTGTCCGAACTTTTATAAACACCTAATCCACTGTAAGAAGAACGGCTGCTGTTTGCTTCACCGGTGCCAACCCAGATCGTTCCGGATTTCCAGTTAACCGAAATATCACCAATGCTGAATGCATTTTCTTTATCAAAAACGGGTACAAGGCTCTGGCCATTATTAGCGGTGTACCATAAACCACCCGAAGCATAAGCAACATAAAATTCTGTAGGGTCAACGGGGTTTACATCCACATCCACTACCCTGCCGCTCATGATGCTGGGGCCCACATTACGGAATTTAATATCTTTTAAAAGGCTGCTGTCTTCCGGCAATTTTCTTTTTTGTAACCCGTTTAATCTTTCGGCTGCAGTGCTTGGCTTGATTTGTGCAGAAAGAGAATTAACGTTTATGAAAATCAGGATTAATGTAATTTTGAATACATTTTTCATCATCAATTGTTTTGGTTTAAAATTAAACAGCTATTAAAATACAATGTTATGCAGATTTTAAAAATACGGCAATTGTTTATACTTGCAATCATCCAGTTTTTGTTTTTGATGAATGGCATGGCACAATACAAAACCTATATGCTGAATGCAGATGGTGATACCATTAATGCCATTGATAAAAATAATATGAAACAGGGAAAATGGGTGATACATGTTGAGGAAGCAAGAGGTGAACCAGGTTATGAAGAAGAAGGTATTTTTGTAAAAGATAAAAAAGAAGGCATTTGGCGAAAGTATAGTTTGACCGGTGACATTATTGCCGTTGAATTTTATAAACTGGGTGGTAAAGATGGTATTCAGCAATACTACACATACTTGGGAGACCTGATAAGAGAAGAATCCTGGCGGGGTTATGACCCTGACGCACCTTATGATACCATTGCGGTTTATGGCGAAGGCAATAATGAAATCATAGATTTTAAAGTGGTTAAAGCCGAGCAGTATAGTGTCAGGCATGGCGAATGGAAATATTATGAACCCGGAAGCGGAAGATTGATAAAAGTTGAAAGATATGAACATGGGCATTTAGAAATCCCTGCAGCTGAAAGTAAAACTTCGGTAATTGTTACAGACAAACCAAAGAAAGTGGAAAAAACAGCCGAAATGCTGGAATGGGAAAAGAAAACTAAAGGGAAGAAAAAAGCATTGCGTGATGGAAGAACTACCGGCGGATAGCCGGGTTATAATTGCATAAAAAATCCGGATCAAATGACCCGGATTTTTTTATGATCATACCAACTTTATTTATTTCACCGGTACAATACTTACTGCACATCCTCCACCAGGCGCTAATTTCAGATTCAGGATTGTTTTACTGTCAACAATTTGTTTGGTTATTTTATACGCCGCAGGATTGGTTTGATAATTGGCGTCATCTGCATCGGCATAAATAGTGGCCGTATATTTTTTACCGGCATCTAAAAAACTCAGATCAGCTGTGGCTGTTCTGGCGTTTTCATTTGTAATGGCGCCAAGGAACCAATTATTTGTTTTTTTCGCTTTTCTGGCTACTGTTATATAATCACCGGGTTCAGCTTCTAAATATTTACTGTCATCCCAATCAACTGCTACATCTTTTATAAACTGGAAGGCATCCATTTTCTTTTCATAGCTCTCCGGCAGATCGGCCGCCATTTGTAAAGGGCTGCAGATGGTAACATATAATGCCAGTTGTTTGGCTAAAGTAGTATGTATAGTTTCTTTCTTGTTTTTGTCCCAATAGCTCAAGTCCAGCTGAAAAATACCGGGTGTATAATCCATCGGCCCACCCATAAATCTTGTAAAAGGAAGTATAACATCATGCCTTGGTTTGTTGCCTTCACTCCAGGCATTAAATTCCATTCCCCTGGCAGCTTCGCAGGCTAACCAGTTTGGATACGTACGGCATAAACCTGTTGGACGAACCGGTTCATGTGCATCAAGCATAATTTTGTAGGAAGCCGTTTTTTGCGCTACCCTTAAATAATGGTTCACCATCCATTGCCCATCGTGGTGTTCGCCTCGGGGAATGATATGCCCCACATAACCGGTCTTCACAGCATCATAACCATTGGCCTTCATAAAACGATAAGCGGTGTCCATCTGCCGTTCGTAATTGGTAACCGAAGCAGAAGTTTCATGATGCATGATGAGCTTTACTTTTTTTGAGGCTGCATATTTATGTAACCCTTTCACATCAAAATCGCCGTACGGTGTTACAAAGTCAAAGACATTTTCCTTGTATTGGCCAAACCAGTCTTCCCAACCAACATTCCAACCTTCAACCAGTACTCCATCAAATCCATTCTTTGCAGCAAAATCAATATAACGTTTTACATTGGCCGTAGTAGCACCGTGTTTACCGCTTGCACTGTCCCAACTGGCTTTTCCTACATGCATCTCCCACCAGACACCAACATATTTTGTAGGTTTTATCCAAGATGGATCTTTAATGATTGAAGGATCATTCAGGTTAAGAATGGTATGAGAAGCAAGAATAGCTGTTGCTTTATCTGAAACAATTATTGTACGCCAGGGTGTTTTTGCAGGCGCCTGTAAATAAGCTTTATTGCCCAATGCGTCCGGCACCAATACAGAAGTCAAAGTAAAGTTTGATTGATCAATAAGCAAGTTCATCGCAGGGTAATTTACCAATGCCGCTTCATGAATATTGATATATAAGCCATCTTTTGATTTAAGCATCAGCGGAGTTTGCACAGCATTTTTATCAAAAAACTGGTGTGCAAAAATAGATGCTGCATATTTCGGGTCCTCGGCATTTACTTCACTTAAGCTGGTAACATTGGGACTGAATTCATTACTGTCATAATCACCCGGTATCCAGAAAGCTTTATGATCGCCGGTAAGATGAAATTGTGTTTTCTCTTCTGATACAATAAAATGATTAAGATTATTTTGCTTTGGAAATTCATACCTGAACCCAACACCATCATCAAAAACTTTAAAAATGATATTGAATTGAATTGCTTTATCACCTTTTTGAGAAAGGCTTACTGCAAGTTGATTATAATTATCCCTGATCACTTTTACATCACCCCAAACCGGTGTCCATTTGGTATCGGAACTGGTTTGTGTAGAAGCTGTAACAGTAAGATTATTTTTTAAAGTTGGTAAGGCTTCATTGCTCATTGTTTGTTTTAATTCAAAACCCATGGATGAAGGAAGCAGTACCGCAGTATTTTTATAGGCCAAAGTATACATCGGTGTACCTTGTTCATTCAGCCAGAATTCCAACTGAATATTTTTATTAGGCGAACTGACAATGGTTTTAGTTTGAGCAAAACTTAATGTGCCGGTAAAAACGGCAATAGTTATTAAAAGGAATCTTTTAAAAAGCATAACAATCGGTTTAGGGAGTAAATCTACAATTTAATGTGTAAAAAATACACACTTATTGATTTTTGTTGAAAAAATTACTGAAATAGAGTAATTGATAGCGCACGGCATTTCGCCAATAATCCCAGTTATGCTGACCAGGCCTTTCGATATACTTATGTGGAATTTTTAATAACAGCATTTTTTGGTGAAGCCTGCGGTTGCCATCAATAAAAATATCTTTATCGCCACAATCAAAAATTATTTTGAGCCTTGTTTTTTTATATTTTTCAATTAAATTAATTACCGATAAATCGTGCCATGCTGCGGCATGGGTGAGTGTATCGCCGATTCTTTTGCTGATATCAAACCTGTTTTTACTGTCTTTTAAATCTACCCCGCCACTCATGCTGCCCGCAGCTCCAAAAATAGTTGAGTGCCTTAACCCAAGAAACAAAGCACCATGGCCCCCCATGCTAAGGCCTGTAATAGCCCGATGGTTTTTATCAGCAAGGGTTTTTAAATTTTTATCTATATACTTTACCACTTCGGTTGCTATATATGTTTCGTACCGGTAGGTTTTATCTACTGGACTGTTGAAATACCAACTACTTACAGCGCCATCAGGGCAAACAATTATGATCTGAAAAGCATCTGCATAATTTTTTAATTCCGGTACTCTTATGATCCAGTTACTATACCAGCCATCATAGCCATGCAACAAATAAACCACCGGAAATCTCTTGGTTTTTATTTTGTAATTATCTGGTTCTATCACCACAGCTTTTATAGATTTGTGCATGGCATTGCTGAAAATTGAAACCGTATCAACCTTACCGGCGAAAGCATTACCGGTAAAAACAAACAACAGGCAAATTGAGTATATAAATTTCATTTGTATAATTATCAGGCTAAGCTAATAAATAATAAAACAAAAAAAGGCTGCCTTTGCAGGCAGCCCCATTCGTGCTTGGTTTCTAAAAATTCTCTTTATTTTACTTGTTAACTGTTAATTTTTTTGTAACAGCATCTCCGGTCACTTTATTTATAAGTCTAACCAGGTAAATACCATTTTGCAGGTTATTAAGTTCAACTGAATTATTGCTCTTCAGTTCAACTGTTTTAACAATTCTTCCTGCATTATCAATTACTTCCACAGTTGTTGCCTCAGCTAAATCTGTTATACTTACTTTGGCACTTCCTATGCTTGGATTAGGATAAACAGTAAAATCACTTACCGCTGCAGTTCCTTTTACTGCCTTTATTTCACTTAATTTAAAATTTGCATCTTTATCTACCAGTTTCAAACGGTATTGAGATACTGTTTTAGCATTGTTATTGTCGTTAAAAGTATAGCTGCTTCCGGTTTCTTTGTTCAATGCAGCAACAGTACCTACAGGTACAAAACCATTACCGGAATTGCGTTCAATAACAAATTCCTTTGCATTGATCTCAGATTCTGATGTCCAGTTAAGAGATACTACATTGCCAATACGTTTTGCCAAGAATGAGCTGATCTTAATTGGTAATGGGCCACCGGTTACTGTAACAGTAACACCGCATGTACCTCCACCACATGTGCCATTACTTGCTGTGTAACGTGTAATTACGTAAGTAACGGTGGAACCGCAAGGAAAAGAAAAAACAGGAGTTTGGTATAACGTACTTGGGCTACTCTTTGGAACGATGAAGCAGACATCTACTAATGGGGTTCCTGTAGCAGTTGGTCCCACGTAAGCTTTAACTCCCATTCCCTTTTGAGCACTGACATCCCCGGTTGCATATACATAAATATAAGCTGTACAAGGAGTAGCACCCGTTGGTGAGGTAATAAAAAAACCGTAACTCTGAAGATCAGGGCAAGGAGTACTTTGTGCCAATGCGGTCACTGATAGCAGTAGCATTGAAATTGCGAATGTAAATTTTTTCATTGTTTTTTAGGTTTGAGGTTAATTAATTTTTTATCCAATGGTCTGGAATAAAGAATTTTAAAACAATGGAAATTCAGTGGATTGGGAATCAGTTAGTTAGAAATAGAAGTTATGGATTTGTAATTTTTATAGATAATTAGCTATAAAACAAAATAGATTATCAAATTACAGTGAATTTTTACAGAGATATAGGGACTTGAGAAGACAAATTTAGCAATTTTTTTTAGAAAACCTAATTTAAAATAAAAAAAAGTGCATAATTATTATTCACTTTTAAATTAAACAAGTAGTAATCAGTTACTTAATTTCTTTCTGAATTGGGTTTCCTCCACCTCCACCAACTCCCATGGGCCCCAACCTGCTCCATTTTTAAATAACTGAAATTTACTTGGTTCAGCAAAAGATGGCCATGAATTATTAGCAGTATTTATATCTGCGGTTTCTTTTAATGGATCTAATGATATTGAAACCACTTCTTTATCCTTCATAAAAGTCTTCACCACTTTATTTTCATTCTTACGCCAAGCCTGTACCAGAATTCTTTCTACCTGCTTTGTACCATCCTTAAATGTCCATTAAATAATAATTGGCATTACCAAACCACCTTTATTACTAAAAGTCAATTCATATAAATTTTTATCTCCGGCTATATGAAAGTGTTCTGCTTTGGTGTAATTATCAGTAGCAACTGATGGCATTGTTATTTCGAATGGGAACCGGAAAAGCACAAAACTGGTAAAGCCGGAAGATAAAACAATGTTGGATTTTGGGTTATTGAAGCGGAGATGAAACTCTTTAGTGTTTTGCAAATCTTCATATTAATTTACTGTTGTAATAAACCATAATCTTTAAACTATAATCAACACAAAACCCAAAACTTACTCTTCCATTTCATCTTTAATCTCTTCCGAAATTTTTACGATCAGTTTATCAATCCGCTGTCCGTCCATATCTACAATTTCAAAATCAAAACCATTCCAATCAAAGCGTTCGCTGGTATCAGGAATATGTTTCAGTTCATGTAAAACAAACCCGGCAAGGGTATCAAAATCATGTTCGCCCTCATTCATCCATTCTGTTTTTTCAAAGTGACTTAAGAAGTCATAAAAAGGGATCTGTGCATCCACCAAAAAAGTCCCGTCATGGCGTTCAACAATGCCATATTCTTCCTGCCCGCTTTGCGGTACATCGCCTACAATGGCTTCCAGAATATCATTCAACGTTATCATCCCTTCCAGGGTTCCGTATTCATTTACAATAAAACAGCTGTGAATTTTTGTAGCCTTAAATTTTTCGAGCAGTTGGTAAGCTGTGTTATTTTCCGGAACAAACATAGCAGGTTTGGCCAGTTCTTTAAGTAAGGTTGCAGGTGATGCCATTACAATGTCTTTCACAAAAATAACACCCGTAATGTCATCTACCTGCTTATTACAAATCGGGTAAGTAGAATAGGTAAGCACATTAAACCTTTCCTTAAAAATTTGTACAGTATCCTCTTCATCAAACCAAACAATATCCGTCCGGTGTGTCATCAATGAAGTGATATTCCTGTCGCCCAGGTGAAAAATTCTTTCAATAATATCTTTTTCCTCTTCTTCAATAGTGCCATGTTCACTGCCCTCGGTTATCATGGCTTTAATTTCCTCTTCGGTTACAGAGTTATCGCCCGATGTTTTTATATTGAATAATTTAAAGAACAACTGTGAAATTCTGGATAGCAGCCAAACAATTGGATAAGTAATGACCGATAAAAAATTCATTGGGGCTGCTACCAGCCGGGCAATCTTTTCGGCACGTAACATACCCAGCCTTTTAGGCACCAGCTCACCAAAAATGATGGAGAGGAAGGTAACAATGATGACAATGATAACTGTTGAAATGGTTTGTGCATAGGACTGCAGTATTTCAATCTTCTCAATATAAGGTTGTACAAAATGACCAAATTTTTCACCGGAGTACACACCTGTTAGAATTGCTATAAGGGTAATGAATATTTGGGCTGTAGATAAAAATTTTTCCGGATTTTCAGCAAGGTCAAGTGCTGTTCTTGCTTTCGGATCACCTTTTTTTGCCATAACTTCGAGCCTGGCTTTGCGGGCACTAACCAGGGCGATCTCACTCATCACCAGCAGGCCATTTATAATAATAAGTAATCCTAAAACGAATATTTCGATCATAAAATTTAAACTAAACCGTAGTTTCTGTTAAACGATTTTCCTGACAAATATCCGATAAGTATTCCAATTAGCCCTCCGCATATAATATCAAGGGGATAATGTACGCCCACATATACCTGTGCGAATGAAATACTGAAGGCCCAGATAAAGAACAAAGCCGGCCATCTTTTAAAATGTGTTCTAAGGGTATAATAAATAAACATAGCCATTCCAAAGTGGTTGGCAGCGTGCGATGAAGTAAAACTTGAACTTTGCGGTCGATAGCCAACCAGCACATGCACCCAGGATGCAATTGAGGGTTCGTTACAGGGCCGCAGGCGAATGATATTATTTTTTAAAATGCCACTGCTGATAAAATCACAGAGAATTACTGTGCCCACTGCAAATAATATCCAGGCAAACCTATTTTTTTTGAAATTTACAATTACCAAAAGAATTAAAAACAGGTATAAAGGATACCACATTTCGGCATTACGCAACCAGGGCATTAACCAGTTGAAGAACGGATTGCTCCACCCGTTGTTGATGATCTTAAATAAATGCTGGTCGTATGACAATAATTGTTTCATCAACTGTAAGATGCCTGTTAAATAAACAACATCCAAAAATAATTAAACTAATTTTGTAAGCTAATAAAATAATCTCCATGTTGTTTTTACAAAGAATCCCTAAACTGTTACGCTGGATCTTTTCGGTTGTTTTGTTTTTACTGATCATAATGACCATTTCCAGGTTTTTGGTTTTCTGGAAATTTAATCCGCCCGGAAAAGCATTATCAGGCTCTGCATTTATTATGGGTTTCAGGTACGATGCCAGGGTTGCCTGTATTATTGGATTAGCCATAATGCTGCTATGTGCCATCCCTGTTTTAAACCCTTTTAAAAATTATAAAGCAAAATATTTCTGGAATATTTTACTGCCCTTTATTTTTTTGATAATGATATTTATTTATGCAGTTGATTTTTATCATTTTGACTACCTGCATCAGCGGCTTAATGCAACCGTTTTAAATTATCTGCAGGATGCAGGCATCTCCATAAATATGATGTGGCAATCTTATCCCTTGCTAAAAATATTTTTTGGCCTTATTATTCTGTTTGTAGTTGCCAGGTTTATTTTTGGCCTTTTACTTGTCCATTATCAACAACAGGACAGTTTTTATAAAAGAAAAGCAAGATTACTTTACGTGGTAACATTCCTTTTATTTGG
>JAYVEQ010000046.1:0-30155 GCA_043748745.1 Chitinophagaceae bacterium | reverse complement strand
CCGGAAAGCTGGTATTATGTTGACCCCGCCTGGGGTAGCGGTTATGCCGACGCAGAGATGAAAGTATTTACCAAATCTTTTACTAATGCGTATTTTTTTACAGATAAAACAAATTTTAACCTGCAGCATTACCCCGACAATGAAGCCTGGAAACTTGGCAGTTCCCCAAAGAATAAAAAAGATTTTTTTGCCTTACCAATATTAAAAGTTGCAGCTCTTGAATTTGATATTAAAAAATTCACACCTGACGAAGGCAATCTGAAAATGAAGATTAATAAAACAGTTCATTTCAGTTTTATTTTTAATGCTAAAGAAGACATTACTAAAGTTTCAATAGCATATGGCGAACGTAAAAAATATAAAATAAAGGATATTAGTTATGAATTTAAAAACGGTACCCTAAGCTTTAATTACAAATTTGATGAGGATGGTACTTACCCGTTTACAATAATAATAAATGATAAAGAATTGATAGCTTATTCTGTTGAAGTGGACTGATAAAAAAAGCCTCAATTCTCATTGAGGCTTCAGAAGATTATAATTAAGCTCTTTGCTTTGCAGGAGCTTTTTTCTTTGTTTTTTTCAATGCCAATTCAATGTCTTTACTAAGATTTTCAAATGTTGGTTTACCCGAAACCAATTCGCCATTAACGAAAAAAGCAGGTACATCCCTAACGCCTCTTTCAATGCCTTCATTAAGGTCATTACGAACCTGCCAGCCATAGGTTGAATTGATCAGCTCATCCAGAAAATGTTTATTACTGATACCTGCCTCTCTTGAATAGAGTTTTAAACTGGTTGTCCCCAATTGACGGCGGTTATCAAAAAGAATATTGTGCATTTCCCAAAACTTACCTACCTGTGATGCTGCAACTGCTGCCTCGCCTGCTTTCATGGAGCGCTGATGAATCCTGGTTAATGGAAAATGACGGAACTGAAACCTGATCTTACCATCAAATTCTTCCAGTAATTTTTTCACTACTTCATTTGCTTTAGCACAATCCTCACTTTCATACTCACCAAATTCCATTAATGTTACTGCCGCATCAGGATTACCTACAAAGATATCCTTGGGCGGAATTATTATTACCACTTCTTTTACTTTCATTGCCATAATGTTTGTCTTTTATCTGTTGTGTAAAACCACATTTTTGTTAATATATTATTCGTTTAATTTTTTACTTCTTTTAACTGTGATTCTTTATTGGGTTCATTTCTGAAAACAACAGTACCATCAAACACATCCACTAAAACCGGTCTTGTTTTATCAATATCACCGGCCAATATCCTTTTACTCAGTTTATTTACAATTTCTTTTTGAATCAACCGCTTCAGCGGCCTTGCTCCAAATTGCGGATCGTAACCATTCTCAGCTAAAAAATCCAATACATAATCACTAAACTGTAAATTGATGCCGCTTTGTGCAACTAAAAGTTTTAAACTATCCAATTGCAGTTTGATAATGCCTTTAATTTCATTCTTCATTAAAGGCTCAAACATAATAACTTCATCAATCCGGTTCAAAAACTCTGGCCGGATAGTTTGCCGTAATAAGACCATTACTTCATCCTTGGTCTTTTGTACAATTGCTTCCTTATTCTCCTCGGTTACTTTCTCAAAATTTTCCTGAATTATATGACTACCCATATTAGAGGTCATAATGATGATCGTATTCTTAAAATTAACCATACGACCCTTATTATCAGTTAACCTGCCATCGTCTAATACCTGCAAAAGTACGTTAAAAACGTCAGGATGTGCCTTTTCAATTTCATCAAGCAGTACAACGCTGTATGGTTTACGTCTTACAGCCTCTGTTAGCTGGCCCCCTTCTTCATATCCGATATAACCGGGAGGGGCTCCCAAAAGCCTGCTCACAGCATGTTTCTCCTGGTATTCACTCATGTCAATCCTCGTCATCATGCTGTCGTCATCAAACAGGTATTCAGCCAGCGCTTTTGCTAATTCAGTTTTACCTACACCTGTTGTACCAAGGAAAATGAAGGACCCGATTGGCTTTTTGGGATCCTGCAAACCGGCCCGGCTCCGGCGAATAGCATCAGATACTGCTTCTATAGCCTCGTCCTGTCCTACTACCCTTTTATGCAATTCTAATTCTAGTTGCAATAATTTCTCCCTTTCTGTCTGCATCATTTTCATTACCGGAATGCCAGTAGCTTTAGCCACATTCTCTGCTATATCTTCGGCATCTACTTCTTCTTTTAATAACCGTTTTTCTGTTGAGTCAGTTAATTGTTTAGTATACTCATCAACAATTTTTTCCTGTTCCTGTACTTTTCCATAGCGTATCTCTGCTACCCTCCCGTAGTCTCCTTCCCGTTCAGCTTTATCAGCAGCCAGTTTTAAATTTTCAATTTCAGCCTTGGCATTCTGAATTTTTTCCACGATCTCTTTTTCCTGTTGCCACTTTGCCTTAAACGTATCTCTTTCAACAGAAAGATTTGAGATATCTGTATTTAGTTGTTTTAATTTTTGATCATCATTTTCTCTTTTAATGGCTTCTCTTTCGATTTCCAGCTGACGTATTTTTCTATCCAGTTCGTCCAGTTCTTCAGGCATGCTGTTCATCTCCAACCGAAGCTTTGCTGCACTTTCATCAATCAGGTCGATGGCTTTATCCGGTAAAAACCTATCGGTAATATACCGGTTTGATAATTCAACCGCAGCAATGATAGCTTCATCTTTTATCAATACGTGATGGTAAGTTTCGTAACGGTCCTTTAATCCCCTTAAAATAGAAACTGCATCTTCAATTGTTGGTTCATCAATCATAACTTTTTGAAAACGCCTTTCCAGTGCCTTATCTTTTTCAAAGAATTTCTGGTATTCATTTAAAGTTGTTGCACCAATCGCCCTTAGTTCTCCTCTTGCCAAAGCTGGCTTTAGTATATTAGCGGCATCCATTGCTCCATCGCCTCCACCTGCACCAACCAAGGTATGAATTTCATCAATGAACAAAATGATCTGCCCGTCGCTTGTACTAACTTCCTTTACTACAGATTTTAAGCGTTCTTCAAATTCACCTTTATATTTTGCACCGGCAATCAACTGTCCCATGTCCAATGCATAAATGATTTTTGATTTTAAATTTTCCGGTACATCACCATTTACGATCCGCATGGCTAAACCCTCTGCTATGGCAGTTTTACCTACCCCAGGCTCGCCAACTAAAATCGGGTTATTCTTACTTCTTCTTGACAAAATATGTAACGTTCTCCTTATTTCTTCATCCCTGCCAATTACAGGATCCAACTTTCCTGCTCTTGCCATCTCAATTAAATTTTTTGCATACTTATTCAACGCATTAAACTGTGTTTCGGATGTTTGAGACGAAACGGTAGAACCTTTCCGCAAGTCCTTAATAGCTGTTATTAACCCTTTTTCTGTTAACCCGGCATCTTTTAATAATTTAGAAGTATTATCAGTGCCATGCAGTAAAGCAAGCAGTAAATGTTCCACACTTACAAATTCATCTTTAAATGTTTTTAATGTTGCTGTAGAACGTAACAACATATTATTAGCATCTCGGCTTAAAGATTGAGCAGGTTCGCCACCCGAAATTTTAGGAAGCTTTTGTATTGCTGCTTCAAGCTTTTCATCCACATAAGGGATGTTTACATTATTTTTTTTTAGTAAAAACTCAACCGGTGAATCTTTATCATTCAATAATGCCTTTAAGATATGTTCAGTTTCTATATTGGAATTATCAGCATCAAAAGCCAGTTGCTGTGCCTGTTGTAATATTTCCTGTGATTTTATGGTTAAATTCTGTGTACTCATTTCTATTTCTTTTATATATTAATCTCAAAATACAATCCAACATCAATTTGGAGGCAATTATGGCATAAAAAAGCATTGGGTCTGCCGCAAAAGCAGCCTTATGTTAGCCTATATGCTATTGTTGCATGTTTGTGGTGCTTTGATCTTCTATTTATAAACAAAGAGCAGAAGATTCTGCAATAAAACTTTACAACGTTAACTACAGATATTTTAAAGCAATACAATAACAAGGCAGTAACAAATACTTTTCCCTAATTTTGCGACAACATTTTTAATTAATGAATCCTTATTTAAGGTTAAAAATTCAAACATTTTGAAAACAATCGCATGAAGAAATTACTATTGCTGAGCTTCCTTTTAGTGATAAGTTTTAGCTTATTTTCCCAAAAAAAGAAACATACTTTTTCGGGTATGTATTTGCAATGGGGGTATAATACTGAATGGTATACCAAAAGCAATATACATTTTACAATGCCCGGTGGTACAAATTTTACACTGCATAATGCCAAGGCATCTGACCGACCGGACCTGGATGCGATATATAAAAAACCAAAGGATATTTCCATTCCCCAATACAATTACCGTATCGGTTTTTATTTAAATAAAGCACACACAAAAGCCATTGAATTAAATTTTGATCATGCAAAATATATTGTTAATGACTGGCAACAGGTGCATGTTACCGGAACTATTGACGGAAAACAGGTAAATGGTGACAGTACCTTAAACCCACAAACCTTTTTACATTTTGAACATACGGATGGGGCAAACTGGCTTCATATAAATTATGTTCATCAACAAGTATTGCTGATGAACAAAAATAATAAGCACCCATTGATTAATTTTATCTGGAAAGCAGGAGCAGGTATCAATATCCCACGTACAGATTTTACATGGAGAGGCGACAGGCTCAATAATGATTTTCATGTGGCAGGTTATAACATAAGTACAGAAGCCGGTGTAAGGTTATATCCCTTAAAAAAACTATTCCTGGAATTTACCGGTAAAACAGGCTATGTAAAATACCTGAATGCACTCTCAAACAGCAATCAATTGAAAGGAATAAGGGCCAGGCATAGTTTTGGGTATATTGAAATAATAGGTCTTATCGGGTATGACATCAACTTTTAATTTGACCAACTAAATTATTAAAGCCCTGTACATTTATACAGGGCTTTTGTATTTTTATAAAAAGATACTGATATGCTTAAAATAAAAAAACAACAACTTATACCTAAAACTGTTTTTTACCGCAGGCTCTGGACCAATGCTGTGTTTGGCACACTCACCATGCTTTTTTGTTTATTTGTTGGTGTGCTTGGTTATAAATTAACAATACCGGAAATGGATTGGTACGACAGCCTGTTAAATGCCTCCATGATCTTAAGCGGAATGGGACCAATCATTGATCAGCATATTGTATTAACCAAAAGCGCTAAAGTTTTTGCATCTATGTATGCCTTATTCAGTGGTGTTGCTTTTATAAGTACCATTGGCATATTAATAGCTCCCATTGCTCACCGGTTTTTTCACAGACTGCACATAGAAGATACAACTACAGCACAATGAGTATTGTCAACAAACATACTGAGATCATAAAGGATATCGCTTTAAAATCAGGATTTGAATACTGTGGCATTGCCAAAGCTCAATTGCTTAATGAAGATGCCAGGCGTCTGGAAAGTTGGCTCAACAAAGGCATGCACGGCACTATGCAATACATGGAGAATCATTTTGACCTGCGCATTGATCCCTGTAAATTGGTGCCCGGTGCTAAATCAGTTGTTACTTTATTATTGAATTATTTTCCGGCACAACAACAATCTGCTGAGTCCCCTAAAATTGCCAAATATGCTTTTGGTAATGATTACCATGATGTGATCAGAAATAAACTCAAAATAATGCTGCAGGAAGTAAAAGAACAAATAGGCGAAGTACATGGAAGAGGTTTTGTTGACAGTGCCCCGGTACTGGAAAGAAGTTGGGCACAAAAAGCAGGCACAGGATGGATCGGCAAGAATGGGAACCTTATAAATAAAGAAAGCGGTTCCTTTTTTTTTATTGCCACACTGATCGTTGACCTGGAATTAAACCATGATCATGAATTTGTAAAAGATTATTGCGGCACTTGTACAAAATGTATTGATAATTGTCCTACTGAAGCCATTTTGCCTGATAAAGTCATTGATGGCAGTAAATGTATTTCTTATTTCACCATCGAACTTAAAGATGCATTGATACCTGATGCCATGAAAGGAAAATTTGATAACTGGATGTTTGGTTGTGATGTTTGCCAGGATGTTTGTCCCTGGAACCGTTTTTCTAAAATAACCAATGAAGTAAGTTTTACTCCTGTTCCTGAAATTTTGAACCTTTCTAAAAATGATTGGGAAGAACTGACTGAAGAATCTTTTAAAAGCATTTTTAAAAATTCTCCCCTCAAAAGAAGTAAGTTTGAGGGTATTAAACGTAACCTGAATTTTATTCAACAATAGTATGAATACAAACATTCAAAAACTATATGACATTGCCGGTAAATCAAAAAGGTTGATAATCGGCTTAATGAGCGGAACTTCTTTAGATGGACTGGATATTGCTTTATGCCTTGTTGAAGGAAATGGCATTGATACAAAACTTGAATTATTAAATTTTGAAACCATCCCCTACTCCGATGATTTTAAAAAAGAAATAAAGACGGTCTTCTCGAAAAATAATATCGACCTGAAGAAACTCTGTTTGCTTAATCCATGGATCGCTTTGCAACATGCAGCTATCATTAACTCATGTTTAAAAAAATGGCAAATAAAAAATACTGAAATTGATCTGCTTGCCAGTCATGGCCAAACCATTTACCATGCTCCGCAACGATTACATCAACAACAAAAATTTGGCAATGCCACTTTACAAATTGGCGATGGCGATCACCTGGCTGTTGCAACAGACATCATAACCATCAGTGATTTCAGGCAAAAAAATATAGCAGCAGGTGGAGAAGGGGCTCCCCTGGCAGTTTATGGGGATTATTTATTATTCAGTAAAAAAAATGAAGACAGTATTCTGCTGAATATTGGTGGCATTGCTAATTTTACTTATTTGCCCGGTAAAAATGAAAATGAAGATATTTTATGTACGGATGTAGGCCCAGGCAACACAATGATGGATGCTTACATACAGGAAAACTTTCAAGGTAAATTTTATGATAAAGATTCAGCCATTGCAAAATCCGGAACTGTTAATGAACAATTGCTGAATGCTCTAAAAGAAGACAATTTCTTTAAGCAGGATTATCCAAAAACAACCGGGCCCGAATTATTTAACCTGCAATACCTTGCACAGGCAAAACAAAAAAGCAATACAGCAACTTTATCCATTGAAGACACGATGGCTACGCTCAATAAGTTTTCAGCAGACATGATTGCTCATGCCATTGATGCCTGTCTTAAAACTAAAACAGGTATTAAACTATTTAGCAGCGGTGGCGGAGTTCACAATCCATTATTAATGCAGCACCTGCAACAACAATTACCAGCATGCCGTTTCCACAGTACAACAGAAATCGGTATTGATCCCGATGCTAAAGAGGCGGTTTTATTTGCCCTGCTTGCCAATCAATGTGTAAGTGGTAATATTTCAGGTTTCGGAAAAGATGCAAAAGGAATCCCTCTTGTCTTTATGGGTAAAATCAGTTTCCCTACCTAATGAATTTCGATGTATTCTTTTAAACTGTTCAATGCATCTTCATAACCCTGCCCGGTTATCTTTTCAATAAAAATACCGGAGAATTTTTCCCAGGGATACCATTTTAATTTTATCAATACATTCCATTCAACCTGTACCTGGTTGCTGTCGGCCAGTGCTAAAACACTGATCGTATTTAAAGCATCGGTCTCACCTGCTCTTATTAATAACGTAGTTATTTTGTTACTTTCTTTAGCAGTAATAACAATTTTATTCTTTTTTCCTTTAGATTCCCATTCACAGGCATTACTTGTACCATTTTCTGTTGTATCGAATTTAATATTTAAGGCTTCATTCTTAAAAACAGGTTGCCAGTGTCTCCAGTTCTTCAGGTTACTGATCTCAGTAAAAACTTTACCTGCAGGGGCATTAATAACAACACCTCTTGACACCATAATTTTTGAAGGAATGAATAATGAAAAAATTGTTATAAAGATAAACAACCCAATGATCGTTATTATAAAGCCTTTAAATAACCGCATAAAAATATTTTATTCCCATTTAAAAAGTTTAACCGCCCCGATATAAACCACAATACCCCATAACAATAAAATACCAATTTCCATACGAACATCCCATAAATTTAATCCTTCAAAAGCTATACTACGCATGGCTGTATTTAAATGTGTTAATGGCAATGCATTCGAGATAGGTTGCAGCCACTTAGGGAAAAATTCTACTGAAAAAAATGTTCCTCCCAATAAAAACTGTGGCAGGGTTATCAGGTTTGCCAGGGGTGGAATTGTACTGTCGCTGGTAGCTAATCCGCTTACAATAAAACCAAAGCCCATAAAAACTAAAAGTCCGATAAAGCTAAGTACAAGCATTTCCATTAAGGTTTCAAAACCATGAATCAGCGTAAAACCAAACAGGTAACGGCCAACTAAAATAATTATAATAGCGGTAAGCATTTGAAAAATTATCCTGCTTAAAGCTTCTCCCAATACGATATATGTACGACTTATAGGTGTAGCAAAAAAACGTTTCAAAACTAATGTGGTTCTCAAATTAAAAAACATAAAAGCTACTCCAAAAACACCTGAACTTAATAAAGAAAAACCCAATTGACCAGGCAATATGAAGTCGATGGTTTTATATTCCCTGACAGTTTCAATATCTCTTTGTGGATTAAAATCGGCTACTGCAAAAGTTGGCCTATTGGTATATTTGTGATTACTGATCTTATTGGCTATAGCATCTAAAACAGGTAAAAGTTGTGGCCATTTATCATTACTGGCATTTGAACTTTTGATATTATAAGTATAAGCCGGGTTTTCTACACCTGTTTTTGTTATTTTCAAAACACCCGTAATCTTTCCTTTTACAATATTATCCTGCAAATCACTTTTAGTGGCAAAAGAAACAATTTTTATTCTGCTACTTAGTTTTATGGAATCAAATAATGCATTACTGGTATCACTATTTTTATCAATAACAACTTTATAAACCGGGGCTCCGCCGTTATTACCGATAAAACCAAAAACCAATATAAAAACAAAAGGAAAGACAAAGCTGAATATAACTGCCGAAGGGCTTCTGAATATTGATCTCAGGCTTGCTTTTGTTATTGCCATCATTGCCTGTACCTGACTGTATTTTTGCATGCCTAACTTTAATTTGAGGCATAAAGCTATTGGTAAAAAAGGATTCAGAAAAATTTTGAAATTACCGACAAATGTCGTACACTTGCATGACAAATGTCAGCCAGATGAAAAGGAAAGTAAAAGCAGCAAGTTATAAAGCAAGTAACCCTTCTTCCAGAGCCGAAGAACCTATACCCGGATATCGCATTGTAAAAACATTACCCCAGGTAAAAGATTTTACATTTAACGAATTTAAAAAAATTGCTGATAAATCGCCTTTTACTCAATCAGAATGGGCTACCCTTTTACATGTCAGTGAACGTACATTGCAACGCTATGCAAAAAACAATGGTGTGTTTGCACCAATTAATGCTGAGAGAGCCCTGCAAATAGCAAATATTATTGCTGAAGGCAAACGAACTTTTGGTAAACCGGAGATGTTTTACCAATGGATAAAAAGCAATCCATATATGCTGGAGGGTTCACTTTCATTTGAATCTTTAACGACCGCTCACGGCATCCAGATGATATTAACACAATTGGCCAGAATTCAACAGGGCATACTTGCATGATTATTTACAGGCTTTGCAACGAAGAATATAAGGATGATATTTCTGGTACCGGCGCAAAATTAACCGGCGGCAGATGGAATTCCGTTGGTGTACCGGTTTTATACACTACTGAAAATATTTCTTTAGCCGTTTTGGAAATACTGGTAAACACCAATACTAATCTAATTCCGCTTTCTTATTATCTCATTAAGCTTGAAATACCGGAAACTGTACTTCCATTTACCATAACAAAAGAAAAATTAAAAAAAGACTGGAAAGATGATATTGAATATACAAAATGGATGGGAACAGAATTCTGTAAAGCAGGTAAAGCCTTATTTTTAAAAGTGCCTTCAGCTGTAGTAGATGAAGAATACAATTTTATTTTTAATCCGTTATTAAAAGATTTTAAAAAGCTGAAAGTAATATCAGCTAAAAATTTCCATTTTGATAAAAGACTTTACTTAAAGAATGAATAAAACCTATCTACTGCTCGGCAGCAATATGGGCAACAGCAAAGTGCAGTTATCCAAAGCCATAATGCTTATTGAAAAACAAATTGGCAAAATAACCCGTCAGTCCAGCCTATATGCAACAGCTGCATGGGGCAATATCAAGCAACCTGATTTTTTAAACCAGGTTATTATTGTTGAAACCGGTCTTACGGCTTTGCAAACCATGCAAACAATTTTAACTATTGAAAAAAAAATGGGCCGGGTACGAACTTTGAAAAATGCCCCCCGAATTATTGATATTGATATTTTATTTTTCAATAAAGAAATAATTCAGCAGGATCTGCTTATTATTCCGCACCAGCAATTACAAAACAGGCGATTTGTATTGGTCCCGTTAAACCAGCTATCACCCAATTTCAGACATCCTGTACTTAAAAAAACAATTCACCAACTTTTTATACACTGTACTGATAAACTAAATGTGAAAAAGTTTTAATGGCGTAAAAGTTGTTTCCGCTTATTTTGCAGTCCGTTTGATTATTCTGCATGAAATATAATTTTGTTACTATAGAAGGAAATATTGGTGCCGGTAAAACCACCCTGGCACATATGCTAAGCAAACACTTTAATGCAAGGTTAATACTGGAAGAGTTTGCCGACAATCCTTTTTTGCCTAAATTTTACGAAAATCCCGGCCAGTATGCTTTTCCGCTGGAGTTATTTTTTATGGCCGAACGTTACAAACAGTTGAAAGACCTGTTGCAGACCAAGGATATGTTTCAGAATATCACCATCTCCGATTATCTTTTTACCAAATGCCTGTTATTTGCCAAGGTTAATTTGCCCGAAGAAGAATTCCGGTTGTATCAAAAACTTTTCGAGATCATCAATCCACAGATCATTCAGCCAGATATTGTCATATACTTACATACCCCTGTAAAAAAATTGCAGGAAAATATTAAAAAACGAAACCGGGAGTATGAGCAATTTATTCCCAATGATTACCTGTTTACCCTGCAGGAAACCTATACACAGTACATCAAACAGCATAATATTAAAACCCTGTATATTGATGCCGGCAATGCCGATTTTTTAGGAAATGATGAACACCTGAAAGTGATCATTGATGCATTGGATAAAGAATATGAAGATGGGCAACATTATATAACTTTGCCCTAACAGATAAAAATGATCAGCTACAAACTTCCCAAAGAGTTTTGGAATTTTATTTATGCCCGTCTATTCTTTGTATTGGGGTTACGCATGATCACCACCATTGTTATTTACCAGGTCTTTCATTTAGCAAGTACTTATATGGTTGGCTTTGCCGGGCTGGCTGAATTTGTTCCGGCAGTTATTGCTGCTTTATTTGCAGGCCATTATATCGACAAGCACAACAAAAAAAATATCTTGGTTTGGTCATATGTTTTTTACATGCTTTGCGGAATATCATTAGCCCTTATCAGCCATCCTTATTTTCAATTAACAAATACTACAAAAGTCTCCATCATATTAATGATTGTTTTTTGCACCGGTATCATCCGTTCATTTGCCGGGCCATCTGCCAACAGTATGATTGCAGCCATTGTACCCCGTGAACAGCTACAAAAAGCTATTTCATTCAACTCATCTACCTGGTTAATATCCTCTATTGGCGGGCATGCCATTGGCGGACTTTTAATTGCAGGCGTAGGTATATCCAATGCCTATTTTGTAACAGCAACTTTAATATTAATTGCCGGAATATTTGCAGTACAGTTAAAACCAAAACCACCTGTTAACAATCTGCAAAATGAGCCAATGTTACAAGCAATTAAAAATGGGTTTACTTATGTCTTCAACAATAGAAATCTGTTAGGTGTATTATCCTTAGATCTTTTTGCCGTTCTTTTTGGCGGTGCTGTTGCTTTTATTCCCGAAGTAGCATCAACAATTTTACACACCGGGCCCATTGGGTATGGTTTTTTAAATGCGGCCATGGATCTCGGTAGCCTCATCAGTATTGCCATCCTCGTAAAATACCCTATGAAACAGAAGCAGGGGTTAAAAATGTTATTGGCAGTTGCAGGCTTCGGTATTTTCATAATCGTATTTGGTTTATCAAAAGTTTACTGGCTTAGTTTTATGGCATTACTGATTGCCGGGCTATTTGATGCCGTAAGTGTGGTGGTACGTGGCACCATTATGCAGTTAAGTACACCCGATGAATTAAGGGGCAGGGTTGCATCTATCAATTTAATTTTTATTAACTCCAGCAACGAGCTGGGTCAGTTTGAAAGCGGCGTTACCTCCCGTATGTTTGGTACTTTACCGGCAATCATTTTTGGTGGAGCCATGTCCATGTTGGTGGTTACCGCTACCTGGCTTAAGTTTCCGAAGTTGAGGAAACTGGAATATTGATTTTTGAAGAACCAAAGATTTACACTGATTAAATTGGCACAGATAAATACAGATAATCTTTCAAATCTGTCAACAAATTCGCTGCTATCTGTGTTTAAAACAAAAAATATTCTCTTTCCATTTCTTTTGTAAATTGTAATTACTAAAATCAAACTTATGCAACGCAGATCCTTCCTCCGCAATACCGGTCTTACTTTTGCCAGCCTGTCTTTATTAAGTAAAGAATCGCTGGCCGCATTCTTAACCGACCCTGCATGGAAAATAAAAATGCTGACTGATGATATCGGCATCTTTACCGAAAAAGGCGGTACCATTGCTTTTTATCTTTCTAAAGACGGGCCTGTGGTTGTAGATGCACAATTCCCTGACTCTGCCCAGCACTTAATTGATGAACTGAAAAAGAAAACAGAAACTCCTTACCGTTTGCTCATTAATACCCATCATCATGGCGATCATACTGCGGGTAATATTGCTTTTAAAAGTTTGGTTCCGCATGTGCTGGCACATGCCAATTCAAAAGCCAACCAGGAAAGGGTCGCCAAAGAACAGAAGAAAGAGGATGCCCAGTTATACCCCGATCAAACTTATACAGATACCTGGAGTGAAAAAATAGGTAAGGAAAAAATATCGCTGCATTATTATGGTGCAGGACATACCGACGGCGACAGCCTGGTACATTTTCAGCACGCCGATATTGTACACATGGGTGACCTTGTTTTTAACCGCCGCCATCCTTACATTGATAAAACAGCCGGAGCAAATATTGATAACTGGATAAAATTATTGGATAAATCAACGTCAACTTTTTCCAAAAAAACACAATATATATGTGGTCATGCCGGCGAGGGTTATGATATTCTGTTAAAAGCCGATGACCTGAAAGCATTTGGCGATTACCTCGGCAATGTTTTAAAATTTGCTGAAAGAGAAATAAAAGCTGGTAAACCTAAAGAAGAAATTTTTAAAGCCACGGAAATACCCGGCTCACCGGAATGGAAAGGTGCTGGCATAGAACGCCCATTGGGTGCAGCTTATATTGAACTCACTACAAAATAAATATAGTTCTTGCAAACGGTTATTCTGAAGTAACCGGGCTGATCACATTACTTACTTCTTCAACCCGGTTGGCCGGAAAACCACCCTGCTTTGCATGTTCCATTACTAATTCCTTATTTGGTGCAATGTACACACAGTAAATCTTGTCTTCGGTTACAAAACTTTCGAGCCATTGAATACTGGGGCCGAGATTTTTGATTACACCACAGGACGTTTGAGAGATTGCTTTTAACTCAGCGGCAGAAAGTTTACCGGCGCCGGGTATTTCTCTTTCAATTACATATTTTGGCATTCTGTTTAATTTTAGCTAAACAAAATAAAATAATTTGTTGAAAAAAGAAAGGGCTATTTTGGTTTAACAGTTATCAGCTTTTCCAGTACAAAATAAACGATAGGGCAAAAACTGCTGTTTTTGATAGTTAATGGCTGCCTTTTCAACAGCACATCTTCATCAGTATAGGGAAACCGGTGACAATCAGAAGGCCTTTCTTCATAAATGCTGCAATAATTATCAGCTCCCAAAAACGGGCAGGGTTTCTGTTTTAAAACATAGTCGCCTTCGCTGTCAACAAATAAATAAGTATTAATAAAATCACCTTCCTTCATCTTCAGGTGCTTTGATATCCGTTTAATATCCGGTGTTTTAAAACGGGGCGAATAAGTCTTGCAGCAATTGGCACATTTGAGGCAGTCAATTTTTTCAAAAGCTTCTTCATGCAGGTCTGGCAGTAGTTTCAGCACTTTATTTTTATCGGCACGGTTTAAAAACTGCTTGTATTGTTTCTGATGATCAGCCGATTTTTTTTGCCAGTTATGTAAAATATCCTCTTCCATTTATATAAGTTATTTATAGTTTATACTTAGTACTACATAGCTCATTGCAGCATATAATTTTAATCAGATTTATCTTGAAATGAGCGTGGTAGTATCCCCCATTTTTCCACAGGGCAAAAGTAGCGAACTTATTAGCACAAAATCTTGTTGTGTTATCGTAAATTTGCGCCACCAAATATGCTTTTAACAAAGCAGAATAGGAAATACCCGTACAAGAGTGCGACGCCAATGAAGTCGAGAATTGTGCAAATGCCCGTAACAAAAATAAAAATCAAACAGCGATATGAATCTTTTCGAAAAACAACAGTACGAATTTGCAGGCCGGCACATTGGCCCCAATGAAGAAGAAACAAAAGACATGCTTAATGCCATTGGTGTAAAATCATTAGATGAACTGATCAATAAAACTGTACCTTCTTCTATCCGTTTAAAAAAATCTTTGAAACTGCCGGTTGCACAAACGGAATTTGAGTACCTGGATGAATTGAAAAAAATTGCAGCAAAGAATAAAGTTTTTAAAACCTACATTGGGCAGGGATATTATAATACGATTACGCCAAGTGTGATCTTACGCAATGTTTTTCAAAACCCGGGATGGTACACACAATACACACCTTACCAGGCCGAAATTTCGCAGGGCCGTTTGGAAAGTTTGCTCAACTATCAAACCATGGTTTGCGATCTGACCGGTTTGGAATTAGCCAATGCCAGCCTGCTGGATGAAGCCACTGCTGCTGCTGAGGCCATGGCCATGCTGTTTCATCATAAAAATAAAGGCGAAGAGATCAGTGCTCCTAAATTTTTTGTTGATTATAATATTTTTACTCAGACCAAAGAAGTGTTGCTGACCAGAGCAACACCAATTGGTATTGAACTGGTGCATGGTGATTATAAAACAGCATCACTGGATGAAAGTTATTTTGGTGCCATAGTGCAATATCCAAACAACACTGGATCAGTCGAAGACTATCGCGATTTTATAAATAAAATTCATGCGGTGAATGGTTATGTTGTTATGGCAACCGATCTGTTGGCACTTACTTTATTAACTCCTCCCGGAGAATTGGGTGCAGATGTGGCGGTTGGTTCTGCACAGCGTTTTGGGGTTCCGTTAGGCTATGGTGGGCCGCATGCTGCTTTCTTTGCAACCAGGGGCGAATTTAAACGTGGTATACCCGGCCGCATTATCGGCGTAAGCATTGATGCACAAAACAACCGTGCCTTACGCATGGCTTTGCAAACAAGAGAACAGCATATCAAAAGAGAAAAAGCAACATCAAATATCTGTACAGCACAGGCTTTGCTGGCCAATATGGCGGCCATGTATGCTGTTTATCACGGACCCGATGGTTTGAAAAATATTGCACAACGAATTCATGTTTTAACAGCAGCAATTGCTAAAGGATTGAAAAGTATTGGAGTAAAAGTTTTAAATGATAATTACTTTGATACTTTGACTTTTGAAGTGAATGATATAAAGGCATTTAAAAATGCAGCAGAAAAGAATAAAGCCAATTTTCATTATCATGCAAATGGCAACATCAGTTTATCCATTGATGAGGTTGCTTCAAACTATATAGGCGAAACAGAAAAAAATCTTGCGGCAATTTTTAAAGAGGCCATATCAAAAACTTTCGTTTTATTTTTTGATGAAGCCGATGCTTTGTTTGGAAAAAGAACTTCGACCTATTTGACACACCCGGTTTTTAATACACACCATAGCGAAAGTGAAATGATGCGCTACATTAAATCGCTGGAGAATAAAGACCTGAGCTTAAATACTTCCATGATCAGTTTGGGAAGTTGTACCATGAAGCTGAATGCCGCTACGGAATTGATTCCGGTTAGCTGGCCGGAGTTCAGTGCTATTCATCCTTTCGCACCTGCTTCGCAAACAAAAGGATACCAGTACATCATTGCAAAACTGGAAGATTATTTAAACAAGATAACAGGTTTTACCGCCTGTTCTTTGCAACCTAATAGTGGTGCCCAGGGTGAATATACAGGACTGCTAGCCATCAGGGCATATCATGCCGACAGAAAAGAAAGCCACAGAAATATTGTACTTATTCCCATCTCGGCACATGGTACCAATCCGGCAAGTGCCATCATGGCGGGTATGAAAGTAGTGGTTGTAAAAAGTGATGCAGATGGACATATTGATGTAACTGATCTGAAATTAAAAGCAGAAGAACATAAAAATAATTTAGCCGGATTGATGGTTACTTATCCAAGCACACATGGCGTGTTTGAAGAAAGCATTAAAAAAATATGCAAAACAATTCATGATAATGGCGGACTCGTTTATATGGATGGTGCCAATATGAATGCACAGGTTGGCTTAACCAGTCCGGGTATGATCGGTGCTGATGTTTGCCATTTGAATTTACATAAAACATTTGCTATACCTCACGGTGGCGGTGGGCCGGGTGTTGGACCCATTTGTGTAAATAATAAATTGAAACCTTATTTACCTGGACATCATGTAAATGTCACTTTAAAATCAACAAAGACCAATATTCCTGCAGTAAGTGCTGCTCCTTATGGCAGTGCAAGTATTTTACTGATCAGTTATGCATATATAAAAATGCTGGGTGAAGAAGGTGTGAAGAAAGCAACTGAATATGCTATACTTAATGCAAATTACATGAAGACAAAGTTGGAAAAGTATTTTAAGATCTTATATACCGGTACCAATGGATTTTGTGCACATGAATTTATTGTAGAATTACGTTCGTTTAAAACAACAACCGGTATTGAGGCAGAAGATGTTGCCAAACGATTAATGGATTACGGTTTTCATGCACCTACAGTGAGTTTCCCGGTGGCAGGAACATTCATGATCGAGCCAACTGAAAGTGAAGACAAGGGAGAACTTGACCGTTTCTGCGAAGCACTCATCAGCATTTACCATGAAATAAAAGACATTGAAGAAGGCAAAGCCGATAAGATAGACAATGCTTTAAAAAATGCACCCCATACCCAACAGGTTATTTGTGCAGATGATTGGAATCATGCCTACAGCAGGCGGGATGCGGCTTTCCCGCTGGCGTATGTAATGAAAAATAAATTCTGGCCTTCTATTGCACGTATCAACAATACATTTGGCGACAGGAATCTGATCTGTACCTGTGAACCGATGGAAAGTTATTTAGAAGAACAAGTTTCTAACTAACAACTTAAATTCTACCGTAAGTCCAGCAATGCTGTCATCCCGAACGCAGTGAGGTATCTGGCAGTAGTAAAGTTGCTGGGCAGATTCCTCACTGCGTTCGTAATGACATTAATTAATTGTACATTTCAATATGCAAAATCAATTCCTTTTATATGGGGCCAATGGTTACACAGGCAAGCTCATTGCAAAACTTTCTTCAACATATAATTTACAACCCATACTTGCCGGGCGTACAGCAGCCAGTATAAAACCTTTGGCAGATGAATTACAACTCCCCTATCGCATCGTTGACCTGGATAATACGGCACAATTACAAAAAGCATTATCAGAAGTGAAATTAGTTTTACATGCTGCTGGTCCGTATGTGTATACAGCAAAACAAATGATTGAAGCCTGTTTGCAAACCGGTACTCATTATATTGATATTAATGGTGATATTTCTGTTTTTGAAATGCTGAAAAAGTATGATGCTGCCGCAAAAGAAAAAAATATCATGCTGATGCCAGGTGTCGGTTTTGATGTGGTACCAACAGATTGCATTGCCCTGCAACTAAAAAATAAAATGCCTGATGCCTCAGCTTTAAAATTGGCTTTTGCATCCATTGGTGGTAGTTTATCACATGGTACCGCAATTACAATGGTGGATAAAATTGGTGAGGGCGGTGCAGTTAGAGAAAATGGAAAGATCATAAGAAAACCATTGGGACAAAAAGGCCTGTGGGTGAATTTTGGGGAGAAAAAATTATTTGTCATGTCCATCCCCTGGGGTGATATTTCAACTGCTTATACAACAACAGGCATTTCTAATATTGAAACCTATACCGGCATCGCTCCAAAAATTTACTGGATTTTAAAATTGCAATGGGCTTTCAACTGGTTGCTGCGAACGAACTTTGTTCGAACCATAATTAAGAAAAAAATAAAAGCAAAACCAGCAGGGCCATCAGATGAGCAAAGGCAAAAAAGTAGCAGCCTGATTTGGGGAGAAGTAAGTAATTCTACAGGAAAAACAATGCAGGCCAGTATCAGCTGCTTTGATGGATATACCTTAACTGCACACAGCAGTTTAGTCATTTCAAAAAAGATACTGGAAGGGAATTTTAAAAGCGGTTACCAAACCCCGGCAGGTTGTTATGGAGAAAATCTGATCAGGGAAGTACCGGGAACACAGATTATTTAACCTGTCATCATAATTTTACCGTACCCAAATTTTTAAATCAGTAAATTAAAGGTTCAATTATAAAACTAATCATCATGCTAAAACAAATTTTATTTGTATTGATTTTTTGCCTGTCCGGCAGTTTGATCTTTGCTCAATCTGATGCAAACGGTATCAGTAAAATAAAAAAAGAAGGCCTTGAAAATTCAAAAGTGATGGATATTGTTTTTCATCTCACTGATATGGGTGGTCCAAGACTTACCAACTCCCCCGGATTTTTCAGGGCCGCAAACTGGGCCAAAGATGAGTTAACTAAAATGGGATTGGCAAATGCAGCATTAGAGCCATGGGGTGATTTTGGACAAGGTTGGGAACAAACCCGTTGTTATGTTGCGATGATTGCACCATACTATACACCAATCGTTGCCATACCAAGGGCATGGACCGGAAGCACACCCGGAAATAAAATTATTACCAGCGATGTAGTTTTGATAAAAGCAAAAGATTCAGCAGAACTCTATCAGAAATATTCGGGTCAGCTTAAAAATAAGATTGTGATGGTTTATATGATGGATACACTCCATCCTTCTTTTACTGCTGATGGCGTACGTTTTTCAGATACTGAACTGGATAAAATGGGCAATTCAAAACCCGATACTTCACGCCGGGCTGCAAGAAATTTTACGCCGGAGCAGATGGCTGCAAGGCGCCAGCAACAGGTATTACAACGCCAGATGGGAGATTTTTATAAAGCAGAGAAACCTGCATTGGTATTAAGTATGAACGGCCGTGGAAATGACGGAACCGTTTTTGTACAAAATGGCGGATCGTATGCAAAAGATGCGGAAAATAATTATGCCTGGGTGATGTTATCAAGCGATGATTATTTACGGCTTCAACGACTGGTTAATGCCGGGGAAAAAGTGCAAATAGAAGCCGATGTAAAAACAAAATTTTATCCGAATGATATCAAAGGATATAATGTTGTTGCTGAAATTCCAGGAACCGATCCGGTTTTAAAAAATGAAATTGTAATGATTGGTGGCCACTTAGACAGCTGGCATGGCGCAACCGGTGCAACAGATAATGCTGCAGGTTGTGCTGTAATGATGGAAGTGATACGGATACTTAAAACTACAGGCTTACAGCCAAAAAGAACTATCCGCATTGCGTTATGGAGCGGTGAAGAACAGGGATTGTTAGGTTCACGAGGCTATGTTAAAAATCATTTTGCAGATCCGGTTGACATGGTTTTGAAACCCGAGCATGAAAAAGTTTCGGCTTATTACAATCTGGATAATGGTACGGGGAAGATCCGTGGCATTTATTTACAGGGCAATGAAGCTGCAAGGCCCATCTTTGCAAAATGGCTTGAACCATTTTATGATCTGGGTGCAAAAACAATAACGATCGATAATACAGGTGGAACAGACCATCAATCATTTGATGGAGTTGGTATTCCGGGATTTCAGTTCATACAGGATGCTATTGAATATGATACTCGAACTCATCATACCAATATGGATACTTATGATCACCTGGTACCAGATGATTTAAAACAGGCAGCTACTGTTATTGCTTCGTTTGTTTACAACACCGCACAACGAGATGAAAAAATACCAAGAAAGGAATTACCTAAACCCAGGGGGAATACCGGGAGAAATTTTTAACCCCATAAAAGAAACAAAAAAGGACACATTAAGCATGTGTCCTTTTTTATTAAAATAATATATGTTCTTTCTTTTCAAGGAAACTAAAGAGGGTTTAGCTTTCTTTCTTCTCTTTTGCAACAGTTAACCTGGTGAATTCTGAACCACTGAAAATTTTAGATAACTTGTTATCATTGGTTTTCTTCCATTCAGGAATATGCGTTTCAGAAACAATTCGCCAGAAATTTTTTGCCTTTAAGTCTTCGTAGTCCGGAGAGCTTACAAATATTCCAACAATCGTATTCCGCTTCTTAAATTCAATCTTCACGGATGTTTTAGCAAGATGCGTTGGCTCTAAAAATTTTGTAATTAATTCGTTTACCATGTTGTAATTTCTTGCAAATGTAGGCTAATTAAGGCTCTTATCCGAATTTATTTAAATACAGGATATTTTTAACCTGCCTTATACCTTATATAAAGTTAAAGCTTATTGTATTTATACCCTGTAACAAACGGCATTAATATTCATTCCTGCCCCTACTGAAGCAAATAAAATAACATCGTCTTTATTCAGATTATGGTCTGGCATCAGGCCTTTTTTAACCATATCATATAAAGTTGGAATGGTTGCAACTGAACTGTTTCCGAGGTTATGAATACTCATTGGCATAATATTTTTCGGAACATTTGCTATACCATAAAGCTTGTATAATTCTTTAATGATCCCTTCATCCATTTTTTCATTGGCCTGGTGAATAAAAACTTTTTTCAGTTCACTGATCTTTATTCCACTTTTATCCAGGCAAATCTTCATTGCTATGGGCACATATTTCATGGCGTATTCATAAACTTTTCTTCCCTTCATTTTTATATACCTGACACTGGGGTCTGAACCAGGATAATTTGATTTACCCATATTTAAATAATTCACTTCGCCCTGGCAATGCGATTGCACACTTGCCCCTAAAATACCGGTATTGGTTTCTGCTGAATTCCTGGCTTCTAAAATACATGCACCTGCGCCATCAGAAAAGATCATACTGTCCCGGTCATAAACATCAAGCACACGGGATAGCGTTTCAGTGCCGATTACCAGGCATTTCTTTGCAATACCTGCTTTAAAATAAGCATCGGCCTGAATAACACCTTGCAACCATCCGGGGCATCCAAATAAAATGTCATAAGCAACACAGGAAGGATTATCTATTTTCAATGCATGCTTAACCCTTGAAGCCAGTGCAGGCAATACATCTGTTTGAATAGTGTGTTTAAGTACATTCCCGAAATTATGGGCTACAATAATCTGGTCAATTGTTTCCGGGTCACAGCCTGCATCTTCAATTGCTCTTTTCGCAGCTATCGCAGCCATGTCAGAAGAATCAATATTATCCGGCACGTATCTTCTTTCTTCAATACCGGTAATCTGCTTGAATTTTTCAACAATAATGTGAGGATCTATATCCAATGCAGTATTATCTTCGGCATAGAAATTGTTTAATGTGAAATCCGCGTTGGTTTTTACATAATCAGGAATATAACTACCTGAACCTGTAATTTCGGTCGTAATTAAATGCTGCATAAAAAAATTTAAGACTACTAAAAATGGCAGGCAATCGATGAAATAAAGTTAGCCATATTTTATACGGTAACCAATATTTTTTTAAAAACTATTTTTTAAAATGATTCCTGATTAATAATATTAAGTTTGATCAACAAAATATTTTTATGAAAAGAGGGTATAGTGTTGTTTTAATAATTCTTATATTAATGCCCCACTTTCGGGCAATGGCACAATCCGGAATATCCATACCAGCCTGTACTGCTTATGCTGTGCCTGCCGAGGAGAGTAACGGGGATGATAATAGTAACATGTTTGCTGAAAAAATTGGATTACATAACTGGACAAACAATAAACAACAGATACAGTTTTATTTCAAGATCCGCAGTACAGGCACTCTTCAGTTATCGTTATTATTGAGAAATGATAAAGCAGGCAATACATTAAGGGTGTCTTTTGCAGGTAGAAATTTTAATATCCAGGTTCCACAATCCAAAAATTTTAAACCAGTTAATATCGGTACTGTTCAAATCAGTGATACAGGGTTTTATCAACTTACTATTACTTCATCTGCAAAAAAAACAGATAACATTGCAGATATAAAATCGCTGGAGTTAAGTGGTAATGCAACTAAACACATTCACATTAATACAAAATCCAGAAGAAACTCAGCATCTGTACACTTATTTTATCCCCTGCCGGATAGTCTGAAAGTTGTTTCTTTTTACAATGAAATAACTATTCCTAAAGGTTCAGATATTTTACACAGCTACTATATGGCATGTGGTTTTGCCAGGGGATATTTTGGTATACAGGTTAACAGTGCTACAGAGCGCAGGGTAATTTTTTCAGTGTGGGATGCCGGCAATGAAGCTGTTGACAGAAATAAAGTAACGGCAGAAAATAAAGTACAGCTGATCGCAAAAGGTGAAGATGTTTTTACAGATGGATTTGGAAATGAAGGAACAGGTGGTCACAGTCACTGGATATATGACTGGAAAACGGAAAAGACCTATAAATTTTTAGTTACAGCAACAGTTGACAGTGCAGCAAATACTACTACATATACCGGATACTTTTATTTACCGGAGTTGCAAAAATGGAAATTGATAGCTGCATTTAAAGCTCCTAAAGATGGCAAACCCCTGCGGAAATTATATTCATTTGTTGAAAATTTTTGGGGCAACAATGGACAACTTAATCGTAAAGCATTTTTTGGTAACCAGTGGATAAGAAACGAGAATGGAGAATGCAAAGAATTAACTACAGCCAAATTCAGTTTTGATGCAACAGGAAAGGCCGGAGACAGAATTGATTATGGTGCAGGTATTGAGGATAATAAATTTTATTTATGGAATGGAGGATTTAAAGAAGCTAATGTTCAATTTAATGATGAGTTTTCCAGAAAGGCTAATATTGAAAAGCCGGTTATTGATCTTTATAAAAATGCAGATAGTTTAATTGAATCAAAAAAGGAAAATGAAATGATTTTATCAGCCATCCAAAATGGAAAAATTGATACGACCGGGAGCAAAAATGGAGTTTATTATAAGATCCTGAAAGAAGGCAACGGGGATATGGTTTCTGTAAATGACACCCTGGTTGTAAACTATAAAGGACAATTATTAAATGGTTTTGTATTTGATGAAACCAAAGATAAACCTGCTGTTTTCCCTTTAAAAAGATTAATTAAGGGCTGGCAAACTGGTCTGCCGTTTTGCAGGCAGGCAGGTAAAATCACGCTTATCATTCCTTCAACCATGGCATATTCTATAAGAAACTTAAACGTAATCCCGCCAAACAGTATACTTATTTTTGATATTGAAGTAGTTGAGATAAGAAAACAACGTTAAATCTTTATTAATAATTCTTCTCAATTATTAATAAAAGACTATATTTGCACATTATTAATACAATACAATTAAAAAAATGGACACACAAAAAGGCACCGTAAAGTTTTTCAATTCAGAAAAAGGATTCGGTTTTATTAAGCATGACGACTCAAACAAAGAAACTTTTGTACACGTTAGCGGATTAATTAGCGATATTAAAGAAGGCGACAGCGTTGAGTTCGATTTGCAGGAAGGCAAAAAAGGAATGAACGCAGTTAATGTGAAAGTAGTAGGCTAAAACCTCACCATCAAAACCTTTTAGGGCTATTCAGAAACTGAGTAGCCCTTATTTTTTGCCCCATTTCAACTTGAATTTATAAATTTTACACAAATTTTTAAACAACTTCCTGCCATATTCTGTTTGTTTATACATTTGCAGTCTATCTAAAATTTGAAAATGAAAAAGATCATATTTATATTAACGGGCTTATTGATTAACACTCTTGTTTTTTCTCAGACATCTACCCCCGTTAAATCTCCTTTAGCCAAAATTAAACTGTCCAATGGACAAAAGATAGTTGTGGAAAGTGTTATTACAATTGAAGCCAATTTAGGGATGGGTATGGATTTAAACAGTAGTTCATCCAGTGAAAATACACTGGATGTAAAAAACAGTACGACTAATTCTTATACTATCAGCAATACCTTAACAAAGCTTAAGGTTAATATGAACATGATGGGGCAACCTACCAATTATGATTCGGAAAAAAAAGAAGATAATAATGCTGATATGGCAAAAACTTTTGACGAAAAGCTGAATAAGCCAGTAGATATTATTATTGATAATAATACCGGTTTAGCCTTAACAGATAATAAGAAAATTAAAAATAAGGATACAGATGAAGAAAATCCTATGCAGGGTCTACTGAACATGTTTTCAGAAAGCTCTGATGAAGGGGTGGTTTCAGGTGCATTTGGTTTAATTCCAATAGGTAAAAAAACAGGTGACAGTTGGTCTGATACAACAATTGAAAAGGAGATAAAAACAATTCGTTCCTATACATTAAGATCAATAACGGCCAATGAAGCTTTAATTCAGCTTGATGCTGTTACAACAGCTGTAAATAAAATTGATATGCAGGGCATGCAAATTGAATTTAAAAGTAACACAAAAACCACCGGTGAAATGACTACAGATATTTTGACCGGCCAGGTTAAGAAAAAGAATACAACATCAGATATAACCGGAAGCTTTCAGTTAATGGGACAGGATATGCCGATAACTGCTAAAGCAATTTCTGCAAGTACATATAAATAAGAAAACAGGAAAAGCAATCTATTTATTTACAATTTTCTTTTACGGCTCCTTGTATGATACCGGAACTGTTTTCCTGTACAAATAATACGACCTGGTAATTGGCGGAACTGCTCCCTCTTGGCAATTGCAGAATAAAATTTCCTTCAGCATTTGTTAATTGCATTGTTTTAAAATCTCTTACTACATTGTGATTATTCAGTTTTAAACCACGATTCTCCCCTGCTTTAATCTGCGTAATAACATTTCGTTGTACCAAAGCCGCATTAATAGCTGAATGGGGAAGGATTTTGTTTAATGTATAGTTTACTTCAACTTTATTCTCTGCTGTTTTGATGGCTGTTAGTTTTATAATTACTGGAGATTTTTCCTTTAAAAATTCACTGGTAATTGTTGCAATGTTATTTTTATCACTCCCTACAAGTTGTTTTTTTCCATTAATGATAAGCTGGGGTGTATAGATGGATTCCAAAGCAAATCTTTCTGCATATTCGCTTTGCCGCCGGGAATATAAGCTGTTACTGAACGAATCAATCCAGCCTAACCGGTTCCAGTAATCAACATGAAAGGCAAGCGGAATAATGTGTTCATCATTTTCAAGTGCATACATTCCTGATATTTCATCGGCAGCAGGGCAACTGCTGCAACCCTGTGAGGTAAAAAGTTCCATTACAACAAATCCTGCCGCTTCATTACTATTTACTGTTTTCTCCTTTTTTTTATTAGCAGCTGATGAATTAGTATAGAATAAAGCTGTGGAAATAATTGCTAACCCGGCTATATAATAAATCACTTTCTTCATAATCATATTTTTCCAAAGTACGATACTTAAAAGGAAAAGGTTTGTCAGCAAAAAGACATTAACTTTTTTTATACAGAAAATGATACCCTGCTGCAGTCAGTAAACAGATACCTCCTATAATCCACCATAAATTATTAAATCCCGCTGCATAGGCAATCTGGGTACCGCTGGTACTGCCTATTACCTGTGCTGCACTCCAGGCCATTGTGTATAATGCGGCATATTGTCCACGGTTGCCTTCAGTACTCCGGGAAATATAATAGGAATTCATAAATGGCATGGCAACCATTTCGGCAAAAGTTATCAACCACATGGAGATTGATGCAATTAAAAATCCACTGAACAAAGGAATATTCAAAACAAAAAAAGCAATAGCCATAATACTTGTTCCGTAAGTCATCAGGCGGAGATACGGATGGCGTCCTTCCAGTTTAAAAACAATTACCATTTCAAATAAAGCAATAAGCAAACCGTTTATGGCCATTAAAACGCCGATCCAGAATTCATTGATATGCAGGTTCTCTTTAAAATACAATGGAATAGTTGTAAATAACTGGAAAAAACAAATGGCAAATAATATTTGTAAACCAATAAAATAAAGAAAAGTTTTATCAGCATATGCCGGTGCCGGTTTTACAAATACAGGCTTTGATTTGGAAAGATTTTGTTGCTGTGCCAGAGATACTTTTGGCAATAACAATAATAATAATAATGCTGCACTGATATTGGTAAATCCATCAACCCAGAATAATAAATGATAATTAACTGAAGCTAAAAAACCTCCAAGCGCACCCCCTACTCCCCAACCCAAATTAATGGCCAGGCGAACTACAGAAAAAGATTGTGTACGGTTTTGCGATGTGCTGTAATGTGCAACTGCTGTTGCATTAGCCGGCCGGAAAGACTCATTGACCATACTTAAAAAAAATGTGCAGATACAAATAGAAAGATAAGTGTTCATCTGCCCCAGTGTAATAAACAAAATACCCCCACAGAGCAAAGCGAAAAACTGTGTATAATAAAATCCAAAACGGTCACTTATCCTTCCTCCAAAAAAAGCGCCCACCATTGAGCCAATGCCATAGATTGCTACAACAAGTCCGGCCTGTTTTGTGCTGTAGCCTATGTGCTTACAATACAATGTCATAAAGGGTAATACCATCGTGCCGCTTCTGTTTATCAGCATGACAATGGCAAGCAGCCACATACGCCGGTTTAAACCGGTATAAGCATTCTTATATAAATTAATGGTGGCACTAAACATAAAAAAGTGTTGCAAAGATATTTATTTGCAACACTTTATTTAGAGAAAATATCATTACAGATTATCAAGGATGTCTTTAACTGAAGCCCGCTTTCTGTAATCAGTATTAAAGAATACGTATTTTATTTTTCCATTCTTACCAATGATATAAGTTGCAGGCACCGGAAGATTAGCGCCATTACCGCCATTGGCTTTATCAAAATCTATCCCATAACCTTTATACTTTGCTATTGTTTTTTCATCAACCATAAAATTCACTTTATATGATTTCATTATAGCCATGCCTTCATCTTCAATAACCGGAAAGATTGCTCTTGTTTTTTCAATTGTTTTTTTAATATTCTCAGTTGTTTCGGGTGTTATGGCAAATACTGTTGCTCCCTTAGCGGTTAACATTTGCATGGAATCTGAAAAATGGCTTAATTGTTTATTACAAAAAGGGCACCATTGCCCCCTGTAAAAAAGCATTACAACAGGGCCTTTCATTAAAGCCTGTTTTAAACTGACTGTTTTTCCATCCTGATCTTTTGCAGTAAAACCGGGAGCTATATCCCCTGCTTTTAATCCTTCGGGATAAACTGTTTCTGTTTGTGCAAATAATAAAATGGAAAGGGATAATAAAAAGGATACAAGAAAGAAAGATTTTTTCATGATTTATTTTTTTACAAATGTAGATTGCCGGATTTTACATTCATGTCAGCAAAATGACATTAAAAAAATTATTTTAAAAACCTTATTGATTAAAATTTCCGGTTTTTGGAAAAAGATCAAAACCTGTTTTAAATAATTCAGGAGGTTTAGCCAGTTTTCTTATTTTAGTATCCATCCATGCGCCATCAAGGTTAATTACAGCAGCCAGTGTATTTCCATTTATCCATAGTTCATGAATCATTGACCATCTGCCTGCATCAGCAGTACATTTGCTCAGTTTTACATTTACCAGTAATTCGTCTCCAAATTTTATTTCTCTTTTAAACAAGCATTCTTCTCTGAAAATGATGAGACCGATATTTTTCTCAATCATTATAGCCGGTGTAATTCCATGCTCCGTCAAAAAAGCCATACGGCAGTAAGCGCCAAAGTCATAATATTTTGAATGCAACACATGAAAATTGGGGTCAAGATCAGCCCACCTGATTTCTAATTTTTTAGAATACGCCTGCATCAATAAAAGTTTATCTTCTTTAATGTAAAACTAAAATATCCCTTATTACAGGGATGTTGTCAATTTTTATTTATATAAGATCTCGTAATATTCTTTTGCCATCCTGTTACTGTCAAACTGCCAGCGAACATCTTTCATTCCGTTTTTAATGATCTGTCGCCACACTTCATGATCATCGTAGTACAAGGGCAGCACCTGGTTTTCCAAAATATCGTACAGTTTATTCAGATCATATTCATCCTGCTCATGCACACTTATATTTTCATAATCAATCGGAGGCACTACAAAGCCATTATTGCCATGATTAATAAATTCACATATCCATCCATCGTTTGTACTGCAGTTAACGGCGCCATTCATTGCAGCTGTCATGCCACTTGTTCCGCTTGCTTCTCTTGGTACCCTTGGATTATTTAACCAAAGATCCGAAGCCTGCTTTAACCGTTTACTTAAACCCAGTTCATAACCTACGCAAACTGCTACATTATCATACTTCTTGCTTAAATGAACAAGCATATTAAAATCACTGATAGCCGGATAATCAACGGGGTAAGGCTTTCCCGCCCAAATAATCTGTACGGGGTATTTTGGATTATTTAATAAGGCTTCAAATCTTTCCTCATCTCTGGTCAGCAATTCAGCTCTTTTATAACCTGCAAACCGGCGTGCCCAAACAATAGTAAACACACCGGGTTTAAATAATTTTCCCGTCTGGTCTGCAACTACATCAAATGCCCGTTTTTTTAAAAAATTTTTCCGGTCATCAAACCCTGTTTCATTATTATCATCCATGAAATGATAAAGTTGCTTATCAGCCCAATATTGCCAGTTTTGTGCATTGGTAATGGCTTTTATATCACAAATGCCTTCATATTTTTTCCAGAGTTTCCGGCTAACTTCACCATGTAACTGGCTTACGCCATTGGCTAATTTTGCAAACCGCAATGCTGCCAATGAATGATTAAACTGATCACCTTCCATACCGGTAAGTTCCCGAACTTCATCAATTTTCATTCCGCAGAAATAGCCCATTTTTTCACACAGGTGTATATCATGTTTTTCATTACCGGCTTCTTCAGGTGTATGTGTTGTAAATACCAGGCGTTTTTTTACGTCTTCTTTATTACCGAATTTCTTAAATAAATAAAATGCTGAACTAACAGCATGTGCCTCGTTCAGATGATACAGTTCCGGATTAAAGTTTAACTCATCCATTAATTTTGCACCACCTACGCCAAGTAAAATAAACTGCGCTACTTTAGTTGCCACATTGGCATCATATAATCGATGAGTAATGGTTTGAGAAACATAATCGTTTTCCGGCAAATCGGTGCTTAATAAAAATAATGGTGCCGATTTAAATGTCTCGGGATTCAGATATAAAACTTTTACCCAAACCGGGTGTTCATGAATATCAATCCGAAACTTTATACCGGTATCTTCCAGGAAATTATAGATCTTTTCATTCCACTGTACCTGCAGGGTTTGATCCTGGTTCCTGGCCTGGTCATAATATCCGTATTTCCATAAAATGCCGATGCCTACCAAATTCTGACGCAATTCATATGCACTCCGCATATGAGAGCCACTTAAAAATCCCAACCCACCGCTATAAATCTTCAGCGGCTGGTGCACAGCAAACTCCATACTGAAATACGCAATGCGTTTAACAAATTGATCATCGACAGGATAGGGAACTTTGAAAGGAGAAAAACTCATGGGCATTTAGTTATTTGAATGCGCAATATAAAAGGAAATTTTCAGGAAAATTATGGCTGTGGAAAATATTGTGTAAAACGTACACGTTCCGATTTTTTT
>JAYVEQ010000045.1:0-11317 GCA_043748745.1 Chitinophagaceae bacterium | reverse complement strand
TAAAGGTTCGTGTCTCCAACCAAGGCGGAGGGCAGGTAATGCAGCGCTGGCGTACCAACAACCAACTGGGTTCATTAAAAAAAATAAACTCCTTAATTGACCTCCCTTTGCCAGTGCCGTCCGTGCGGGCTTCAAGGCAGGGATTAAATTGATACTCCCTAATTTGGCTTAGCCTAATGCTTTTTTAAATCGTTCACCACTCTTCATGGCGGCGCAATTGGTTACATCAGTGGTGCACGGGTTATTTCACTCACCTCTGTAAGGATATCCCTTTCCTTTAAATCAAAATTACTTAATGCAGGATGTGAAAGTACCGAAGCAACCAATGGACTTGCTTTAAAATTTTGCAATGACTCATCATTCTTAAACAGGTAAACGGCCCCTGCTTCTTTTTTTTGCTCATCTATCAGCCAGATTTTCCAAAGGCATCCGGGCACATCGGCAAATGCCCCGGCAAGCTGAGCAACCATATTTTTAAACTCCTCGCCGGTAACACTATAACTATAATTGGTAACAAGCATTTTCTGTGACATAATAAAAGTTTTAAACCTGAATAAATGAAATATAATGTGTAATTAATAAAGTTATCTGATTATACCAAACAATAAATCAAACTTATGAAATAATAAGTTTTAATTGTGTTTGCAGTAAAACTTGTTGGTTATGGCACAAATACAACAACGCTGGTATAGCCAGCTGCACATATGTGCTGATATGAACTACCCGGCATCCTTGTTTATCTGTTGGTTTTCTTATTTTAAAAAAATGTTTCTTTAATAAAAATAAAGGCTCACTGCACAGGTACTGTTGTCCATATTGCGGCTGCGGCTGAGGTCAGTAATAATTATTTCTGTTTCTCAGGCGAGTTTCTGCCCAGGCTTTGTGTACAAGCCGCAGGACTCGCCATCATCAGGAACGGTATTTCCTCCACCGTTCCGGTTTTTTATTCAGGAATCAACCCGATGGGTAAAATAATTCCCCAGCGGTTTCTTACAGCAGGAAAATTAAGATCGGTATCCAGCAAATGAGCAAACCGAATGCCGATGCTGACCGGCAATGCATTCAGCACTTTCATATCAAAATACAACTCGGCACCGGTGCTGCGGTTTTTAATTTCGGTAAGTACTCCGCTAACCCTGGCCTTTGCATTGGTATAATCATAAAATGCATTGGCACGAATGCGCTGAAAGTAAAGCAGGTTGGCAAAACCCCAGTCGGGATACAGCAGTGTAAAATGATAATTAACGCCCAGCTTATACATACGGCGGGTGCTCAGCGCCTCGTACCCACGTGAATAAGAAAATGTTTTACTGAAGAGGTCGGGCAGTGAATCCCGTTTTTGATAAGAGGCATTTATAACCAGGCTGTGGTTGGTAAACAGGCCCGGAAAATAAAAGGCTGAATTGCCCACAAACTTATGACTGTCGCGGAAGGTAAAGGCATCACGGTATGTGAGCGCTATGCTTTGCGCCCAGTGCGGAAAAATATTTTGCCTCGCCCGCCTGCTCTGGTTGGTAAAAGAAAAAAATGCATTTACATAATCAATGGCTTTGTTATTAAAAACATTTTTACCAATGCCCCTGTAAAAGAAAGGTTCAATATTATATCCTGCGCCAAGGTTTAAAAATTTATTGGTTCGCCCGCCCACAAAACTCAGCGGCAGGCTGATGCTTCCCTGTAATTTGGCCGTATTAAACTTAACCGGTTTGCCAATTGCTGTATCAATGCTGCGGCTAAAACTGTGCTCTGCATTTAAACTAAGTACAGGAAACCATCCGGCATAGGTTCCGGTAAAACCCACGGTATGGCTTCTGTCGGTATAGTTGTATTTATAAAAAAGTTTATTACTGAAACTGCTCAACACATTATCGCTGTAAAATTCGTAGCCATATTCCGGGTCTTCTACCACCGGCCGCCAGCTGTGAAAGCTGAACAGGCGGAATATTTTTCTATATTTTGTTATATTATTTTTTGTGTCAGGTAATGTGTAAAGTATATTGGCGCTGTTGTTTTTTTGTAATGAATGGGGAGTATACAGATCGGGGGTATTACTAAAATCACTTGCCGAAACCTCTGCCCAGCCTGCAGTTGAGGTATTGATTTTTGCCAGCCTGTATCCCTCTGCTGAAAAAGCACTTACCAGCATCTCCCCTTTTTCATTTAATGCCGGGTAATAAATACCATTTACATTATCTGTAATCCTGAATATCTTTTTACTGCTGATCAAAACCGCAAAAATTTTATCGGCATTATTATTCATACAACTGAAAAATACAGTATCACCTTTTACAAACGGGTAACCCATTACATTAAAACTAAAAGGCGTTAATGTTTCTGTTTCGCCGCTTGCAAGATCTACTTTAACCAATGCCATTTTCCCTTCGGGATTGCGAACAGCAGAAACAGCAGTATTACCAGTTACATATTTTGTTTGTGTAAAGAAATAATTATGCGGATTGGGCAGCGAACGGATAATTTTTCCTGATGCAGTTTCTAAAAGATCCAGGTTATTATTTCCATCGGGCTTAACGTTTACCGCTAAAATTTCTGTTCCGCCTTCATTAATATCCGGTGAAAAATATTTTGATCTGAAACTCACCTGTTTTTGTTCCCTTGTATAAATGTCAAACAGTTTTATAACACTGTAATCCCTGTTGCCCCACCTCGGATCTGACTGATACGCAGCATAAATAATTTTTCCATTGCGGTAAGAAAAATATTCATCAAGCGACAGATCTTTTACACGTAATTTTTCTTCCTTACCATTTATTAGCAGGTAAAAAGCAGACGGTGCTTTGTAAGATTGTTTTGATACAAGGATACTATCGTTACCAATAAATACCGGAAACTGGTAATCAACAACATTATTCTTTTGTGTGCCGGTAATATAATTGAGTGCAGTTGTTTTACTGTTGGGTAATATAGCTTGCTTTGCAAAAAAATCCATTACTGCTGCATAAAACTGCAGGAAATGTTTTCCGGAATAACGTTTTATGCCCTTGTTAAATCCCCGGAGGTGCAGGGCATTATCAGTAATTTTTTTCCAGAAATCATCACCATATTTATCATTGCCATAAGCTACCATCATATACCCCAATGGGTAATGATCGGGCACAAAATCTTTTAACGATCCACTGCGGATCTTTATCCATTTATAATTTTTATTTTCGAGCCAAAGTGATTTGAAGCCATTGTATAACGAAGGCATCCGGCCCCGGCCCTGCTTGCTTACCAGTGTTTCCTGCCAGATGGCATCGCCTTCAAAAAAATAATTGGGAATAAAAATACCATCTGCCAAAAGTTGTCCCTCCTGCCCCAGAAAAATGGAAGCAAATTTTGCAATGCCTTTATTAAAGTTGCTGAACTGTTGAATATGCCTGTCTTCATGAATGATCAGATTATCATCCCAACGGATACTTCCGGTAGAGAAATTATTCTGTGGGGGCGTCATATACAATTCGCTCATAACAGGTGCCATGCGAACATAGGCATTGGGTATGGTTGTTTGATTCTGGAGTACAATGCTCCATTTGCGTTGCACAGTACCAATTGTACCGGTAGTGGAACCACCTAATAAAGTCACAATATTTGCAATACGGTTTGCCTGGCTGTCTAACCCTTTTGGAAAGATCACCCTTACTTTTTCGGTATTGATCTGTTTCCATTTTATTGAAGATGGATTGCCTCCAAAATTTTGAGCGGCTGTAAATAAAGGCAACAGGATAATAGCTATTAACAGCTTTGTTTTTATCATACTTCAAATTTAAACCAAAAACCAATGCTTTAACAGAAGTATTCTGTTTTACTGCAGTTGATATGTTTTTACCCATGAAATAATTTGAATCAGTAAGTAATTTTTCTTTCTGATATTTACATTAAACAAAGTTTCTGTATGAACACCAGGAAAGCATACGACAGCTGGTCGGCACAATACGATACCAATATTAACCCCACAAGAGATCTTGAAGCTGTTGCATTACAGAATACTTTAGCTAACATAACATTTAACAGTTGCCTGGAAATTGGTTGCGGTACCGGAAAAAATACAGAATGGTTTATCAGCAAAGCAAATAAAATTGTGGCTGTTGATCTTTCGGATGAGATGCTGGCCAGGGCAAAAGAAAAAATTAATACTGATAAAGTAAATTTCATACAGGCTGATATTACACAGGAATGGAGCTTTGTAAAAACACCGTATGACCTGGTAAGTTTTAGCCTGGTACTGGAGCATATCGAAAACCTTGATGCTGTTTTTTACGAAGTTTCAAAAACAGTTACAAAAGGCGGATATGTTTATATAGGCGAACTGCACCCTTTTAAACAATATGCCGGCAGCAAAGCCCGGTTTAATACTGATAAAGGAGAACAGGTGCTTACCTGTTTCAATCATCATATTTCAGATTTTATGCAGGCAACAGAAAAAAATGGTTTTGAAATAACCGAACTCAATGAATATTTTGATGAAGATGACAGAACTACTATTCCAAGGATATTAACAATGCTGTTCAGGAAAATGTAAAAATTATCAAGGCATACACTACCTGATCTAATAATACAATATTGCCCGGTGTATTTTAGCTATCTCAATATCTCCGCTATTGCAGTTTAAAAACAGTCATTGCAGTACCCTGCACCTTATTGCCAACCATCAGGTTATTTCCTGCAGAAGCAATGGTTCCAGCAGCCTGCAAAGCCGTGTCGTTATTGCTGATCACGCTATTGGAAAGTGAAACAGTAGTTTTTAATGCTGTCATTACCCCGATTTTACAATCTGATATATTGGAATGGCTTACTGTTACCTGCCCGTTTAATAAATTAATACCGGCATTGCTGACCGTTTGAAACCTGCAGTCTTTTATGATTACTGAGCCCCCCGCATTGGTTACAGCAAGGGCATCTTCGGCATTGTGAACGGTAACATTGTTGAGTACAACGGTACAGGGATTTGATGTATTTACTTCAATGCCTTTTTGTGTAAAATTTACCAGGGTACAATCTTCAATGAAAATTTTTTTAGCTGCAATGATTTTAATACCGTTAATTCCTGTACCGGCACCGTTAATGGATAAATTACGTATGGTAACCACTGCATCAGGTGCATTAATGATAATGCCGTTTGTAAGGCTGGAAAGAATAGATGCCTGTGCACCTTTACCATCAATGGTAATAGATTTAGTGATAGTAACTGCGCCATAGCCCCCTGCATCCAAAACATTAATCTCCCCTCCCACAGCAGTTTTACTGATGGCTCCTGCAAATGTTTTACAAGGAGCCGTGCGGCTGCAGGGATTTACATCATCACCCACGCCCGATACCCAGGTACGTGTTGCCTGTGCAAAAACCAGTATTGAAATAAACAATAATGATATGCAGATAATGGCTTTAAGAAAGAGAGATCTTTTCATTTTGCTTATTTTTTATAAAAATATACAATCAACTCATCAATTACAATACCCGCCAGCAAAAACTGTACAAAACAAACCTGCCAGCTTTATCCTGGAAGCTTCTACAGATAAAATTTTTCCGGGTGATCAGCGGTGCCTGCTCAGTAAATACTTTTCATGAACAATAGTACTCATTGGTTTTTCATATACTTTACTTTCAACCCAGCTGATAATATCGAGGTAAGAGAATACCCGGGTTTCAAAACGGTTTTTTTCAAACTGTTTGATCTGTTGCAATAATTTTTTAAGCCCCGGTTTTAGTTTTTCGGCAGATTCGTATACATTATTCTTTAAAAATTTAAACATCTCCTCCTCAACTGCAGTAAGGTTTTCCATCCTCGACATAAAACGGAAAACTGATTTGATCAATGATTCAATGATCGCATCATTGCCCATTTCAAAATGCGCCATCAGGTGCAGCAGGCGGGCATAACACTGCAGATCAATACGCATATCCAGCGGCCCATTGATGATCTTTTGCAGGTGATCAATTGATGCTTCATAATTACCATTACCAAAATAAAGCAGGGCAGTTTTGTATTGTACTACCAGCACACGATGCCTGTCGATATACATGGAAAATTCATCCAACCCTTTTTCAATGAATGGAACCAGTTTTAATCCTTCACCAAAGGTTCCCTTCATTAAGTGTTGGTTTATTTTTGCGCTGGTTACATACACAAAGGCCTGCATACGGAAATTATCATGCTGGTTGGCAACTTTGGAAAGGGTAAATCTTTCGAACCGGGATAAATAATTATCAAACTGTTTAAAGTTGCGCAAATTAAAATTGGCCGTTAACAGGTTGTGCATCCCTTTAATGTAATGGCCGGTCTCTACCGTGATCATCAATGGCTCCCGGTTAAAAAGATCAACCCATTTTTTACTATACCGGTAGTACATTAAAAAATCCTGGCGTATAAATGCATACCAGCAATAGCTTTGATAGAGGTATAACAATTGATAAAATCCTTTTATTTTTTTTGTATCAACCTGCAGGTTTGTTTTAAAGAACTGTTTTACACCGTTTTCATCTTTTTCGTTACGGGCATGGCCGTATTTTACATACCATTGATAAAGTTGCAAAGCTAAATTTGATAAACCGGTTATCATGGTTCGCTGATCATTCACATCATTCGCTTCTTCAGTCAACCGGTCTGCTGCACCCTCGCCGCTCCGGGTAATATGCAGGGTCTCAATTTTTTTTTCCAGCGAGATGACCTGTATTAAAAAACTTTCCTGGTGATAGGATTTAGCCAGGTCCTTTACTTTTTCCAGGATCTTTAAACTTTGCAGGAACAAACCTTTATTGTAAAGTATCCGGGCATAATCCAGTTGTTCATGCAACTGCAGGTCTATACTTTCGGTGCTTTTTAATAAGCGCAGGCTGGCCAGTAATTCTTTATACAGGTGTGCTTTTAAATTGGCATACTGTGGTTTTTCAATACTGGGTAATTTTTTTAAAATGAGTTTTTCATCATAATCCTTACTTTTATCAATGGCATCAAAAAGCTGGATGATCTTCAGATCTTCCCGGGATGAACTTCTTTTAATATAGAGCTTAAAATGCCTTTTCTCCGACTTTTCGAGAGATTTGATCAGTTGAACCAATATGTCGGTAGAACGGTTGGACATCATAAACTTATTTTTCTGTAAATCAATACTGCAAAGGGTCTTAGCTTTTCAACATGGCTTTAAGCAAGATAAAATCACCCTGAAGTTGATTAGTTGTATAACTCAACTCATCTTAGTTTTGTTTTACAAAGATGATAGTTCATACAGCAGCAATCGTTAAAAAGGAACAATCAATCGTTAGCAGGCAGTTTTAAGCCTTTACGCTGAAGCCAGTCAGCAAAGAAAAGAAATTAAATTTTTCATATAGCAAGCAATCGTTAAAAAGTCACTCCGTTTCTACGGAGTGGCAATTTTATATGCAATAATAGGTAATAATTTAATAACTTTTAATCCCGGTGATTAAATCTTTGTACCAAAAACTTTTTTAAGGATGTCGGTAACCTGTGCAGCCGGGTTTTTGCGGATCTTTTGTTCTTCGAGGCTGATGTTATAAAATAATCCGCTTAGTGCTCTTTCTGTTACAAATGCAGTAAGGTCAGTATTTACAGGAGCATTAGAGAACCTGTTGTAGGCAGTAAAAACATCTTTCCAGTATTTTGTGGCATCCACTTTTATGAGTGATGCTTCTATTACCGGCCTGAATTTTTCAGTAAGCTCTTTAGTAGTTATTGATTTTAAATAATCAGTTGCAGCAAAATCTCCACCCCGTAATATTTGCAAACCATCTTTAATACTCATTTGCTTAATGGCATCCCCGAAAATATTTCCAACACCGCTGGCTGCATCTTCTGCCGCCCGGTTCATAGAGAGTATGGCTTTATCAACAAGGCTGCCCATACCAAAGTTGCGGAGTGTTCTTTCCATTTTCTTTGCTTCTTCCGGCATTAAAATTTTAATGGCAGCATCGCCAAAAAAACCATTCAGTTTACTCAGTCTTTTAGCACTGCTGTCGGTACCAACCCGTAATGCATCTTTTAACCCACTGATTATATCATCATCGCTGAGGTTATCGGACGATGCCGGAGCAATTTTAGTAACCTTATCAAACAAACCTTTTATTGTTTGTGCTGATATCGATTGAATACTGATAAAAGCAACAGACAATAACAATAAAATTTTCTTCATGATTTTAATTTTACAATACTCATCAAAAATAACGCCACGGAAATCAAAGGTTGCTAATAAAGGGTTAAATAATGGATGGCAGGGAACTTATTAATTGTTTAAATTTGCCTAATCAAAAAAATATCATGAAAAAATATCTCCTGCTGCTTATCATCAGTGTTTCGTTGTTTATTAAAGGCTTTGCCGAAGAAGGGATGTGGTTGCCACAACTGTTACAGGCCATGAATGAAAAAGAAATGAAGAAGATGGGGATGAAAATAAATGCAGCAGATATTTATAACATCAGCAAAGGAAGTTTAAAAGATGCTATTGTTAGTTTTGGCGGTTTCTGTACGGCCGAAGTTATTTCTGACAAAGGATTACTGCTTACCAACCACCATTGTGGTTTTGATGCCATACAAAATCATTCTTCCATACAAAATAATTATATACGGGATGGGTTCTGGGCCTATAACCACGACCAGGAATTACTGAATGCCGGTTTGTTTGCCACCTTCATCATCCATATTGATGATGTTTCTGCTGCCGTATTAAATGGCGTAACCAATAACCTAAATGAAAAAGACAGGCAAAGTACAATTGATAAAAATATTGCAGCATTAAAAATTTCGGCAAAAAAAGAAACATACCAGGATCTTTTCATCCGGCCTTTTTTTGATGGCAATAAATATTTTTTATTTGTAACCGAAACTTACAAAGATATACGACTGGTTGGTGCACCTCCATCATCAATCGGTAATTTTGGAAAAGATACCGACAACTGGATGTGGCCAAGGCATACCGGAGATTTTTCAATGTTCAGGATTTATGCAGGAAAAGATAATAAGCCTGCAGCATATTCTGCAGACAATGTTCCTTACAAACCCAAACGTTCTTTAAGTATTTCACTGGATGGTGTTAAAGAAGGTGACTTCACCATGGTCTTTGGTTTTCCGGGCCGCACTAATGAATACCTGCATAGCAGCGCCATTGAACAAATCGTAAGAGTGAACGATCCGGCAAAAATTGCCATCCGTTCCAAAGCATTAAATGTAATTGATGGCTTTATGCGTAAGGATGAAGGTATAAAAATTCAGTACGCAGCAAAATATGCAAACATTGCCAATGCTTATAAAAAATGGCAGGGCGAAATTTTAGGCCTGACAAAAACGAATGCGGTAGCCAAAAGAAAAGAGTTGGAAACCAGTTTTGAAAAAATTGTGATGAGCAAACCCGAAATGAACCTGGCTTATATAAACCTGCTGAAAAATCTTAGGCAGGCTTATACTGATATAGAGCCTTATGGCTATGCCCGTGATTATTATAATGAGATAACACAAAAAATAGAGATACTGGGGTTTGCCAACCAACTGAACAGTATTGTAAATGCATATGAAAAAAATGGGTTAACCGGCTTTACTGCAGCAAAAGAAAAAGCACTTAAAACCCTGGAAGAATTGTTTGGAGAATATAATGCTGCAGTTGATCAGAAACTTTTTGAAGTGTTGATGGAAATGTATGTAACCGGTCAGAAAGAAAACTACATCTCGCCTTTCTTTAAAGGATTTTTAAAACATGCTGAAAATAATTACGCCAATGCAGCTTCCGAATTATTTTCAGAAACAAAATTAAATTCACTTGCATCCATACAAACCTTATTAACCGGTAATAACGCAAAAGATGTTTGTGATGCCATTAAAAATGATATCGCTTTCCAGGTAAGTATGGACATGCAGAAAACCTACAGCAATAATGTTACGCCAAAATTAAATGAAATACAGGCCAACATAAACCAGTTGCAGCGAACTTATATGCAGGCTCAGATGGATGTATTTACCAAGAAAACATTTTACCCCGACGCCAACAGTACCCTTCGGGTAACTTATGGTAATGTAAAAGGGTACCAATCAAGAGATGCCGTTAAATATGATTATTATACATACATGGATGGGGTAATGGAAAAATATGTACCGGGCGATTATGAATTTGATCTGCCAAAAAAAATGATCGACCTCTACAACAAAAAAGATTATGGCAGGTATGGTGTTAATGGCCGCCAACCGGTTTGTTTTATTGCGGCCAATCATACAACAGGTGGTAATTCGGGCAGTCCGGCACTGGATGCTTATGGCAATTTAATTGGTTTAAATTTTGACCGGGTTTGGGAAGGCACGATGAGTGATATCAATTATGATCCAACCATCTGCAGAAATATTATGGTTGACATCCGTTATGTTTTATTTATTGTAGATAAATATGCCGAAGCAAAGAATATTATCAGTGAATTGAAATTGGTTAGCAGAAAAACTAAATAAAAATTGACCGCTAAAAAACATACGCACATTTTTACAGGCGCTCTGCTATATCTCCATTATGATGAATATGATGCAGTGACTCAACCCTCATCAATGAGCCGCACAACAGGATATACCTGTACGGCTGCTTTATGCTGATACAAAAACTGTTTACAGCAAAAGGTATATTTCCGTCCGAGCTGGTTGGTAACGATGAAGCCTGTTTTAATTTTATGCTGGATTATTTAAAAGAACGGCATATTCATTACCGTAAAACAGAAAGCCTGGTAAGTACTTAACTAAATATTTGCAATCTTTTACCGGTTAAAAGGCTGTACTATAAAACAGTTTCCTACTTTTGTTTATACTTTTAAAAAATAAGATGAAAAAATATTCAGCAATTATTGCATTGATAATTTTAGCGGCCTGTAATAATAAGGATACCGAAGGGCCAATTGATCCAACTATTGTACCGACTAAAACACCGGCTATTAATTATACTATTGTAGCTGAGTATCCCCATGATACCAGTGCCTATACACAGGGACTTGAATTTTATAAAGGCAAGTTGTATGAAGGCACCGGCGATTTTAAAACCTCTTCGTTAAGAATAACGGATCATAAGACCGGAAAAGTGGAGAGAAAACATATGATGGGAACCGACACTATTTTTGGAGAAGGTATTACCATCTTTAAAAATAGAATTTACCAGCTTACCTGGCAAAGCCATATTGTTTATGTGTATGATGTAAACAATATTGACAAACCTATAAAAACTTTTAATTGGCCTTATGAAGGCTGGGGACTTAGCAATAATGGAACAGACCTTATCATCAGTGATGGTTCTGCAAATATTTATTTTGTAAATGCAGATGATTTTAAACTAAAAAGCACCATTCA
>JAYVEQ010000044.1:0-77758 GCA_043748745.1 Chitinophagaceae bacterium | reverse complement strand
TAATACCTGTTTGTGGTATAAGCGTGGCAGCTTTTAAAATGAGACAGCAGCCTCAATAATTTTCTTCTTACATAAAGAAAAGCAAACCCAATACCTTTAATGCCGTTGTTGGTTGCCTGGCCAGTATTTTTTTTATCCCGAGTTAAATCATTATTCTTTCAACGCCTTTTCTAAATCTTTAACCATGGATGGACTCAGATCGTAACGGTTTTTATGAGCTGCATTAAAAAATGCTTTGGCATTATAGCCTTTCTTTTGTGCCTGCATAAATTTACCCATCCAGTATAATTCCAATCCTTCAAGCGGTTTGCCCGAAACATATTGCTGGTAAATTTTATCTGCTTCAGTTATTTTATCGTTGCAATATAATGTCCACACATACCAGGCATAAGTTTGAGGTGTGGCCCTGTTCAGCAGATCTCTTTTGGCAATGGCTTCTGCTTTGGCAGGCTCATGTAAAATGCCGGTGTACAGTTCAATAACATATTTGTTGTACATGTTGCCATAAACCGGTTGTGTTACTATATAAGCAAATTCGTTTGCGTATTTTATTTGTGCAGCGGTATCCCCTCTTGCATCGGCAACCTGCGATAATTTGAAAATAACATCCGGCGCTTTGGTTTTAACATGAACAAACGTAAATATCTTTTCTGCAAGCGAATCATTTTTGTCATGTACCAGTGCAATCCAGCCCAGGCCCATGATGGAGTGCAAATCGGCTGCACTCAGGCAGATAGATTGAACATACAACTCATTTGCTCTTTGTAAATTACCACTATGCAAATTCAGATCGGCCTCGTTTGATAATGCAGCCTGTTTGAGGGGAATATTTTTATCGGCAATTTCTGCAGCCCGGTGCATGGCTGCAATGGCGCTGTCTACTTCGCCTTTATAATGGGCAAGCTTTGCCTGGCGGAAATTGTAACCATAATCTTTCGCATCTGCTATCTTTTTTAATTCCGTTTCTGCAAGCCGGTACCGGCCCAGTTCAAAATCAACATCAAAAGAAGTGGCTATGGATTCATATGGTTTGATATTATTTTTTTTTGCCTCCTCCAGCAATGAATCTGCTGCCGCAAAACGATGTTGCAAAATACTGTTACGTACCAATGCCATGTTAGGAGAAGGTTCTTTATGAGCAAAAGCTTTGTCGGCTGTATATATAATACTGTCGGCTATAACAATATCATTAATATCTCCTGCTAAATGAAAACGTTGTGTAAGTGTTGAAGCATATCTTAATTCATTTACCAGGCCCGGGTTTTGTGGATCTATCCGGTTTTTCCAGAACTGAAGATCGGTTTCAACAGCCTTGTATATATCGGGCTGTGTGTAATTTGTAATAAGGCTGTCAACAAAAGCCGCAGAAACAATTATTTTTTTATCATTAGAGCAGGATGCAAATACGAATACTATGAGTATGCTGGTGAATATCTGTTTCAAGGTTATAAAGTTTTGGTTAATATACGGCTAAAACTGCTTACCGGTTTAAGGTTTTTATTCCCAGCCATTGGCAAGTACATCGGCAATGTGCATGGTTTTAAGCGAAAGGTTTTTACCCTTGATGTATCCATCAAGTTGCATCAGGCAACTCAGATCGGTTGAAATGATATATTCGGCACCGGTGGCGAGTACATTGTTTATTTTCTGGTCGGCCATGGCAACAGAGATGGCTTCAAATTTTACGGCAAATGTGCCGCCAAAGCCACAACAGGTTTCCACATCGTTCATCTCAACAATTTCCAAGCCCTTTACATGGCTTAATAATTTACGTGGCCCGGTCTTTATTTTACACTCCCTGAGTGCGGCACAGCTATCGTGGTAAGTTGCTTTTCCATTTAACGCTGCGCCAAAATTTTCAATCTTTAAAATATCCGTTAAAAATTCGGTGAATTCAAAGATCCGTTTTCCCAGATCTTTTACCTGGTTATGCTGAGATGAATTTTCGAAGATCTTACTGTAATAATTCCTTACAAAACCAACACAGCTTGCACTGGGTGCAACAATATAATCGGCACCCTCAAAATCTTTAATGAATTTATTGCACACATCTCTTGATTCGTCCCAAAAACCGGCATTAAAAGCAGGTTGGCCACAACAGGTTTGGTTGGTATTGTAAACAACTTCGCAGCAGGCTTTCTCCAGCACCTTAACCATATTAAAAGCGGTTTGCGGATAAAGCTGATCTACAAAACAGGGAATAAATAATTGAACCTTCAAGTGGGAATAAGTTGATTAATGATTTTAACTAAATGAATTCTTTAAAGCAATCATCTTTAAAGCAGTTACCGCGGCTTCTTTTCCTTTATGACCATGCTTTCCACCTGTTCTTTCATCAATCTGCTGCTGGTTATCTACCGTAAGTATACCATAAATTGTAGGCACAGGTAATGCTAAATTTAATTGTACAATCCCGTCAGTAACGGCTTTGCACACATAATCAAAATGGGGGGTATCGCCTCTTAACACACAGCCCAGTGCAATAAACACACAGGGTTTATCATCTTTATATTTATGAAACTCCCAGTAACTTTTAACAGCAAAAGGGATTTCAAAAGCACCCGGCACAGTAATGCTCATGTGCTGTACTTTGTTCTCAACCAGTATTTGCTTACAACCTTCTTCCAGTTTATCAACTGTTGCTGCATTCCATTCGGTGCGTACAATTACAACACAGGCATCCTTTGGTAACCGGATGCCTGTTGTATTATATAAGTTTGATGAGTCGGTGGACATTTCGTGAGTTGTGATTAGTGTTTAAATTACCAATTCCTTTATCTCAACTGCTATTTTGTTACTCCTAAAGCGGCAAGGTATTTATCAACATCACCAGAACTAACTCTAGGACTTGCTGGATATTTATCTTTCAGTTTTTGAAATAATTCGATAGCATCTTTTGATTTACCAACAGCATCGGCATATCTGCCGGCAATAAATAAGGCTTCAGATGACATACCTTCATCAAGATCAGAAATAGCGCTTGCTTTTTTATAATAATCCAGCGCTTCATCTGTTTTCTTCTGCTCTGCATAAGCATGTCCAATTAAGAGGTAAGCCTTGCTTTGAACCTGGTTTGCACCATTGCCATCAAAATCTTTTAAATGGGTGATGGCTTTGTCAAACTGCTTTAATTGCAGGTAACAGGCGCCAATCATATATTCTGCCCGGTTGCCTGATTTGGTTCCACCATAACTTCCGGCAACTTTTAATAAACCGGTTACACCCGCAGCTTTATCACCATTCAACACCATATTCACCGTGTCTTTGTTATAAGAAGACTCGCTGGCCATTTTGCCAAATAATTTCTCAGCCGGGAATATCAGGTCATTAGCTGTTCTTTCGTTTGGCAGTTTTATTAAATACTTATAACCAAAATAAGCTAACGATAATACAATTACTACAGAACCCGCAATGATAATACGCTTGCTGTATGCTGCCCAAAATCCTTTAGCTCTTTCCACTACATCAACTGCTTCTGTTGTTTCTGCTTTAACCTGCTTCTCTGCCATTTAAAAAAATTAAATATTAAAAATTAAGAATCAAAATTTATTAGTCAACTATAAAAGGATAATCTTCCTGCACATAAACATCTTTCAGCAATTCATTATCATCGGGCCATGGACTTTCTTCTGCAAATTTTACCGATTCATCCACTTCTGCTTTTACTCTTTCGTTAATTACTTCCACTTCAGCATCGGTAACATGATAAGTGTCTTTCAATACTTTCAACACATGATCTATCGGGTCTCTTTCCTTGTATTCTTCCAGTTCATCCTTGCTACGATATTTTTGTGGGTCACTCATACTGTGCCCTTTATAGCGGTATGTTTTAATTTCCAGTAAAGTAGGGCCGCCTTTTTCTCTTGCCCTGTTTACGGCTCTTAAAACACCATTATGAACATCCTCGGGGCTCATGCCATCAATACTGTCGCTGGGCATATCGTATGCATCTGCCAGTTTATAAATATCCAGCACTTTACTGGTTCGGGCTACTGAAGTACCCATGGCATACTGATTGTTTTCGCAGATGAAAACCACGGGCAGATCCCAAAGCATGGCCATATTAAAAGTCTCATGCAACATGCCCTGCCTTGCAGCACCATCACCAAAATAGCAAAGTACTACATTATTTGAATTACGGTATTTTTCAGCAAAAGCCAACCCTGCGCCGGTACCAATTTGTGCACCTACAATTCCATGTCCGCCAAAGAAATTTTCTTTTAAACCAAAGAAATGCATACTTCCACCCTTTCCTTTGCTGCAGCCTGTTGCTTTTCCGTATAATTCAGCCATACAGGCTTTGGGTGTAATGCCCTTGGCAATAGCCAATGCATGATCACGATAAGCTGTAATGAATTTATCATCCGGTACAGTTGCCGTCATACATCCTGCAGCAACGGCTTCCTGGCCAATGTACAGGTGACAAAATCCACGTATCTTCTGCATACCATACAACTGGCCTACTTTTTCTTCAAAGCGGCGTAAGAGCAGCATTAATTCGTACCAGTATAAATAAGTTTCTTTAGAAAACTTTGTTGCCAATGGGTTTTAATTTTAGGCGGCAAAGATAAGGGAGAAAAGGGAAAAAGAAACGCTCAATTTGATTAAAGAAAAGGCTGGTATAAATCCTCTTTTACCTTAACTGAAATACAAAGATCAGGTTTTACCTGATAAGCATAATATTCCCCGAATAATTAAACTGTTTACCGGTAACATCACGGAAACTGATCTGGTAAATATAATTGTCTGATGATTGTTGTTGTCCTTTAAATCTTCCATCCCAGCCTTGTGCATATTTTTTGGTTTGAAAAATGAGTTGACCAACCCGGTTATAAATCCTCAATTGGTAATCATTAATTTCAAAATTAATACCCGGTTTAAAATAATCATTCTTACCATCATTGTTTGGTGTAAAGGCATTGGGTATGCCGATGGGAATACAATTTATTTCCTGCACAACGATGGTATCGCTGCCAACACAGTTATCATAATCTGTAACAGTTAAAAAATAAGTTCCCGCATTTCTTATATCAAGGGTTGAGGTTGATGCACCAGAATTCCATGCATAAGATTTAAAACTCGGCACATTTAATTTTAAAACATTGCCAGTGCAAAGCTGTTGATCTTCCGGTAAAAATTTAGCCGGCGGAGCGACTGTTTTTTTAATAACCAGCCTTGCTGTAGCCGAACAATTAAATGAATTGGTTACTGTAACACGGTATGTGCCGGTGCCTGTTACAATATACGTGGGTTGTGTGCTTTGATCCTGCCAGCGGTATGTACTAAAATCACCGGGATCAAGAATGATGGATTGCCCGGCACATAAATTCCTGTCTGCTCCCAGTGTTGGTTTAGGTGATGGGTTTACTGTTAATGATGTTATGATAACTGAATCGCATCCCGCTATTGTTTTTAAAGTATCAAAATAAACTCCTGTTTTGGTTTGCAATTTTCCGCCTGCCAGGTATGATTGACCCTGGCAAATATTTACAGTAATATTATTTAGTGATCTTGTAATAGTAAGATTCAATGTTATAATGATACTATCGCAACCCATTGCATTTATAACAAAATTGGTATAAGTGCCGCTGCTATCGTAGGATCTGTTATTTAAGGTGTAAGCAGTGCAGGCATTAATATTTAAAGTTGCTGTAGCAGCAGCATTGGGGCATTGCCGGAGTTTCTCCATAAAAATTTCACTTTGACCTGCCGATGCTAATTTGTATTCATCGGGGCCGGGGTCAAAATCTTTTGTGCCCTCAAAAGTTCCGGCTACATAAATATTATTTGCTTTGTCTACTTTAATTGAATAACCACTCCCATAAAAAGGACCGGTTGCCTGCGCAACCCAAACAAAATTACCGGTGCTGTTCAGTTTTAAAACAAATATATCCGGGTCGCCTGTTGCAATAAGAATATGTGTACCCGGGCCGGGATCAAAATCGGCTGAGCCATTATAATGGCCGGTGATATAAACATTATCAACTGCATCAACGTCAACCGAAAATGATTTTTGAAATGACGGGCCTGCAATTTGTTTTACCCACACCAGATCAAAATTCAGGTTATATTTTGCTACAAAAACATCTTCATTTCCGATGGGTGAACTGAGTAACGAAATTCCGGGGCCGGGATCAAAATTTGCATCTCCATCAAAATGCCCGGTCACATACATATTTCCGGAATGATCTAATTTTAAACTGGTACACCTTACCTGGTTATTGCCGCCCAACTTACCTGCCTTAATAAAATCGCCATTGGTATTCATTTTTAAAATAAATCCATCACCAAAACCATTTGATACTAAATTATAAACTGCAGGGCCCGGATCAAAGTCAACCGTTCCCCAGAAAAAACCGGTTGCATAAATATTGTTTTGTGCATCCAGGCCAATTGAATAAGCAGCTTCAGAAGATGGGCCGCCAATTCGCTTTGCCCATAAAAAACTTCCGTTGTTGGTTAATTTACAAACATAAATATCTGTTGAGCCGTCAGAGGTCATGTTATATACTCCGTTATCGGGGTCAAAGTCTGAAGTGCCATCGAAATAACCATTAATATAAATGTTACCGGATCTGTCCAGCATTATAGCATTGCAGAAATCATTTGAAGGGCCGCCAATTTTTTTTGCCCAGATAAAATTTCCATTATTATCAAATTTGGCAATGAAGACATCTTCATTACCTGCCGAAGTTAATGTGGTAACACCCGGGCCGGGATCAAAGTCGAGGCTGCCAAAAAAAATACCCGTTATATAAATATTTTTTGCTGAATCCAATGTAATGGCATAACCAGCCTGGTACCTGAAATCACCAATGCTTTTTGCCCAGATTAATTTTCCTGTTGAATCGTACTTCGATAAAAAAATATCCTCTGCATTAACTGAGGTAAGATTGAAAACATTTGGCCCCGGATCAAAATCAACTGTTGTGGAAAAATAACCTGTGGCGTACAGATTAGCCTGCTCATCTAATGCAATTGCCTCACATACATCATATGAGTTCCCCCGCATGGAATTAGCCCAGTTTAATTTTACCGATTGGGAAAAAACAGTTGCAGTAAACATACATACCAGGAAAAATATGGTTGAAACTGTTTTCATTACTTAAGTTAACGACAAAAACAGGCAAAAGGTTTCGTCTTTAATAAATATAGCCGCTGTTATGTTTAAATATACAAAATCCATGGGAGTATTAATGAGCTTATACATTCAGTATCTTGCAGCCCATGTTATTTCTTTCAAAAATATCCTTAACGCAGTTTAAGAATTACCGGTTTTTCGCTTTCGATTTTAACGAGAGGGTAATTGGTATTTGTGGGTTAAATGGTAAAGGCAAAACCAACCTGCTTGATGCTGTTTACTACTGTTGTTTTACCAGGAGTTATTTTAGTAAATCAGATGTGTTGAATATCCAGTTTGATAATGACGGTTTCAGATTAGAGGCCTATCTTGAAAAGCAGGAACAAAAGCAAAAGATAATTTGTATTAACCGGGTTACCGGCAAAAAAGAAATATTTTTAAATGATATCCTGTATGAAAAATTTTCGCAGCATATAGGCCGATTTCCGGCAGTAATGATCGCCCCTGATGATATTGAACTGATAACCGGCGGAAGTGAAGAACGGCGCCGTTTTATGGATACCGTACTCAGCCAGATGGATGCTGAATATTTACAACAACTGATCATTTATAATAAAGTTTTACAGCAGCGCAACAGTTTGCTTAAACGCTTTGCCGAACTGGGAAAAACTGACTGGCCGCTTTTAGAAGTATTGGATGAACAGATGATTGCTCCCGGCAATTTTATTTATGCAAAACGTAAAATATTTGCCGGGCAGTTAATTCCGCTGGCACAAAAATTTTACCTACAGATTGCTGATAATGGAGAAATGGTAAGCCTGCAATATGACAGTGGATTAAATGAAAATTCATTTCATGACCTGCTGAACAATATCAGGCAAAAAGATTTTTTACTGCAGCGCAGCAATGCCGGTGTTCATAAAGATGATATCAGTATGCAGTTAAATGGGCAGCCATTTAAAACTACAGCATCGCAGGGTCAGCGTAAAAGTTTATTGTTTGCCTTAAAACTGGCAGAGTTTGAATTATTAAAAGCCAATAAAGGTTTTGCTCCACTCCTGTTACTTGATGATGTTTTTGAAAAACTGGATGATAACCGGATGCAGCAACTTTTACACTGGGTTTGTAATGAAAACGAAGGGCAGGTTTTTATTACAGATACACACAAAGAAAGGTTACAGGAAGCCTTTAAAAAATTAAATACAGCACATCAGATTATTGAATTATGAGGTCGGATTTCTGACCTCATAATGCTGATTTCATTTATCTTTACATTATGGGAGAATTGTCATTACAGGAGGCCATTCAGCAGTTTTTGCAAAAAAGCAAGCTTAAAAGTGGTATACAGGCATTACGCAGTGAAGATGTTTGGGAAGAAGTAATGGGTAAAACCGTAGCCAAATACACCGATAAAATACAGATCATCAATGCTACTTTATTTATAACAACAACTGTTGCTCCGCTAAAAAACGAATTACTCTATCAAAAAGAAAAAATTATCGAAAGAGTTAATGAGGCTTTGGGGGAAAAGATAATAAAAGAAGTGGTGATTAAATAGTTTCAAGTTATCAGCTGCAAGGAATAAGCATTTAATTTAAACTATAACCCTTACGGCTTATTGTTACTCCCTTTTTATCTGTTCTTTATTGGCCTTACTTTATATCCTTCTTTTCTCAGCAACGCAATCAATCCGCTGGTACCAATTAAATGCCCGGTGCCTACAGCAATAAAAACAGGTTCTTTTTTCATGATAACTTTTAATTGTGTAATCCAGTTCCTGTTTCGGTTGTCCAGTAAAATATCCTGGTTTTCTTCTACACCAAATTCGTTGTTGTTTAACAGCCTTTCAATTCCCTTCATCTGCTGATCTTTATAGGCGATGATCATCGAGTCAAAATAAATTCTGGACTTTGCCATACTGTCAATTGCTGTCAGTAATTCTGTTGCCTGGGTTTTATAAGGTATACTGTCAAATATTGCTGCCTGAAAAGCCATGGTCTCCAGCCCCCTGATTGATTTTTTATTTTCTTTTGCCAGCTTCATGATCTCTTCTTCTACACCACTGATAGATTTGCATGGCATCATTTTAGGATAAAGCATGGACACAATAAAATATGGTTTCATGGTTTGAAAAAGCCCGATAGGTGTTTGCAGCGAATCTTTAAAATAATCTGAAACCCTTTTGTATTCATCAGCTGTATACAGGTCTTTTAGTTTTTTACCGCCCTTCATATTCATCAGCATTAAACCGCCAAATAATGTGGCCGGGTCATCCATATCCATCTCCAGGTAAATTTCATTACTGTTTTTAATGGCCTGTAAAAAAGCATCGCTGAATTTAATATCATCTTTGCAAAGCATATGAAAAGTGCCAAATAAATAGCTGGATGTTTTCAGCCCCTTTCCACTTACTTCCCAAAGCAACGTATTATTATCTTTATTTGTTCTCAGGTAATTTGAATTTGGTTGTGCCTGTACAAAACCAAGGCTTAATATTAAACATAAAAAAAGGAACAGTTTCATGCAAATGAGCTTATTGATAAAAATAGTAATAACATTTTTAACCTACTGCTTTATGCTATATTAGCTTAAAGTTTATATTTTATGAAAATAGTTTTAATTCCCCTATTTCTTCTTTTTACTGTTTCGTACACAGTAACAGCGCAAAAAAATCAGCCTGAATTTGGAGATATAAATAAAGCCGATCTTGAAATGAAGGATTGTGATTTTGATAAAGGAGCAGAGGCTGTAAAGTTAATTGATTGGGGAAGCGTAAAGTTTGCTGATTATAATTGGAGGAACCCAACTGTATTTAGTTCAGTGTACGAGCGAAGGGTACGGATAAAAATTTTAAAAGAAAAAGGACTTAGCCAGGCAAATATTGTCATACAATTTATATCGTACGAAAAATATGAAGAAATAACTAAAATAGATGCCTATACTTATAATGTAGATGCAGAGGGAAAAATAAAAACAACAAAAGTTGACAAGAGTTCAATTTATAAAAAGAAAATTAATGAAGGCAGCAGTGAATTAATCATTGCGTTTCCGGAGGTTAAAGTTGGTAGTGTAATTGAATATAAATACAAAATGGAACGTGGGGGTTCATCATCAATCAACGATTGGGATTTCCAGGATGACATTCCGGTAAGATACAGTGAATACCAGGTGCAGATGCCTCCATTTCTTCATTTTAAAGAAAAAATTATTGGTACCCCTAAATTAGAAACCACTGAAGTACCGTACAAGGAGGCTAACACTTCAAATCCTTCATCAGATGGCTATGAACCTACGATGAAAAAAACCTATAGCATGCAAAACATAAGTAGTATAAAAGAAGAGCCGTTTATGGGATCGGTTAAAGATTACCGGCAAAGGATAGAATTTTTATTAGCACAGGTGGAAGTATATAAAAATGAGATACTGGATATGAGAACCTCCTGGAGCACGGTTGTTAATGATTTAATGAAATCGGAATATTTTGGTTTACAGATCGATGCATTTCTTCCCAACACGTTTAATTTGGCTAATCAATGGAAGAATATATCGGATCTGGAAACCAGGGTTAAAACAATTTATAATTATGTACAGCAAAATATGACCTGGACTGGCCGGGAAACTATGGTATGTTATGATGGCGTAAAAAAAGCATTTGAAAATAAGACAGGCAGTACAGCAGATATAAATCTTATACTGCTTAATTTACTGAGACAGGCAAATGTTAAAGCCTACCCTATCCTTTTCAGCACACGTAAAAATGGCCTGGTAAATACAATGTATCCAATAATCAACCAGTTTAATACAGTAATGGCTTATGTGCCTGTGGGCGAAAAGTATTATATACTTGATGCTACAGATAAAATTTCAGGGTATAAATTAATTCCAGGCGAAGTGGTAAACTCAAATGGCTTTTTAATGCAGGGCGAGGCAGGCAGGTGGATTGAAGTACTTGAAAATAAAACAAAGTTTAAAATATTTACAGCCATCCGCAGCGAAATTGATATGAACGGAAAAATGCTGGGAGAAGCAACCGTAAATTGTTCAGGTTACGCAAAAAGAGACCGGTGCAAAAGTTGGCTAAAAGATAGAGAAGGATTTAAAAAAGATTTTTTTTCGCATCCGGATATTTCCCTGAATATTGAAGACATTATTGTAAACAACATTTATACAGATTCATTACCGCTGGAGCAGAAAGTTAAATTCAGTTCCGCATTGAACAGTTCAGGTGATTACTTTTACTTTACATTAAACCTGTTTTCGGGACTTGAAAAAACCCCGTTTGTTGATGATAAAAGACTTGCTGATATAGAATATGGATATCTGCAGGAATATATTATTTTAGGCAGTTACAGTATTCCGGAAGGATATTTATTTGATGCTCTACCTGAAAACATTTCTCTGCAAATGCTGGATAAAAGTATTGTTTTTACCAGGCATATCAGTGCAGAAGGTAATTTATTGAATGTACGTTTAACAGTAGATTATAAAAATTCATACTACCCTGTTGCAGATTATCCTGAATTTAAAGAATTTCATAAAAAACTGTATGCCGCTTTAATAGAACAGGTTGTTATAAAAAAGAAATAACCCTTTTAATACGGATACGGAATAGATTTGCGTTAATTATTAATTAATTCGGATTAAATTTAACCATGCTGAAACTAATATTTACTGCCATAAGCTTACTTGGACTTTCCTTTCAATCTATTGCACAAAAAGGTCAACCCGGATTTGGTAAGGTTGATAAAACCGATCTGGAGATGAAAGACTGTGATTTTGATAAAGGAGCAGATGCAATTACATTAATTGATTATGGCAACACCTATTACGACAGGGGTACTGTTGGTGTTTCTTTATTTAAAACAGTTTTTGAAAGACGCACCCGTATTAAAATTTTAAAGCAGAAAGGAATTTCGCAGGCTGATGTTGAGATTCCTTATTACAACCATAACAATGAAGAAAGGATCTTAAAATTAAATGCAAATACCTACAACCTGGATGAATCGGGAAAAATAAAAACCACAGAAGTTAAAAAGAGTTCCATCTATTCAAAAAAAATTGATGGTAATTATGCCAAAATGATCATTGCATTTCCGGAAGTAAAAGTGGGCAGTATCATTGAGTATTCTTACACTGTTGAACGGGAAACCATGGGGAGTTTACGAAACTGGATTTTCCAGGGACGAATACCGGTACGATACAGTGAATACCAACTGAAGATCCCACAAATATTCCGCTTTTCGGTTCAGCCATCTGTAGTTGATCCTATTGAAGATAAACAGGAAGTAATTACGGAATTAATTTCGGCAGATGAGGGTGTGGTTGAAACCAAGTCGTTAAAAAGTAATTATGTCATGCGCAATCTTCCGGGAATAAAAGATGAACCTTTTATGGGCTCGCCCAAAGATTATATGCAGCGGCTTGAATTTCAGTTGTCGCAGGTTGATTTTGGCGACGGGCGGATAATTGACCTCAGATTGAAATGGAGTGATGTAATTAAAGATCTGATGAAGCATGAAGATTTTGGTTTGCAATTGGAGAAAACGATTACTGCAGCCAGATCATTTACCGAAGCTGCAAAACAAATTGCCGATAAAGAGAACAGGATGAAATTTATTTTCAACCAAATTCGTAAAACCATCAGCTGGAATAACGATGATGATATTTATACCGATATCGGCATCAGCAAAACATGGGAAACAAAAACCGGCAATGTTGCTGATATGAACCTGCTGTTGATAAATCTTTTAAATGATGCCGACGTAAAAGCCACACCCATACTGTTCAGCACCAGGGAACATGGTTTGGCCACCCCTTTTTATCCTTTTATAAACCAGTTTAATACAGTGATGGCCTACGTGGTTATCAATGATAAAACTTTTATACTGGATGCCACTGATAAAATGATCAGTTACAAATTAACTCCGGAAAAAGTAGTAAATACCAATGGCTTTATCATGGAAGGAGAAAATGGAAGATGGAAAGAAATTTTTTCGGGTAAATACCGGTACAAAGTGATGGCAGCAGTACAGGGTGAAATAGATGCCGAAGGAAAAATGAAAGGAAGCTGCCTGGTAAACTGTTATGATTATGCAAGGGTACAACGCTGTGAAGAATGGGCACGGAACAAAGAGAAGTTTAAAGATGATTATTTTATTAAGCCCTATACGGGTTTACAGATAGAAGAGATTGTTATCAATAATCTTGATGTAGATTCTTTGCCGCTGGAACAAAAAATTAAATTCAGTTCGGTACTGAACAACTCCGGTGAGTACCGCTATTTTACGGTCAATCTTTTTTCTGATCTGGAGAAAAATTATTTTATTGCAGATAACCGGGCCTCTGATGTGGATTTTGGTGTACAGCAGGATTATACCATTTTTGGCAATTACACTATTCCACCGGACTATGTTTTTGACGGGGTACCGGAAAACATGGCCATGTCAACTCCTGATAAAGGAATTATATTTAACCGATCTATACAGGCTGAAGGAAATTTATTAAATGTACGGATGACAGTTGAATTTAAAAGATCATTTTACCCGGCAAATACCTATCCGGACTTTAAAGAATTTCATAAAAAATTATTCGAAAAATTAAATGAGCAGGTGGTTATTAAAAAGAAGAGTACTCCATAATAATAATCAATTGATAATTGGCAATGAGAAACTGATCATAAGATCCCGAATAAGCTACCACCCTTTTCAAAAAGGTGTTCAATTCTTTTTTCTGTTAATGCATCTTTTTCAACCGGTGGAGCATGATGCGGTTTTATTCTGGCATCAAAGATCAACGGGCCATTACAGCCCCAGTGCTTGTTTTCAGTAAAACTGTGTATACCATATATATCGTGTGATGGATTGCAACGGGTGAATGTTACCCATAAAAAATTATTCAGTTTTTCACTTACGAAATCTGCATCATCACAAATAATAATGACCGGAATGTTTTTTAACTGATCATTAAACGGTGAACATTGTTCATTGAATATTCCCATTTCTTTTTTGGCAAATGTATAATCTGTAAATGCTTTTGTTTGTAATGCAATAATACCAGGCATTACCAGTTTTGGATTTTCATAACCTGGTAATTTTTCTAATAATTCAGGGATAGAATTTCCCAATTCTCTTAGCGGATCACCATAAGCAGCCAATACGACTTTGCTCCCGCTGTTTAAGCTTGTTCCGGAATAATCTAAAGTATCAATTGTTGTATTTGTATAAAAGTGAATGTCTCTTTTCAAGTTGATGCGTTGTAAAAAATAATTAAAGTACGCTTTAATATTATCTGCACTTAATTTATTTTCATCATCAGCAGTTATAAATAAGAATTTAGCCAGGCTCAATTGCCCGGTTCCCAAAATATGATTGGCAATGGTTAAAATTTCTGCAGGTTGTTTGGTTGGCTTATATGGTGTATATCTTTCACTCCCTATTGCCAGTAATAATGGATGAACACCTGCTGCATCAACCGCATGTACTTCTTTCAGTCCGGGTATTTCCTGTCGTAGGGCTTTGCCAGTAATCTTATGAATGAGTTGGCCAAAGCTGGTATCTTCCTGCGGGGGCCTGCCAACAACTGTAAAAGGCCAGATGGCATTTTTTCGGGCATAAACCTTATGCACTTTCATCAACGGAAAATCATGTTTTAAACTGTAATAACCTAAATGATCACCAAAAGGCCCCTCGGGTTTATTTTCGTTTGGAAAAACTTCCCCGGTAATTACAAAATCGGCATCGGTACTAATACAAAATCCATCTTCATAAATATATCTGAATCTTCTTCCACCCAAAACACCGGCAAAAGTCATTTCACTGATTCCTTCGGGCAGCGGCATAACTGCTGCAACACTATGAGCAGGTGGTCCGCCAACAAATACACTAACTTTAAGTGGCAAGTTTTTTTTATTGGCTTTGTTTTGATGAACGCCTATGCCTCTGTGCAGTTGGTAATGCAAACCAATTTCCTTATTTGACTCATAATCATTTCCGGATAATTGAATACGATACATACCCAGGTTGGCATTCATTATGCCGGGTTTGTCTATATCTTCTGTATAAACCTGTGGCATGGTAACAAATGCGCCACCATCCTTTAACCAATGTTGTATTTGCGGTATATCAGTAATTTTTATCTCTTCAAATAAAACAGGTTTATCGAATGGATTTTTTAGCGGTAATGCTTTTACAGCGGCTAAACCTGTAGCAAAATTTTTAACAGGACTTTTAAAGGCTTTAACCGGGTCATCTTTCAACTCAATTAACTGTTGAACCGTTTTTAAAGTATCTCTGAAGATAAACTCACTTCTATCTAATGTTCCAAAAATATTTGATGCAGCCCGAAATTTACTGCCCTTAACATTTTCAAAAAGTAATGCAGGCCCCCCGGCTTCATGCACACGCAGGTGAATGGCCGCCATTTCCAGGTAAGGGTCAACTTCTTCTTTAATTCGGATGAGTTGCCTGTTCTTTTCCAGGTCGAGTAAACAATCTTCTAAAGATTTGTAAGACATGCGTAATAATTTCAACGCAAATGTAAAGAGAAAGGCACGATACTAGATACTAGATACTTGATGCTGGATAGCGTTTTTATATTTTAGGAGTCATCATCTAGTATCCTTTATCTTATTTCTTCATATACATGACTTCCTTTACCAGTTTAACAGTACGGGGAATATCGGGTAGATAAAGTGCAACCAAATTTGGTGCATAGTGCATTGGTGCGTCTGCAGAAGTGATCCTGCGGATGGGAGCATCTAAATAATCAAATCCTTCTTTTTGGATACGGTATGTTATTTCAGAAGAAACAGAAGCAAATGGCCACTGCTCTTCTACTATAACCAAACGGTTTGTCTTTTTTACACTTTCTAAAATGGTAAACCAATCCAGCGGACGAATGGTAGCCAGGTCAATAACTTCTGCTTCAATACCTTCTTTGGCTAATTCTTCAGCAGCACCAAGGGCAACTTTCATCATTTTATTAAAAGAAACAATGGTTACGTCTTTACCTTCTCTTTTCACAAAAGCTTTACCAATAGGTAAAAGATATTCACCTTCAGGTACATCTCCTTTTTCGCCATACATCACTTCACTTTCCATAAAAACAACCGGGTCGTTATCACGGATAGCACTTTTCAATAAGCCTTTTGCGTCGTATGGATTGGAAACTGAGATAACCTTTAGCCCGGGGATATTTGCATACAAGGCTTCAAAAGAAGTGGAATGCTGGGCACCAAGTTGTCCGGCACTGCCGGTTGCTCCTCTGAAAACGATTGGACAACCAACTTGCCCCCCACTCATTGCCAGCATTTTAGAAGCAGTATTTAATATTTGGTCTAAGGCCAGGACAGCAAAGTTCCATGTCATATATTCTACGATCGGGCGCAAACCATTTTGGGCAGCGCCTACTGCAATTGCGGTAAACCCTAACTCGGCAATAGGCGTATCAATCACTCTCTTTTCACCAAATTCATCCAACATGCCCTGACTGACCTTATAGGCACCATTGTATTCAGCTACCTCCTCTCCCATTAAAAAAACGCTTTCATCTCTTCTCATTTCTTCCTGCATGGCTTCTCTAAGAGCTTCTCTAAAGGCAATTTGTCGCATTTGTATTTTTTAATTATTAGGTTGCAAATTTATCTTATCAGCGGCAGATGAGCAAATCGTTATTTAATATTTGCCTGAAGTATCTGTAAGGGCCTTCATAAAAGCAATGACATCTTTTTTTTCCCGGAAGGTCAGGTTAAGTTTATCAAATGGCAAAGACTGATTTGACGGTGCAATGTGCAGGCCTTTTCCACCACCGTTATTGTAAAAATCCATTACTTCTTCCAATGTTTTAAAAACACCATTATGCATATAAGGTGCTGTTAAAGCAATATTACGCAAGGTTAATGTTTTGAAAGCAAATATGTGGATCGGATACCGGGTAGCTAAAATGCGGCCGGAGTCGGCATCCAGTTTTGCATTTAATTTATCATTGGTTGAAGGAACACCGATCACTTCACTTTCCATGTAATAATAACGTGGCGGTTTGGCACCGCTGAACAAAGGCATAAAATGACAGCTGCCACATTTTGCTTTTCCCATAAATAAATTAAATCCATTTATTTCATTTTTTGTTAAAACGGGTTTACCATTCATGTGCTTATCAAAACGACTGTTGAGGGCAATTAAAGTTCTTTCAAAACAGGCTATGGCATTGCATATATTTTCTGCAGCCTTTCCGGGATCAGCATCCGGATAAGCTTTTTGATAAATTGAATTATAGGCTTTTTGTTTAATTAAATTTTCAGAAACAAGTTGGGCTGAGCCATGCATTTCTTTTGCATTATTAAGTACCTGCATAACCTGGTCTTCCAGGCTTCTGCTGCGGCTGTCGTAAAACTGGGTTCTTTGCAATGCTGCATTCCACAATGTTGGTGCATTGCGAGGCAGAGATGAATGCCCATCAAGTGCTATACTGGTCTTTAACCCATCAGTAAATGCTTTACCCGGTTGATGACAACTTGCACAACTCCGCTTATTATTAGATGAGAGTTGGGTATCAAAGAAAAGTTTACGGCCCAGTTCAATTTTATCAGACGATGTGGAAAAATCATCAAGAAAACGGTTGACATTGAAAATGCCTGCCTGAAATAATGAATTACTTTTTTTAATCGCACTGTAATAAGGTCCTGCGTTATTATCCAGTAAATTAAAAACCTGTTTATAGTTTCCGGCAATTTTTGTAGCGGGGTCAAGATAATTCAGGATAAAATCCATCCTGTTAAATACATCGAAATTCTTATTCCTGTCTAAGTATGACTGGGCATTTGTAAGCAACTTATTAAGGGCTGAAAATTTCCCGGGCATTTTTTCATCAAAATTATTTTGGTAAACTGCAATATATTTTTGAAGGCTGTTTAATGCTGCCTTACATTCGGGTAAACTGTTTACAGCAGTTTGTGAATCGAAACCGGTAAGACCCAATGTGGTGATCCGGTAAAACTCTTCCATAATAGCATCAAAAATATTGGCATCATTAAATTCAAATGATTCATTTACTGTAGGTAATTCAATGGCATATCTAACCAATTCATCTATTTGAAATTTTAAATTAGCTTTATTGGTTTTGTTATAATTGGAAAAAATCATTCCTTCAATCACCTGCATACCAAATGGGCTCTGCACAGGCATATCAGCTTCATCTTCTTCAAAAAAAGGAATGGGAGGTCCGTTTAATTTTATTGCAAAAAAATCAAAATAGTATTCTACTATAGGTTCTATCTGCTTATATGCAGACCTTGTAATTAGAAATTGTTGCTGCATTTTTTTTTGATTGCCCGATAGTACAGCAGCCTGTAACGCTTTTGTCTCTTTAAGAAACAGGTTAGTTTGTTTTAAGTAAAGTGTTTTTATCTCTTGTGCATGAGAAAGTAGTGGGTTATTAAAAAAGCTAAAAAAAGCAGTTATACAAATAAGAAGAGTAATGGTAAAAATAAAACGGGTCATAGTAAATCAATTTACTAAAATAAATTATTAACTGAAGTTAATCAGAAAACGGGCAATTTTTTATGCCTGTGGTTTTAAAAATTATATATAAACAAATAATAAACTCAGAAATGCTTTGATTTCTTAGTTATTGTATCTATTTTTCAAATTCCCCCCTTTTGAACTGTAAAATATCCTTCATACTATTTTTTAACTTTTTTAAACAATTAAATTATGAAAAGAATTTTTATTCTTTTGCTGCTGACTCCATTATTAGGGTTAAGTCAGAACAAAACTGTTGTTAACGTTAACCGGGTATTTCCTAAGGTTGACAAAGTGCTTGAATTTGAAAAAGCACTTGCTGCACATGCACAGAAATATCATAACGGTGACTGGAAGTGGCGGGTATTTGAAATTCAAAGTGGCCCTGATGCCGGTGGTTACCACATAACCGAAGGCCCAACAAGTTGGGATGCTATTGATAGCCGTGGTAACCTTGGAACAGAACATAATAATGACTGGAACAAAAATGTGGCAATTTATTTAACTGAAAGAAACACTTCATCCTATTCTGTTTTCCAGGATTCACTGAGTACAGTAGCATTGACCGATTATTCTGATAAAATTAATATTACACATTGGTATCCAAAAATTGGATGGGGCGGTAAATTAAATGACATCATCAAACTGATGAAAAAAGTCTGGGTAGCAGGTGATGAATCTGTAGCCGTTTATACAGCCAGTTCATCCGGGCCAGCCCAATATACCATAGTAACAAGGTATAAGCAGGGACTGAAAGAAAGAACTATGGGTTTTCGCAAACCATTTAAGGAAAGATATGAAGCAGTTAACGGAGAGGACTCTTATGATACTTTCCTGGCTACCATTCGTGATTATCTCAACGACTCCTGGTCTGAACTTCTGTTTTACCGGGCTGATCTGAGTTCGAAATAAATTTATTTTAGCTAAGTTTGATTATTGTAATTATAGCTTACTAAAAAGCCTTCTATAATTAGAAGGCTTTTTTATTTCGCAATAAGTTTTTAAACATTTTCTATTACCATTGCACTGGCACCCCCACCTCCATTACAAATTCCAGCAGCTCCATACTTAGCATTATTTTGTTTCAATACATTTATCAGTGTAACAATTATTCTTGCACCGGAGCAACCCAATGGATGACCAAGAGATACTGCCCCTCCATTTACATTTACTGTGGCCGGATCTAATTTCATTCTTTTACTGTTTTCAATACCAACAACTGCAAAGGCCTCATTTAATTCCCAGTAATCAATATCTTCCATTTTAAGTCCGGCTTTAGCAACAGCCTTTGGTACGGCCAAAGAAGGCGTTGTTGTAAACCATTCGGGCTCCTGTTCTGCATCGGCATAACTTAAAATTTTTGCAATGGGTTTTAAACCAAGTTCATCTGCTTTTTCTTTACTCATTAAAAGCAGGGCTGCAGCTCCGTCATTCATTGTAGATGCATTTGCTGCTGTAACAGTACCGTCTTTTTGAAAAGCCCCTTTCAATTCCGGTATCTTATCAAATTTCACATTAAATGGTTCTTCATCTTTTGCAAATAATACCGGATCGCCTTTGCGTTGAGGAATTTCAACCGGAACAATTTCATTGTCAAATTTTCCGGAAGTAATTGCTGCCTGGCTGCGTTTGTAACTTTCAATGGCAAATGCATCCTGGTCTTGCCGGCTAATACTACAGGTTGAGGCACAAAGTTCTGCTGCATTACCCATTGCTTTTCCATCATAAACATCTGTAAGGCCATCTTTGGCTAATCCATCTATCATTTGTGTATTACCGTATTTATTTCCCCACCGCATATTATCTACATAAAAAGGCACATTGCTCATACTTTCCATTCCACCGGCAACAACAATATCTGCATCGCCTAATAAAATGCTTTGAGCAGCCAGTGCAATAGCTTTCATACCACTTGCACAAACTTTATTAATTGTAGTACAATTTACTTCATCTGGTAAGCCTGCAAATTTTGCAGCCTGGCGTGCCGGTGCCTGCCCGAGATTTGCCTGAATAACTGAACCCATTAAAACATCATTTATAAGTTCAGGTTTTAAACCTGCTTTAGCCAAAGCGCCCTTTATAGCAAAGGAACCTAATTGTGTAGCCGTAAAAGCTTTTAAGGAACCACCGAAACTGCCCATTGGTGTACGAACAGCAGAAATGATATATACTTCTTTCATATAATCCTTTTTTTTAAACACAAAGGTAAGAATTATGGAATTAGTCGGGTTATTGCCTAATCGAAATTCAGTTTGTGATAAAAGTAACGTTGCGCCAGATTTTAATTGCGGGAATTGATTTTACCGGTTATTACAAAAAAATTAGAAAATACTAAACTCACTCTTGCAAAAAACATTTCTTATTTGTAGTTTAACATCCCGTTAAATTCTATGGATTTTATTTTTAAAAACTAAATTCTAAAAAATGGAAAAAATTAAAACAGAAACTACCCCCCGCCGCAGGTTTTTGGGCAACCTTGCAAAAGGTGCTGCAGCCCTCGGAATTTCTTCATTGGCTACACCGGCTTTATTAAAAGCAGGTGGATTACCTGAACATGAAAATCATTTTACAGATCCATCCAATCCTGATGAATGGTTTAACAAAATTAATGGAAAGCACCGTATGGTATTTGATGTAACAGGGCCTAAGCAAGGGCATGAAGCCATATTGCCATTTGCCTGGCCAAAGGTTTTTTTATTAACCAATGCTGCTACCGGTACGCCTGAAAAGGAAAGCAGCGTTGTTGTTATATTACGCCACAATGCTATCCCTTACGCCATGGAAGACAGGCTTTGGGCAAAATATAAATTAGGTGAGACATTTAATATCAAAGATGACACAACAGATGCACCATCACTACGTAACCGTTTTTGGAAACCAAATCCGGGTTATAGCATTCCGGGTGTTGGCCAGGTTCCTATTGGCATTAATGAATTACAGCAAAGTGGTGTAATGTTTTGTGTTTGCAATATGGCAATTAATGTACTTAGTGCAGTTGTTGCAGATGGTATGAAAATGAAACATGAAGATGTAATGAAAGATTGGTTATCGGGTATTTTACCAAATATCCAGGTTGTTCCATCAGGATTATGGGCAGTTGGCCGGGCACAAGAACATAAATGTGCTTACACTTTTGCAGGTTAAAGAATCTATTTGTGTAATTCTTGCATTAGCAAATAAAAACAGGCAGATTTTATATCTGCCTGTTCTTATTTATAACCATTCTGAAGACTGAAATTCATTTGAGGTTATACCAGATTACCAATTCTGTCTGTAATCGCGGTCGATAAACCTGTGCATTATTTCATGAATTTCATTTTCACGTTATTCTTTCAAAACCCTTACCTGGCGTATTTTCTGATACCTGCCCATAAATAATTGGTTTCTGACAGAGCTTATTTTATAATCGTATTCACAATTAACCTGTGCAATCTGCATATCTTTTTCTCTTTCGGTAAAATAAAATCCGCCCTTAAATTTGTCATCATGCTTATCATATCCATGACTGCCTTCATTCATAATAATATCGCTACTGTTGTCATAACCTTTTTGATCCCGTTGATTTCTTTGGTAGTACTGTGCAAAAGCTGAATTCAGCATTGCAGTGGTAAATAACAGTGTGAAAATATTTTTCATAATTTAAATTTTAAGTGATCAATGTATATAAGACTTTACCTTATTAACGATTTTTACAAAAGAAATGTTAACAGAAATTCTGTAGTTGAAAAAAAGCTGTTATTTACTGAAAGCCGCAAGTCATATTAATATCCGGGTATGTTTATCACCTGTAAATACCTTTCATCATAAAATAAATCGATAACTGAAATATTTATTTAGTTTCATTTTCGAATTTATAAACCATATAAAACTGATTGCATGAAAAAAAATATTTTATTATTGACTCTTTTCATCATTTTAATATTTGCAGCCTGTTCAAAAAAATCAAGTCCGGGGTCATCAAAAAAAATAAAAGTAGTTCCAACAACTTATGCAGTTAATGTTTTACCACTGATACAAATGAAATGTGCTCCATGTCATGTACCGTCAAAAGGAGGAAACAAAACAAATTTTGAAAATTTTGTCATTGCCCAAAAATTTGGGGCTGAAATGGTATCCCGAATTGAACGTAATCCGGGCGAAAAAGGTTTTATGCCTTTTAGACAACCTGCCAAATTAACTATTGAAGAAATTGCAATATTTAAAAAATGGATTAGTGATGGGTTTTTAGAAAAGTAATTTGATCCATTTGTTTTCAGAAAATAGGTTAAGAGCGTGAAACATTTATGTGAGTATGTGATTCATTGCATGCTTTCTTTAGTTTTCCTGTAATTATTTTACAAAGCTTTTATTCTGGGATCTACGATCCTATACAAAATATCTGCAAACAAGTTAATGATAATAAAGATCAGGGCGCTCAGTAAAACGGATCCCATAACAACAGGGTAATCCAGTTTTTCCAGTGCATCTACTGTTATTTTGCCTATACCCTTCCAGCCAAAAATATATTCAACAAAAAAAGCCCCTGCCAGTAATTCGGCAAACCAGCCGGTGATAGCCGTTATAACAGGATTAAGTGCATTACGTAAAGCATGCTTGGATATGATCACTTTTTTACTTAATCCTTTTGCATAGGCAGTGCGTATGTAATCCTGGTTTAAAACATCCAGCATTGAAGATCTGGTTAATTGTGTGATAATAGCCAGCGGACGGATACCCAGTGTAAATGCGGGCAGGATAAGATTTTTAAGGCTAAGGTATTTTTTACCGGTAACTTCATCAATATCAAACCAACTGCCTGTTAAATTTAACCCGGTATAATTATGAAGTACTACACCAAAAAAATAAGCAATGATAATTGCCATAAAAAAAGAGGGTGCCGAAATACCGGCAATGCTCGAAAATACTGCTGTCGTATCCATCCATGTCCCTTTTTTAACAGCAGCAGTAACACCCAATAAAATACCAATGATTGCTGCAAAAAGCATAGCAGCTATTGCCAATATCAATGTTCCCGGTAATGTTTCAATTAATACCTGCCCCACTTCTTTTTTTGTTTGGTAACTTTTACGCAGGTAAGGGATTTTTATTCCAAATCTTGAATTTCCGCCAATAAATAAACCCACGAGTTGTTTCTTTTCAATATCTGCTTTACTATGTATACAAACAGGGGAAACATCATTAACATATAAAACAAATTGTTTCCATTTAGGCTGATCGAGATAAAGGTCTTTCCGGATATTATCCATCGTTTTTTTATCGCCCGTTTGGCCAACGATCATTCTGGCAGGATCGCCAAAACCCTGGAACATGATAAACACCAGCACTACCACACCCTGCAGTACTAATAATGAATAGAATAGTTTTTTTAGTATATATTTCAATTAAAAGAATATTCAGTTTCCAGGTTATTAAAATTATAAGCTCATTTATTTATCCAACGCTTTTTCAATATCGCTTCCTCCCCATTTATTTCTAACAACAGGTCCATTCATAAGATATAATGTTATGTTATTACGGGCAACTGTTTTTAAAGCTGTAGCATCGCAGGTAAGTACCGGAATATTTAACTGTTTTCCAGCTACAACCAATGTGCCATATCTTAGTTCAGCATTTTTTCTTTCCGAAGAAATAACAAATATTTTCTTTCCGCTTTCAGTTGCTACTACAGCAAGTCTTTGATCTTCTATCCAGCCTTTTGCAAACAGGCTTATATCTTTCACAAATAAGAGATAATATTCTCCGGATTGCGACAGAACCGCTTCGGTACTATCAGCACCTGATGCTGTTGCTAAAATAAAATCATTAATAAGGGGGATATTGTTTTTTCCTTTTTCAATCAAAACCTGTTTTCGATCTACAAATTCCCATGTACTGTCGGGCAAAGCATTAACTTTAAATTCTTTTGATTGACCATTCTTTTTATATACAAAAACGTAGTCAAATTTATCAGGTATAGCATCCCCGGGCATCTTCCGCAACTGAAGAATATTATTGCCGATCTTAAACGGCAGGCAATCTTTAACCGGTAAATGTTTTAAAACATACCACTGCAGGCCCAAAACTGCACATAATGAAATTGAAAATATTGAAATATTTATACTGTTTGCAAATAAAGGTCTGATATATTTTCCATTAAAAAGAATCAGTAAAACTAAAACCAAGAGTATAATATCTTTAGTAAAAGTTTGAATGGGCGTAAGCGGAATACAATCGCCAAAACAGCCACAGGCCCTTATTTTACCACTGAATAAAACATAGCTGGTAAGGAAAGTGAAGAACAGCATTAATAATAACAAAAGCCAGGAAACAATTTTTTTACCCCAGCCCAATAATAATGTTACGCCTAAAACCACTTCAAGCGTTATCATTAATAATGAAAACCATACTGCATAATCATTTAACCACATCATCATCCCCTTCATGATGCCAGCAGCAGCCCATACATCAAAAAACTCCTGCATTTTATAGGCAAGCCCAAGTGGATCAATGGCTTTTACCAATCCTGAAAAAATGAATAAAATACCTACAATAACTCTTGCTATGTTTACAACCTGTTTCATATTCACCAATTATTTAAAATTTGCTTAAGCGTATTTACCCGCTATGCAATTCTTCATTAATTAAGATCAAACCAAAGGCTGCATAATTTATAATATCGAAAAAATTGGCGTCAATACCTTCGCTGATGATTGTCTTCCCTTCATTTACAAGGATCTGTTTGATACGTAAGATCTTTGCCAGTATCAGATCAACAAAACTTTCCTGGCTCATTTGCCGCCAGGCTTCTCCATAATCATGATTCTTATCCTTCATCAGTTTTTTTGCAATCGTAATTTTCTCATTATATAATTGCTGTACAGTTGCTATTGGCAGATCTTCAATTTCATCATCTGCAACATCTAGTTGTATCAAACCAATTACACCATAATTAAGGATGCCTTTAAATTCACTGATCACATCATCGCCAATCTTTTGCACCCCTGTTTCCTGTATAGTTCGAATGCGCTTGGCTTTAATATATATCTGGTCAGCTACGGAAATGGTTCTGTACACCCGCCAGGAAGTTCCATAATCTTTTGTTTTTTGTAAAAAAATATCCCTGCAGGAATTGACTGCTTTATCGTATTGCTCGTTTGTATTCATTTATCAATGTGCATTTGTAACTTAGTGTGATAATAGCTCAAAAATAATTGAAAATCAACTGATGTACAGCATAAACTGCAAAGGAAAAATTTTAGATCTGTCTGAACCACTTGTAATGGGCATTATTAATGCTACTCCCGATTCGTTTTATGAAGGCCATCTGGATCTGCTTACTAAAGGTATTGTATCACTTGCCGGAAAAATGATTACTGGGGGGGCCGATATCATTGATGTTGGGGGGCAAAGTACAAGGCCTGGCAGTAAGCCAGTTTCTGTAAATGAAGAAATGGAAAGGGTTTTACCGGTTATTGAAGCCATTCATCAAGAATATCCTAATATAATAATTTCTATTGATAGCTATAACAGCCATGTTGCAAAATCGGCAGTAAAATCTGGAGCATCCATCGTTAATGACATTAGTGGTGGCAACTTAGATTTGGCAATGATATCAACTGTTGCGGCATTGAAAGTGCCTTATGTATGTATGCATATGCAGGGCTCCCCGGCTACCATGCAAAACAAACCCATCTATAAAGATGTTGTTAAAGAAGTTTTGGATTATTTTATCATCAAACTTGATGAATGTAAAAAAGCAGGAATTACAGATATGATCATAGATCCCGGATTTGGATTTGGTAAAACCATTGAACAAAATTTCAAACTATTAAAAAGCCTGAATATCTTTTCTATGATCAACAGTCCGGTTCTTGTTGGCCTTTCCAGGAAAAGTACTGTTTATAAAACACTGGGCACGACATCTGCAGAAGCATTAAACGGAACGACAGTTTTAAATACTATGGCATTATTAAACGGGGCATCCATTCTGCGTGTACATGATGTAAAGGAAGCTATAGAAGCTGTTACACTTTTTACCGCATATAAAAAGGCGCTCTGATAAAACAGAACGCCTTCTACAGAATTTATTTTTCGTATTATTTTTTATTTACTTTCTGTAAACTGTCTGTGCGTAATCTTTCTGCTTCCATCATTTTATTTTGCATTTCCTGTTGCATAGCTTTTTGTTTAGCCATAAATTCCGCTTCGTTGATTACTTCTTTCACTTCAATATCGAAAACCAGGTTTTCATTTGGTTTAATTGCACCGCCATTACCGCTTTTGCCATATCCTAATGATGAAGGGATATAAACAGTAGCCTTGGTTCCGTTCTTCAATTGCATCAATGCATCTGTCCAGCCTAAAATTACATTTCCAATCTCAGAAAGGTTTACCTGCATAGGCTGAACATGTTTAAACTGAGGATCAATGTTTGAATCAAATACTTTTCCGCTATCCAGCGTTTTGCCGGTATAATTAACAGTAGCAATTTGATTATTATTTAGTTTTTCCCCTGTACCTTCAGTAACAATAGATACATATGTGCCCCATTTGGTTTTTTGAGCCTTGATATTATTTTTAGCCAGATAGTCTTGAATGATCTTGCTGTCTATATCCAACTGTTGCTTGTTTGAAGCAATTTCTTTTTCTATTTCATCCATTTGTTTTTTATAAATCCTTGGTTTTGCTGCAATACTTTCAGCTTTATTAGCACTGTCTGCTTCTTGTTCTGTTTCAAAAATATTAACCAGTTTTACATGTGTATAGATAAACTTTCCTTTTTTCATAAAAGGGGGCAAACCCTGCGGAGAGCCACTATAGGCCGAATCTGCAAGAAGGCGAATGATCAAACTATCACCCTTTTTCATTTGCCTGATGATTTTGAAATACGCTAATGGGGTATTAACAGAATCAAATAATTGAATTTTTGGCATATACTCCCTGGTATCAAGTAATACGGTATCCTTGCTGCCGCTGTAAACCTGCTTAATATGTATTTGTATAAAATTTCCGTAGCTAAGTGCTTTGCCCTTTCCATCGGATATAATTTTATATTCAAGGCCCTTATCGCCTTTTTTAAAAGCACCTGTACAGGCTGCTAAAGTAAAAATGCAAATTGCAGATAGATAAAAGATTTGTTTCATTGTTTTATTTTGTTTTTAAATTAATAACTACTTAATTGTGCCGTATTTTCTTTTATGGCAGCTTTAAATTTTTCCACTACTTCTTCCAACGACTCTTTATTAAACCCGCCCGCCGCGTTAAAATGGCCACCGCCATTAAAATATTTTCTGGCAAAAGTATTTACATCAAAGCCATTCTTACTCCGGAAAGAACTTTTTCTTTCTTCTCCCCTGTCAATGATAACAGCAGCAAGCTTTATTCCCTGAATACTCAATGCATAATTAACCAGTCCTTCTGTATCACCTGTTTTTACATTGAATTTTATGAGGTCGGCCTGGGGTATGCAGATCAGTGCCGTATTATATTCATAAAATACCTGCATCCGGTTTAATAACACATGACCGATGAAGCGGAAACGTTCTTCTAAAAAATTATCAAAAAGTTCCTCGTGAACATGGCTATGCTCCAATCCTCTTTCTTTTAAATCCGCAACCATTTTATGTACACTGGCTTTTGTTGATGGAAAACGGAATGAACCTGTATCTGTCATAACACCGGCATACAAACATTCGCCAATTACTTCATTTAGTTTATCTGCATTACCCGAATCTACAATAAAATCATAGACGAGTTCAGCTGTTGAACTTTTTTCAATATCACTAATCCCATATGAAAAAACTTCTGTTTGTGGCTCCCGGTGATGATCGATCAAGATTCTTTCGCCTTTAGCCTGCATTAATTTTTCTTCCATTCTTTTTGTACGGCTGAGAATATTAAAATCTAGACAAAATATCCAGTCAGCAGCAATTAATAACGTATCAGCTTTTGCAGTTTGCGACTCATAATCCACCACTTTTTTACAATCCGGCATCCAGTTTAAAAAAGATGCCCAGTTTGTTGGCGAAATTACTGTACAATTATGACCCAACCGCATTAAAAAATGATAAAGTCCAAGTGCTGATCCCATTGCATCTCCATCGGGTTTCTGATGCATTGTAATCACCACATTTTTCGGATGACTTAGGAGGGGGTATATATTTTGAATAGGCAGCATGAAGCGGCGCAAAAGTAGGGTAAAGTTTCCAGTTTTGCGTTTTGATTTTTGTGTTTTTGGTTTGACATTTTTATAAAAATAACATGCACATCAGGAAAATATTGATTTAAACACAAAACACAAAACGCAAAACTGCCTATCTTTGCGGCTCAAAAAATGAATAAAAATGAGTAACCGAACATTTACAATGATCAAGCCGGATGCAACACGTAAAGGAAATACCGGTGCTATTTTAGCAATGATAAATGCTGCAGGATTCCGTATTGTAGCTATAAAAATGACCTGGCTGAGTAAAGAAAAAGCCGGAGAATTTTATGCAGTTCATGCAGCCAGACCTTTTTATGGCGAATTGGTTGACTTTATGAGCAGTGGCCCGATTACGGCTGCCATTCTGGAAAAAGACAATGCAGTAGAGGATTTTCGTAAACTGATTGGTGCTACCAACCCTGCTGAAGCAGCTGAAGGCACAATCCGTAAACTTTATGCAGCTTCAATTGGCGAAAATGCCGTACATGGCAGCGATAGTGATGAAAATGCAGGAATTGAAGGTGATTTCTTTTTCAACAAGCTTGAGCAGTTTTAAATTCATAATAAACTAATTACCAAAATGCCCCTGACGAATCAGGGGCATTTTTTAAATCAAGCACAAACTAACTCAGTTTTTAGCATATCATATAGCAATTAATATTGTTTTGGCAGTAAATGCATAACGAAACAACAGCTATTTTGTTGTTTAAATAATTTGATTATTACTTAGACAATTATATAACCAAAACTGATCTGATTGACTATCAATGAGTCACAGTTTTCATAAACCTTTTATTACAGAATTAGCTCAAAAAGGAAAGTTGTAGATTTGAGTATTAAAACGATTGAAACGATCCTGTAAATCTACAGTTACATTATATGAAGAATATAAAATTGATAGAAGTCCCATCAGAAATAGGCGCCGGTACCAGAGGAGCCAGTCTTGGAATAGAAGCTATAAAAATAGCGGCACTTGATTTTATGAGCAACTTTTTTGTGCATTTCCCTTCTGAAAAAATAGAAGTGGAGAATAAATTATTATTTGAGCCTATTCAATCTCCTTATGCCAAAAGGATACAAGGTGTGTTAACGATGTACGACAGAATAAGTAAAGCTGTATCTGATTCCATTAAAAACCATTTTTTCCCGGTAGTTATCAGCGGCGATCATAGCAGTGCAGGTGGTACAATAGCCGGAATAAAAATGGCGAAACCAAAAAGTAAACTGGGGGTGATCTGGATTGATGCCCATGCTGATCTGCATACGCCTTATACAACTCCTTCAGGTAACATGCATGGCATGCCCCTGGCAGTTTCCATAGCTGAAGATAACCAGGAATCCATGGTGCATGAGCTGGATGAAAAAACAGCCAAACAATGGGAACAGTTAAAAAGCCTGGGTAAGATCAGTCAAAAAGTATTGCCCGAAGATGTAGTGTTTATTTCACTGCGGGATTTTGAAAAAGAAGAAAAACACCTGATTGATAAACATGATATGAAAGTAATAACCACTTCTGAAGTGAGGCGTACCGGTGCTGAAAATGTTTGCCGTAAAGTATTAAGGTATTTAAGTGACTGTACCGATATCTATATAAGCTTTGATGTAGACAGCCTTGATTCTTCTATCTCTAAAGGCACCGGAACCCCGGTAAGTAATGGTTTACGTGAAAGAGAAGTAGAAGATCTGATCAGTAAATTCATGCAGAACCGGAAGATCTGTTGTTTTGAAATAACTGAAGTGAACCCCACGCTGGATAAAGAAAACCTGATGGCTGAAATTGCTTTTAATATTTTACAGCGCAGCGTAAATGTGCTGATGATGAACTAAACCACAGATTTTAATTATGCTCAGACTTTACGTTTTAATGCCACTTCTTTTTTTGTTCTGTATCTCTTATTCTCAAAAAAAAGATATCTATGCTGCGTCAATTAAGGCCTATCAAAAAGATTACGTAAACAACCATGAAGTAGTAAAGAAAAAAGATAAAAAATATTTTCACTTTTTCCCAATTAACAGTCAATTCAATGTTACCTGCAGTTTTGAGAAGATCACCGACACGATTGGATTCACGATGAAGACATCTGCCAATACCTTAAAATATTACTTTAAATACGGAATTTTAAATTTTAAAATAGCAGGAACCGATTGTCATTTATTTGTTTACCAGGGTAAAGACCTGATGCAAACCAAAAAATATAAAGACTACTTATTTGTACCTTTCACTGATGCTACAACAGGTGATGAAAGCTATGGCAGCGGCCGGTATATTGAATTCTTTATTGACGATATTAAAAACGATAAATTGCAATTAGATTTTAATAAAGCCTACAATCCTTATTGTGCTTATTCAGCAGGATTCCACTGCCCTATTCCGCCAAAAGAAAACAACTTACCCGTTGCTATTAAAGCAGGCGAAATGAATTTTGGTAAAGCACATTGATCATGCCGGATTTTTCATTATCCTTATAAATAATTTAGCAGATTTCTGTTTAAGTAAATCCAAAAGCGATAATGAAAAAATTTATTCACTATCAGAAATATCTTTAATAATTAAAAAACCGGAAGATAATCTTCCGGCATACAAACTAATATCAATCGTAAAGAGTTGGCTTAAAATTTATAATCCTGCTATCATTTTTTTCTGCCTTAAACCGGCCAGTGAAGGATCTAATTCAATGGCTTTATCACACATCTGTTGTCCTCTCTCTAACTGGCCTTTCTTTTGAAAACAAAGACCAGCCTGGTATAGCGCCTTTCCATCTTTCATATCCATCTCCATTAATTTCTGGCAATAGCCTAAACATTTGTCGTACATTTTCCGGTCATAAAATGCAAGTGCTATATCTCTGATAATTTCTTTATCACCCGGCTTACGGGCAATGATCTCATTTAATAATTTTTCTCCATTATCAAAATCACCGCTATAAATATAGGCAAAGCCAAGATTTTCATTAAAGTCATTGCTGCGAATAAAGCCATGTTCAACAGCTTTATTAAAACTTAAAACAGCATTTTTGTAATTGTCATTGTTGTAATACAGTAAACCTAATTCAAAATGCCATTTACTTTTTGTATCATCAAGCTCAATGGCCTTTATATAAAAAGGAATTGCTTTTCCTTCCAATCCCATTTCAAGATAAGTTCTGGCTAAAGTATATGTTGCTTCGGCATCGTTGGGGTCTTTTGTAACAATAGCTGATAATATTTTTTCAGCCTGACCATAATCTTCCATTTGAAAATACGACATAGCAATTATCCTGTCTTTATTTTCACAGGATTTACATTTCTGTGCAAACTCAATGGCTTTTTGAAACTGTCGGTAACTAAAATACAGGTTAACTAATTCTTTGATGGCAATTTCATTCCCGGGATCTAATTCATTTGCCTTTACAAAATTCTGCATGGCTGCATCTGTTTTCCGCATTTCATTATTCACCAAACCGTTCTCAACATAAGCTTCAGTGTATTTGGGGTTAAACTTAATAGCTTTAACATAATTATTTGAAGCTACTAAATATCGCCTTGCAGCCTTCTCTTCCATGCCTTTTTGAAAATAATAAGTAGAACTATCCGGTGATTGCGATATCACGGAAGTTGAAGAAAGCAAAAAAATGAGTGTAAAGAGGTTTTTCATATGGATATATATTGATACAAGAATTATTCCAATTATTGGAGGATTACCCCTCCTAACGCAGGAAGATGCACATTTATTTCATAAATCTTCCTTTTTTTATCCACCAGTTTCACCTCCGGTGCCGGATTAAAAACATTTCCGGTACCCCAGTATTTTTTATCGTCACTATTAAAAATTTCTGACCATACCGATTTGCCTTTAATCTGTAGTTTCCAATCTCTTCTTACAACAGGTGTCATATTTAAGATGACCAGCATATTATCCTTTTTATTTTTCCCTTTGCGCATATAAGCAATAACTGATTCGGGCCGGTGATCAAGATCAATCCATTCAAATCCTTTCGGATCGAATTGCAATTCATGCAATGCCTGTTCTCTAACATATAAATGATTCAGATCCTTTACACAATCCTGCATTAATTGATGGCAATCAAATTGCAATAACCCCCAATCAAGTTCTGTTTTATAGTTCCATTCGGTTGTTTGTGCAAATTCATTTCCCATAAATAATAATTTGGCACCGGGATGAGTAAACATGTAAGTATAAAGCAATCGAAGGTTTGCAAACTTTTGCCATTCATCTCCCGGCATTTTATATATCATTGGGCTTTTGCCATGCACCACTTCATCATGACTAAAGGGAAGCATAAAGTTTTCGTCATAATAATACATCATGCTGAAAGAAAATTTATTCTGCTGAAACTGTCTCATCAATGGATCCATTTTAAAATAATTCAGCGTATCATGCATCCAGCCCATCATCCACTTCATTCCAAAGCCAAGCCCACCTGCTGTTGTAGGCTTTGAAATTTTTGGCCAGTCTGATGCTTCTTCTGCAATGGTTTGGATATCCGGAAAATCACGGTAAACTGTTTCATTAAGCTGTTTGATAAATTCAATGGCTTCAAGGTTACCGTTACCGCCAAATTTATTGGGTACCCACTCTCCTTCTTTTCGTGAATAATCGAGGCGAAGAATTGAATTAACGGCATCAACCCTTATACCATCAATATGAAATTTATCAAGCCAAAACCTGGCACTGCTTATTAAAAAAGATCTTACTTCTGCCCTTTCATAATTAAAAATATAGCTGTTCCAATCGGGGTGATAACCTTTGCTCATGTCCGCATACTCATAAGTATGTGTACCATCAAACATAAACAGGCCATGTGCATCGTATGGAAAATGTGAAGGAACCCAATCTATAATAACCCCGATATCTGCCTGGTGAAAAGCATCAATTAAATCTTTAAACTCATCCGGTGTTCCAAAACGTGATGTTGCTGCAAAATAACCTGTGCCCTGGTATCCCCAGCTGCCATCAAAAGGGAATTCCATTACCGGCATTATTTCCACATGAGTGAAACCCATTTTCTTTACATAGGGTACCAAACGTTCTTTAAGCTGTACATAACTGTTAAAACTTTCTTCATCTGTTTTTACCGGCCGCATCCAGCTTCCAATATGTACTTCGTAAACACTCCATGGCGCATTAAGTGAATTATTCTTTTTTCGTTTCTTCATCCATGCCACATCATTCCAGTCATGGTCATTTACCCAACTGATAGATGATGTAGCAGGTCTTAGTTCGCAATACTGTCCATAAGGATCAGTTTTAGTTAACTCAGCTCCTTTAAACCCTTTGATAAAATATTTATAAGACTCCCCTTTTTTAAAATGTGGAATAAACCCTTCCCAGATACCCGATTTATCAAGCCGTACAAAAAGCGGGTGAAGTTGATCCTTCCATCCGTTAAAATTACCGATCACAGAAACTTTAGTGGCGTTGGGTGCCCATACTGCAAAATAAAAACCAGGTGTATTGAGTACATCAATAAAGTGACTTCCGAATTTTAGATACCCGTTATATAAAGTTCCGTTTTTAAAGTTTGTGATATCCTCGTCTGTAAACAATGAATAATTCCAGACCGGTTTTTGAGAATCAATAAAATGCTCCTCCTCATACTTTAAAGTCTTTCTTTCAATCCCTTTTAACTTTTTAGTATGCTCTGCTTCTACCGGTTGTCTTTTAGTTGTTGCCATTTAAGTAATTGAAATAAGTATAAAGCAAATAAAAATTAAAATTTGTTTAACGTAAATTTAAGAATACCATATTAGTTATTGATAATTAATATATACATCTTTACTAATACCTTAGTTTAAAACTAAAAATACAACCAATCCTTTTACTGTATGTCTAAACTATCAGCACTTTTTTTTATAGTAATCTTTTTTGCCATAAAAACACAAGCTCAAACTATTTTTGTTTCCGGGTCTGTTGCAGATACAATGCAAAACAAAGGCGTAAAAAATGCTGTTGTGGCTTTACTTTATACTAAAGATTCCCTGTTGTATAAATTTACACGTACGGATGCCAATGGCAAATATTCATTTAAAAATATCAAAGCCGGCGAATTTATGGTGATGACAACCCATCCGTATTTTGCCGATGTTGTTTTAACTGTTGATTTAAAAGACTCTGAAACTATAATCCCATCTATAGCATTAACCTCAAAAAGTAAATTACTTGCCGAAGTGATAGTAAAAACCGGTTCGCCAATAAAAATCAAAGGCGATACTACAGTTTACACTGCAGATAGCTTTAAAGTACGTGCCGGCGCTAATGTGGAAGAGTTGTTGCGTAAGCTGCCGGGTATACAGGTAGATAAGAATGGAAAAATTACAGCCATGGGTGAACAGGTAAAAAAAGTTTTGGTTGATGGAGAAGAGTTTTTTGGAGATGACCCCGGTATTGCCACCAAGAACCTGAGGGCAGATATAGTTAAGGAAGTTGAAGTGTTTGATAAAAAAAGTGACCAGGCGACTTTTACAGGCATTGATGACGGTGTAAAGGACAAAACGATAAACCTGAAGCTGAAGGACAATGCTAAAAAAGGATATTTTGGTAAAGCTGAGGCAGGCACTGATTTTAATAATTATTATAACAACAGCATAATGGCTAATGCTTTTAAAGGAAAACGTAAATTAGCGGGATATGGAATAATGAGCAATACCGGCCAGACAAATTTAGATTGGCAGGATAACCAGAATTATGGAGGCAATGAAAACACAAATATAGAAGTGATGGATGGCGGTGGAATAGCCATTTATTCTGAAGGTGACGGTGATAGTTATTATAATGGCCGTGGGGGCATTCCCACAAACTGGAACGGTGGTTTACATTACAGCAATAAATTTAACAATGGAAAACAATCTTTAAACAGCGGCTATAAAATTTCCAAAGTAAACAGTCCAAGTGGAGAAAGAACATATACCACCAACTTTATAGGAGACTCAACTTCTTATTCATCAAAAAAAAATACAGAAGGTTTCTCATCAAAACTAAAGCAGAGCCTGAACCTAACTTATGAAATTAATATTGACTCTTCAAACTCATTAAAATTTACTGCAAAGGGTAGTTTAAATAATACAAGATCAAACAGTAATTATAACCTCGAATCAGTTAATTCAAAATCTTTACTCATTAATACCAGCAAACGGATAACAAGCAGCACTGTTGATAATTCAGCAGTGAACAGCACATTGCTCTGGAAACATAAATTTAAAAAGAATGCAAGAACATTAACCGTTAATTTAAATTATAATCTTACCAATTCAAACACTGATGGATACCTTTATTCAGAAAATGATTATTATAACAGCGGTATCCCCTATCAACGGGACACTACCGAACAAAAAAATAAACGGGACAATAAAACCAGCAGTTTTGCAACTACATTTACTTATACTGAACCTCTGGCAAAGGATTTTTTCCTCTCCTTTAATTATACGTACAGTACAGCTACTAATGTAAATGACCGGTTTAGTTATGCAAAAGATGCAAACGGAATGTATACAAAACGAATAGATTCTTTAAGTAATTCCTTTTTATTTAAACAGGTCAATAATAAACCGGGTATCAGTTTCAGGATTGTAAAAAAGAAATATAATTACAGTGTTGGGGCTGCAGTATCAGTCAATCATTTTGAACAGGACAACCGCACAAAAGTCATTTTAAGAAAATATGACTTCACTAATTTCTTTCCTAATGCCTCCCTGTTTATTAAACTAAGTGGTTATGGCGGATTACGTTTTAATTATAATGGTTCTTCCAAAGCACCATCCCTGGACCAGTTGCAACCCATTGTTGACAATACCGATCCACTTGTACAATATGTAGGCAACCCCGATCTGAAACAATCTTTTAATCACTCCATTAATTTAAACTATAATTTTTATAATGTTTTAAAAGAGAAAGGCATGTGGTCAGGGATTTACGGCAGTATTAATCAAAATGCATTTGTAAACCAAAGTACAATTGATAATACCGGTAAAACAACCTACAAAACGGTTAATACAAATGGAAATTATTATTTCGGTTTGTACTCCAGCTATAATTTTAAATGGAAGAAACCGAACATCCGTGTTTCTTTTGGGCCCAATGCAAATATTTCGAGAAATATTTCTTTTGTAAATACACAAAAAGCCGTGAATACAAACAACAGTTACGGACTCAGGTTTGGAATCAGCAAACAAAAAGAAAAGAAATATGACATTTCAATAAATCCCGAAATAAGCTATGTAGAAGCAAAAAACTCAATAAACAGTAATGCTTCGGCAAATTACTGGCAAGGAGGTATTAATGTAAATGTAGAAATAACATTGCCATATAAATTCAGGTTTGCGACGGATATTAATTTTAAAGCTAAACAGGATGACCCACGTTTTCCGGCTAAAAATAAATACACTTTATGGAATGCATCACTGAAACGTAATATATTTAAAGATAAACTGGAAGCTGCTGTATCAGTAAATGATATATTAAATGAAAACCGTGGTTATGAAAGAAATTTTACTGACTATCGGTACACCGAAACTTATTACAATACTTTAAAACGATTCTGGATGTTAACTTTAACCTGGAATTTTTCCAAGAACGGTAAACCAACATCCGGATTCTAAATTAAAACATCAGTATGAAATATATTCTTTTAATTATTGCAACACTTTCTTTTCATAGTATAAAGGCGCAACTTTTTATTGAAAAGGGCCTGATAGAATACGAAGTGAAGGTCAATAACCATAAAGCCATGGGTGATGGTACCTGGGCAGAATTGTTTAAAGACAAGATTCCGAAACTATCAACCAGTTATTATCAGCTAACATTTGATTCAGATAAAAGTATTTACCTTTTTAACCGTAAAGATGAGAAGACCAAAATACCCTGGGGTAATGAAGGCAGTGAAGATAATACCTGGTATAATGATTATAAAAACGAGAACTTTGTACAACAAAAATCTGTTTTTGGTGATACCTATATTTTAACCGACAGCCTGGTAAAGATCAACTGGAAAATCACTAATGAGAACAGGGAGATTGCCGGGTTCAATTGCAGAAAAGCAGTTGGTATTTTATTTGACAGTGTTTATGTTTTTGCCTTTTATACCGATGAAATTACAGTTAGTGGCGGACCAATGAGCCTGCATGGTTTACCAGGTATGATATTAGGCATAACTATTCCCAGAATGTTCAGCAGCTGGGTTGCTACTAAATTAGAAATAAACGGAGTGAATTACACAAAGATCATTGCCCCAACAAAAGGCAAAAAGAAAAAAGCAAATGAATTAAGGGAAACTGTTGTAAAAGCTACCAAAAATTGGGGTAACTATGGACAACAGGCCGTCTGGAATATATTTTTATAAAGTGAACAATTAATTAAATCACAAAACCATCGGGTAATATTGCTCTTTTTTTAATAACCACAATTCCATCTTTAACAGTATATAATGCATGATCGGTATCTGCTAAATGGGTGCCACCTGTAATGCTTACATCATCTCCAATCCGGCAGTCTTTATCAACAAGGGCATTTTTAATTTTACAACGTTCTCCTATCCCAAGTTTTGGTATACCTCTTTCTAAAGAATGGCTCATTTCTGTTATCGTTTCATAATAATCACTTCCCATAATGTAGGAACTGATGATCTCTGTTCCTTTTCCAATTCTTGTTCTTATACCAATTACACTATTGGTAATATGGGATGCATCAATTATAGAACCTTCGGCCAAAATACTGTTTTGAACATGTGTATTTCCGATCTTCATGGGTGGCAGCATACGGGCCCTGCTGTATATTGCTTTGGTATTGTCGAAGAGATTAAATGGCGGTATCTCTAATGTTAATGCCAGGTTGGCCTCGTAAAAAGAATAAATATTCCCAATATCGGTCCAGTAACCATCATACTGAAAACTTACAACTTTTTTTGTATTAATAGAATCTGGAATAATTTCTTTGCCAAAGTCTGTTGCATCTTTTTTATCTATCAGTAATTCGTTAAATAAAAGTTTACGGTTAAAAATATAAATACCCATTGAAGCCAGGTATTTACGTCCCTGCCCTTTCATTTCATCACCCGTATCGCTTTCCCATTGAGGCAGTAATTCTTTTGCAGGTTTTTCAATAAAAGAGGTAACAAAATTTTCTTCATTTGCTTTTAAAATACCAAACTCGGGTGCTTCACGATCGGCAACAGGGATTGTTGCAATAGAAATATCAGCTCCTTTTGCAATATGGTTTTCAAACATTTCCCTGAAATCCATCTGGTATAACTGGTCGCCACTTAAAATTAATACATACTCAAAGTCATTATTTTGAATATGCTTTAAAGATTGCCGAACCGCATCAGCAGTACCCTGGAACCATCCCAGGCTGTCGGGTGTTTGTTCTGCGGCCAAAATATCAACAAAGCCGCTGCTGAACTGGCTGAATTGGTAAGCATTTTTTATATGTTTGTTTAATGATGCTGAATTGTATTGCGTTAATACAAACATCCTGTTGATATTTGAATTTATACAATTTGAAATTGGGATATCAACCAACCGGTATTTACCGCCAATAGGCACAGCGGGTTTACTGCGGGTTGATGTTAATGGATATAAACGGCTACCGGCACCACCTCCAAGTATTACGGCTATTACTGATTTACTGATCATGATTAATTATTTTAGTTGTATATCTTGGTATAAATTTAAATATTTTTCTGCACTCAATTCCCAGCTGTTGTTGATCAGCATTATTTGTTTACGAATTGCTGCCAGTTTTACTTTATCATCATATAATTCAACTGCCCGGTGTATGGAATAAGTTATATCCCAAACACTGGCATTATTAAAACGGATACCAAAACCGTTCTCTTCACCAATATCTGTTACGGTATCTTTTAAACCACCTGTACTGCGTACGATTGGAATTGTACCATAACGCAAAGCATACATCTGGTTTAATCCGCATGGCTCTACCCTGCTGGGCATTAAAATAAAATCGGCCCCGGCATACATCAGGTGCGATAATTTTTCATTATACCCGATCCTCGAATTATAATACCCGGCAAAATTTGCTGTTAAAGCGGTTAATTGATTTTCAACAGCGGTATCACCACTGCCCAATACCAAAAAATTCATTTTGTTTCCAATATGACTTAATGAATCATAAATAGCCTGTGGTAAAAGATCAGCTGCTTTTTCACCTACCAATCTTCCAATATAAATGAATAACGGCTTTTTTATATCCAGTTTAAAATCCTTACAAAGCTTTTTCTTGTTCAGTTGTTTGCCTGCTTCTGCATCTGTCACCGAATAATTATCTAAAATATATGTATCCGTTTCGGGATTCCATACCACCATATCAATACCATTTAATATACCGGTGCATTTAGCTTTTACCATTACAAATAACTGTTCAAGTCCATTGGCATTTTGTGTAAGTTCCTGCATATAACTGGGACTTACAGTGGTAACGCTGTCAGCACATTTTACCGCACAGGCTAATGGATTGATCGTATTATCCCAATCCAGTAATCCCCATTGCCAGGTATCCCAGGCAGGCAGGTAATTACTTTTATCCCAGCTCATCCAGCCCTGGTATTGTGCATTATGAATTGTAAGTACAGTTGGAATGATTGCCAGGTGCCTATAGGCAAAACAATGGCGCATCATAAATGGTATCAGTCCCGTATGGTGATCATGTACATGAACAACATCGGGTTTATGTTCCCAATGGCTCAACCAATCTACAACTGCAATCTGAAAACCTGTGAACCTTTCGGTATCATCATCATAACCATATACATTTTCACGGTCTAATAATCCGTAAATATCTACACAGTAAAAATCAAAATCAAGTTTGTTGCTTTTTTCTTTAATAATGGTATAATCAAAATGATCATTACCCATGTCAAAACTTCCTTTGTGCTCAACAGTCCATTCATTGTTATATAAAAACTTGGTACGGTGCATAGGAACAACAACTTTTACAAAATGACCAAGCTGTTGCTGGTATTTAGGTAAAGTTCCAACTACATCTGCAAGCCCACCAACTTTTGCATACGGGTAACATTCTGCACTAACATGTATAATTTCCATTCAGTTTATTTATGCCTGTTCAATTTACCAATCATTTTAATGCCAACCTATTCAAAACGAAAATTTTTCTCAATGGTATATTTATTCTATTTTCAAGTACTTAAAAAACATCAATATGCCAACTGAACTAAATCAAAGTACTAAAGAAACCAACTACGGAGCACTAAGCACATTAGTTACGGTATTCTTTTTCTGGGGATTTATTGCTGCCGGAAACAGCGTATTCATTCCCTTTTGCAAACATTATTTTCACCTGGATCAGTTTCAAAGCCAGTTGATAGACTTTGCTTTTTATACTGCGTATTACATCGGCGCTTTAGTGCTGTTTGCATATGGAGCTTTTGGCGGAAAAGACCTGGTTGGTAAATGGGGCTATAAAAAAAGTATCGTATATGGTTTGCTTTTTTCTGCACTGGGTGCAGCTGCTATGATCATAGCCGTAAATGCAAACACATTCGCAGGTATGCTGGTTGGTTTATTTATTGTAGCATTGGGATTTTCTTTGCAGCAAACAGCAGCGCAGCCATTTGCCATTTCACTTGGCGATCCTGCAACCGGCACCAGCCGGGTTAACCTGGGCGGTGGTATAAATTCTTTTGGTACTACCATAGGTCCAATTGTGGTTGCCATTGCCTTATTTGGAACAACAGCTGCTATTACTGATGAGAAAATTGCAGCATTAAGTTTAAGTAAGGTTATTGTTTTATACAGTTGTGTAGGCATTTTATTTATTGCTGCCGCAGCCTTATTTTACTTTTCAAAAAAAGTACCGGCCGGGGTTTTGATCGAAAAAGTAGAAAGTGGTACAAAAGCATTGTACACCTTATTGATTATGACCGGGCTTTTAGTGATCATGTTTGTACCTGTTTTCAGCAGTTATAAAACTGACCCTTCAAGTTTAAGTGATGTTGAAAAACATGCATTGGAAGCTTATAGATTAAAATGGTTATTGGGTGCATTGGCCATTGTGGTAATTGGATTACTGGCTGCAAATATGAGTGCCAAGAAAAAAGCTGAAGGCTGGGGCGCTATGCAATATCCGCAGTTGGTATTGGGCATGCTGGCCATTTTTGTTTATGTAGGAGTAGAAGTTGCCATTGGTAGTAATTTAAGTGAATTGTTGAAACAGCCTGTATTTGGAGGTTTTCAGTCTTCAGAAGCTGCACCATACATCTCGATGTATTGGGGAAGTTTAATGATTGGACGTTGGGCTGGAGCGGTAAATGCATTTAAACTATCAGGCAGATCAAAAATCTTATTGCAGATCATCGTGCCGCTGATAGCTTTTGGTATTATTGTTGGCGTAAATACGGTTGCACAATATGATATGAAGCCATTGTATTATTATGTGGTTTGTGTGCTGGTACAAATAGCTGCATTTTACTTTAGTAAAAACAAACCTGCAAGAACATTGATGATATTTGGTTTTTTAGGTATTCTTGCCATGGTGATAGGTACACAAACAACCGGGATGGTAGGTACATATGCATTTTTAAGCGGAGGATTATTCTGTTCGATTATGTGGCCCTGCATTTTTTCATTATCAATTGCGGGACTTGGAAAATATACAACTGAAGGATCGGCATTTTTAATTATGATGATACTGGGTGGTGGTATTATTCCGCCAATACAGGGTAAACTGGCAGATGTTGTTGGCATTCATCAATCCTACTGGATACCGGTGGTTTGTTTTGCATACCTGACATTTTTTGCCATTGCGGTAAAGGCGATTTTGAAAAAACAGGGAATTGATTATGATGCAGCTGTTGAAGGTGGTGGGCATTAATTTTAAGTAAGTACTTTTTTAATCAACTATATGAAAGATAAATTTGCGGTAGGTATTGATGTAGGGGGCACTACTACCAAATTTGGTATAGTAAACAGCACAGGAGAGATCATTGAACAGGATCGTATTGCAAGCAATGAACATGAGGTTGTTGAAGATTTTATTGATGACCTGTATGAGAAATTAATGCCGATGATTGAAAGGGCGGGTGGTGTTAAAAATTTTGTTGGCATTGGAGTCGGTGCCCCCAATGGCAATATTTACACCGGCACAATTGAATATGCTCCCAATTTGAAATGGAAAGGAATTATACCCATTGCAGATCTCATCAAAAAGAAATTCAAGCTTAAAACAAAACTAACTAATGATGCCAATGCTGCGGCCATGGGTGAAATGATGTATGGTGCCTGCAAGAATATGAAACATTTTATAACTATCACTTTGGGTACCGGTGTTGGCAGCGGTATTGTAATTGATGGTAAGATCGTTGTTGGGCATGATGGATTTGCAGGCGAATTGGGTCATACTATTATCAGGCCGGGTGGCAGGCTACATAAAAGCACAGGTATGCGTGGCAGCCTGGAATCATATGCTTCTGCAACAGGAGTGCGTGAAACAGCCATTGAAATGCTAACTCAACATCCCGAGGAGCCCAGCCTGTTGCGTAATTACAGTATCAATGAACTTACCAGTGAATCGGTATATGAATGTGCTATGCAGGGAGATAATATTGCCAATAATATTTTTGAATTTACCGGGCAGATACTTGGAGAGTCTTTAGCCAATTTTGTGATGTTCTCCTCACCTGCTTCTATTGTGCTTTTTGGAGGATTAACCAAAGCCGGTAACCTGCTGCTGAACCCAACGAGGAAATATATGGAGGGGAACCTGTTGCCCATTTTCAAAAATAAAGTAAAACTGATCTTCAGCGAACTGAAAGAATCAGATGCAGCAATATTGGGAGCAAGTGCATTAGTCTGGGATGTGAAATAATAATGTATTTTTAAAAAATAATAAAGCCCTCATCAGAGGGCTTTATTATTTATCAGTTTAAATAGAATTACTTGATTCTTAAAACGGGTCTTAATTTATAATCCCCTGTTCCTTCTTTTGTAACAGATAATGCTGCATCAAAATCGATGATTATTGTTTCCAAAGTTGCATTCAATGATTTATTGATCTTTAGTTTTAATCCCGACTCAGATCCACTCGGAATGGTTAATGGATAAACAACACCTGCATCTTTAATTGTATTGTTTGGTCCTAATACAAAACGAATCTCTTTAACAACCTGTGTAGGAAACACGCCGGTACCCAATAAGGTATCAACACCATTCTGCAACGCAAGCAGATTATAAATTCCGGGATAGGTAGTTAATGTCACCCATCCATTAGCAGTTGAATCATCAGAGAATTTTACTTTTACTTCTCTTACATCAACATTAATTTGTTCATAAGTAGCCGGGGCATCTGTTAACCGTACATTCAATGTTGAGGTTCCTTGTGTTTTATCTTTACTGCATGAGATCATTACCACTGATGCAGAGAATAAAATAGCTGAAAAAATTAAGATCTTCCTTTTCATAAGTTATTTTTTTTGTTCAATATGATATATATAAAAATCATGCCAACAAATGAAAATATGAAAAACTAGTTATGTTCTGACTGTTAAAAAACTTTATTTCACTTGAAAGATTTGAATATATTATTTTTATTAATAATAAAAACCGATGGCACAGGTCTCTCCCCTTCTTTATCACTTGTCTTTATTGTTTCCTTTCCGTTAACAAGCATACAGCTGCTTCCACCACCATCTAAATTCAATGCCTCAACACAACCTAAATTAATTAATAATTTTGCTTCCTGTTCTAAAGTTGCACCTTCTGCAATACCCGGAAACCTACCCTGAATAACCATTATTATTAAATATCCATCATTTGTGTAACCCATACAGGTACGGGGATGTTTATCGTTGATGGCTTTACCGGTAAATTTTATTTCTTCTTCATTGGTAATTTTAATTTGCCCATTTTGAACTAACACAGGGCCTCCGCCAACAGCGGTTTTCATTTTCCATTTTTTAAAATTCATTTTTTTGTGCCGATGACCAACAAAAGAATTATCCTGAAAATAATTAGTACTATTATCTTTTATATACAAGAATGAAGGGTGCAAAACAGAATCTTTAATTGCTTTTCCCATTGGTAATTGGCTGACATAGGCAAACTTTTTGGAAGAATCTGTCAATGCCCAGGCAACATCTGCATTTCTTTTTTTATCAATACCCAGCGCACTTCCCAACGGATGCCTGTATTGAAAGGTATCTTTTCCCCTCATAGGGATTGTGTGAATATTATATCCCACCAGCTTCCCATCTTTAATCACCACATTCAAATTCTGGTTTTTATCAAAATTAAAAAAAGTGCAATTCACAACAACCAGTGGTTGATTGTTCTTCTCATAAAATTTTAAAGGAGTTAATCTTCTGCTTAAAGTAGTATCTGTTGTAAAATGAAGTTCTTTAGCTTTCAATTTTGCTTTTACATAATAAGCAATAAAGGGTTTACCATCTAACGAATCTGTCATTTTAAAAACCTGTATTGTTGAAGGTAATGGTGCAAAGGCAGTATCAACATTGATCCATTTTACCTGGGCTTGAGAAACTGCTGGTATACAAAAACAAACAGCCAGTAATAAACCAGCTGTTAATAATATTTTTGATGCTAAGTTTCTCATCATTGACTTATCAATTTAAAAAACTACAAACCCGTTTCTTCTTCCCATTTGTTTCTGCCATAACCGGGTATCACATGCTTTTCCGAATGATATGATGAACGAACCAACGGTCCGCTTTCTACATAATCAAAACCAATTTTGTAACCGATCTCCCTGTACTCAGCAAATTCATCAGGATGTACAAACCGGGCAACCGGCAAATGTTTTTTGGTTGGCTGCAGGTATTGACCAATGGTTACCACATCTACCTTACTGTTATAAAGATCTTTTAATGTTTGAATGACTTCTTCCTTTTCCTCACCAAGGCCCAGCATGATACCACTTTTTGTACGCATGCCCCCGGCTTTTAATATCTTCAAGGTTTCCATACTCTGCCGGTATTTGGCCTGGATACGTACCTGCCTTGTCAATCGCTCAGTAGTTTCAATATTATGGCTTACCACTTCCGGCGCTGCATCAATAATACGTTGTATATTTTCCTTCTCTGCTTTAAAATCCGGTATCAGGGTTTCTAATGTTGTAGCCGGATTTAATGCCTTGATCGCTTTAATTGTATTGTACCAGATAATACTGCCACCATCTTTAAGTTCATCCCTGTCAACCGAAGTGATAACCGCATGTTTAACTTTCATGAGGTTAATTGCTTCTGCCACACGTTGTGGTTCATCCCAGTCCACTTCCAATGGCCTTCCGGTGGCCACGTTACAAAATCCGCAACTGCGGGTGCAGATATTTCCAAGTATCATAAATGTTGCGGTTCCTTCGCCCCAGCACTCACCCATGTTAGGACAATTGCCGCTTTCGCAAATGGTATGTAGCTTATGTGTATCTACCAGGCTACGCACATGGCGGTATGATGAACCAATGGGTAATTTAACCCTTAACCAATCCGGTTTTTTTACTTTCTGTTCTATTATGCCCTCAATTACGGGTAATTCAATCATGAAGAAGTGTTCTAAATATTAAATGAATGTTCAGAATTTATTTTCTTTTCCCAAATTCCACAGCAAAGTATGCCGAAAAGAAAAATTGTTTTTGTTTATTGTATAGCATCTGTGGAATTTTTTTTGCATAAAATTCTCCTGTTAATCCAACTTCAATCGCACTAACTAAATCGTTATACCGGCCATAATCAAAACGTAGTGCCGGTTTAAGATAAAGCCCCGGCGTCATTTTTAAATGATCCCATCCTTTACCCAATCCAGGTCCCCCATAATATGGCCCGTTTACAAAAAGTAAGCTATCAGGCGAATCATATCTAACAAAAGTACGCTGCCCCGCTTTATCAACTTCTACTTCATAGGCCCTTAATAATCCAAGGCTGATTCCTCCGCCAACATTTGCTGTAATGCTCACACCGTTCTTATTACTTTTATTCCCCAGTAAAAATTGTTGTTGTACCCCTAATTTAATCGGATAAAAAAAATTGAGTTTGCCATAAATAATTGGCGAAGTTGGCGCATTGGGGTTACTCTGTTTTTCTTCTTTCTGATGCTTACGTTCACTTATTTCAACCTGAAATAATGTGGCTTTTTTTACAGATTTTGCATAACCTTTTTCAAAAAATAGTCCATAACCATCCGATATTAATTTAATACCAAAAACAAAATGTTTCTTATATGCAATCACGCCCTCTTCCTCTGCCCTTATCTGTGCATTAATTTTTTCCCGCTTTTCTTCTTTGCGGCTTTTTTTTGTTGCTGTAGCTTTTTGCTGTGCAAAAGCTGAAAGGGAAAATCCTATGGCGGTCAAAAGAATTAATAATTGCTTCATGTATACTGTTTACTGGCGTAAATTTATGCAAAAATACTATCTAGACTTTAAAGATGATACATTTGCTGTTAGAACTGCTGCATTTAATACAATAAAAACCATAAATATTAAAATTTAACAAATGACTGCTTCTATTGTTTATAAAGGTAACTTAAGATGTGAATGTACCCATATCCAGAGTGGTACTGTCATTGAAACCGATGCTCCAACCGATAACAAGGGCAAGGGTGAACGTTTTAGCCCTACAGATACAGTTTGTATTGCTTTGGCAACATGTGTTATTACCACTATGGGTATAAAAGCAAATGATATGGAGATTGACCTGGCAGGAGCTTCGATTGCGGTAACCAAACACATGCTTAGCGATCCACGTAGAATTGGACAGATAGATACTATTTTAACTTTCCCTGAATCTTTACAGCTAAGTGAAAAAGACAGGATCATATTACAACGTGTAGGAGATAATTGCCCGGTGATGAAAAGCCTGCATCCGGATTTGAAAGTGCATGTTGAGTATACCTGGGGTTAATTATATTTTTTGTACTGATCCTTCTTTTAAAAGCTTGTTTCCTATACTGCAATCCAGACAACGTTTTTTATTGCAATATTCATTTTTGAGCTGAATAAGTGCCTGTGAATCAAAAGCTGTTTTATTGATCACCCGCAATAAAGAAAATCCTTTTGTAATTGCATTTTTTTCTGCTTTAACCTGCTCCAGCCATTGCAGTGCTTTATCCTTATAAATATTTTCTTTATGCAGGTGCCCGTATGCAAACAGAACAGGAATTATTGTGTTGATGAGTATATTATCAATCATCTGCTCACCCAGTTTTTTCTTTTTAAATGTTGCTGCATCATCAAAAACATAATGATAATGCCAGTAATCATTGGCAGTAACCTGCAACATTTTTTTTATACTGCTTACATCGCTGCTCTCCTTTATTCTGGAAAACAGGTGTAAACTTTTATGCACCAACATGGCTAATTGTGCCAAACGTACGGTTGGAAAATTAGATGGCCGCATCCGCAGGAAAATAAGTGATCCTTCTATCTTATGCAGGTTGTATTTTTTTTTAAGGAACTGGTATTCCCGTTGTAAAAGTTTGGGGTAGTCTTCATCAAATTTTCTATCTAATAAACCTGCCTGCCCAAATAACAATGCTTCCGTTTGATGGATCTGCTCCTTGTGTTTTGCCAATATATTTACAGAAATAGATTGGGCCATTTTTTCAAAAGCCACACTATTTAGTTTTATACCAAAATTTTTTGCCAGTAGCCACCATAAAGTTTCCTCCCAGTGATTTTTGTTCAGTTTCAGGTAATCAAAAATAATTTGTGCTTTTATTTGTAACCGCTCTACCAGTAGTCTTTCATTCCAGCTTTGCCAGGTAAGTTCATTAACCTGGCAAATATTTTTTTCGCAGGGGATAAAGCTTCCTGCATTCATCAATTCATCATATTTATTCAATAGTATCTTGGGCACTTTATCATGCAGTACCAATGTAGAGAAGGGTAATTTCAATTCAATATCCTGTTGCCATACTACATGTAAAATTACATTCTTATAATTTTTATCACTGCTGTGTTTATGATTTTTCCAGTCGGTAGCATTAATGTGTAATTCTATGCTGCCGGCCCAGGTTGTATTTTCAATTTTAATTTTAGCATTTGTAAAATCGGGCCCTTGGTTAGTATTTGGTGCACCCGGATGAATTACCTGCAATACTTCCCCTTCTTCGGTAAGTAAGTTTTTGGTATTAAAGTATTGAAATTGCCAGATATATTGCAGCAACCGTTCGGTCATAGGAATGACGTTTTTGCCAAACCAAAATACAACAGATATTTTTAGATTACAAATTTTGTAATGCCTGCACAACCCTGCTTACAGGCAATCCCATTACATTGTAAAAATCGCCTTTAACAGATTTGATGCCAACAACACCGATCCATTCCTGAATGGCATAAGCGCCGGCTTTATCGTAAGGTTTATACTGATCAACATAAAATTCTATCTGCGACAAACTCAAATCATGAAACTGAACTTCGGTAGTTTCTGAAAAAGCCAGTTCGTTTTCATCCGTTAATAAAACAACACCGGTAATAACATGGTGCAGTTTTCCGGAAAGTGAAGACAAAATTTTAACTGCCTCATCTCTGTCCTTTGGTTTGCCAATGATCTCATTTGCCAAAACAACAATTGTATCAGCGGCCAGTACAGGCATTGTAATATAGTTTGCTTGTTTTACAGCCAATGCTTTGTTCCGGGCAATATGAATAGCAGTTTCTTCTTTGGATAAATCTTCAGGGTAAGATTCATCAGTTTCCTTTATGATAATATCAAAAGGTATTTCGGCCCATTCAAGTAATTGCTTGCGGCGTGGCGACTGAGAAGCTAAAACAATTTTTTGCATAAACCTATAAGGTTTTATATGAGATTAAAAGTTTAAGTTACTTGTTGAAACCTTATTGGCTTGAAAATATTATTATGAATAAATTTTAAAAAAGATCATCGATAATAAACCGGACATCATAACAAATTTTATAGCTGAACTTAATTGATGATAATCTTTAGGAGACACAGCCATTAAAAGCTTACGAAGGATCCAGATCAACGGTACGATAATCAAAATTATACAATAAACAGTACTCCAGACCCAGCCAAACTGCAAAACATAGAACTGAACAATGCTGATGGTTGCAATTAAAACGATGAGCCATACTGAAACAAAAACCTTACTCACCGGAATTCCCCATATAATCGGCATCGTTTTGCATCCGAATTTTTCATCGCCATCCATATCTTCCATATCTTTTACCACTTCCCGTATCAGCGAAATGATAAAAGCAAAACCTGCATAAAGAAATGATATCCTGATAAACCTTCTGTTATAAGCATCTAAAAATGAACGGTCGCAAACACTACAGTAAAAAGTATTGTAAAAACTAAGAAAACAAACAATGATCACCCAGGCAGTTAAGGCTGAAATTAAAATATTTCCGGAAAGTAATCTCTTTTTTAATGTAATGGAATAACCAAATAATAAAAAAGCACAGATAATATTTGACGAACCAAGCCAGGATGTTTTTGAATTAAAATCAATATAAAAACTGATAATGATACCGGTTAAAGAAAAAAGGATATGTAGCACAATAGCCCATCTTCTTTTTATTACTTTATCGATAATAGTCCTTTGTGGTTTATTAACCTGGTCAATATTTAAATCGAAATAATCATTAATGATGTAGCCTGCAGCCGCAATTAACACCGAAGCAATAATGAGGAGAATAAAATACAGTCTTTCAAATTGTGTACTTATTCCTTTTTGAAATAATGGTTCAACTAATGAAAAATAAAATAAGATCTGGGTTACCGCTATGATAACCAGGTTAGGCCAACGAACCAACCGGAAAAATGCAATTAGTAATTTCATGAAATGTTTCAGTAACGAAAATAAGCATAGAAAATGTAAACCCGGAAATTACCTTGAAGCGATTGCAAATTCTATGTCCCAATGACCATTAAGCTTCAATACTTTTTCTATTACATCTCTTGCACAGCCTTTTCCTCCTGTAACTGGTGAAATATAATGAGCGATCTGCTTTATTTCGGAAGCCGCATCTGCCGGGCAGCAGGGCAAGCCTGTTAACAACATGGACGAATGATCCGGTATATCATCACCCATAAATAAAATCTCATCCCAGCTTAACTGATGTTCCTCAACATAACTTATCAGTTTTGCCTTTTTGTTCTCTACATTTAAAAAGCAATCTTTCACACCCAGTTTATCAAGCCTGGTCTTTACCACATCGGATGTTCCTCCTGAAATGATTACAACCCTGTAACCTTTCTTTATGGCCAGTTGTAAGGCATATCCATCTCTAATATTCATTATCCTTGCCTGTTGCCCGTCATTCAGTATCAATAAAGAGCCATCGGTAAGTACACCGTCAACGTCAAAAACAAAAGTTTTAATTGTCTTAAATTTTTCGAGAACGTTCATTAAAATTGGTTAATTCGTTAATCTGTATTTTAGTTAATCCGTTTGTGTTTACCAGGCAGAAAAACTTACTAACGGGTTACTTCTGGTTGTCCCTCCATTCATAAACCCAACTGCTTTGTATCATTTCCAGATGGCCTTCATTGCTTTCCTCGGGCATGCCGGCAAATTTTGGTATTTCCAAAACCCATTTGTGCAGATCGGTAAAACGGATACGGTAAATCTTGCTTTCACCAAAGTCATTACCAAATCTTTCATACAGTTTCATGGCAATATCTTCATAATCGTTCCAATGTATAGGAGGTTCAAAAGTCATAATTATTTATTTGATGATTTGGAGATTTGATGATGAATTGATGAGAAGATATTTAAAATTAGTACTGAATCTCCAAATTTACTAATTACGAAATCTCCAAATTATATTATTCTCCTAAAAACTGGGTTTGATCCGGCAATGTTACAGAAATTTCACCTTCGCCACTTTGCAAAACACATTGACAACCAAGCCGGGAATTTATGCGGGGACTAACAGCCCGGTCAATAAAATCTTCTTCTTTATCACTTAATTCTTCTAAAAATTCATCGCCCTGTTCTACATAAATATGACAGGTGCTGCAAGCACAAACTCCACCACAATTATGGTGCAGGTCAATATCGTGCTTTAATGCTACTTCTAAAATAGATTGATCAGGTTCAATTCCGGTTAAAGTTATTGGTTCCAGGCCCTTTTGTTCAAACTTAAATGTTATACTATACATATTACAGCAAATTTCGGGTTGCAAACCTACTTTAAATTACTAATTAGGGAAAATATAACTTAACCCACCTGTTTTTTATATTTGTAAAGTAAAAAGGAATAACTAATTTCCTGTTTTTAAAATAACATCAGCATTTTTATAATGAAAATAATCTCCAAAGTTTTTTGCAGCACTGCTTTATTGCAATCAGTATTGTTATTTACCGCCTGTAACAGTAATGGTAAAAAAGAAGCAGATTTATTAAAAAAAAATACGGTTAAAACAGCCATTAAAAAAGCAATAAAACCTTTACCAAATGTAAAGTATCAGCGCCCTCCTATTGTTAATATTGTTGATACCCTATCAACTAAAAAAATAATTATTTACTGTAAAGACAGTGCAGCAATGTTTGATAGAATCAGTTTAAAATTGGGTAAGATTTACGGTATAAAACTAGCAGACTATATTAAAAAGAATAACCTTAAAGTTACCGGTTCACCAATGGCATGGTACACTAAGTTTAAAGCGCCTTATTTTTTTGAAGCCGGAATTCCGGTTAATAAAAAAGGCGGCAAAGCATTACCTGGTGTGCTACAACGGGAGCTAAATGCAGGCAAAGTTGTTATCGCACATTTTTACGGGCCTTATGATCTTATATCCCAGGGATATGATGCCATTAAAGAATGGATGAAAGACAACAAAAAAATATCAGCCGGAATACCTTATGAAATATATGTGACAGACCCGGTAGATAAATCCGGAAAACCGGTAGATCCTTATAAAGTGCAAACTGATATAGTTTTTCCGGTAAGGTAGGTTTGCGCAATAAAAATTTATCCTTTCATAATACTGTCAGTCAGTTTCAGATAAATATATTTAAGCTTAGGATGATTTGACAATAACCGTAAGTGTTTATCTAAAGTAAAGATATCATTGCGTATTGCTGGCCCTGTCTGAACGGCGGAAGGTGAATAGAAGGTTACTCTTTCAGCTGTTTCCCTGATCAAAGGTGTCAGTAATTTAAAATCTATTTTTTCTTTTTCACAAAATTTTTCTGCCAAAGCATATAAATGATTGGTGAAATTACTTACAATAACTGCTGCCACATGTAATTTCAGTCTTTCTTCATCTGTTGCTTTTTTTACAGTGCCTGATATTGTATTTGCAAAATCTTCAATTAATGTAATAGTCTCATCAGTATTGCCATCTATTAAAAAAGGAATATCATTTGGGCATTCCATTTCTTTTCTGAGGCTTTGCAAAGGATAAAGTACACCATAATTAACCGAAATATCTTTTAAAACTTCACCGGGGACCGAACCTGCTGTATGCAATATCAGTTTATTACCCAAATGAATTGTTTTGTTTAAAGCATATAACGCACCATCATTTACAGCAAACAGGTACAGATCTGCACTTTTATCAATAATGCCTTCGTAGTCTGAAAAAACGCAGTTGAGTTCTTTAGCCAGTGTTTTTGCATGTTCTGCATTACGACTGATGACCTGTATAATTTCGTGCCCGTTTTTTTTAAACAAGCGGCCCAATACCGAGGCCACATTTCCCGAACCAATAATTACAATCCGCATAGCTTAACTTTGCATTTATTATGAAACTCTCACAAAGGTTAGCAATTGGCTACACACAAACAAAATTTAAACTGTTAACACTTATATCCAAAAAAAAGACAGCCGAGCAGGCTTTTGTTCTTTTCAGTACCCCGTTTTTAAAATCGAAAAGGAAATCGCATCCTAAAAATGCCGAGACAATTCAATTGACCTTAAATAATTTAAGTGTAAAAGGCTACAGTTGGAATCGTCCTCAACTAAAAAAGGCATTGATATTACACGGCTTTGGTTCTGCTGCACACAAATTTGAAGATTATGCAAAATTACTTGCTGAAAAAGGATATGAGGTACTGGCATTTGATGCGCCTGCACATGGCGAAAGCGATGGTACAACAACCAATGCAATTGAATATAGTGAAATGATAAGTAAAGTAATTACCCAATACGGGCCTATACATAGTTTTATTGCCCATTCGTTTGGTGGAATAGCTTTAAGCCTTGCTTTGGAAAAAATTCCTCATGATGGAGACACAAAAATTGTATTTATTGCCCCGGCAACAGAAACAACTTCGGCGGTTGACAGCGCTTTCACTTTATTAAAATTAAAAAATGCAGATGTCAGGAAAGAGTTTGATAAAATAATATTTGACCTGAGCGGAAAAAAGGCAAACTGGTTTTCGATGCGCAGAGCCATGCACAACATCAAGGCAACTATCCTTTGGATTCATGATGAAGAAGATGATATCACTCCCTGGGCTGATGCACAAAAAGTAAAAGAAGACGGCCATACCAATTTAAAATTTGTTATCACAAAAGGGCTTGGGCACCGTAAAATTTATCATGATCAAGCAATCAAAAAAACAGTAACTGATTTCTTGTAAAAGGTTTAATCCGGACCATTCATCATAAGAAATATTTTGATTTTTCAATTTTAAAGTAATATTGCACTGCAGGAAGTTGTGGAAATTGAACAGGATATGCAATAAAGAACACCAGCACAAGTGTAACACATTCCCGGACGCTTTCGGGATTAAAAGTTAGTACCACAGCTTGTTTCAAAAGAAATATAACAGCAATTATGGCTAAAAATCTATTAATAGTGGAGTCCCCGGCAAAAGCTAAAACCATTGAAGCAATCCTGGGGAAAGACTTTGAAGTGAAGAGCTGTTTTGGTCATATCCGCGACCTGGAGAAGAATGATATGGGTATTGATATCAATAATAATTTTCAGCCCAAGTATATTATTTCGCCGGATAAAACCAAAGTGGTAAACGACCTTAAAGCGCTGGCAAAAAAAAGTGAAGAAGTTTGGCTGGCATCGGATGAGGACCGTGAAGGTGAAAGTATAAGCTGGCACCTGGCAGAAGTGTTGAAACTTGATCCAAAAACAACCAAGCGAATTGTTTTTCATGAAATTACCAAACCGGCAATTCAGCAGGCTGTTCTTAATCCCCGTACTATTGATATGAACCTGGTAAATGCACAACAGGCCCGTAGAATTGTAGACAGAATCGTTGGTTTTGAACTGAGCCCGGTTTTATGGCGAAAAATTGGAATGAAAGGTGGTTTAAGTGCAGGAAGAGTACAAAGTGTTGCTGTTAAATTAATAGTTGAAAAAGAAAGGGAGATCAACCAGTTTCAACCGGTTGGTGGTTTCAAACTGGAAGCATTATTAGCTGCAACAGATCTGAACAATAGAACTGTATCATTTAAAGCAGAGGGTACTAAGTTTAATAAGGAAGAAGATGCAGATAAATTTCTGCAAAGTTGTATTGGGGCACAATATACAGTTAAAGATATCCAGGTAAGGCCCGGCAAACGTACACCGGCAGCACCTTTTACTACTTCTACCCTGCAGCAGGAAGCCAGCCGAAAGCTGGGATATGGGGTAAGCAAAACGATGTTGCTGGCTCAAAAACTTTACGAAAGCGGTAAGATAACTTACATGCGTACAGATAGTGTAAACCTTGGAGAAACAGCAATGGATGCCATAAAAGCAGAAATAAAAAGCAGTTTTGGCGATAAGTATTTACAGGTACGTAAATACAAAAATAAAAATGAAAGTGCACAGGAAGCCCATGAAGCGATAAGGCCAACTTATATGGAAAATAAATCGGTAACTGATCTTGATCTGAACCGGTTGTATGAATTGATCTGGAAAAGAACTATTGCCTCACAGATGAGTGATGCTGAACTGGAAAATACAACAGCCAAAATAAATATAAGTACTAATGGACAGGAATTGACATCAAGCGGGCAGGTTATTAAGTTTGATGGGTTTTTAAAGGTTTACCTGGAGAGTACGGATGATGACGATGTTGATGATAAAGACGAAAGCCGTTTACCTGACCTATCGATCGGACAGGTTCTGGAATTTGAAAAAATGACAGCTACAGAAAGATTTACCAAACATGCGGCAAGATATACAGAAGCCTCACTGGTAAAAAAAATGGAGGAATTGGGTATAGGCCGGCCAAGTACTTATGCACCTACAATTTCTACAATAATTAAAAGAACATATGTTGAAAAAAAGGATAAGGAAGGCTTGAAAAGAGATTTCAGAATTTTAAGATTGCAACAGGATAAAATCACTAAAATAACGGAACAGGAAAATACGGGCGCAGAAAAATCAAAACTATTTCCTACCGACCTGGGATTAGTAGTAACAGATTTTTTAAGTCAGCATTTTGAAAAGGTAATGGACTATGGATTTACTGCCGAGATAGAAAAAGAGTTTGATGAAATTGCTGATGGTAAATTGATCTGGAATACAATGGTGGGAGATTTTTACACTCCCTTTCATGAAGGTGTTGAACATACTTTGGAAAATGCTGAACGTGCTGTTGGAGAAAGAGAATTAGGTACAGATACTGTAACCGGAAAACCTGTAACTGCAAGGATGGGCCGCTACGGACCAATGGTGCAGATTGGTGCACAGAATGATGAAGAAAAACCAAAGTTTGCCAAACTGAAAGCAACCCAGAGTATTGAAACCATAACAATGGAAGAAGCACTTGAACTGTTTAAATTAGGTGCTCCCTTGGGTGAATATGAAGGCTTGGAAATTTCAGTTAACATCGGCAGGTTTGGCCCATATGTAAAGTATGGCGACCAGTTTATTTCTATTCCAAAAGGTGAAGAGCCATCGAATGTAGACCTGGGGAGAGCCATAGAAATCATCAATGCAAAAAAAATTGAAGATGCTCCAATAGGTTTTTATGATGAAAAACCAATTACCAAAGGTAAGGGCCGTTTTGGTCCGTTTATTAAATGGAACGACCTCTTTATTAATATACCAAAGGCTTATCATTTTGATGCCCTTACCCAGCAGGATTGTAATGAACTGATAGAGAAGAAAATTGAAAAAGAAGCCAATCGTTTTATAAAACAATGGCCCGAAGAAAAGATTTCTATTGAAAACGGCCGCTGGGGGCCATTTATACGCTTTGGAAAAAAAATGCTTAAACTCAGCGGCAGTGGCGCCAATGGAAAATACACAGCCGGGGAGTTAGCTGTTATTGACCTGGAAGAAGTAAAGAAAATGATATTACTGCAGGAACCAAAAGCATTTGATAAAAAGGCTAAAGCAACTGTTAAGAAAAAAACAGCTAAGAAAAAATAATTATTGATCAGATAAAGAATTTTATTTACAAAGCACCATAAAAAAGTGCTTTTTTTTATTTAATCACAGTTGTGGAAAAATTTAACTTCTCCGTTAACTTTCATTTCCCGAAATTCAATTTTAATATTAAGCCTGTGAAAGAAAGTAAAGAAATATCAGCCCTGCTGCATTTAATTGATGATCCCGATGAAGACGTTTATAATACGGTTAGTGACAGGATTGTTTCCTTCGGGAAAAATATCATCCCCAACCTGGAAAGCCTTTGGGAAAATACCAGCAATGAAGAAATACAGGAAAGAATTGAACTGCTCATCCATCGTTTGCATTTCAGGGATCTGACAAATGATTTTAGTGAATGGGCAGCTAAAGATGCCGACCTGCTGGAAGGAGCTTTATTAGTTGCCCGGTATCATTACCCGGACATGGATACCACAATAGTTTACCAGGAGATAGAAAAACTGCGACGCAATACCTGGCTGGAACTGAACAATTACCTTACGCCTATTGAACAGATAAATATTGTTACCAGCATTTTATATAATTATTATAAACAAAAAGGTGTTGAATTTGCATATAATAATCCGGATGATTATTTGATTAATAAAACACTGGAAAGTAAGAAGGGCAATGCCATCACCAACGGGATTATTTATATTGTTTTGTGCGAATTACTGGATATTCCCGTAAAAGCCATCAATATTCCCCGGCAATTTATCATGGCCTATGTGAATCCGCAACACGATCTGTTAAATCCTGTTGGTCATTCATCCGAAAAAATAAAATTTTATATTGATCCCTTAAACGGGCAAATGTACAGCCACAAAGATGTGGAAGCCTATTTTAAACGGATTTCTGTGCCGCCTGTTGCATCTTATTTCCGTCAACTCAACAATAAGCGTATCATTCAGTATTTGCTGGAGGAGTTAAGCAAATGTTTTGATAATGACAGGAACCGGTATAAAATGGATGAACTACTTTTACTTTCTAATTTACTCGACGAATGATCTATCATATAGTCAGCACTCAAAACTGGCAAAAGGCCATTCAGCAGGGTTTTTACACTGCCGATTCGCTCGCAAAAGAAGGTTTTATACATACCAGTACTGCCGGGCAGGTTCAGGGAGTATTACGGCGATATTATAAAGATCAACATAATTTATTGTTACTGCATATTGATGAAACCAAATTAACTGCTCCCTTAAAATTTGAATTAGCTCCTTCGGTCAATGAATTATTTCCACATATTTACGGGAGGTTGAATTTAAATTCGGTCATTAATGTTGAGAAAATATGATAACATGGGATGATTTTGAAAAGATAGATATCCGCTCAGGAACTATTCTTGAAGCTATTGATTTTCCGGGAGCAAAAAAACCGGCTTATCAACTCACCATTGATCTTGGGGAATCCGGCATAAAAAGATCATCGGCACAAATTACTGCATTATATACTAAAGAAGAGCTTATTGGTAAACAGGTAGTTGCTATAGTTAATTTTCCAGTAAAGCAGATTGCCAATTTCTTCAGTGAATGCCTGGTACTGGGTGTTTATAATGAAAACAGGGATGTTATTTTATTACAGCCTGCTCTGCCGGTAAAAAACGGAAGCAAGATTGGTTAGCCTTCACTGAATTTCTCGAAATATTGCCCGAGTTTTTTAAAATTATTTTTGTTCAGTGTAAAATAATTATTGCGGCCCTGCTTTCTGCAGTCAATTAATTCACTTTCGGAAAGTAACTTGATATGATGTGAACAGGTAGGTTGAGACAATCCCGTTAAGCCTACAACGTCGCAGCAACGTATGGACCCTTTTTTTGAGATTTCCAGCAGTATTGATATCCGGTAAGGATCGGCCACTGCCGACATTGCCTTTTCAAAAAATTTTGTTTCGTTCTTCATGCTGTTTTCGTCATTAACTTGTTCAAAGAAATTATTTTTTATTGAAAGGGACAAAAGAAATCAATGTAAATTTGGAAACAGTTAAAATGAACATCGAAATTGCATATTATCAATCGCCAGTTGGCATTCTGGAAATCAGGAGCAGCGGCAGTGCAATATCCGAGGTTTTATTTGCCAATTCGTGGAAAGGCGCTAAAATAAATGAAAGCGAACTTAGTTTTGTAAAATCCAGGTCAACAATTATTAAATCATGCATTAAACAACTGGATGAATATTTTGCAGGTACCAGGAAGGAATTTACCATTCATATCTCTCAGGTTGGAACTGATTTTCAGCAATCGGTTTGGAAAGAACTGAATAAGATACCTTATGGCCGCACCATCAGTTATCATGAGCTTAGCAAACGGATCGGAAATGTAAAAGCTATAAGAGCCGTTGGTACAGCCAACGGAAATAACAGTATCTGCATAATTATTCCCTGCCACCGGGTAATTGGTATCAATGGTGATTTAGTAGGCTACGGTGGTGATCTTTGGCGAAAAAAATGGCTGTTGGAACATGAAGGTAAAATAGCCAATGGCGTTCAAACTTTATTCTGATCTTTTATTATTTAAGATCTGTGCTGCCAAAAGAAAGTGGTAAAAGTGAACTTGATTTATGTACAACAAAAACTTTACCCTCCATACCACTTAAGATCAGGCGTATGGGTTGATTCATCCTTTGTTCATATTCTGCCAAACTTTGCCTGCACATGCCACAGGGTGAAATGGGATGATCACTTAAACCATTTGTATTATTATAACTGATTGCAATGGTATCAACCGCAATATTAGGATACAAGGTAGCAGCTGTTGATAATAATACTCTCTCCGCACATATTCCCACCGGGTAAGAAGCATTTTCCTGGTTGGTGCCTGCAACAATTTCTCCATTAACCATTTTAGCTATGGCGCCAACATTAAAATTAGAATAGGGTGCATATGCTGTAGCGGTAACTTCTCTTGCTTCATTCACCAGCCAGGCATCCTGTTCATTCAATTCATCAACAGAATTATAAACATCATAAGTAAACTGATATTCTTCTTTATTCATAATTTAATTTTTAAAATCTTTCAAGACAAAAAATCCTCCCTGCATTGCTGTAGAGAGGACTGATCCATATTTTAAAGTTAAACATTAAAAAATAAACCGAACGTATTATTTGATCCAGCGGAACAAACGGTTCCAGCGTGGACCTTTTTCCCAACTAAACCAGATCAATGATGCTTTACCAACCACATGATCTTCCGGTACAAATCCCCAATAACGACTATCCAGTGAATTATGCCTGTTATCGCCCATCAACCAGTAATAATCCATTTTAAAAGTATAGCTGGCCGTTTCTTTTCCATTAATGAAATATTTTCCACCCCTGTTCTCAAATTTATTGCCTTCGTAAACTACAATACTTCGCTGGTAACGGATAATGTTGTCAGGCGTTAATTGAATTGTTGCATTTTTCTTTGGTATCCATAAAGGGCCATAATTATCCGACGACCAGTTTTTGCCGGTAGAATCATTATAATACGGGAATAAATTATTTTCATGGTCTCTGATGTAATCAGAAATAATATATCCTTTAGGCAAATTAAGCTTTGCTCTTTCTTCATTGGTTATATTAACCAGGAAGAGATTATTTTTAAGTTGGTTAAGATCTCCCTGCTCCTCCCGTACATCAATTCCCAGGTCATGCAGTTTTTCTTTATCAAGATAAACTCCTTCCGGAGCCTGAATTAAATAGTTCCGTTCAGCATGCGGAAAAAAGTCTTCCGGCTTTCCATTAATGTAAAGTTTTCCATTAATAACCTGAACGGTATCTCCTGCTATCCCTACACAACGTTTAATAAAATTCTCTCTTTTATCTACAGGGCGGGTAATAATTAAATTCCCGTAATCCTGCCAAACCCTTTCCCGGCCTAATTGTCGCACCGCTTCATAATAAGTTGTTCTGCTGCCAAAATTTTCCTCGTCATTTATTAAAGTATCATTAACCGGGAAATTAAAAACCACTGCATCATATCTTTTTACAGGGCTGGCAAACCATCTTGTATATGGAATATGGATCCATTCTACATACGATTTAATATTTAAACCCGGAATAGTATGATGCACAAAAGGCATTGCAATGGGTGTATTTGGTATCCTTGGGCCATAAGTTGATTTACTGACAAACAAAAAATCGTTAACCAATAAAGTTTTTTCTTCTGATGGGGTTGGAATAGTATAGGCTTCAAATACAAATGTCCGTATCAGAGTAGCTGCTACAATTGCAAACACGGCTGCATCGATCCATTCTCTTGCACCGGATTTTTTATAATTCTTTACAACCGATATGCCGGCATATCTTTCATTTTGTGAAAAACCTAAATAAGGGAAATACAGGAAAGGAATAAAAACAGTAGCTGCATGATGCCAGAAACCAAAACGACCAAAATGCTCAACAAATTTTATGGATATCCAGATGGTTATAAATTGACCGGCAATAGGAATTAGCTGTAAAAAAAACCAGTATTTTTTCAGTTCCATTTTTTGCGCCATACACCAGGTATTGTATAATGGAATAAAAGCTTTCCAGCCAGTTATACCTGCTTTTTTAAACATTCCGTACAAACCGATATGCCAGCCAATGGCAGTTACAATAAAAATTATCCAACCTATACTCATGTGATACATTTTATAATTGCCAAAAATACCATATTTAAACGTTTAACAAAGATTTGCTGAAATAATGTTTTGAAATGTTTAACAGAAATATTTCAATACTACTGTAATATAGCATTGATACAGGTACTTACTTCTGCTGCCCTGTTCATTATCATAAAATGTCCTGCATTTTTAATAATGTAAGTGGCTTTAATGTTTTTTATAGGAAACATATTATCGTTATCGCCGTGTATATGGTAGATATCGGGATGTTTCCAATCATTCTTCCAGTTGATGGCCTGGTTTACTGCCCAATTGGTATATGGCAGATCTACATCTCTTCTCAATGAAGCAACTAAATTTTTTTCTTCTTCAGTTTCTACACCAAGCATTCTGTTTTGAAAAGGCTGCGTAAATTTAGTTGAACGCATGGGCAAAATCTTATTCAGTTTCAGTTTGGCAACTGTTTTCATCCAAAGGGGTAATTCTTCAGACGATTTGATGCTGGATATGAGGATGATTTTTTTTACCAGTATCTGTTTTGCAATTTCGGTACAAACCATTCCGCCAAAGGAAAGCCCCATCAATATTGGATTTTCTTCTGTGATTTCTGCCCGCATTCTTTTTGCATAATGTTGCAGGGTTTCATCCGGCTCCGGTATCAACCAATTAATAATTTTTAAAACATACCCTTCAATATCCAGTTTGGAAAATGCCCGTTCATCAGCACCTAGTCCACTTATACAATAAATTATTTTCATTTTTAATGCTGAATTATTTCCTGGGTAACACATAATTTTCAACATCTTCAAGGGTGATGGTTTTGCCAGATAAGATGACCAGTCTTTCAACTACATTCCTTAACTCACGGATATTACCAGTCCAGTTATAAGCCTGCAAAGCTTCCATTGCTTTTTTATCAACTGCCTTTTTAGGCTGACCATATTCACTTGCAATAATATCCAGAAAATGATCAACCAAAGATGGAATGTCTTCCCTTCGTTCATTTAAAGATGGTACATGAATGATAATTACACCCAGCCGGTGATACAGATCAAGCCTGAAATTCTTTTCATCAACTTCTTTTAGCAGGTCTTTGTTTGTCGCCGCAATTACTCTTACATCAACTGAAATATCCTTATCAGCCCCCACCCTGGTAATTTTTCCTTCCTGTAATGCCCGTAAAACTTTTGCCTGTGCATTAAGGCTCATATCACCAATTTCATCCAGAAATAATGTACCACCGTTGGCTGTTTCAAATTTTCCGATACGTTGTTTTATAGCAGATGTAAATGAACCTTTTTCATGGCCGAATAATTCACTCTCTATTAGCTCACCGGGAATTGCTGCACAATTCACTTCAACCATGGGGCCGGCATTACGGTTACTTTTTTCATGTATCCATCTTGCCACTAATTCTTTACCTACACCATTTTCACCGGTTATTAAAACCCGGGCGTCTGTAGGAGCAACTTTTTCAATAGTATCTTTTATTTTGTTAATTGGTCCGCTGTCTCCTACCATCTCTAAAGCCTTGCCTACCTTGCGTTTCAAAACTTTTGTTTCGGTAACAAGGCTTTGTTTGTCTAGTGCATTGCGTAACGTGATAAGTAACCGGTTAAGATCGGGGGGTTTACTGATATAGTCAAATGCGCCTTTTTTTACAGCTTCTACAGCCGTATCAACATTTCCATGTCCACTGATCATTATTACCGGCACATCAGCGTTTATTTCTTTGGCTTTATCTAAAAATTCAATGCCGTCAAGTTTAGGCATTTTAATATCACACAATACCACGTCATAAGTTTTTTCGGCAAACTTTTTTAGCCCCTCTTCCCCATCAACAGCTTCATCAATTTTATAACCCTCATAACTTAGTATCTCAGATAAAGTCTTGCGGATTGCCTTTTCATCATCAATTATCAAAATATTAGCCATACGTTTAATCAGATTTTAGTGTGTATAACCCAACCATTAGTTAATCGGAATTATTCAAAAATAGCAATTTAAAAACTTTTAAACATGGCAAATAAAGATTTTGTAATTAATAAAATTGAAGAAATACAAGTTGTTCGTTGGATCATTTAATCCGGGTAAACATATAAAGCGTAAATTTTTAAAATCTTAGGCGGGTTCATATACAAAAAAATAACCCCAACAAGTTTGAAGCTTGTTGGGGTTTATAGGTTGAACTCAATTCATTTTTGCAATAAAATCTTTATTTCTGCTGATCATATGCTGTATCCCATGCAGTTCCATCATCGCCTTTCTGACCTTCCATTTTGATCATAAAGTTTTTAGCTGGGAAATATGGCTTCATATGGATATCCAGGTGAATTTTGTCTTTTTGTACCGGATCCTGTTCAAAACGGCGGATAGTAAAATCTTCAATTAATTTATCCGGTCCTGTAATACTGTCAAGGAATTTAACAATCTGGCTCATCAGGTCTTTCCTGGTATTTGCATTAAAATTCTCAAAAGCCCGACGGTTTAAAAAATCCATCATTACCTTGGTCACATAATCAAAAACACGAACAACCGAATAAGTTTGAAGCCCTAAATTATCGCCATTAAATAATGTCTTGGCAGAAAAGGCCATTACCTTACCGTATTCATTAACCATAGGTACCAATCCCATTTTTTCAAGGCTGGCAATTTCACTTTTTTTCAACGGGAATTTCACGCCATCAACTTCATTCATACTACCGAATTTTTTACCGGCAGTAACCTGGCTCATTAAAGTTTTATAAACTTTCCCTGCCAAAGCACCTGATGGTGGTACAAATAGATCATCTTCTTCTCCCAATTCAGCAAATTTACCGCGGCCAACCAGCCAGTTACAGGTCATCATCACATTTGATTTGAATTTATCACCTGCTGTTAAATTGGCCAGTTCAAACATTTCCATTACGTCATCCGGTTCATCCAGATGTTCAAAATCAGTAACCATCATCACTTTATGTTCATGGGCAATTTTGGCCCACTTTTCAACCACTTTATTTGAACCCAGGTATCCGGGTAATACCATTATACTGTAGTTATTTCTAAGGTCGAGCCTGTCGAAATTCATTTTTAATTCTTCATTAACAGCATCAATGAACCTGGTATTATCCAGGTCTTTCATCTGATCCAGTTCGCAATTGATAAAGGAAACATTTTTTAATTTATCAGATTCTGAATTTTTAAAGAACAAAGCAACATTCCTGTATGAACGTTCAAGATCTTTAGATTCCTCAACTGCTTTAGCAAGGTTATGTTCCAATACTTTTTGACTGCTGGCTGCTTTTTCCTCACAAAGATGAACCATATCGGAAATTTCATTCTTCGATTCAAGCACATTTGCCCAAACAGATAATGCTTTTTTTAAAGCTTCCCTTTCCCCTTTTTTTTGCTGCTCAGTAAGAAAAATATTCCTCCTGGCTTTTCTGTCGGGGCTAAGGTTTTGTGTGCCTTCAATGGTAGACTCAATAAGATCAAATCCTCCAAATTTTGCAATTTTTTCACTGCTGGCTTTTAATAATTCAAGAGGATTTTTCATTTCGGCCCTTTCCTGCTGAATTTCGGGTTGCTGTGATGATTGTTGTTCCATGTTATCCGCCATATAATTTATTATTTAGTCATTAATTAAAAGTATGTATTAATCAAATTGAACAGAATTTTCTGAAGCCGAAGCCCTTGTAGGACTGCCGCCGGCTCCGGCTGTTCCGGATCCTGATTCCGATTCAATGCCAGCCCACGTATTTTGTATAGTTTCGTTATCAATTCTAAGAGCATGCGCTGAAATCGTAATCTTTGTAGTCATTGGAGTAGATCCGTTGGCAATAAATAACTCTTTCCGGTATATACAAAAAGCATTGGTAAAATAAACAATTTTTTGAGTGCTGCTGCTTGCATCTCTTCTATAAAATTCAATTCTGCCATCTCTTGTTTGATTATTAGCAATCCAATTTATCAGTTCATGATCAACTCCGGTTTCAATTGTCAGATCTATGATTCCACCCCTGAGATGGCCATTTGGTCTGTTATGTATATCCACAGGACGACTTATAGCAAATTCTACAGTCAGAATATTAAATTCCAGATCATCAATAATCAATTTAGCCTGAAATGACATATTAATTAGTTAGTTAGTCTTTCTAAAATTTTAAATAACTGAAAAGATCAATTACTTATTATTATTCAGTTCTGCTATCATGCTTTGTATTGCATCCAACAAAGCCTTTTTTGCATCCGGATCAGCCAAAGCAGATTTTAAGATTTTATTTGACTTAAGCTGCTTGATGATTTTTAGATATTCTTCTTTTTGCGAAGCATTATCTTTTAAAAATTCACTTTGCTCAGTAATACCTTTAACACCAAAATCACCAAGGTTTTTAAAGCTCAGCGTTTCTTTTTTGGTTACTCCTTCCGCATCTGTAAAATCAATAGATACATCCGGTTTGTAATGGGCAAAAACCTGTTCTACGGTTTGTAATCCGTGAACGATTTCAGGTTTAACCGGGGCATCTTTGGTTAATTTTTCTGCCATTAAGGTTCTGTTTTGCGGAATATCGGCAAACGCTTCACTGGCGTCTGTCTTAACTTCATTTCCGCCTATACCGTAATTGTCTGACATACATTAAGTTTTTATAAAATAAATATACTGTTTTTTTTATTCAATTTTCCAACTTAATTGATTTTTTTCATTTAGCTCAGCTTTTACTACTGAGCCTTTTTTAATTTCACCATTGATGATCATACGGCTTAGTGGTTTACGTAAAGATGTTCGGATAACGCCTTTTAATGGTCTTACGCCGTATTTAGGTGTAAATCCCAAATGCGAGAGGTGGTCTGCTGCTTCTTTTGACACATTCAGCGTTATACCCTGTTGTTCCAATTGTTTTACCAGCGGTTTTAAATGAATATTAAAAATGCGTAAAACATTCTCAATGCTGATTGGTGCAAACGGAACAATCTCTGTAACCCTGGCTAAAAACTCGGGCCGGAAATACCGACTCATGATATCCAACATATCTTCTGACTTTGGAATATCTCCTTTATTGAAACTTTCAATGATATGCTCAGACCCGATATTTGAAGTAAATAAAATTACAGCATTCGAAAAATCGCCTTCTTTACCTAACCTGTCATGCATTTTTCCTTCATCCAGTATCTGCAGAAAAATATCAAATACAGATGGATGTGCTTTTTCTATTTCATCAAACAAAACAATGGCGTAAGGTTGTTGACGAATTTTATTTACCAGCATACCCCCTTCTTCATAACCAACATAACCGGGAGGGGCACCATATAATAAAGCAGCTGAATGCTCTTCTTTAAATTCAGACATATCAAAACGGATGATCGAATTTTCATCCTGGAACAGAAACTCTGCCAGCGACTTGGCCAGTTCGGTCTTTCCGGTTCCCGTTGGCCCCAGGAAAAAGAAAGAAGCAATGGGTTGACCTGCTTTATTTAAACCTGAACGGGATTCAAGTATTGCATCAGAAACTGTTTTTAAAGCATGATCCTGTCCTATTACTCGTTGACGCAGATGTTCTTCCATTGAAACCAACCGCTGCTGTTCTTTTGTTTGAATCTTTCCAAGAGGAATACCTGTGATATTTGCTACTACAGCACTGAGGTCCGTTGTATCAATCTGTGTTTTTTCAGTGGCGGCAATAACTGTAAGACTTTCAAACATAGTTGACAAATAGCCACGCATTTCTGACTGGTCAATTATTTTATTAAACTCTTTTTCCTCGTTATGCCTTGCCAGCAAAACCGGGCTAAAGCCTGTTTGAGCTTCATGATATAACCATCTGTATTGTTCATCAGTTCCATCAGCAGGTATCTCATTTAATTTGCCGGTGAATTTTTCTACATCCTGCGCAGCAGTATCAGTCATCATACGGCTTACAGCCAGCGTTCGGTCTAACAGATCAATAGCAGAATCTGGTAATTTACGGTCTTTAATAAAACGCTTTGCCAGTTTTATGGCTTCAGAAAAAACGGAATCATCAATTCCAAGCTTATGATGTTTTTCATAATGCTCCGCCTGGTTACGTAACATTTTTTCTGCAATCTCAGCATCAGGTTCAGTAACTTTTACTATTTCAAACCTGCGGCTGAAAGTTTCATCTTTTTCAATACTTTTCCGGTATTCATCCAACGTTGTTGTAGCAATAACAGTTAAAATTCCTTTACTGAGTTCTGCTTTTAATATACTTGTTGCCCCTCCGTTCAGATTATTCTTATCAATATAAGTATGTATCTCATCAATAAATAAAATCGGTTTTTCAAAATTGGAAAGCTCTCTTGTTATTTTTCTTATCCGGTCCTCAATCTCTCCTTTATAAGTTGCGCCGGCCATTAAAGCACCATTATCTATTTCATAAATGGCAACATTCCTTAAATGTTGTGGCACAGCTTCATTAATTACTGCCATGGCAAATCCATTAAGTAAGGCAGTTTTGCCTACACCGGGATCGCCGGTGATGATTACATTTGATTTGGTTTTCCTGCTGATGATCTCACATATCTGACGGATCTCTTTATCTCTGCCGATAACAGCATATAATTCTCCGCTTTTTGCCTGGGCCAGTTTATCAATGCAATATTTGCCCAGTGCCTCGTATGTTGCATTTGGCGAAGGCTGCATTTTCATGCCATTCGTATTTCCGCCGGCATCAGTTTTACCAGCCGATGTATTTTGATACCATTGCAATAACTGAGCAGAAGTTAACGGGTATGTTTTTAATTGTTCGTATGCAAATGAAACGCCAGGAGTAGATATAGCAATAAGCAAACATTCCGGTTCGATGGAATGATATTGAAGTTTTAAATGCAGGTGATCAGCCTCATTAAACAAAGCTTCACAACTTTCATCAGGTTCAGGTTCATCAGTTGGTTTTACTGTTCGTGGATATTGTTCAATTCTTATTTCTGCCCATTCCTCCAGGTAATAGACATCAGTTCCGTTTGCTTCAAGAAACCTGAGCATGGGAAGATCTTTATGCAATAAGGCTTTTAATAAATGTGCAGCACCATAAGTTGCATGCATATTTTCCTTGGCAAGTTGCGATGCAATATGCATGGCCTGTTTGGATGAATCGGAAAAACTATAGTTGGTTTGTGTTGCCATAATTTATGATTGGTATGCAGTTATTAAAAGTAAACAAATCCAAATTAAAAAAAGAAAGCATTATCTATATATTTTCAGTTAACTAAAGACGCATTTTTACCGGTTTGTCATAACTAAATGGCCAAATGCACTCAATGATGCAAGGCTGAAACCTAATCCTGTACTATCAGGCATTGGAAGAATAATTGTTCGGGGATAAACACTGGTATAATGTTCAACCGAATGAAGCCGCTCTGAATCAAAAGTAAAATAACTATCCCCAAAGCTGAGTGGACCTACCTGTGCACTAAGCAACCCCCCAAAAGCAGCACTGCCCTCAAACTCACTTAAAGCAACATGATGGTTACTTCGGGTTCTGAACTCAACCCAGTCTGCATAACCAGCATCGGGCCCAGGTACTGTGGAGGGAGGTGGAGGCGGCATGGATGGGGCAGATAAACCTGCTGTTACCTGTGCCGAAACAAACAAATAATTTTGAGTGGAATGCGTTTGCATATTGTTAATCTGAATATCCAATATGGTAGCACCTATGCCACCGGGAAGATCTGCTACTGTGAGTGCCAGTGATGCAGCTTCCCCTGCTGTTCCAATCCTGGCTCTCATCCTAAAACGATCATAAATAAAAATCGGTGTTGACGGAGGTGGGGGAATATTTTCATGACGGGCAATTACTTCAACACAGCGAAACTGATCATCCTCCTCTATTTCGGCATGTGACCATGCCTCTCCAACATAATCCAAACCGGTTATATGTTCGTTTGAAATGCCGAGGCTTAACAGAAAATCCTGAACAACACAAACTCTTTGTAAAGACAAATCAATGTTATGATCTTCACTTCCGGTGCGGCTTGCATATCCCCGTAAAAAGATCCATTTGTCGTCTGCAGGTAAAGAAATGTCTCTATGCCTGATCATATCTCCAAACCTTCTTTGCAATTCATTTCTATGTTCAATTTTTAAGGTTACTCCATCTATATCAAAATTTTCCAGGTAAATCCAATCCGAATATCCAGATCTGTGTGCCCTTGAGTCTGTAGTAATTCTTCCTGGTCCGGTTGGTATCATGATAATTGATATTTATTATATTCAGGCAGCCTGTTCTTTTTTTACTTCGGTTGTTGGCATAGCATTTTCTTTTTCAGTATTACTGCCCTGCTTATATTTGTTTTCTTCCAGTGTACATTCATTATCGTAGCCTTTTGCTTTCATATAATTTGCATACCCAGTTTGCTGATCAATACAAAGATGAATAGGGCCAAAACTTTTTTTCAGTGCCAGGTTATGTGCATTATAAATGAGATACAGGCTATCAATCTTTTCCATCAGTTTAAAGTCATTCTTGCTAAAATATCCTTTTATCCTGCTCATCTCTGCATCGGCATTTGCAACGGATTGATTAAGCTTTTCAGGAAATTTTATACCGATTGATTCCAATGGGCCTCCGGCTGCCCCCATCAAATTCCCTGCAGTATATTCCTTTGTTAATTTTTCCAGATCGAATGGAATTAAATTAACCAGTTTGGTATAAAAATCTTTTTTTGTTGGTAACATAGGTAAAGTAAGACAGGAAATTGCTTCGGCCAGGTGTTGCTTATGCTCTGCATCCATATCTTTTACTTCATTTGTTTTTTCAGTTGCTTTGCTGATAAGGTCATGTACTTTTGCAATGAGTGCTCCGGCCAGATCAGGGTCATTATTTTTAGCCGCTTCAGCAGCTTTATCAATATAATCTTTATCAATAGGCAGGTATGTGGGTTTATCAGCAGCAGGTGCAAAAACTTTTTTAACTCCTGCCTCGTCAATGATCTGTTGGGCAAGATCTTCGCCACCTCTTGTTTTAGGTTTTAGCACACCCAAAGAACCACTGATAGCATCAAACAACGGACAAAGACAATTTAAAACACCGGCAAGGTCTGAAGGGCCAAGTGAAAGATTAGCATGTTTGGCACCATCAATAGCTTTATTCTTAAGATCATCAATAAATGTTTTTAATTCACCAATACATTTATCAGGAATGGCATCATAACCCGAACTGATATTTTGAAAATCCGGTATTTCATCAAGTTTTACAAACGAAGTGCCTTCATCAATAATTTTTTTTATAAACCCAAGTATATCTTCAATCAATCCTTTGATCTCATCTTTAACCTGGTCAATCTTGTCCAGATCTTTCAAAGCGTCGGGACCAGCACTAACATGCAGGCCACCAAGTATAATAGCAAGTATTTTCACCAATCGGAGTTTTACTTTTCCAACAGCAAGTGATAATGCATTTTTGTTGGAATCTTTGATCAGTGTCAGTAATTTTTCATTATCGTCAAAATATTCAATGGCAGCCTGGGTTAAATCATACAGGTTACCAAATGAAAAAACAGCACCTTTTCCTTTTAAAGCAGTTTTATTAAGTGCATGAACATTTTTATATTGTGGTGCAGCAAAATAAACAACCGATTTTACCATCCACTTTTCAGCTTTAAATGTATCATCTTTTGCCAGCAGGTCAGTACATTCATTTACTACATTCCCTCCCTGCCCCAATCCAATAAAATGAACAAAAGATGTATATTTTTTCCAGGATGACATTTTGCTTTTGATCTTTTCATTCAGTTCTTTTGCATCCTTTTTTCTGCCATCAGCATCTGTTGAACTGAACTCAAATTTTTCAATATCATTTTCAGGATTCATTTTCTGCAAGCCGTCTTTTATTTTATCGAGTACTTTATCCCAGTCGGAATAATCTTTAAAATAATTGTATTCTTTTTCGGAAGAAGTTTCTTTTTTATCTTCTGTTAAAAACATGTTTAACCCGGGAATACTTGCTGCTGCACTTTCAATTGCTCCTACAGCACTTTCAATCGGGTTCGTAATACCTCCCAACAATCCCGAGGCAGAACTTGTATCAAGGCCGCCAGGTTTAAAACGCACCATCACTACCAGCTGCCTGGCATTTATTTGTTGCTGAGTTTCTTCTGACTGTTGAGACCCCATCTAATAAGTTTTTACTAAGAATTTAAAAAACTAACCCTGCAATCTGCAGTAGTATAACCCGAGAGATTTGATGTTTTACCACTGCTGTCAGTTTTACCTGAGTGTCTTTCTCCATCACTGGTTTCTATCTCATAATCTACATTCGCAATCGCATTTTCGGCTTCATCCACTAAAGTAAATTGTGCGTTAAAATCTTCTTTATTGGTTCGTTCAGCATTATCATCTCCATTTTTGGCAGCATTTTCCAATGCCTTTTTGTTGGTAAGTGCAGCAGCAGATTTTGCGCCAACCTTTCCTAAATCAATCGGGGCTGCAGCTCCACCTCCTCCTCCACCGCCTTCGCCTGTTTCACCTATCAAAACCGTAAAACATCCAAGCATGATATTACCACCGTGTGCTGTCATATCACCCAATCTTGCAGCTGGTTTGCCACCAATAAAAACTCCGGTGCTTCCTAACAGTATCACATCCGGTGGCCCGGTACATATGCACATATCTCCCATTACAGCAGCAGGCATACCTCCAATTAAAACAGTTGGGCAGCCGGGCCCGGTAATTGGCCCTCCAACATGTGGTACCAACACATTAATCATCGGACACACATGCATATCACCTATTCTTGCTGCCGGTTTTCCCATTATTTATTAATTAAAAAAATTTCTTTTTGTTTTTTTTAATTCACCTGATTCTGATTGTGAAGAATTTACATGCTGCAATTCAACCAGTTCTTCTTCTGCTGAATTAAATATTTTTATTAATGCTGAAACTTCGGTTTGTAATTTTTTCTGTTTCAAATAAAAAATTTTTGCAGTTCCATTTTCCCTGTCTAAAACATAAAATCTGTTGATGCCTTCAAAAAAAGCAATTAGTTTATTTTCCGGTGCAGCCGGTAAAAACCTGCTTAATACCCTTGCATCCCAAAACCGAAAATAGTTTTCCTGTTTATTTATTTTATGATAAATGAATTGCTGAAAATGTGCAAGCAGATCATTTATTTTTTCTGCAGATTCTAATACTGCAATGTTTGCCAGTGATGCTATCGGATCGTTTATTTTTAGAAATAATTTATCATCTACCTGGAATAAATATGGAGCTACATCTGATAAAGTTTCATCTTTGGTTCCTTTAAAAAGAGATTGATTAACCGGGTAGGCATTTTGCAGTAGCATTAAAGTATATGGTCCGTTAATTGCAGTATCATAAATTATATAGATCATTGGTAAGTCATTTGTTAAAACGCTTTGCGGGAACTAATTAATTTTTACAATTGCACCGGTTAATGAAGCCATTGCCCCTGCTTTAAAATCTGCTTTTACCGTTCCTTCAAAAGTTGCATTCATGCCTTTCGCTTTTAGTTCTGCGTCTGCTTCTATTTCTACTTTTAAGCCCTTAAGCCCTGCTCCTTTTGCTTTTCCTTCCATTTTCAATTCCTGACTGGCACTGATTGTTATATTTGAAGCGTTTAAATTGATATTGCCTTTAGCATTAAGATTAATATCCCCTTCCGCTATTATATCAATTTTTTTTCCGTCTTCTGATAATAAAATATTAGCTACGATTTTACCTCCGATATGCAAAGCCAATGCAGCTAGTTTGCCTTCAATGAGTTGTAATGAAGTAAAATGATTGTCATCTCTGCCTGAACTAATCTTTGTAATGGTTTCACTATCACTCTTTGACAATTTTAAACTGTTCCCTTTGCCGCTGTTTTCAAAATCCTTTAACAAAAGGATGCCTTTATCATCGTCGAATTCAACTCTTCTACCTGTCCGGGTACCAATAACTTTTAGATTATTTCCTTTGGAATCATTACCTGATTTATTTTTCTCCGTATGCACTGCACCTAATACAAAAGGCCTTTCTGCATTATTATCTAAAAAATCAACCAAAACCTCTTCCCCAACTTCGGGTAAAAACCTAATGCCTTTATCTTTACCGGCATGCGGTGTTAAAACATTTAGCCAGGGAGTATTATCTGAAGACCCTTGCCAGGGAAAATGAACTTTTACCCGATCCAGTCCATCCGCATCTTCGTTATCAACAATTTTTGCCGGTTGAGACTTACATAAGGGAACTTGAAATGGATTTGTATAGGGAGGTACTTCAACTTCTGCAGGAACTGCCACAAATTGATTTTGATAATTGGAATTACTGGTAACAGTCTGATGCAGTTCAGTGATAATATATTCACCTGTGCTATGACCAGCAGCATCCATAATTTTTATTTTACCTGCAAGTTTCAAACTACTTTTATTACTGCGGGCTCTTAATATTACTGCTGAGGCTGCCGCTGCCTGCTGGCTAAGGGCACTCATATCGGTTAATAATTGCGGAGTTGCTGCAGCAGATATGTTAGTCATGGACTGGTTCCCACCATAAGCAGTTTCACCTGCCTGGCGGGATGCACCAATAAATCCATTACCACTGCTGGCGGAAGGCTGATGTGTGATCTCCTCACCGGTATGCCTGTCAAATGAAGTATTGTTTTGGGGTGCTTTTATCAATTTTGCCGAAATGTCAATATTATTAACATCCTCACCCTCGTTTAAGGTTATTGGATCGCCTGTTGGCGCACCTAAGACCATTTCTGTACCATTGTAATAAAGCCATTCGCCATACCGGGCAGCCATCATGCGCAAAAAAGCAAAACCTGATTGATTATACTGAACAGTATAAAATAATTCACTTGTATTTGAAGGTGAAAGATTGAGGGTTGTACCCTCGGTATTATTTACAGCATTAAATATCTGCGTAATATTTTTTTTATAGAATGATCTGCATTCAGGTACCTGGTTTAATTTTTCAAAAAGACCTTTACCACTGATATCATAAGATACCCCAAGGCTATCCTGGTTGTTGCAGTTAATAGCAAAAATGATCCCTTTAAATGTATAATCATCTCCAATGGCGATAGTTACTTCTTTAGCCAGGTTATTGTTATAAAATGAAATATGAGCTGATAGTGAGACCTCCCCTTCGGGCTGGCGCCAGGTAAAATTAAAAGTATTAACATCTGCCAACTGCTGATTTATAAAAAGGTTTGAGAAAATGATATCAGCATCATTCCCTTCAACCCGAATTGTTGTTTGCGTAAGTTGAAAGGGCATAGTTTATAAGATTAATTTATAATTGTTTTTACATAACATATATATACACAACCAAAAAATTTGGCTGTGTATATTGTAAAAATTCAGTTTAAAACAATACTATTATATTTCTCAGCTTATGGTTTTAAACCCATTCGTTTGTATGTGTACCACTACCCATTGTAATTTCTTTTGCAGAAATGGTAAAAGTAACTGAAAGTGGTTCTTTACCTTCTGAATTGAAACTTTCAGTAAATGCAACTAAATAACCTTCTTTAAATTTTAATTCTTTTAAGGTTGCATCAGAGTCACGCTTAATAAAAATAACACTTCCGTCTTTCCTTTCAAAACTATTACACATCCATTCAAACAAATCGGTACCGTTATTACCTTCAACAGTTACAGTAATTGTACCGCCCCTGGTAATAGACGATGGACGACCGGTAGCATCAATATCCTGAGATAATGAATAACTTACTCCTAAAACATTTAGTTCAATTGATCCGGCTTTAAATTTGGCTTTAAAACTCATAACATAAAATTTTTAAGGTTTATAATAATGATGAATGAATAAAACATTATAACATTCAAGCTTTCTCATGTCTAAAAGATTGAACGTTTTGATTGCTTAACAAATAATTTTTTTAAGGGGATATTGTATTATAGATTCCGGAAATGAAGGTTAGTAAATTCCATAACAATTTTACAACAAAAAAAGTAAGATTCAAATATTTTTTTTCAGGTACCCTATAAACTAACGGATTACAGCGCTTCGTTAAACTAATTGCTTTTTCGAATATAATCTAAATTTTGTAATAAATTCTATAATCTTACCCGATCCAACTTTTAAAGGATTTCATTATTACGTTATTTATAATTAATTTAGAGGAACTGGACACTATTTTAAGAAAAGCCTGGTTATCTTTAAATCCTGCTCCTGCAACTGCCAATTTTTAATTTCTGCAATGCAACAAAAAAAAGAATATAATTCTACTGCACATAACTATTTAAAGGCCGAAGCATTTTGTGCAGAAATAATGGCAAATGGACTTCCTTTTAATGCGATCAGGTTAATCTGTAACAGTAATTTCAAAAAAAGTTTCCGAAATGAGATCGATTCTGTTCATTTTGATTTTAACGAAGAAACAAACGCAGAAGAAATGGAAATGGTTATTAACCGGGATGGTATTTACGACAGGCTACCGGAAGGTGTATTTCATCAATCAAAAGGAAACAGTAAAACTTCCACTACTGCATTAATGACCGAAGAGCACCGGCGGTTTAAAGATGAAGAAAGGCTGGCAAGAAAATTTTTTCAACCCTTTGAACAGGAGTTTTTCCGTTATTCAACAATGGTTGAACAGGAAGAGCTAAACCTTGCCTTTGGCATATTAAACGGTGATCTGAAGAATGAATTATCTGATTTCTGGGATATTCCACAGGGATTGCCGCCAGAACCGGTTAAAAAACTTATCCAAGTAATGCCCTGGGCTAAAATGATCAAAGGTCAAATTGAGCAAACGGCTAAAGCATTGGAACTTATATTGGACAAACCTGTTCGCTATGAAGAATTGGAAATTTTTGACCAAACAGCCCCGGTTCTATTAAAAAATACCAGGCTTTTTGAATTGGGAATTGATACCGTAATAGGCAATTTTTTTTGGGAACCATCTGTAACCTGGAAATTTTATATTGAAAATGTTACAAAGAAAGAGATAGCAGCTTACAGGCCAAATGGTCCTTTTGGCAAATTATTAAAACATTTTGAAGAAATATTAATTCCTTTACAAATTGATATTATATTTGAATATGCTGTTCTTATGACCGAAGATTTTGAAACTGAAGATTTTCTGGGCTTCAGTTTAACGCTTTAGCATGCTAATTTAAAAGCTATAAATTATGCTCATTAAGTTTTTTTGGATGTATATAGGCAGTTTTTTTGTATGCTCAGTTGCATTAATTTTTATGGTTAAAAATTATGCCGACAGTTTTGCATCTAAATCAAAAAAACCGGTATTATGGGGAGGGCTTACTTCTGCAGGTTTTTCGGGAGGGGCATATTTGGCTACTTATATATCTGATCACCTTTTTACCATTTATTGGGTGTTGTCATTTATCTATTTATTTTTTGGGTTTGTACACGTGATCTTTTTTCACAAAAGATATTTTTCATCCAATAAAAACAATAGAAACAGGGTAATTATTGGTGAAATTTTATTTGCCATGTCGTTGGTAATGTTTACTGTAGTTGTGTTTTCATCACTTCAGTATTTTCTCAGAGACAAAGATTTTATGTTTTTTCCAATGCTGATAAGCCTGCTCAGTTTTTTTGTACCCATTTTATTATTATACACTTTTGAAGCAGCATATAAAATACCTCTGCCTGTATTTGCAACCTGGCAGTATCCAATTAAAGCCCCTATAGAATTACCTGATGAAAAAGTTAATGAAAAAATTCTGGTCATTGCTTTTGAAATAACTAAAAATTCCAGAGATACAATTAAAACAAATTTCAGGGCAAAAGGCCCGGAGGCTATGACATTGGGAGATCTGTATTATCATTTTTTAAATGACTATAATGATGTGCAGAGTGAAACACCTATTGAATATGCTGACCGGGAAGATAATCCCCAGGAATGGTGGTTCAGAATAAAGCCCAAATGGTATCAGCGGCAGCGTATCCTTGATCCTGAATTATCCATCAGGGATAACCATGTTAAAGAAAACAGTATCATTGTTTGTGAACGTATTATTTTATCAGATCAAGAAAACTAACATGAGAGATAAACAAAAACATTTTCCGGTTAACTGGGTCGACGGAATGAAGATCAGCAAAAATCATTTTATTGAACAGGATAATGCCTGGATGGATGCTTTGCAGGGTATGTTTTCGCTTGGTCTTTCGCCTCTGAGGTTTGGCATACTTC
>JAYVEQ010000043.1:0-31433 GCA_043748745.1 Chitinophagaceae bacterium | reverse complement strand
AGTGAATACTGCGGATGCAATCTATCCAATTACTGTTGATCCTCTCAGTGCCAGCCCTGTTGTTACTTTAAACGGAACGACCTCTGGCGATTATTTTGGCAACAGCGTTGCCAGCGCAGGTGATGTAAATGGAGACGGATACAGTGATGTGATTGTGGGTGCTCCGGGAGTTTTTTCCAATACTGGTAAAGCTTATGTATTTATGGGAAGTGCTACCGGATTATCAGTTTCTCCCATTATTATATTAAATGGGACAAGTACAAATGACCACTTTGGCTATAGTGTTGGAAATGCCGGGGATGTGAATAAAGATGGATATAGTGATGTCTTTGTAGGGGCCTATGGAGTTTCTTCTTCTAAAGGTTCCGTTTATATTTTTCTTGGTAGCGTAACAGGATTATCCGCCACTCCAGCAACCACACTAAATGGTGTTAGTAGTGGGGATTCATTTGGTTGGAGTGCTGCCTGTGCGGGGGATGTAAATAATGATGGGTATAGCGATGTAATTGTTGGGGCCTGGGATGTGGGCGTATTCAGAGGAGCTGCTTATTTGTTTCTTGGTAGCAGCACGGGATTAAATACCTCTCCGGCTAGTACAGTTAACGGCCTTGTTGGTATTGAAGACCGCTTTGGCTGGTGTGTTGCCGGGGCAGGAGATGTAAATGGAGATGGTTTCAGCGATGTTATTATTGGTGCATGGGGAACACCTGTTGGTGGAACCAATAAAGGTCAGGCATATCTTTATCTTGGCAACGGTACTGGTTTACCAGGAACGCCCTCTACAACGTTGAGTGGCTTGAATACCAATGATGAATTTGGTTACAATGTTTCCACTGCCGGCGATGTAAATGGAGATGGGTATAGTGATGTAATTATAGGTGCTATTGGCGTTTCTGCAGGTAAGGGGGCTGCCTATCTTTATCTTGGAGCAGGTTCCGGTTTATCCTCAACCATTTCAGCCACATTAAATGGAGTAAGTACAGGTGATCAATTTGGTATCAGCGTTACCTGTGCAGGGGATATCAATGGTGATGGATTTAGTGATGTTTTGGTAGGAGCCGAAGTGGTATCAACTTCTACCGGAGCAGCTTATTTATTCCAAGGCAGTACAACAGGATTATCCGCTTCTCCATCAATAACACTGAGTGGCCTTACTATAAGTTGTTCTTTTGGATTTAGCCTTGCCAGCTCAGGCGATATAAATGGAGATGGTTATAGTGATATTGTTGTTGGGGCTCCAAACCTTTCCAGTAATAGAGGTGCAGCCTATACATACCACGGCAGCCCCGATGGATTAAAAATAACCAACAACTGGCAGGTATTGGAAGCCCAGGGGGGAGCCAATTATGGTTATAGTGTAGCCAGTGCCGGAGATGTAAACAGTGATGGTTTTTCTGATGTAATTGTGGGGGCATATATTTATACTACTGTCAATTCTCGTGATGGTAAAGCTTTTTTATATTTAGGATCTGCTGCAGGTTTATCTTTAACTACTTCCTGGACGGGTATTGGAACAATGGCCAATGAATACTTTGGTAGTTGCGTAGCTGGTGCCGGAGATGTAAATGGAGATGGATACGGCGATGTACTTGTGGGGGCTTATGGATATACCAATCCACAATCAGAGGAAGGCAGGGCTTATCTTTATTATGGATCAGCCGGAGGGCTTGCTGTTTCCGCTGCCTGGACTTATGAAAATAATGTAGCAACCTCAATATTGGGAAGAAGCCTTGCCGCTGCGGGAGATGTAAACAAGGATGGATATGGCGATATTATAATCAGTGGGCAGCAATATAGTAACCCATCAGTCAATGAAGGAATAGTTTATGCTTTCTATGGCACATCAACTGTTCCTGCTGCAACAGCCGACTGGTCTGTTGAAAGTAACCAGGCCAATGCTTATTATGGAGCCTCCGTTGCAAGTCTGGGTGACGTAAATGGCGATGGTTATAGCGATGTTATTGTAGGAGCAAGTGGATACAGTAACGGGTTTACAAGTGAAGGCCAGGCTTTTGCGTACTATGGTTCTGCAACCGGGCTGCCTGCCACTCCAAACTGGACGGCTAAAGGAAACCAGGCAAATGCAGGTTTTGGTATTTCAGTTGCATCTGCCGGTGATGTAAATGGCGATGGATACAGTGATGCTATTGTAGGAGCATATTTATATGATGGTACACAAATCGATGATGGTAAAGTCTATGTATATTATGGTTCCCCAACAGGGCTATCTGCCGCAGCCAACTGGACTGCAGAAAGCAATATACCAAGTTCATTTTTTGGTTATAGTGCAAGTTCTGCAGGTGATGTAAATGGTGATGGGTATAGTGATGTGGTTGTAGGTGCAAGAGAGATTTCAAATGGCCAGTCAAGGGAAGGAGCCATGTATGCTTATTATGGGTCATCAACCGGTTTATCTTTAAGCACCAGCTGGTATGTTGAAAGTAATGTTGCCACTTCTTTATTAGGCAACGGCGTAGCATCGGCAGGTGATGTAAATGGAGATGGATACAGTGATGTGATTGGAGCCGCTCCCTATTATGGTGGCTTAGCGGGTGCTGCTTTTGTTTATTATGGCAATAACAATACAGGGTTACGCAACAATCTTAAGCTTTACAATACTAATTTAACTTCACCCATCAGCCATTTTAATATAACAGAACCTAATTTATTTGGCGCAGGCTTATTTGCAAAATCTCCTTTAGGAAGAGTGAAGGGTAAATTGGTTTGGGAAGTAAAAAAACAGGGTGATGCATTTAGTGGTAACCCTATCAGCAACAGTACAGCTTACCTGGGTAAAGCTTCTTTTACAGATCTTGGCATTGCCGGCATCGAATTGAAAAGTAATGTTCAAAAAGTGGGCAGCAGGAATAATAAAATACGTACCAGGGTTGAATATGATAAAGCTACTGCCATAACCGGCCAGGTGTATGGGCCATGGCGCTACCCGGCAGCTTATGTACAGGGAGCACATGGTATGAACTCTATTCCATTGCCGATAAAATTAAACTCGTTTACCGGCGCATTGGTTGCTGGTAAGGTTAAGCTGCAATGGTTATCAGCTGATGATGAAAATGTAGCAACCTATCAAATTGAACGCAGTAACAACAACAGGAATTTTACTTCAATTGGCAATGTCTCTTCCCTTCACCAAAACAGCAACAACTATAATTTTACAGATAACCAACCATTAAAAGGCACATCATGGTATCGCCTTAAAATTACAGATGAGTACAACCGTATAAATTACTCAGGTACTATTGTAATTAAAAATAATAATGATGGGGTATCAATTTATCCAACAATAATCAGCAAAGGAGAGCCGGTAAACCTGCAGTTTAAAAACAGTGTTACGGGTACTTTAGACATGCGGCTGACTAATAGTGGCGGAGCTGTTGTATTTAAAAAAGCTTTTACAACCAATGGCAATACTTTAAGTGTAGAATTACCATCAATGTCTTCGGGTGTTTATATTTTATCGGTAATGCAGAACGGAGAAAAGTTAATTACACAAAAAATTATTATCCGGTAACTTTTATTGAATAAGCCTGTTTTTTTTCATCTCCTTAAGATAACGATACTTTAAAAAAGTATACCATGCCGTTGTTTTTGCAATTATGAAACCCTCCGGTCCATCTAAAAACCCCAGCCGGAAAATATAATGCTGTAAAAAAGCAAATACCGGCGAAATATACTGTTTAAAGAAACTGGATTTTTTTCCTGCTTCAAAATATTTTTTTGCATTCATCCTGGCATAGTTATCTGTTTTTTCTTCATACTCCTTCAGATTGTTTACGGTATAATGCAGGATATTTCCTTTGAGCCTGGTTATTTTAACATCATCCGGCAAAACCAGATTTTCATGTACAACAACATTATTCCATTTCACTTTTTTACGGTTAAAAAGCCGGATATGGGTATCAAATCCCCATTCACCAAACCGTATCCATTTATTACAAAAAAAATTCCTGAACCGGATTTCAAAAATTTCCCGATCATCAGTTAAGGTAAGCTGCAACAGAGCATCCTGTAATATTGTGTCAATAGCTTCATCTGCATCCAGGCTCAGTATCCAGTCATGCTTTGCTGCTGTAATACCTTTGTTTTTATTAATTCCATAACCGGCCCAGCTGGTTTCAATAACAGTTGCATTAAATTGCTTGCAGATCTTTACTGTTTCATCTGTGCTGCCGCTGTCAACAATTACTATGTCATTGGTAACAACCTGCAAACTCTGCAGCGTGTTGGCAATAACATGTGCCTCGTTTTTAGTAATGATAACAACCGAGATATTCATGCTGCAAAGAAACAATAAAGAAAATACAATGATGTGTTTTGTGTTTATTTCAACCAAAAACTTATTTAATTTGGTATTTGAAATCAGAAACTTGAAATTTGTTTTATGTGGCAACAACAGATCAACGAAATAAAACAAGGTAACAGTAAAACACTGGCCCGCTGCATTTCCTATATAGAAAATGAGGTGGCTGGTTATGAAGAGTTATTACAGCAGTTGCCGGCATCATCAACGCCCATTATTGGTATCACCGGTCCGCCGGGCGCCGGAAAAAGCACATTGGTTGATGCTTTGATCGGGTTACTGGTTCATGAGGGGAAATCTGTTGCTGTGATCTGTGTTGATCCTTCCTCTCCGTTTAATTTAGGTGCTCTCCTGGGCGACCGCATAAGAATGAGTGAATGGTATAATGATCCAAAAGTATTTATCCGGTCGTTGGCAACCCGGGGATCACTTGGTGGTTTACACCCCAAGATCATTGAGATCAGTGATCTGATGAAATCTGCATCCTTTGATTTTATCATCATTGAAACAGTAGGTGTTGGCCAGAGTGAGATTGAAATTGCCGGACTTGCAGATGTTACAGTAGTGGTGGTTGTGCCCGAAGCCGGTGATGAAGTACAAACCATGAAAGCAGGATTAATGGAAATTGCTGATGTGTTTGTTGTAAATAAAGCCGACAGGCCCGATGCAGATCTGTTTGTAAAGAACTTACGTCTGATGTTGGCGCCGGCTTTTCATAATCATACCATGCCTGTACCGGTAATAAAAACAATTGCATCGCAAAAAGAAGGTATTACTGATCTGTTAAAAACAATAAAAGATTCTTTTGATCATAAAAAAGATAAGGACAAAAGATCTTGGTTGCTGGCTGAAAAAGCATTTTTTCTTATCCAGCAACAAAAAATGCAGTTAATTGATAAAGGCCTGCTCAAACAAAAAATAGAAGAAGCCGGAGACAGCTTTAACCTGTACTCCTTTATTAAAAATTATTTCTGATGGAATAGTATTGAAAGAAACCCCCGGAATTTAATCTATAGATTATTACCCCTTGCTTCCTGTTCCTCAAATTTCTTATTGGTTTTCCACCAGCGGTAGCCAATAAATCCTACTATAGCAAAAGGCATCATCATTAAATAAAGAATAGCTGTATTTAATCCCTGTGCAGGTTTTTCACCTAACTGCAAAGCCGTTTTTGTACAAACGGAGCATTGGCCATTTACTGTGGCAGAAAAAAACAACGCAAACAGAACAATCAATAATATGCTTACTAAATATTTCATCACTATCGGCAAAGTTAAGGTAGCAAGGACTAATTGAATAGAATGTTTAACAGAAATTAAAGAATAAAATTGCTAAAAAAACCAAAGATGCTTTTACTTTGCCTGAAATAAATTGAACTATGTTGAAACAAATTTTACCTTTTTTGATCACATTACTTGCTTTTTCTGGCTTATCGGCACAAAACAATAATACGGCAAGTGCTTTTTTCAAATCGGGTATAGATCTTAAAAATAAGAATATGCCGCAGGAGGCGATTGTAGCTTTTAATAAAGCGATATCCCTGAGCAAAAAGAATGATTCAGCTTATTTTGAAATCGGGGACATTTACCAGAAAGGTGGAAATCTGGATTTTGCCATTCTTAACTTAAATAAGGCAATTGCCATCAATCCCAAAAATACCAAAGCTTTATTTTCGCTGGGTAAAATATACCGGGATGCTAAACCCAATTACGATTCGGCCTTAATTTGTTTTAAAAAAGCTATCCAGGTTGACAGCACAAACAAAGAGTTTTTCTACAGCGTTGCCTGGTGCTATAATGCCAAGGCTGATTATGAAAATGCAATTGCTTATGCTGTTAAAGCCCTGGATATAGACAATACCTACAAGGCAGCTTATGGCGAACTGGGACATGCTTATCACATGTCCAAAAAATATGCAGAAGCCGTAGAGCAGTTTAAAAAAAATATTGCCATTTCTGTAGTTGACCTCCCGCTATATTATTCCGGTATGTGTTATATTGAATTAAAAAATAAAGACGAGGCATTAAAGCAATATGAAGAATTAAAAAAGATAAATGAGAAGATGGCTGAATCTCTCAAAAGATCTATTGATAAAATGAAATAGCGGGTATTTTCTTTCACCTTTTTACTTTCTGCAATCCGATATTTCATACGGTTCTCTTCCTGCTGATAAATACCATTAATTGGTATTGCAAAATCAGAAATGACTTATTACTTTGTGTAAAATATATAACTATGCGTAAGTATCTGTTGATTTCGGCCCTGAGTTTATTTGTGATAAACTTTGCTGCAGCACAAACTCCTAAAACTGCTGCTCAGTATTATAATGATGGAATTAAATTAGAAGATCAAAAAAAGTATCCGGAGGCCCTGCTGGCTTATAAAAAAGCCATTGGCTTAAATCCGAATTATAAAGAAGCGCTTTATAATGCCGGCTGGTGCAGTATTGAATTAGCTAAATATACAGAGGCACTTTCTTTGTTACAAAAAGCAAAAACACTTTGGCCCAATGAAGCAAAAGTTTATCTTGAATTGGGTTATGCCAATGAAAAATTAGATAAAATAACAGAAGCAAAAGATAATTATAATAAATGTATCGAACTGAAAAGTGATTATGCCCTTGCCTATAAATACCTGGCAAATTTGTACTACGATGAGGAAAATTATAAGAAAGCATTGGAAAATTTTGAAGCTTACATCGGCAATGAAAAAAATATTGCTGATGTTGAAGTTTATTACAGAAAAGGTTATTCAGAAAATGAACTCGGTAAAAACAGCGATGCTGTTGAATCATTGATAAAAGCTATTGAATTGAATGCTGATGACGCCAGTAACTATAATGAACTGGCCTATGCCTATAAGGAGCTTAAAAAGCCGGAAGAAGCTTTAACAAATTATCAAAAAGCATTAAAAATAAATCCTAAATCCATAGCAGGCAATAATGGTATTGCCGATGTTTACAGGGAGCTTAAAAAAGAACCTGCAGAAGCTGCAAAATATTATTTAAAAACTACAGAAATAGATCCAAAAAATAAAAAGGCATACTATTGGGCCGGCTGGTGTTATAATGACCTGCAAAGATATAATGATGCCGTTCCATATCTTAAAAAAGCTCTGGAAATAGACGCCAAATATGTAAGTGCTATCACTGAACTTGGGTACTGTGATTATGCATTAGAGAATTATGATGATGCGCTGGCACTGTTCAAAAGATCAATAGTCATAAGTAAAACTGAGCTCAATCTATATTATGCCGGGTTATGTTATATCGGAAAAAAACAAAAGAGTGAGGCATTAAAGATGTATGAAGAATTAAAGGCAATGGATTCATCTTATGCAGATGAGATAAAGAAAAAGATTGATGCCCTGTAAAATAAAACACTAGGTTTTTACTTCCGATGTAATGGCAGTGTTGTGAAAGATCTGCTGGTCAAAAAATTTGGGAACAGTTACGAAAGCTTTAAGCTCTCCTTTCATAATAGTTGAGGATAATAGATCGTCGGCACGGTAAACAACCGGTGTTTGTGCTGCCAGTAATTTTTTAGCCCCTTCAATTGTAACAGCATACGCATGCGTACAATCATGGAAGCCTGCTTTTTTTAAATGTACACTAAATGGTTTTGGTAAAAGATTACTCACCATTTTATAGGTCCATTTCATTAATCCCAATGCACTTGATATTTTGTAAAACAATTGTTTTGCTTTTAACCCTGCAGTAATTTTTTCATGTTTTAAATAACCCAGGTAAACCAGTTCCCAATCTATTGGCAATTCTGCTACTGCTTCGGGCAACACATCCAGGTTTTCAATTAGCGGCAAAACATCATCTTCCAGAATCAACACTTTTTTCCAGTTATGTTTTATCATTTCTTCATAAACCATCCTGTGCGATAAAGAACAGGCCACTTCTCCAGGGTTAAGCCTTTTACCCTGCCGCTGCAGCTCTCTGGCTTTTGCTTCATCATAATTACCAGTCGTTTTAAGTTTATCAAAACTCAATTGCAATTTATCTGCTCCAAAAAAAAATTCAAAAGGCAGTCCCTTTAAATCCGCTTGTAGTGTTTTATGTCTCTCTGTAAAACGGGGCACAGTTACAACAAATATCCTATCAAAATAAGTTTGCAGGAAGCTGACAATGTTTGTTGGAATATTCAATGTGTTCTTTTTTACAAAAATAGTTTATTTGTATTGGCTGGAATTTGAAATCGGGTCAAAGGTTTAAATGTATAACTTGTTTTAAGATAACAATAGTTTATTTTTATTGTCAGGCTGCCTGCTAACAAAACCAAGTTATGGATAAACCTTTTATTTCAATATGCATTCCGGCTTATAAAAGGGTTAATTATTTACAACGGCTATTACAATCGATAGTAACGCAAACCTATGTTGATTATGAAATAATAATAACGGATGACAGCCATGATGATAAAGTAAAAGACCTGGTTGAATCCTTTTCAGGATCTATTTCAATTAATTATTTTAAAAATTTACCTGCTGCAGGAACTCCGGATAACTGGAATATTGCTATGCAAAAAGCAAAAGGAGAATGGATAAAGTTGATGCATGATGATGATTGGTTTGCATTACCAACGTCATTACAAAAATTTGCAGATGCTGCTGCCAATACAAAAAACAGTTTTATTTTTTCTGCCTGTAATAATATTTACGCTTTAACAGGCAGGCAGGTAAATGAATATTTAACCAGGTGGAAAAAAGAAATGCTGGAAGACAGTACGTTGAATCTTTTTTACCTGAATGTGATCGGGCATCCCAGTACAGCAATGCATCGCAGGGATGATGATTTGATTTATGATACTCAATATAAATGGGTGGTTGATATTGATTTTTATGTCCGGTACCTGCAAAAACATAAAGGTTATATTTATATTCCTGAAATCCTGATCAATATTGGTACGGATGATACACAGGTTTCACATGCTCTTTATAAGAATCCCGCTGTAGAAATTCCTGAATATTTATCTATGCTTGCTAAATTTCCACCCGGCCTTTTAATGCAACACGAATATGTATTTCATTGTGTGTGGAACCTGATAAAAAGATTCCGTATAAAAAACATAAAAATGATCAGAGATTTTGGATATGATGGAAGGTTACCGGATCATATTCAGGACATCATTGATTATCAAAAACCCATTCCCCGAATAATTATCAAACAAACCAACTGGTCAAAATTATTCATGAAAAGATTTTTCAAAAAATTAAATAATCAGGGGCAGTATAAATAAAATGCTGCCTGATCGCCCTGTCGGTCCTTATTTGTTTGTTCGGCTATTTTTTTAAATTCGTTTATTTTATCTTTTGTAAACAACGGAGTTTGTTTGTTGATCATGAAAGAATTTTTATCCATTAAAGCCACATTATTTTGGTATTGTTCACTCGCCCACATATGATATGGACCTGAATCAAAAACAATTTTATGCATTTGCATTCCTGCCTGTTCAGTCAAAAGCTGCATACTTTTAATAGTATGAATAATAATATGCCTTGGTGCATCAAGCCCAACCCAGTTTAAGCCGTATTTTTTCCAACCATACATCCCCATTAAAGGAATTCGGATCAAAATAAACTTGCCGGGGTTTAATAGTTTTTTCAGCTGTAATAATACTTTCAAGGGTTCATCCATATGTTCAAAGGCATGATGCAGCATAATGAAATCATACCTACCTTCTGCTTCATAAATATTTTTTTTATAAATATTTATCTTCCCGTATCGTTGCTCTTTGTCAATAAAAGGATCTATCCCCGTAAGATTGGTAAAGCCAATTTTATGCAAATTAAGTAACAAACTCCCATTACCTGTACCTATATCTAAAATCGCATCATCGTATTTCACCTGCGGAATCTTAACCCAGGGAAAATATTCCGGCACTTTATATCCAATTGATAAAAGACTACCCAATAATGCATTTTTACCATGCAGGAGATAATCAGATTTTATTTTCCGAAGCAGATCCGGTTTTTGATTGATACTTAAACCCAAATTAAACGAATAATAATCTTCATTAGGGTAGTATTTGCCTAAATCATCAGGAATATTCTGCAACTGCATTAGCCCACAGTTGCCACATTCCAGGTAAGTAAATATTTTTCTTAACCCAAGCTGCATCTCTTTTACCTGGTGCAATTTGTTATTAGTTTCATTACCACAAACTTTGCAAATCTCTGTTCCCATACTATTGCTATTTATACAAACTTAATTATAATAAAGTGTTTTCTAAATTATCTGTTCATTCTATAAACAAAAATCCCCCATTTAAAAAAACGGGGGATTCAAGTATGTTTTAAAATATTTACACTGCTTCTGTTTTCATTTGCTTTGAAGCCCTTGAACGTTCGTTTTCATCCAATATCACTTTACGCATACGAATGCTTTTTGGTGTTACTTCTATACACTCATCCTGCTGTATATATTCCATACACTCTTCTAAAGTCATCATGATCTTGGGAGCTGCCTTGCTGGCATCGTCGCTACCGCTTGCACGGTGATTGGTTAATTTTTTAGGTTCAGTAGCATTCACGTTCAAATCGCCTGGCTTAATATGCTCGGCAATAATCTGTCCTGCGTAAACCTCTTCTCCCGGATCAACAAAAAATCTTCCCCTGTCCTGTAATTTATCAATTGAATAGCCGGTTGTTTTTTCCATGTTCTTAGAAAGCAAAACCCCATTACTTCTTCCCGGAATATTTCCTTTCCACGGGCGGTAATCAGTAAAGCGGTGAGCCATTACAGCTTCTCCGGCAGTATTGGTCAACATATTACTACGTAAGCCTATCAAACCTCTTGAAGGAATATCAAATTCCAGATGTTGCATTTCGCCTTTACTTTCCATGATCAGCATTTCACCTTTGCGTTGTGTTACCAGGTCAATTACTTTACCACTATATTCGGCTGGTACATCTACCACCAGGTTTTCATAAGGTTCGCACTTTTTGCCATCTATCTCTTTAACCAAAACCTGTGGATTACCTACAGTTAATTCAAACCCTTCTCTACGCATGGTTTCAATCAAAATACCCAGGTGTAAAATACCACGACCATAAACAAGGAAACTATCTGCACTGTCTGAATCCTCAACACGAAGTGCCAGATTTTTTTCAGTTTCTTTCATCAACCTGTCTCTTAAATGGCGGGAGGTTACAAATTTTCCTTCCCTTCCAAAAAATGGTGAGTTATTAATGCTGAACATCATGCTCATGGTTGGTTCATCTACACTGATAACCGGTAATGCTTCCGGAAATTCTATATCACAGATCGTATTCCCAATATTAAATTCATCCAAACCAACTATTGCACAAATATCACCTGCACTTACTTCTGTTGCTTTCTTTTTACCCAGCGCTTCAAAAGTGTACAGTTCCTTTACTTTCATTTTCTTTATTTCGCCGCCAGCCTGTACCAATGCAATTTGCTGCCCTTCCCTGATTGTACCACGGGCAACTTTACCTACTGCAATCCTTCCTAAAAAAGAAGAATAATCCAGTGAAGTGATCTGCATTTGCGTAGGCCCTTCATTTACGGTTGGTTCCGGTACATGTTCTAAAATAGCATCCAGTAACGGGAAAATATTATCTGTTTCAGTAAGTGTTGTATTCATCCAGCCATTCTTGCTGCTTCCATAAATGGTAGGAAAATTCAATTGCTCCTCTGTGGCATCCAGGTTAAAGAATAATTCAAAAACGGCATCATGTACTTCATCAGGACGGCAGTTTGCCTTATCCACTTTATTAATAACTACAATGGGGTGCAATCCTAAATGCAATGCTTTTTGTAACACAAAACGGGTTTGCGGCATAGGACCTTCAAAAGCATCAACCAATAGTAAAACACCATCGGCCATTTTTAAAACCCTTTCTACCTCACCACCAAAATCACTGTGACCCGGAGTATCAATAACATTAATTTTAATGTCTTTGTAAATGACAGAAACATTTTTACTGAAAATGGTAATCCCTCTTTCTCTTTCAAGATCATTATTGTCCATGATCAATTCCCCCGTTTCCTGGTTATCACGAAAAATATTCGTGCTATGGAGGATCTTATCTACCAATGTTGTTTTACCGTGATCTACGTGGGCAATAATTGCGATGTTCCTGATATTCATTTTTAAAAGTATTAAGCTGCAGGTTGCAAGCCACAAGCTGACCAAATAGTCTTCCCTTGCGGCTTATTTCCAGTAGCTGTTTTTGAGGGCGCAAAGGTACGCTAAATAGGCCGGATGGCAAGGTTAATTGTAAATTAATGTGTTAAAGGATTACTTTTAAAGGGGTTATCGTATTAACAGTAAAACCCCGAATAATGAATAACATAAGAAAGATTGGAAGCAGAAAGCGTATTGCATTAGTAGCACATGACAATAAAAAAGCTGAACTGGTTGAATGGGCCATATATAATAAAACTGCGCTGTCAAGACATGAGCTCATTGCAACCGGCACTACAGGAAAGCTTATTGAAGAACAATTGGACCGGCCCATAAAAAAAATGTTAAGTGGACCACTAGGTGGTGATCAGCAAATTGGCGCTATGATTGCCCAAGGCAAGATTGATATCCTTATCTTTTTTTGGGATCCCATGGAGGCGCAGCCGCATGATAGTGATGTAAAGGCCTTGTTGAGGTTGGGTGTTGCCTGGAACATATTACTGGCGTGCGACAGGGCTACGGCAGATTTTGTTTTAACATCGCCACTTATGCTTGATGAATATGAGATCATAATTCCGGACTATAGTACTTATATAAACCGAAAAGTAAAAGACTGAAATTTAATGACCGGATAGATAATTTTATAAGGCCTGTTTTTTGCAACCCTTTTTCAGTATGATGAATAAAAAAATATTATTACCAAACATTGGCGTTTGTATAGTCATGGATCTAATTGGCATGGTTAGCTATTTTATTCCTGCATTGGGCGAGTTTGCCGATGTAATATGGGCGCCCATTTCCGGATTCCTGTTTTTTTTACTTTTTGGCGGCAGGTTTGGTGTAATTGGAGGTGTGCTTAATTTTTTAGAAGAAATCATTCCTTTTACAGATATAATTCCCTCTTTTACCATTGCCTGGTTTATCAGAAAACAGGAAGCTGATAAATTTATTAAATAATCTATTTAATAAAATGTAACCTGATTATTTAGTAGCTTCCCTTACTAAAGCTGCTGTTATGAAATATTTTCTTTTCTCTGCCTTATTATGTATTAGCATTTCTGCTTATTGCCAGGATACGCTTACTGTAAAAGATATTCCCGCAGCAGAAAGAGTAATTGGCCTTAAATTCAAACCATCAGAAAGAGACTCTTTGTTTGATGATGTAAAGAACAGTGTTAAAGAATACGGGAAAATGCGGCAATACAAACTGGATAATAATGTTCCGTTAAGCACCTGGCAAAGCCCGGTTTTACCCGGCATGAAATTTAACATGAAACAGGATCTTATCAAATGGAATATCCCATCTGATATTTCAATACCAAAAAATAAAAATGAGCTGGCATTTTTTTCTGTTCTTGAACTGGCATCATTGATCAAAAACAAAAAAATAACTTCGGTTGAACTGACAAAATTTTTCATTGAAAGGTTAAAAAGATACGGAGATACATTGCAATGTGTAATTTCTTTAACGGAAGATATTGCCATGCAGGAAGCAATGCAAGCCGATGCAGAAATTGCCAATGGAAAATACCGTGGACCTTTACATGGCATCCCATACGGACTTAAAGATTTGTTTGCAGTAAAAGGAACAAAAACAACCTGGGGTGCTGCACCTTACAAGGATCAAAGGATTGAAGAAGATGCTTTTGTCTTCACTAAATTAAAAGAAGCAGGGGCCGTACTCATTGCAAAATTTACTTTAGGTGCACTGGCCATGGGTGATTATTGGTATGGTGGACGCACAAAAAATCCCTGGAATTTAAAAAGAGGATCAAGCGGTTCATCAGCAGGCTCAACAGCTGCTACTGTTGCCGGTTTGGTTCCTTTTGCCATCGGAACAGAAACCCTGGGTTCAATTATTTCTCCCGCCACAAATTGTGGCGCTACCGGCCTCAGGCCTACGTTTGGCAGCACCAGCAGATCGGGTGCCATGGCATTAAGTTACAGCCTGGATAAGATAGGTCCCCTTTGCAGATCGGCAGAAGATGCTGCTGTTGTTTTTAATTATATACATGGAACGGATGGAAAAGATCAGGCAGCCGTAAACATGCCATTTAATTACACCGGTAAGGTTAATCTTTCAAAAATGAAAATTGCTTATGCCAAAAATTATTTTAACAGCGGAGATACATTGGGGAATGAATTAAAAGTGCTGGATGTATACAGGAAACTTGGCGCACAATTAATTCCGGTTGATTTTCCGGATTCTACTGTTTATAATTTTGATATTGTGGGCATTATCATCAGTGCCGAATGTGCGGCACAATTTGATGATTTTACCAGAAGCGAACTGGATGATATGATGACAAGGCAGGGTAAGGGTGATTGGCCCAATCAATTCCGTTCGGCACGTTTTATTCCTGCGGTAGAATATATTAATGCATACCGGCATCGTTATTTATTGATGCAGAAAGTAAATGCCGTCATTAAAGAATATGATGTTTTTATTTGCCCCAACTGGGCAGGAAACCAGTTGGCCATCACTAATCTTACGGGTCATCCTGCACTTTGTTTTCCAACCGGGTATAATAAAAACAAATTGCCAACCAGCATAACCCTTGTAGGCAATTTATACAGCGAGGCAACTTTACTGGCTGTTGCTAAAGCTTACCAGGATGCGACTGATTTTAATAAACAGCATCCTGATTTTTTTAAATAATAACGTATAAAAATTATTCTCGGTAAATTTACAGTCCGTATAATTTTTTCAGTAGTGTCTTTTCAACTTCAAGCCCCATATTCCCCAGCCGGCGATCAGCCGGATGCCATCCGCCAGCTTACGGATGGAATTTTGAATGGAGAAAAATACCAGACACTTTTAGGTGTTACCGGCAGCGGTAAAACCTTTACCATGGCCAATGTTATACAGAATGTGCAGCAGCCAACACTTGTCATCACCCATAACAAAACATTGGTGGCACAATTGTATGGCGAGTTCAAGCAGTTTTTTCCTGATAATGCGGTTGGGTATTTTGTTTCTTACTACGATTACTACCAGCCAGAGGCTTATATGCCGGTTAGCAACACCTACATCGAAAAAGATCTGAGCATTAATGAAGAACTAGATAAACTGCGCCTACAGGCAACTGCACAATTATTAAGCGGACGAAGGGATATCATTATTGTGGCCAGTGTAAGTTGCATTTACGGTATGGGTAACCCAACCGATTATGAAAACGGTATCATCCGAATTCAACAGGGACAGATAATTTCCCGGCAGGGATTTTTACATGCATTGGTGAATTCTTTATACAACCGTAGCGAAGGAGATTTTACAAGAGGAACATTCCGGGTTAAAGGCGATACCATTGATATTAATTTACCGTATGTGGATTTTGGTTACCGCATTACTTTTTTTGGCGATGAAATTGAAACCATTGAAACGCTGGAACTCAGCAGCGGAAAACGTATCAGCAGTGTTGATAATGCAGCCATATTTCCGGCAAATTTATATGTGGCTCCAAAAGATGTGCTGCAACAGGTGGTGCATGAAATACAGGACGAAGTGGCCGCACAGGAACTCTACTACAAAAACAGCGGAAAATATATTGAAGCTCAACGGGTGAGTGAAAGGGTAAATTATGATCTGGAGATGATAAGGGAACTCGGCTATTGCAATGGTATTGAAAACTACTCTCGTTTCTTCGACAGAAGAAAACCAGGCACCAGGCCTTTCTGTTTGCTTGATTATTTTCCAAAAGATTTTTTATGCATTGTTGATGAAAGTCATCAAACCATTCCGCAAGTAAGTGGTATGTATGGCGGCGACAGAAGCCGCAAATTAGTTTTGGTTGATTATGGTTTTCGTCTGCCATCGGCATTAGACAACCGGCCGCTAAATTTTAATGAATTTGAATCATTACTGAACCAAACCGTTTTTGTTTCGGCAACACCTGGTAATTATGAACTGGAAAAATGCGGTGGTGTGGTTGTGGAACAGGTAGTGCGACCAACAGGTTTATTGGATCCGCCAATAGAAGTGCGTCCATCTGTGAATCAGATTGATGACCTGCTCGACGAGATTGACAAGCGCATTAAAAAAGGCGACCGGGTTTTGGTTACCACGCTTACCAAACGCATGGCCGAGGAAATGACCAAATACCTGCATCGTATTGATATAAAATGCAAATACATACACAGCGAAGTAGATACACTGGAAAGAATTGAAATTCTGCGTGAGTTGCGGCTTGGTATTATTGATGTGCTGGTTGGTGTAAATTTATTAAGAGAAGGTTTGGATTTACCTGAAGTGTCTCTTGTAGCTATTTTAGATGCCGATAAAGAAGGTTTTTTACGTAATGAAAAAAGTCTTACCCAAACAGCCGGTCGGGCAGCCCGTAATGCAGATGGCCTTGTAATTTTTTATGCAGATAAAATGACAGACAGTATGGAACGGACCATTGATGAAACCAACCGCCGAAGGGAAAAACAGGTTGCATTTAATATTGAACATAACATTACACCAACAAGCATTATAAAAAGTACAGAGCAGATATTTGCACAAGGCTCGGTATTGGATGTAAAAGGTTATGATCCATCAAATCCTTACTCATTGGCACCCGATGGCGAGCTGGTAAATGTTGCAGCCGAGGACCAGGCGGTTTATTCAACCATTCCGCAGCTGGAAAAAGCCATTGCTACAACTAAAAAAGAGATGACCAGATCGGCAAAAGACCTGGATTTTATGGAGGCTGCAAGGCTTAGGGACGAAATGTTCAGACTACAGAAAGAGTTAGCCCGGATGAAAAAATAATTTACTATCTTAACCCTCCGTTAGTAATTAAACTCCATTTAATATGACTACAATAGCTCTCTACAACCTTAAAGGTGGCGTAGGTAAAACTGCCAGTTGTGTAAACTTTGCCTATTTAGCTGCTGCTGATGGGTATAAAACTTTATTATGGGATATTGATCCACAGGGTTCATCTTCGTTCTATTATAAAGTAAAACCAAAGACCCATCCCGGTATAAAAAAACTCATCACCAAAGATGCCGACCTGGAAAGCGCCATCATGAGCACCGATTTTGAATTGTTAGATGTTATACCAGCCGATAACAACACCCGGAGCTTTGATATTATGCTGGAAGAAATGAAAGGCAACAAAAACCGTTTAAAAACAGTTTTAAAACAACTGGATAAGGAATATGATTTTGTTTTTATTGATTGCCATCCCGGGTTCAGTGCCTTAAGTGAAAATATTTTTAATGCAGCAGATATTGTGTTGATGCCGGTTATCCCTTCAACATTATCTATTCGTACCTATAACATGGTGAAGGATTATTTTAAAGAAAAGGACCTTGACATCAGCAAGATGATGTGTTTTTTCACCATGACTGATCTGCGCAAGAACATGCACAATGAAATTATGGAAGAGCTTTATAAAGACAAACGTTTCTTCCAGAATTATATACCCTATTTAAGTGATGTAGAAAAAATGGGTATACACAAAGCGCCTATAATGGAATTTGCCAACAGCAGTTATGCCGCCAGTTGTTACAGAGAGTTGTGGACTGAAATTAAAGAAGGGGTTCTTGAATAATCAGGCATGATAAAAATATTAATTAATTTTGCCGCATTATGAAAAGAGAATTATTCAGCTGGTTTAGCCCTGCCCTGCAAAAAGAAATGCCCATTGTTACTTATGGTGATTACGGCTTTGCACTTTTATTTGTTCCTACCGCAGCAGCAGATTATTTAGAGTATGAACGTTTTCAGATGATGGAAACGCTTGCCCCATATATCAATAGCGGCAAGGTAAAAGTCTTTTCAATAAACAGTATTAATAACGAGAGTTGGTTAAATACTGAGATAGAAGGAGCGCATAAAGCCATACGTCAAAACCAGTTTAATGAGTACGTTTTTAATGAGGTAATTCCCTTTATAAAAAACAGTACATCCGGTGAAACCCCGATCATTACCTGTGGAGCTTCTTTTGGCGCATTACACAGCATGAACCTGTTTTTAAAACGCCCCGATCTGATAAACGGCGTAATAGCCATGAGTGGCGTCTATGATCTTACAGAATATACCAAGGGCTATTTTGATGACCAGGTATATCTAAATTCACCAATGCACTATATAGAAACCCTTACCAATCATTCTGTATTGGAACAGATACGGAAAAGCCCGAATCTGCATATACTTACCGGCAGCGGTGCCTATGAAGACCCGGATGCTTCAAAAGCCTTTGCTGGGCTGCTTTACAGCAAAGGAATTAATTACGAACTGGATGTTTGGGGCGAAGAATGGAAACATGATTGGCCTACCTGGAGAGCTATGTTGCCTGTATATATGGAAACCAGGTTCTGATTTTCCGGTATATTGCACAATAATACCGAAGTTTTTCAGTTAAATAGAAAACCAGTAAATCCTAATAAAGTGAAAAGCCCATTTATCATTTTTACACTTAAGTGTTCTGTTATACTGTATTTCGCCGCCTGCACTGGTATTAATGAGTATACCACGGCTGTTTCAGCAACCCCACACGTTACAAAAGGTGTTTGGAAAGTAAATCTTTTAAAGGAAGCTGGTAAAGACATGTCTACAGATCTTGCCGGTTGTACATTAACTTTTATTCCTTCAGGAAAAATAATAGCTGTTAAAAACGGCGAGTTAATCAGGGGTAACTGGTCAGAGGATGAAATTTTAAATAGAATTACTATCAACCTGGAAACTAAAGACCCTTACCTGACCAAATTGAATGATCATTGGAATGTTTCAACAGTTTCAGACAAAAAAGTAACACTTCAAAGTACTGAAAACCCATCCAGCGGCCGGTTACAGATTACCAGCTTATGAAAATAATAAAACCTGTTTTGTTTATTTAAGTTTAATAATTTAAAAAGCCGTTCTGAAATCAGAACGGCTTTTTAAGTTTTAAGAGTTGATTGGCAATGCAGATTGTTTTACTTTTATGGCATGCCAAAGAAATTATTTTTATTGGATGCATTTGCACTGGTTTTCCGTGCCTACTATGCCCTCATCCGTAACCCCCGTATTACCAGCAAGGGAAGAAACACAAATGCACAGTTTGGTTTTACAAACACCATCATTGAGTTAATCAACAATCAAAAGCCTACTCATATGGCCGTTTGTTTTGATACACATGCACCAACCGAACGGCATACCGACTTTGCCGATTACAAGGCAAACCGTCAGGAAACACCTGAAGATATTTTATCAGCCGTGCCTGATATCAAAAGAATTATTGAAGGCTTAAATATTCCTGTTATTGCTATTGATGGATATGAAGCTGATGATGTAATAGGTGCATTAGCCAAAAAAGCTGAAAAAGAAGGTTATGAAGTTTTTATGGTAACCCCCGATAAAGATTATGGCCAGCTGGTATCTAAAAACATTAAAATTTATAAGCCTCCTTACCAGGGCGGAAAATTTGAGATACTGGGGCCCAAAGAAGTTTGTGAAAAATGGGGAATTGAAAATGTGGATCAGGTTATTGATATTTTGGGATTGATGGGCGATGCGGTAGATAATATCCCGGGCATTAAAGGTATTGGTGAAAAAACGGCTGCTAAACTGATAAAAGAATACGGCACTTTAGAAAATGTTTTAGAAAATGCAGATAAGATAAAAGGTTCTATTGGAGAAAAAGTAAGGGCCGGAAAAGAGCTGGCACTGATGAGTAAAAAATTAGCCACTATAATTCTGAATGTCCCGGTTGAATTCCATGAAGAAAGTTTCCTGATAAAAGAAATGGACAAGCCCGCCTTAAAACAAATTTTTGAAGAGCTTGAATTTAAAACATTAGGTAAAAGAATTTTAGGTGATGATGTTGATGTGGCAACTGAGGTTTGGAATCATACTGCTGAACAAAAAGCAAAAAAACCGGAGAGCGGGCAAATGGATCTTTTTGGAAATATTATTGAACAACCCGAAGCAGTAGAAATAAAAATTAAAGAGGAAGAAACCATAACAGCTGTTGATAAAAACATCAACAATACACCGCACAATTACATATTGATTGATTCAGAAAAAGCGGTCAGCGATATCATACCAATCCTTAAATCTGCGGTTGAGATTTGTTTTGATACCGAAACCACCGGTATCGATCCCAATGATGCAGAACTGGTAGGTTTAAGTTTTTCAGTAAAACCCGGCGAAGGATATTATGTGCCATGCCCTGCAGATAATAAAGAATGTATTAAGCTCATAAACAATTTTCAACCAATATTCAGCGATACAACAAAAACATGGATAGGCCAGAACCTTAAGTACGATATGCTGATTTTGAAATGGTATGGATTTGAATTATTGGGCAATACTTTTGATACCATGCTGGCACATTATGTTTTTGAACCCGATGGTAAAAGTAATATGGATGCTTTAAGTGAAAAATATTTAGGCTACGAGCCGGTACATATTGAAGAGCTGATCGGCAAAAAAGGAAAGGGGCAGGGAAACATGAGAGATGTGGAACCGGAAAAAATTAAAGACTATGCAGCCGAAGATGCTGATATCACGTTACAACTTAAAAATGTTTTTTTACCAAAGCTGAAAGAAAGGGAAGTGGAAAGAGTTTTTTACGAAGTGGAGAATCCATTGGTGAAAGTTTTAACGGCCATGGAATTTGAAGGGATACGGATTGATGAAAAATTCTTGAATGATTATTCAAAAGAACTGGAAAAAGAAGCAAAGACTGCAGAGGAAAGTGTGTACAAACAGGCCGGCGTTCGTTTTAATTTAGCATCGCCAAAACAATTGGGCGAAGTGCTGTTTGATAAAATGCAGATCGATCCCAAAGCAAAAAAAACAAAGACAGGCCAGTATGCAACCGGTGAAGATGTACTGTTAAAGCTTGCCAATAAAAATAAAATTGTAGATGATATTTTAGTTTTTCGGGAGTTTACCAAACTAAAATCAACTTATGTTGATGCACTGCCGCTGATGATCAATAAAAAAACCGGCCGTGTACATACATCCTACGCACAGGCGGTTGCCGTTACGGGCAGGTTAAGCAGCAATAATCCTAATCTGCAGAACATTCCTATACGCACCGAGAGAGGAAGAGAGATTCGCAAAGCCTTTATTCCACGGGATAAAGATCATGTTTTGGTTTCTGCTGATTATTCACAGATAGAATTACGCATTGTAGCTGCCATCAGCGGCGATGTAAATATGTGTGAAGCTTTTAAGACCGGAAAAGATATTCATAACGCTACTGCTGCAAAAGTTTTTAATGTAGATGAAAAAGATGTGACAAAGGAAATGCGTTACAAAGCCAAGAGTGTAAACTTTGGTATCATTTACGGACAGGGCGCTTTTGGACTGGCAGAAAATTTAGGTATTCCAAGAGCAGAAGCAAAAGAGATCATTGATAATTATAAAAAGCAATTTCCAAACATCCAGAAATACATGGATGATACCATCAACTTTGCCAAAGAAAACGGTTATGTTGAAACACTGATGGGACGCAAGCGCTGGCTGAAAGATATTAACAGTGCCAACTTTACGGTACGTGGTTTTGCGGAACGCAATGCTATCAACTCACCCATACAGGGCTCGGCTGCCGATATGATCAAACTGGCGATGATAAAAATTCACCACGAATTCAGCAAGTATAATTTCAAATCAAAGATGCTCCTGCAGGTACATGATGAATTGGTTTTTGATGCACATAAAGATGAAGTTGAAAAAATTAAACCCATCATTTTACATTGTATGCAAACAGCACTTGCTTTACCCAATGATGTACCAACCAGTGCCGAGATTGGTGTGGGAGATAACTGGCTGGAGGCACATTAAAAAATATCATGAATAAACCAACTCTCATTTACTGCTACGATGCATACTGCGGATGGTGCTATGGCTTCAGCCGTGTCATTAAAAAAATTGCAGCGGAATATAAAGATATACTTGACATAGAAGTATTGAGCGGAGGCATGATGATCGGCGATGAGATAATGCCAATAGAGAAAATAGGGCCTTACATACAAACCGCTTACAAAAGAGTGGAGGAACTTACCGGTATAAAATTTGGCGAAGATTTTTTATGGCATATCAACAACCCTGATAAAAGCGATTGGGTGATGAACTCAGAAAAACCGGCTATTGCTTTGTGTATAGCAAAAGAATATTATCCCGAACGCCAACTGGAGTTTGCCACTGATCTGCAATATGCATTAAACTATGAAGGCCGTGACCTTGATGATGATGAAGCTTACCGGAACCTGCTGGATAAATACAATATTCAGCCAGAAGCTTTTTACAGCAAACTGCAAAATGAAGAATACAAAGAGATGGCTTATTACGAATTTGCCCTAATGAAACAGTTACAGGTAAATGGTTACCCCACCGTTTTTATTCAAACCGGCGAATTAAAATTTGCAATGGTAGCAAGGGGATATACCGATTATGATACCCTGAGAAACAGGATAGATAATATTTTAAATGAAATTACTCAGTCGGTATAAATGAAAAGTATGTGAATGTTATTTTTTTCTTTCTGTTTTACCGGCAGCTATGTTTTTCTCAACCACTTCAATCCATTTTTCCACAGTTATTTTAGTGCATAGTTCGCCAATTAGTTTATAGGGAATATTTTCCGGTTTCTTAAAACGGATACAGCTTTTTCCCATATCTAATTTTCCAACTCCTGCCTTTGCATATTCCCCGGTAAACCATTTCAGTAATTCGGGGCTGCCATATACACCCATGTGATAAAGGGTAATGGCATTTTTTTGCGATGCCAGGCAGGCAAAAGGCAAAGGTTGTTTAGGATTGCAATGATAACCTTTTGGATAAATGGAATGTGGTACACAATAGCAAATCATTCCATAACTCATCCCCTCTTTAAATCCTTTGGGTAAATTTTTTAAAATCACTTTACGCAGTTTTGTCATCGCTTCCTGCCTGCCCGCAGGGAGCTCCATTAAATATTGTTCAACGGTTGCTGCTTTAGATTGCATGGTAAAAAATTTAAAAATTCAAAATACGAAAAAACTCTGGCCATGGCCCCATCTCTTCTTTGTATTGCTTTGCCATTACTCTTGTTACCTGTGCAATATGGGTAAGGTCATGTGCCACCCATGTGGCTAATAAATTTCTCAAAGTTACCTCGCCCAATACCGGGTGCATTCCCTTTTTATCTAAATCAGTTTCTGTTAAGTGTAATGATTTAAACCAAATCATATTCTCTTTTCGTATGGCTGCAAATTCATCTAACAGTTGTTGTAAAGATTTGTCTTTGCTCTCTTCATACATGGCAACACGGTTCCACTTCTCAAAAATTTTGGAGTTGCCAAATTCAAGGATCATTTTTGTCCTGACTGTCCAGTCGGTTTTTTCGCCGTGTATCAAATGCCCAATAACATCATACGGAGAAAAACTTTCCGGGCCTTCGTTATTCATAATCCAGTCATTACTTAAACCTGAAAGTAATGACTGAAGAACAGCAGGTGTTCTTTCTAAAATTTCAATTGATTTTCGAACACTGTATTGCATAAAAATTATTTTTTGGGGGGAACTGCATGTAATGCGATCCGGTTTCCCTCTGTATCCATAAACACAGCCATAAAACCATACTCCGGACTTATTTCTGTTTTAGGAACAATAATACTGCCTCCCGCTGCTGCCACTTTATCCAATACATTTTGAACATCGGGATTAGCATTCAGATAAATCAAAGGGCCATCAGTAGCAGAGGGTATGTGAAAACCACCACTGTAAACCAATGCGCCGCCTACCTGTGTCATCGTATCATCTAACGGAAACATCCGCATTTTTATATTGGGCAGATCCATTGGCATCATGCTGATACCAAAAATAGTTTCATAAAATTTTTGTGCCCGGTTAATATCTGTTGTTGGTATTTCAAACCAACTGATTGCGTTTTGCATGTTTTAAAATTTATTGTTTATTCTGCTGAATGTAACAACAGTTTATTTATTCAGTCCTTTTCTATTTCAAAATAATAAATAAATTATAAATAAATACATTTTTAATTACAAGCGGATGGGAAGTTAGCTCCGCTAGATTATTTAATTAAGAACCGTTTTAAAAATAAAAAGCCCCGCAAAATTTTGCAGGGCCTTTATATTCGCATTCACCTTTAAGTTATTTTCCGCCGCCGCCGCCACCTCCGGCTGGTTTTTGTGGTCTTGTAGAAGGCTCAATCACATCAATCCATTGTTTCATTTGTGCTTCTGTAAGAATCAATTTTAATTTGGCATCTCTTGCGTCAACCAGTTCTTTACGCTTTGCCATCATAGCATCACGGTCAAAACTTCCGCTTGCACGCATTTCTTCCATGGCTTTTTGCTGGTTATTATAAAAATCAGCAATAATTACATTGGCCTTGGTTTTTGTGTCGGCATCAAGGTTTAATGGTGCCATTTTTTCAATGGTTGCTTTTGTTCTTTCTTCAGGAGTCAGGCGCTGTCCACCTCCACCGCCCTGTGCATTTACTGCAGTAATGCTGAACATTGCTGCTACTACTGCTAATACTAATTGTTTTTTCATTTTATATTATTTAGAGGTTTGTTACGCATTTTATTTGACGACGATCATTGAAAAAACCGTCGCCACACTTTAATTATTTTTGTTTCTTCCTTCTCCGCCACGCCGGTTTAATATTTTTACAAAAAGGGAATCAAACTTTGGTTGCTGCTCTGCTGTACAAAGCAATCGGATATTTTTTAAATGATTAAACATCTGCAGTTCCATCTTTTTTTGTGAAGTCGCAGATTGTTCTGCTACCCTGTTCATCACAGAATCGTTGAAATTACCCGCAGTCAGCTCTCTGAACTGTTTATCTTTTGTGCTGCGCAGATCTTCAAACATTTTTTTAATACTATCACTATGTATCGTACTAAGGGTATCATATTGTTTCAACTGATCATCACTAAATCCAATTTCGTTTTTTAAAAAACCGGCTATCATCTCTTTTCTATCCTGCCTTCCCTGGTGCCTACCTGTATCTTTTTTCATCATAAAAAAAGTAAGCATGGCAATATTAGCAACCAGCAATATGCCGATTATGGAAAGAAACACTTTACTTCTGTTTTGTCTGTTTATCATTATGGTTGGGTATTTTCTGTGTCATAAATTGTGGCAACAGTATAAGAGAATTCATCAACCTGTGTTTGTGCAGGTTGCTCCGCTACTATATCAGTATTTGATGGTTTGTTAAGCAGAACCACCATTACGTTAATTAATATAAGCATGCATAAGCCGGTAAAAGCTACTGCCGGCTTACCTATAAACCAACCGGCTTTTTCCCACCCCGATTCCGTTGCTTTGTTCATCCTTGCATTTATGCGGGTAAGCAGGTAAGGTTTTGCCTCAGCTCTGTTTACGTTATCCAAACTGTTGAGTGAATCTTCAACCAGTTTATTAATACGTTCTTTCTTATTCATAACGGATATTTTTATTATTCCGGAATTTGTTTTTTGTAATAGCTGTTTAAAATCTTTTTCAAATTAACTTTTGCCCTTCCCATCAACGATTCTACGGCATATAAAGTAGTATTCATTATTTCTGCAATCTCCTGGTGACTCTGCCCTTCCAGTTTATGCAGCGTAAAAGCAACCCGTTGTTTTTCCGGCAGCAGTTGCAGTGCATTAAATAAGGCTGCGGCACTTTCTTTTTTCTCTAACTGTACTCCCGGGTGATCAAATTCGACCGGGTGTAAATTTTCTTCTGCTTTGCTGCCAAACAAACTCTGTACAAATGCAACGCGTTTTTTTCTTTTCATTTTCTTTTCATGATCCAGCGCTTTACTTACTGCAATACGATAGAGCCATGTTGAAAATTTTGATTCGCCTTTAAAAGAACTTACCGACTCGTACACCTGTATAAAAACTTCCTGGGTAATATCATCCGCATCATCGGCATTTTGAACTATTCCTAATGCCGTATTATAAACCATATCCTGCCATTCATCAACCAGCTTTGTAAAAGCCGACTCATCTCCCTGCTGCAGTTGTTCAATCAATTCCGGTTGGTTCAAAACAATTTATTTTTAATCAGCCTAAATATAACTAAAACGGCCGATTCCCGCCGGGCCCCATCATCCTGTCTCTGTCCTGGTTTTTATTAGTTGCCGGTGCCGTACCAAAATTCTTAAGCTTGTACGTGAACGTAAGCATAAAATATTGCTGCAATACCTGGTTATGTACGTCTTCAATATAACTGGGATCAACTGTACGGGTAATACTTTGATTTTGTTTTAACAGATCAAATACAGATAATTTTAATTCACCGGCCTGGTTCTTTAAAAACTTTTTTCCAACACCTGCATTCCACAACCAATAACTCTGGTTGTAACCTGCACCCAAACCGCTATAGCTTACATTAGAAATATCGTTTTGTAAAAACCAGCCTTTTTTGGTTAACAAATTTGCCTGCAGGCCTGTTGTCTGCATTACATATTTTGTATTTTGAGATACATCTAACGAATTTTTTGTGTTGGTAAAATTGGCACTGTACGATACATTAAAATCTATATACTGGCTGATATTACTGGCAATTACAACCCCGCCATTGTATGTATAATTATTTGATGCCGTACTTATATAATTAACCAGGCCCGGTGTTTTGGAATAAGTAAATCCGCCATTTACATTTAAGTTTGATTTGATAAACTTAAGCGGCATGGCATAAGTTAAAAAAGACCTCAGACTTACATACCCATTTAAATTTGTTGGCTTGGTAAGCTGTGAGCCTTTGTGTAAAACAGTCCCATTACTTAATATTGAATCGGATGTTGCGGTATAACTGGCATTAGCTAAATAATTATTAGCCTGCTGTAAAAATAAATTGGCGAAAAAGCTGGTGCTTTTTTTAGAGTCGGTATAAGTGTACCTGGTACTGAGTGTATTGCTTACCTGTTGTTTCAGATTGGGGTTACCACTTGTTAAAAGCAGGGTATTGCTGTTATCAATTACGTTTTGTAACTGGTTTACAGATGGCGCATTGGTATTTGCCCGGTACATGATATTGATATTGCTTTTGGCAGATATTTTTTTACGCCACATCAGGTTGGGTAAAATGTTATTAAAGTTTTTATTAACAGCAATAGCTGTTGGAAAAGTTTGACTGCTGTTTAATTCCAGGTATTTATAACTCAACCCAACGCTGAACATATTGTCCCTGTCGCCGATACGGTAACTGGTATTGATTGTATGTGAAGTGGTAGTATTATCAAATTTGTTTGAATAGCTGCTGTCGAAACGTGAATATTTTCCGTTACCATTATCAAACTGAAATACTTCCTGGTCTGATTCAGTTTTTGTTACCGATGGCGAGTAATTTATTTGTAACTGTCCTTTTTTCCCAATCGGTTCTGTATAAGCTATATTAGCTGAATAAGTGTGCCCGTTCACCAGCTGATCGGTGAATTGATTGGTAGTTGTATCTAAAGTAAGCACAGAAGATTGATAATATTTATTTTCAGAATTAATGTATGTTTCTCCTGACTTATGATTATACCCGGCACTTATATTAAATGATATTGTTCTCCCCCTTTTTGCAAAGCTATGCCTGAATAATAAATTATTATTGGAGTTGTAGCCCGAAGTACTATTGGTAGTAGTGCTTTTGATGGTACTGATGAGTTCTGAAGCGGTAAAATATTTTACCCCGTCAATATTTTTATATGATGTGTTTTTTTGAAAGCTTACACCTGGCGTGAAAATGACAGAATTCTTATCATTTATTTTATACTCCATTCTGAAGTTGAACCGATGATTATAATTTTTTGATGAAGACAGATCTGTTTCATCGTAATACTGGTCATCGGCATTTTTAATAAGATAGTGTGTATTTGAGCTCTGGTCATTTCCGGTGTTGCTGTTATTGAAAAAATAACTGCCGCTTACATCTAGTTTTTTGCTCCATTTATCAGAATAATTGATACCAAATGCATTGGTTGCGCTGATTCCGTTTGTTTGTCCAACTAAAAAATTATTACCGCCACTACCACGGTTGCCGCCACCACCAAAGTTTCCTCCACCACCACGGTTACCACCACCGCCGCTTCTGCCACCGCCACTGCTGGTAACGCCTAACAGATCTTCAGAAGAGAAATTTTGCTGATTTATATTATTGAACAAGCCGACAAAGGATAACCTCCTGTCTTTCTTAAAAAAACTCACATTACCACCTGCACTATACCGGTTATCAGTTCCGTAGCCTGCATAAATTCTACCAAACTGTCCGTTACGCATTCCCGCCTTGGTAACAATATTGATGGCCTTGGTGCTGTTGCCGTCATCAAAACCGGTAAAAGTTGCCTGGTCGCTTAATTTATCAAACACCTGTATCTTATCTATAATTTCGGCAGGCAAATTTTTAAGTGCTGCAGTAGCATCATCACCAAAAAAATCACGGCCATCAACAGTTACTTTTTTTACCTGGTCGCCCATGGTTGTTACATTACCTGATTTATCAATAACAATACCCGGCAGTTTTTTTATCAGGTCTTCAGCTGTTGCATCCGGATTAACTTTAAACTGGCTGGCACTGAATTCGGTTGTATCTGATTTCATTCTCACCGGTGCTGATTTAGCAATCACAGTAACATCAGCCAGGTCGGTTGCCACTTTTGCAATGGAAAAATTAATGGGAGTAAGATTGCTGGCTTGTATGTTAATCCGCTGTTCAATTTTTTCGTAGCCGCTATGACTAATCCTGAGAATATAACCATTTGCATTAAGGTTATTAAATGCAAAATTTCCTGTTTTATCCGTTATCACCAATTTTGCCTGTGCCGAATCTCTTTGAGAAACAAGCCTTACTGTCGCTCCTGCAATTGGCGAATTATCACTCTTCTCACTCAATTTTCCTTTAAGTGTTATACTTTGACTCTTTGCAATTACTGCTGCCAGGCTAAAGATCACTACTGTTAATGCTGCTTTTAATCTCATAAATTCCCTTTTGTATGCTTATTAGACGACGGACTGTAAAGAAACATGCGCTTAAGGCACTCTTTTTAAGGCAAAACAGTCTTTTTAATTAAGTGTGGTATTTATAAAGTATAAACGGCAACAGTAAATTATTGTTAGCACATTTCAACAAATAGATAAATTGCCTTTTTAGGATTAACTTGCAACCCTAAAAATAAAAGACGTATATGGAATATAATAAATTGGTATCAGTAACGGGGTTATCGGGATTGTTTGAATTATTATCCTCAAAAGCAGATGGCGGAGTGGTAAAATCGCTGGAAGATAAAAGCACAAAATTTGTAAGCACACGAATTCACAATTTTTCTCATTTAGAGAGTATTGAAGTTTTTACAACCAAAGACAATGTGAACCTGGTGGATGTTTTTACTGCCATGGCTGCAAGCACAGAAAAATTACCTGCTGATAATGATGCAGCAGCTGTTAAAAAATATTTTGAAAAAGTTTATCCTAATATGGATTTTAACAGGGTATATGCCAGTGATATGAAAAAAATGGTGAAATGGTTTGGAATTTTAACTGCCAATAATGTAGAGATAAAATTATCTGAATTACCGGAAGGAGAAACACCTACACAAGAAACAGCCAAGGCAAAACCATCTGCTGTAAAAACAAGTGCAGTTAATAATGCCCCTGCCAGAAAAATAAATACACCGAGGAAGATGGCATAGATAGAACATTAAAAACACAAATTAAACAGATTTCTAAACATGCTAATCCTGCCAGGTATTATAACTTTGGCAGGATTTTCAAATTATAATATTCACGACTTACGTTTCACCACTCACGACTATGTACACAGCCGATATAAAAAAACTTCCCCGCCATTTTGTTCCAAAAGATTTTACAGTTAATGATTGGCAAAGCCTTGAGCCCTTTTTTAAAGATTTAGTGGAACGAAATATTGATACCAAAGAGAGTTTAGAAGAATGGTTGAAGGACCAGAGTGAGCTAGAAGCTATCGTGAACGAAGATGCCTGCTGGCGGCAGATTAAAATGACCTGTGATACAGAAAACAAGTCTTTGGAGGAAGCCTTTACTTTTTTCTGCATGGAAATCCAGCCAAAAATTCAACCTTACTCCGATGCATTGAATAGAAAGCTGGTCAATCATCCTTTGTCTAAAGAACTGGATACTGAAAAATATTTTACGTACCTGCGCAGCATTCGTAAAAGCATTGATCTGTTCCGGGAAGAAAATATTCCTATCCAGGCTGAGCTTTCTGTAATGCAGCAGCAATATGGTGTTATTTCCGGAAAAATGACGGTAAAAGTAAATGAGAAAGAATATACTTTACAGCAAGCTGCTAAATTTTTAGAAAGTCATGACAGGGGATTAAGAGAAGAAGTGTACAGGAAAATAAATGAAAGAAGATTACAGGATAAAGAGGCATTAAATAGTTTGTATGATCAGTTGATTGAAAAAAGAAACCAGGAAGCTGTTAATGCAGGCTTTACCAATTATCGTGATTACCGTTTTAAAGAACTGGGCCGCTTTGATTATACCAGGGAAGATTGTTTTAAATTTCATGAAGCCGTAAAGCAACATGTGCTGCCGTTGGTAAATATTATTTACCAAAAGAAAAAAGAAAAACTGGGGCTGGATACTTTACGTCCATGGGATATTGATGCTGAGCCGGAAGGCACTGAAGCCTTGCGTCCGTTTAAAACCAGTGAAGAGCTGATTCAAAAATCAATTGAATGTTTTACAAAGCTGCGTCCTTTCTTTGGTGAATGCCTTAAAAAAATGCAGGAGCTTAAACACCTTGACCTGGAAAGCAGGAAAGGCAAGGCTCCCGGAGGATATAACTGTCCGTTGGCAGAAAGTGGTGCTCCATTTATTTTTATGAATGCAGCTGGGCAAATGGATGATGTAACGACAATGGTTCACGAAGGTGGACACGCAGTGCATTCCTTTCTATCACACGGTTTGGAGCTAAGTGCTTTTAAAGAATATCCAATGGAAATTGCTGAAGTGGCAAGTATGGCCATGGAACTTTTTAGTATGGATCATTGGGAAGTATTTTTCAGTAA
>JAYVEQ010000042.1:0-11591 GCA_043748745.1 Chitinophagaceae bacterium | reverse complement strand
ATATCAGCACCAATGTGTTTGGTATGAAAGCGGCACAGCAAACTTTTTTTACAGAGCTTTCTTATTTAAAAAAATGGAACAGGCACACACTGGTTTCGGGTATTAATATTTCGAGAGAAAATTTTGATAAAAAATCACCGGACTCATCATTGATCAACCCATATAGTAATCATACCTTCGGAGTTTTTGTACAGGACGATTGGAAGCTTACGCAGAAATTAACGGCACAAACCGGTTTACGCTTTGATTATAATGATAGCTATTATCCGGTTTTATTACCCAGGTTATCGCTGCTCTATAAAATCAATCATCATTTTACCTCCAGGCTTGGCGGCGGCATGGGTTACAAGGCGCCAACCGTTTTTAATAATGATATTGATGAGCGTGAATTAAGAGGCCACAATTTAGCCGGAGATATTCTTACTGAAAAATCTATTGGCGCCAATTGGGATGTTAACTACAAACAAAACTTTGATGAATGGCATGTTACCATCAACCAGATGTTTTACGTAACACAGATAAACCGACCGGTAATTGCAGAAAACAACAGCACTTATTACAGCTACATCAATGCAACCAAGCCATTAAACACAAAGGGTTTTGAAACCTATGTTGCCATAAAACATGATGACCTGGAAATGTACCTGGGCTATACCTATACCATTGCCAAACAATTATACAATCAGGCTCAGCTAAATGTGCCACTGAGTGCCAAAAGTAAATTCGCCGCAGTTATTTCCAACGAATTCAGTCCAAAATTCAGGGCCTGTATTGAAGTCTCTTACAACGGCCGTCAATACCTGGATGACGGCACTCAAAAACCCGGCTATTTCATAAATGCAGCAATGATCAGGTACGATATTAAAAAACTATCGCTGGTTTTAAACTGCGAAAATATTTTTGATTACCGCCAAACCCGGAAAGAAAATATTGTGTACGGAAGCATGATCAATCCGTCCTTTAAACAAATATGGGGACCGGTTGATGGCAGGGTGATTAATTTATCTGCAAAAATAAATTTTTAAGTAACCTTTATTTAACCACTACAGGGTCTGCCTGACGGCAGTTGTGTGTATCAATTGCAATTTTATTTCACTAATTTCAATATTCCTTCTTTGTTTATCTAAAACTAACTGTAAAATGAAAAAATATTTTTTATTCATTGCCGTCATCATTGTTTTCATTTCCTGCAAACAAAAAGATAATAAAGAAACCTCCGTTATTTCCCTGTACGACTCGTCATACATGCCGGCAGTTTTTGCTGACCCCAACCGCCTGGAAAAAATAAAAGCAGCATTTTCTGTCATTGACAGTATTTATAAAAATTACGCCACAGAAAATCATTTCCCTGCAATTGTTTTTGGGTTGGTAGTAGATGGGCAACTGGTTTATAAAAACAGTTATGGTTATACCGATGTTGAAAAGAAAATACCAGCTACTTCATCTTCACTGTTCCGCATTGCATCCATGAGCAAAAGCTTTACGGCCATGGCCATTTTAAAATTGCGTGATGAAGGAAAACTGAATTTAGATGATCCTGCTTATTTATATATTCCCGAGTTGAAGAATTTAAAATACCCAACAGCCGATGCGCCGGTAATTACCATCCGTCATTTGATGACGCATGGTGCAGGTTTCCCGGAAGATAATCCTTGGGGCGACAGGCAGCTTGCAGATAGTGATAAAGACCTGATGGAATTTATTGGTAAGCAGATCAGCTTTTCAAATCCACCGGGTATTGCTTATGAATACAGTAACCTGGGTTTTGCCCTGCAGGGAAAAATTATTACGAAAGTTAGCGGTATGCGCTACGAAGAATACATTAAAAAAAATATTTTAGAACCATTGGGTATGAAAACAACAACTTACGAATATGGCGATGTGCCCGCCGATAAACTGGCCCATGGTTACCGTTGGTTGAATGAAAAATGGAATGAAGAAGCTTTGCTGCATGATCCCAAAGATGGCAGCTGGGGAGCCATGGGAGCCATGATTAGTTCTATTGATGAGTTTGCAAACTACATGGCTTTTCACATGAGTGCATGGCCGCCAAACAATGCAAAAGATGATGGCCCGATAAAAAGAAGTTCGGTTAGGGAGATGCATCACCCCTGGCGTTTAAATACTTTAAATGCCGCCTATACATTTCCTGATGGAAGAACCTGTGCAACTGCAACAGCTTATTGTTATGGTTTAGGTTGGATGAAGGATTGTGATAGCAAAGTATATATCGCTCATAGTGGCGGCCTGCCGGGTTTTGGCAGCCAGTGGCGCATCATGCCCGATTATGGCATCGGTGTGGTAGCTTTTGCCAACCGTACCTATGCACCCATGGGAATTGTAAACCTGCGGGTGCTGGATACCTTAATTAAAATAGCGGGCCTGCAATCAAGGCAACTTCCGCCATCAAAATTTTTAGCACAACGTAAAAATGAGTTGATTAAAATTTTACCCGACTGGAATAATGCTGAACAGAGTGGCATTTTCGCAGAAAATTTTTTTCCTGATTACCCGATTGACAGTTTGAAAAAGCAGGCTAAGGATTTATATACCAAGGCTGGAAAAATAATTGCGGTAAAAGAAATGAAACCAGAGAATCAGTTGAGGGGCTCCTTTATAATTGAAGGCGAAAAAATAAATATGGAAGTTTATTTTACCTTATCGCCGGAGAACCCGCCGTTAATACAGGAGTATCATATTAAGGAGATGCCGAAAATCAAACTATGACATCAACTTTGCCAAAGTTTCGAACTTTGGCAAAGTTGTATTTTATTTTTCTCCGGGATGATAAGTTTTCTCCACATGCTTCATCACATCTTCTTTATAAAACAACACCTCTTTAAACTGTCCTTTACTATACATCAACCCCTGGTCAAAAAAATGTGCTGAATTTACATCACCACTTTCTCCACCAGCCAATAAAGATTTTGCTTTTACTTTTTTTCCGAACTCAACAACACAAATAAAACTGTTGCCGTTTACACCATATCTTTTTTTAGTGCCCGGAAAAGTTTTACTGCTGTAGGATGGTAACATGCCCCAGGTGGAAGAAGCAAAACCAACAGGGATGCTTGGTTTGGCATCATCAAACTTATTATCAATGTCCGATGAAATTCTTTGAAAGCGGTTGATCTCTCCCCAGGGTATTTTCCAGGTACCGAATTTTTTTGTCAACCCGTTTATAACAGTAACCAAAGGCTGTAATAATTCAGATGCCGGTGCTGTTACTGCAAAATCCCTTGTTTTTTCTACAAGATGGCTATCAGCAGGATCCATTCTGTTTATTACTTTGAAAATATTTTGTCCCCATTCAATGGCAAGGGTGGTGGCAATGGAATTTTCGGAAGTACGGAGGTCCCAGCTTTTTAAAATACCAATGGGCTCAGCAAGTGTATTATAAAGCGAATCTGTTGGATGGACATTTTTCTCGAAAGCCTTTACCAATGCCGGCACCATGTCTTCAAAAGCGCTGAGGTAAGTATCATAGCCGGCTGCAATCACCTTATCAAGTGTATATGAGCTTTCTCTGGCTAATACTTTAACGGCATTGATGCCACGGAAATTTTCATCATCGGGCGCCAGGTATGTTGCGTAATCATTTTTCTTCGGACTGTATTTTCCGGCAACAGTAAAAGGAGTAGAGTTACAGTTTTGAAGCCATCCGTTTACGGGATTATAAATATGTACACTTTCATTTACAGTATGGTAACCTTTCCATTCCGTTGCAGATATGGTTCCATCAACCGGTAACTCCCAATTATATTTTGGATCACGCTTTGGTAAAAAGTTACCATGCCAGTAAGCAATATTTCCTTCTGCATCGGCATACATGGTATTATTGCTGGGGTTGGCACCCATGTCCATCGTTTTTTTAAAGTCGGCAAAGCTTTTGGCCTTGGTTCGCAGCCAGCTCTGCATAAAACCTTTTGTGTCACGGTTGTTATGTCGTAAACTTAAATATTGTCCATCACGCTTTGCCATTACAGGGCCATGCCGGGTGAACAGGGTATTAAAAATTTTCGTTTCAAACCCGGTTGCTGTTTTATATTTTATGCTGATAGTTTTTTTAATAACCGGTTTTTGTTTTCCATCGTATTCATAAAACCATTCTCCATCTTTTTTTGTAAGCTTTTCGATGTAAGCATCTGAAATATCTGCCTGGCTTGATGTGTGCATCCATCCGCAGTGTGCATTAAAGCCCTGGTATACGAATGGCTGTCCCCAGGTAACAGCGCCGTAAGCATTCAATCCTTCTTCACTAACCATATGCACCTCAGGCCGGAAATAAAAAGTTACATGCGGATTGATGTATAAAATAGCATTGCCCCGTGCTGTGATCTTTGGTGCAAAAGCAAATCCGTTTGAGCCAGTTGGTTTTTCTTCTTCATAAATTGCTGTTGCAACAGCATCATCAGTTCCCGAATAAAATTTTTTTAATTCACTTGTTGAAATACCACCCGTACTGATGGCCCCAATGCTGCCATCGGTCCAGAGCAAAGGATACCAGGGTTGAAAGCGGTTGAGTAATACCGGTTTTGTCTGTGGATTTTTGTAGAGATAATAATTAATGCCATCAGCATAACCATTCAATATTTTTTTTAACCAACCTGGTGCATTTGTAAAATCTCTTTTTGCATCAGCTGTATCAATAACCAACCTGATCAATAAATCATTGTACAGATCTTTTTCTCCGTTTACTTCAGATAAACGCCCCAGTTTTTCAATATAATTTAACTCCACCCGTTTAAAATCATCTTCGCATTGTGCGTACAACAAACCAAAAACCGCATCGGCATCTGTTTTACCGTAAATATGCGGAACACCAAAGTTGTCACGGATGATGGTAATATTTTTTGATTGCTTTTCCCAATGGGATATTTCTGATAGAGAAAAAGGCTGGGCAAAAAGCTGAAGCGGAAATAAAAAAACGAGCAGGATATTTTTCATGCAATAAAATAATTGAATAGTGCTGATAGTATTTGTTTCAACCCTCTTTTAAAACTTCAATGAAGCCATTTATCAGTCCATCACTTCATACACATCCATCAGGTTGGCTTTGTTCTTTAAACTCACCTCACCCACTTTACGGCAGTTGAATGATTCTTTTACTTTTTGATAAGCCGTTTCATTAATGATGATCTGGTTATCTTTTGCAACTGTTTGTAAGCGCTGTGCAATATTCACTTCATCGCCAATTACTGTATAATCAAGCCGACGCAGGTTGGCCGAGCCTATATTGCCGGAGATCATTTCTCCGGAGTTTATACCGATAGAAACTTTCGGTGAAAAATTTACAGCACCGGATTCATTCGGAAGTTCTTCAATTTTTTTTCTAACGGCCAGGCAGGCATCAATAGCCCTGTCTAAATGATAGTCCCCTCGGAAAACAGCCATGATGGCATCGCCGATAAATTTATCAATATAACCGCCCTGGGCTATGATCTCTTTTACCATCACATCAAAATATTTATTCAGCAATTTCACCACCGTATCCGGTGATTCATTTTCGCTGATGGAAGTAAAACTGCAGATATCAATGAAAACAACACTTGCTTCCACTGTTTCGTTTACCATCAACGAAGATTCAAATTCACGGCCGCCCATAAAGTTCAATACCGTTTCATCAACATACATTTTAAGAATATTATTTTCTTTGATGGCCTTCATCGTTTCCTTCATCTGGTTTACGTGCCTAATGGTTTTTTCCATCGTCAGTTCCAGGTCTTCAAAATTCACGGGCTTGGTAATAAAATCAAAAGCGCCACGGTTCATAGCGGTACGGATATTTTCCATGTCGCCATAAGCAGAAACAATAACGGATTTAAATAACCCATTTTGTTCATTCAGTTTTGTAAGCAGGGTAAGCCCATCCATTTCGGGCATATTAATGTCGCTGAGCACTAAATCCACATCCGGATGTACTTCCATTTGTTCCAGGGCATGCTTGCCATTTACCGCAAAAATGAAATCATATTGACGGTCACGTATCTTCTGGCGAAACTTTTGTTTGATGAGCACTTCCAGATCTGTTTCGTCATCTACTACTAATATTTTCGACATCAGCTTATTGTTTTAAGTTTTTCTTTTAGGGAAGTAAAGTCAACCGGCTTGGTTAAAAAATCGTCAGCACCCAATTGCATAGCGGTATCATAATTTTCTTTATCGCCATAGGCAGTAATCATCATCACCATTGGCGGTGGTTTGTGATATTTTTGTTTAATCTGTTCCAGCAACTGCAGTCCACTCATGCCGGGCATATTAATGTCGGATAAGATTAACACCGCTTCATGCTCATGCCGGTTAAGGTAAACCAGCGCTTCTTCGCCGGAGAATGCAAATACAAATTCCATTTCTTTATCCCTGATCTCTTTCCGGAACCGTTGTTCAAAAAGAATTTTAACATCCTGTTCGTCGTCAACTACTAAAATTTTCATTTGATGAATTTAAGGTTTATGCCGGTAAATTAATTATAAATTCAGATCCCTCTCCTTCTTTTGTCTCTACGCTCAACTCCCCGTTATGTGCTTTAACTATATCATAACTCAGGGACAGGCCCAGCCCTGTTCCCTGCCCGGTAGGCTTGGTCGTAAAAAATGGCTGAAAGATTTTATCAAGTATTTTTTGAGGAATTCCGTTCCCGTTATCCCGAACACTTATCATCACTTTGTCTGCAATTTTCTTTGTGCTTACTGTAACTGTTGGTTCATACTCTTTGACATTCTGGTTTTTCTTTTCTGTAACCACATAAAATGCATTGGTAATTAAATTGAGTATCACCCTGCCGATATCCTGCGGAACGATATTGATGCTACCAATGGTTTTATCAAAATCGGTTTTCATGGTTGCATTAAAGGTTTTGTCCTTTGCCCTTAATCCATGATAAGCTAACCGCAGGTATTCATCTGCCAATGCATGAATATCAGTTGGTTCTTTTACGCTGCTGCTGCTGCGGCTGTGTTGTAGCATGCCTTTTACAATAGCATCTGCACGTTTGCCATGGTGGTTTATTTTTTCTTCATTCTCTGTCACATCTTTAGCAATTGCTTTAACTTCCTCATAATTTCCCTTTGTAATTTCTTCATTCATTTCGGCCAACAACTCTTTATTCACTTCTGAAAAATTATTAACGAAGTTTAACGGGTTCTGAATCTCATGGGCAATACCGGCGGTAAGTTCACCAAGGCTTGCCATTTTCTCGGACTGGATAAGTAGTTTTTGTGTTTGTTTCAAACTATCAACGGTAAGGTTCAGCTTTTTATACGACTCCGCATTTTCCAGGGCGATAGCTGCATAAATGGCAATGGTACGCAGCATATAAAGATGGTAATCAGAAAAAGCATTCTGCTGAAAACTTTGTACGGTAATAACGCCAAGTATTCTGTCTTTTACTTTCAATGGAAGATAGATGAGTGATACCGGAGGTTTGCCTGCAACGGGCCTGGGGATATGTTGCATATAATCCTGGTATTCTTTTTCCAGGTCGCCTATGATGAATTCTTCTTTTCGTATAAAACACAAAACAGCAAAACGGTTCTCATCATTGATCGAATTGGAATAATAGGGAAGGGCCTGACCGTTTTCATACGTCGCCGGAAACTCAATTGCTTTTAATGCATCATTATATATCCCGATCCCGAATACCGATGCATCCATTAGGGAGTTCACATTATCATACACGGTACCGATGATGGTTTCAGCCGATAGGGAAGAAGTGACCTTGCGGCCAATCTCACCCAGCAACTCTACATTGCTTGCTTTCCTGTCAATCTCTTCTTTTTGTGTTTGCAATAAATAATTAGCCTTTTGCTTTTGCCGGTTATTACGGTATAGTACAACAGCAAATACGATCAGGGAAGCAAGTCCGCCCAGCAATGCCAAAAGAAAAGCCTTTTCACGCCGGTTCTCTTCTATTTGCAGTTGTTTGTCTTTAGTGAGTAAAGCGATCTCTGCCTGTTTCTTATCCAATTCAAAATTAGCCTGCAACATGGTGGTCTTACGGGCAATTTCCTGGCCGGTGAGACTGTCTTTATAATTGGAAGAAAGTACCTGGTATTTATAAGCCGTATCCCATTGTTTTAGTTTGGCCGCTGATTCTGCAATGAGTTGGGTGATCTCACGCATATATAAACGCCAGCCCACCTTAGTGGCCTGTTCAAGACTGTATTTGGCGTGCTGAAGACCTTTGGCGGGATCACCGGAATGAGTATAAGCTTTTCCAAGTACCCATTCGCCCCATGCAACCCGGTCTTCCGCACGGTGGCTGCCCCATAGGTAATCAAGATAAACTTTGATATGGCTGAATGCTTCGGGGTAATTGCCCATGCGTTCATACACGTCTCCTATATTGCCATAGTCAATAAAAATTCCGTTGGAATCTTTGAGTTCTTCATCAATACGAAGTCCCTTGCTGTATCCATCCAATGATGCAGGATAATTACCTTGTGTTTTATAAGTTTTTCCGATCGCATTGTAAGCGCCTGAAATCCCGATCTTGTAATTGATACTTTCGGCATGTTTTAATGCATCTGTCTGGTAAGGGATCGCTTTTTCAAATTCGCCAAGTACATTATAGAGATACCCGATGGTTCGTTCTATTTCCACTGTCTGCTTTATATCGCCAGCCTGCTGCGCCATTTTTAACCCTGCTAAAAAATTATCGAGTGATGCAGCATAATTGCCTTCATCCATTTTCATATTGGCCCATGATCTTAATAGGTAAGCTTCGTCCTTATGATCATTTACACTTTCCAACAGTTGTTTTGAAATTGCAAACACGCTGTCAGCCTCTTTATATTTCAGCAGGGTATAAAACCGTGAACCCTGGATGGCGAGTGCATAACCTTTACCCTTTGTGTAGTTGAGTTTGCCGGCAAGGCTAATGGACTGTTTGAGTAATGAGTCTGTTGATGCCGGCTTGCCACGGCGGATTTCGTTCGCAAGATCATTCAGCAGGTTTACCCTTACCGTATCCTCTTGTGTGTGTGCCACCAGGAGATTGAGCAGGCTGTCGGCTGGTTTAACCTGGGCATGCAGAAAATTAAATCCTGCAATTAAACCAAATATTAAAAGAGAAAACTTCTTAGCCATGACAGTAGTTAGTTATTGGACTGGTAAATTAATAATAAAAGTTGAACCTTCCTCTTCCTTTGTTTCCACCTTCAATTCTCCGCCATGGGCTTTTACGATATCATAACTTAATGATAATCCCAAACCAGTTCCCTGCCCCGTTGGTTTGGTAGTAAAGAAGGGTTGGAAAATTTTGTCCAATACTTTTTGAGGAATGCCATTGCCGTTATCCTCAACCTTAACCTCAACCTTGCCATTTATTTTCTTTGTGCTTACCGTAACTGTGGGTTCATAGCTTTTGTCACCCTGAGCTTGTCGAAGGGTCTTCTTTTCATCCACCACATAAAAAGCATTGGTAATTAAATTTAAAATAACTCTTCCAATATCCTGTGGAATGATGTTGATGTTACCAATAGTTTCATCAAAATCTGTTTTCATGGCTGCATTAAATGATTTGTCTTTTGCTCGGAGGCCATGATATGCCAGGCGTAAATATTCATCAGCCAGTTTATTAATATCGGTTGGTTCTTTTTTTCCACTACCGCTACTGGAATGTTGCAGCATTCCTTTTACAATAGCATCAGCCCGCTTGCCGTGGTGATTTATTTTTTCTTCGTTGCTGATCACATCATCTGCAATTGCATTTACTTCATCAAGGTTTCCTTTTTTAATTTCATCTTTTAATTCAACCAACAATTCCTTATTCACTTCACTAAAATTATTGACAAAATTTAGCGGGTTTTGAATTTCATGGGCAATGCCTGCGGTAAGTTCTCCCAGCGAAGCCATTTTTTCAGATTGTATGAGCTGGGTTTGGGTGGCTTTCAGGTTTTCTAATGTTTGGCGTATCTCACTGGTTTGTCTGGTTACTTCTTCTTCCAGTATTTTTTGTTGGTTTTCGGCCTGAACCTTTTTTTCTTCAGAAAGTTCCACTACTGTCTGTGCATTTGCCTGTACCTCTTTTATCATCTCTTTAAAGCGCATGGATACATAAATCATTAAGGATAACGGAAAGGCAAGGTTTGCCAATGATACATATATATAATAGGTTAAAGCTGATTTAAAGACGCTGTCGAAAACAAGTAGAAATGAAAGAATGAATATTGTAAATATTAATCCTGCTACAATTGCCCATTGAGCGCCCATCAGATTTTTCCATGAAGTAATGACATAATATAAGCATATACCCAATACAAAAATGAAAGAGAACCCATAGATATACTCGAATGTTATTGAAAAGGAACTGGTTAGAAATGTCCCTATTTCATTCACTACAATTAAAATAATGAGACTTAGAATAAGCCTGCGGTTTATTTTTCTCTTTAAAACTTTGATTAAAAGAATAGGCAACAATAATAGAAATGTGCCGCTTGCTAAAAAGACAGATATAAGGCGAACGCTTATAACTACATAATATGTACTTCCATTAATATCAATTTGATCTAAATCGCACCACATGCTTATGGCGAAAGTGCTGGTAAAAAATGCAGTCCAGAATAGTATTTTTTCCTTTGGGTTTTGAAAGAGTAGCAGCCAGAAAAGCACAGAAAGAATAGCACAAACTACCAACCATAAGGTCTGAAAGAAATATGAGGTTTCGTGATGTTTTCTTAACAGGGTGGTAAAATTTGGACCGGCGATAAAAATAACATGTTTGCGAAATTGAGTCTTTACTTCATGCGGTGGTATCGCAGACAAATATCCCACATAATGAAGACTGAGAATATGAGGGACCGATGTATTGAAATGCATAGACAGGGGGTCTAAACCACCGTTGTATTCGCTAAAAGCCATTCCTTTTTGTCCCATATTGCCTCTGGCAGCAACCAGTTCTCCATCTACATAAAATGCTATCGCAGCCCACTGACCAAAATCAACATATAATACTTTATTGAGCAAAGAACTATCAAAGGTTACTTTTATCCGAAACCATCCTTCCACCCTGCCATTTTTATCAGCATAGTTCGCTGAAAGATCGGTTGGCTTTAATTTTTCCCAGCCCGTGGTATCAATAATATTTTTTGCCCAACTGCTATCGTTTCCCTTATGAAAAAGCCACCCGTCAGCTGCATCGATAGTGAAAACATCAGTCTCTTTTCTGAACTTTTCGGGTGTGATGTTTACGACCGAATTTTGTGCCCATCCAATCATAGGCAATAACAAAAGGAGAACTATTTTAAATGGATATTTCATTACTTACTTTATTTATATTGGTAATTGTATAATAAATTCAGTACCCTCATTTTCCTTAGTTTCTACTTTTAACTCACCGCCATGTGCTTTCACAATATCATAACTCAAACTCAAACCCAAACCTGTTCCTTGTCCGGTGGGTTTGGTGGTAAAGAAGGGCTGGAATATTTTATCCAATACTTTTTGTGGTATGCCGTTGCCGTTGTCCTCAACCTTAATCTTAACCTTGCCATTTATTTTCTTTGTACTCACTGTAACAGTTGGTTCGTATCCGTTTGATTGTTGCTTCTTTTTTTCATCAACCACATAAAAAGCATTGGTAATTAAATTCA
>JAYVEQ010000041.1:0-11676 GCA_043748745.1 Chitinophagaceae bacterium | reverse complement strand
ACTCTTTGCATTTGGTACTTTATTGTGGCTTTTATTCGGAATATTTTCTGTTAATATTCCCATCATTGCAGCAAATGCAGTCACACTGATTTTTGCTGTAATTATTCTGATTTACAAAATTAAATACAGGTAAATAATATGAACATGAATCCTAAATTAACCGGACAAACCGCTTTAGTTACAGGTGCCAATAGTGGCATAGGAAAAGGTATAGCATTGGCTTTGGCAAATGAAGGAGCCGGTGTAGTTGTAAATTATGTTACACATCCTGAAGCAGCAGGTGTAGTAGTTGATGAAATAAAATCGAATGGCGGAAATGCGGTTGCCATACAGGCAGATGTAAGCAATGAAGAACAGGTACAGGAAATGTTCAGGCAAATGATACAGCATTTCGGTACAATTGATATATTAATAAACAATGCCGGCCTGCAAAAAGATTCCCCTTTTAAAGATATGACTCTTGCCGATTGGCAGCTGGTTATTAATGTGAATTTAACCGGCCAGTTTTTATGTGCCCGGGAAGCCGTAAGGGAATTTTTACGCCGGGGCATGATACCCGAACGGAGTAAAGCTTTGGGAAAAATCATTTGTATCAGCAGCGTACATGAGGTTATACCATGGGGTGGACACGTGAATTACGCCACCTCCAAGGGCGGTATCATGATGCTCATGAAAAGTATGGCACAGGAACTGGCACCACAAAAAATACGGGTGAACAGTATTGGCCCTGGTGCCATTCAAACACCTATTAACCATACCGCCTGGGAAACACCCGAAGCATTGAACAGCCTGCTTACATTAATTCCTTACGGCCGTATTGGCCAACCTGAGGATATTGGCAAACTGGCAGCATGGCTGTCCAGCGATGAAGCAGATTATATAACAGGTACAACAGTTTTTATTGATGGTGGCATGACACTTTACCCGGGTTTTAGTACAAACGGAGAATAAAAGACCGGAGAAAATTTATATTCATGAATGCAGAGCAACAACGGTTAAATAAGAATGCCGAAAAAGATATCCCGCTGGAATTATGGGGACCTTATTTGAGTGAAAGGCAATGGGGAACTGTAAGGGAAGATTACAGCGAGAATGGTGATGCTTGGAATTATTTTAAGCATGAGCATGCCAGAAGCCGTGTGTATCGCTGGGGTGAAGATGGTTTGGCAGGCATATCAGATTATGAACAGAATTTATGTTTTTCAATCGCTTTATGGAATGGTAAAGATGATATTCTGAAAGAACGTTTATTTGGTTTAACTAATGGAGAAGGTAATCATGGTGAGGATGTAAAGGAATTATATTATTACCTGGATAATGTACCTACGCATTTCTACATGCAATATTTGTATAAATATCCTCAGGCTGCTTTTCCTTATGAGGACCTGGTTATTACCAACCGCAACAGAACAAAACAGGAACCTGAATATGAAATACTGGATACCGGTGTTTTTAATAATGGTAAATATTTTGATGTATATGTTACCTATGCAAAGGAAAACAGTGAAGATATTTATATTAAAATAGAGATCATTAATAAACAGTCGGAAGCTGCCAATATCAGCATACTTCCTGCATTGTGGTTTTATAACAGGTGGCAGTATAATGGTTTAAAACAAAAGCCATCGCTTCAATATATAAACAGTCAAACGGTTAAAGCTACCCACGAAAGATTAGGAGATTATTATTACTATTTTGAACAAACAGAAAACGTTTGGTTTACCGAAAATGAAACCAATGCAGAGAAATTATTTAATACCACCAATACTTCGCCATTTGTAAAAGATGCCTTTCACGACGGAATTATTCATCATAAAAATGTAAATGAATTAAATGAAAAAAAAGAAGGCACAAAGTGTTCCCCCGTTTACGAAACCGTCATCAAAGGAAAAGATTCTTACACCCTGTTTCTCCGTTTAACAAAAGAGCAGACAGATAAGCCCTTCGAAAGGGGATTTGAAAAAATATTTGATCTCCGTAAAAAAGAAGCTGATGAATTTTACCAATCTGTTTTTCCAAAAAATATTTCTGCAGATCTTGCCATGATACATCGCCAGGCTTATGCCGGTTTATTGTGGAGCAAACAGTATTACCATTTTGACGTAGAAAGATGGTTAAATACCAGTGATGGAATTACTTCAATAAGCGAGACCAGAATTAATGGCAGAAACAGTGAGTGGACCTCGCTGAAAAATAAGGATATCATTTTAATGCCTGATAAATGGGAATATCCCTGGTATGCTGCCTGGGACCTTGCTTTTCATTGTATAGCAATTGCCACAATTGATCCGGTGTTTGCAAAAAATCAACTCATTATTCTTACACGTGAATGGTATATGAATGCCAATGGGCAGATGCCTGCTTATGAATGGAATTTCAATGACGTTAACCCTCCTGTTCAGGCATTTGCAGCGCTGCAGGTTTACCAGGCAGAAAAAGAAAAGAATGGAAAAGGTGATATTCAATTTCTGAAAAAGATCTTTCAGAAATTAATAATAAATTTTACCTGGTGGGCAAACCGGAAAGATACAAATGGTAATAATATTTTTGAAGGCGGATTTTTAGGCCTCGATAATATTGGTGTATTTAACAGAAGCACAAAAATGGCTGATGAAACAGAACTTGAACAAACAGATGGAACAGCCTGGATGGGAATGTATGCTTTGAACATGATGGATATTGCTATTGAGATTTCCCGCTTTGATGATGCATTTGAAGATTCGGTTACCAAGTTTTATGAACATTTTGTCTTAATTGCAGAAGCCCTTGATAAATTTGGTTTATGGGATTTAGATGACAGGTTTTATTATGATATTCTAAAGCGCACAGCAGACGAGCCGGTATCTTTAAAACTGAGATCGATTGTCGGGCTAACACCACTCCTTGCGGTATCTGTAATTGATCTGGATCATTTGGAAAAATTACCCGATTTTAAAAAAAGAATGAATTGGTTTATTAATTACCGAATAGAAAATAATAAATACCAGGCCCACAAACAAAATACCAATGAAACCAGGATGCTGCTTTCATTGGCTGATGAAACAAAACTGGTGCAGCTTATTGAGAAAGTTATGGATGAAAACGAATTTTTATCACCCGGTGGTGTACGGGCTTTATCTCAATATTACAGAAACAACCCTTACCAGATTGATATAGGAAATGAACACTTCTCTGTAAACTATGATCCAGGTGATTCAGCCTCCGGAATATTCGGTGGCAATTCTAACTGGCGTGGACCGGTATGGATGCCCTTTAATTATTTATTAATAAAATCGATAAATAAATATGCCGATTTTTATAAAGAGGAAATAAAAATAGAGTTCCCGGCTAATTCAGGGAAGTACATTACGTTGCATGAAGCAGCCAAAGTTATAGGTTCATACAACCTGTCTATTTTTACAAAAAATGAAAAGAATGAAAGACCGGTATTTGGAAATTATAATTGGTTTTATCAATTGCCAGGTAATGAAAATTTAATTTTATTTCACGAATATTTCCATGGAGATACTTCACGTGGCCTGGGTGCAAGCCATCAAACCGGCTGGACAGCATTAATAACACAATTGATATAATTTATTCTTTCATTTCTATCACAATAAAAAAAATGCTGCTGATTGGTTTGGCAAAATTTTATTTATACCTAAAATTTATTTTGTTAATTTTTTTAATGCATAAACTTTTCCACTAAATTATACATTGTGTGTATAAGTAAATTTGTGATGTATTAAAAGCAATTCATTACATTTGAAAAAGAGATAAGTTAGAAGTACCAATTGAAATCAAATTGATAACTGATCGCTGCTATGTATGTTTATTTTTACAGCATGACAGAAACAGCGTAAAAAACTAAGATCCATTGACAGAAACGATCATCAACCTCGAAACCGTTAACCCTATCGAATTTTTTGGCGTAAACAACGGTAAGTTAGACATCTTAAAAAAGAAATTTCCCCTCTTAAAAATTCTCAGTCGTGGCACGCAGATAAAATTAAGCGGAGCCCCCGAGCAAATTGAAGGCGCAAGGGAAAAGATCGATCTCATTCTCCGGTACCTGGAACGGAACGGTCACATGAGCGCCAATTATTTTGAACAGATACTGGGTGGCGATGATGAACGGGTGGTTGATAATTTTATGGACCGCAACCCCAATGATGTGCTGGTATTTGGCCCCAATGGTAAAACTGTAAGAGCACGTACAGCCAACCAAAAAAGGATGGTGGAAGCCTGCGACAAAAATGATATCCTGTTTGCCATTGGCCCTGCAGGTACCGGTAAAACCTATACTGCCGTGGCTTTGGCAGTAAGGGCACTAAAGAATAAATCGGTTAAAAAAATTATTTTAACAAGGCCCGCTGTGGAAGCCGGTGAAAGCCTTGGTTTTTTACCCGGTGATCTGAAAGAAAAGATTGATCCCTATTTACGGCCTTTATATGATGCACTGGATGATATGATACCGGCTGATAAACTGGGTTATTATATGAGCACCCGTACCATTGAGATTGCACCATTGGCTTACATGCGGGGCCGTACTTTGGATAATGCATTTATCATTTTAGATGAAGCACAAAACACCAACGACCTGCAGATAAAAATGTTTTTAACCCGTATAGGCCCAAGTGCAAAAGCCATCATCACCGGCGATCCTACACAAATAGATCTGCCAAAAAACCAGCAGAGCGGTTTGTTTAAAGCCGCCCGTATCTTAAAAAATATTGAAGGCATTGCACAAATTGAGCTGGATGAAGAAGATGTGGTAAGGCACCGCCTGGTTAAACAGATCATTAAAGCATACAATAAAGATGATGTGAATATAACAGCGCAAAAGAAGAATACATAAACACTGCGTCTTACTAACCTTTCCTATATATGAGGTAGCTTAAAAAAAGTTGCCTCATTTTTTTATCCTGCCGGTAAATACCTTTTTATAAATTAACTGCATGCTGACTTAATTCCGGGTAAATAAATAGTATTACTCTGTAAAATAAAATTATTTTTGTTGTCTAAAATAAAACTACAAAAATGAAAAAAAATCTTTTTGCGCTAATCCTGTTAGCAGGATTTGCTGCCTGTAATACCAACACCGGTTCACCAAAAGCCGCCTTAGATGGCATGTTTACCGCCATGAAAAACGGTAATATGGATGATATGAAAAAATTCATAACCAAATCAGATGTGGCCATGATGGAAGCAGCAGAAAAAATGATGACCAACATTGACCCCGAAACCATGGCAAAAATGAAAGCAAAAATGACAGAAGAATTTAAAGATAAAGCAAAAACGGTGAGTTACAGCCTGAAGAACGAAAAAATTGATGGAGACAAAGCAACTGTTGATGCAGAAGTTGTTGAGAACGGAAAAACAACATCACACAGTTTTACATTGGTCAAAGAAGATGGTGCCTGGAAAATATCACTTTCTGATCCGGGCAACGATATGTTCAACAGCATGAAAGGAAATATGGGGCCTGAAAAACCTGATCTAAAAAATGCAATGGAAAAATTAAACAGTATCCCACCTGATTCATTAAAAATGATGATGAATAAAGGATTACAGGCTTTGGATTCCTTTCAAAAAATGCATAATAAGGAATAATCAATTATAAATTGATTTTAAAAGCATCTGCCGGCCGGCGGATGCTTTTTTTTTGCTTAATGGAAAGATGTTTAACTTTAAGCATGATTAAAAATATGCTGCTGCTTATCATACTGTTTTCCGGTATCATCTCCTGTAACAGTAATACAAAAAAAGCCCCCGTCACCGATGTTGAAGTGGCTACCGCTTTCATCAGGGCTATACTCGATAATAATTTTAAAGAGGCTGAACAATACCTGCTGAAAGATGAGATCAATAACGAGATCTTTAAAAGGTTTCAGAAACATGAAACCGAAAAGGATAAAGAAATTCTTAAAAAATATAAAGATGCCGACATTATTGTAAACAACATCAGTTATGTAACCGACACGGTCTGTATTTTTAACTACAGCAACAGTTACATGAGAAAGGATAAAACCATTTTAAAGATTGTAAGGGTAGATAATAAATGGCAGGTAGATCTGAAATACACTTTTTCAGGAAATTTATAAAACATTAAATGATTAAAAATTTATTACTGGTTGGTTTGGGTGGTGGTTTAGGTTCCATGCTCAGGTATGCAAGCAATTTATTGATCAGGGCAAAACTCTTTCCCTGCACAACCCTTACGATAAATATCCTCGGCAGTTTTATCATCGGTGTTGTTTTTGCAATGAGTATAAAACAGGAACCTTTATCAGATAACTGGAAATTATTTCTGGCCACCGGTATCTGTGGTGGCTTTACAACCTTCTCCGCTTTTTCGCTGGAAAATATGGGACTTATACAAAGTGGAAAATTTGGTATGGCATTAACCTATATCGGGTTAAGTGTTATACTTGGGATCGTTGCTGCTTTTTTAGGATACCAGTTAATAATGAAGCATTGAAGAACATAATATCAAACAGGTATAGTAAATATTGAACAGGCTACTTTCAACTTATAACTATTAAGCTTATAACATGTACACCCTTCACCCCTGGCATGGCGCACATTTCGGAGATAAAGCTCCACAGGTTGTTAATGCACTGATTGAAATTCCGCAGGGTTCCCATACTAAATATGAGATAGATAAAAAAACGGGGTTATTAAAATTAGACCGCATCATCTATTCCTCTTTTCATTATCCAGTTAACTATGGTTTTATACCGCAAACCCTTGGGCAGGATAATGACCCCCTGGATATTTTAGTGATGTGCAGCGAAAGCATTCAGCCACTCTGCCTGGTGGAAGCAACCGTTATTGGCAATATGCAGATGATTGATAACGGTGAAAAAGATGATAAGATCATTGCCGTAGCATCCAAAGATCCGGGTATTAATTATATTACCGGAATGGATGAGTTACCCAAACATTTTATTGCCGTACTGCGTAATTTTTTTGAACAATACAAAGTACTGGAGAATAAAAAAGTGGAGATAGATGAATTTCAAAATAAGGATGCTGCTTTTAAGGTTATAGAAGAAGCTATAGCATTTTATAAAACTACATTTCCAAAATGATCATAAAAAAGAAAGTCATGGATTTACAAACTATGCTTATCATAATACTGGTAGGTATCGCTGCCGGTATGCTAAGCGGCCTTGTTGGTGTTGGTGGCGGTATTATTATTGTGCCGGCACTGGTTTATTTTATCGGCTTCAGCCAAAAAACTGCACAGGGCACATCATTAGGTTTGATCCTGCTGCCGGTTGGAATTTTAGGTGTAATGCAATATTACAAACAGGGGCATATAGATGTTAAAGTGGTTATTATACTGGCTATTGGTTTTTTGGCAGGCAGTTTTTTTGGCAGTAAGATAGCACTGAGTTTGCAGCAGGATACCATAAAAAAGATATTTGCTGTGCTGATGATCATCATTGCCGTTAAAATGCTTTTTTTGGATAAGCCCAAAAGATCCGGTACCGAAGTAATGATGGATAAAAATATTACAAACCCTGCAAATGAAGCTGACTTAAAAATTTCCGGCACAAACGACAGCTGATCAAAAATATCTTTTTATTATTCGCAACCGTTGTGTTCTTATGCCGGTATCAGCATTTATGATACCCTGGCTGTCTATCTTATCAACCCTTACTTTACCGGCAGCATGAATAATTTCATTTTCGTTAAGTAAAATACCAACATGAATGATCCGGCCTTCTTCATCATCAAAAAAAGCAAGATCGCCGCAATGCGCCTGTGATAAAAACCCTACCAGGTCACCTTGTGTGGCCTGTTGCTGTGCATCCCTGAGTAAATGAATATTCAAAAATTTGTAAACGGTTTGTGTAAAGCCGCTGCAATCGATGCCAAAAACAGATTTACCACCCCATAGATAAGTGCTGTTTAAAAATGTGTAGGCCAGCAGCTTTATGGTTTTAACATCACGTTTGGCTGTTGCAGGATTCCATAATTTACCAGTATAATTCAACGTACTTTTTCTCCAGAAAACACTGCCGTTCTTCATGGCAGTTAATGAACTTCCAAAGGGTATCCACATCGGGTGGCCGTTATAATCAATTTCATTTATCCAGGCTCCGGTAAGATCATTCTCTTCAAAATAATAATGTTCATCATCTATTTCCTGGAAATGCGTTTGCTGGCACCAGCCGGAATAAGCATCCAGTTTATTTACGATCTTTACCCAACCCTTCTTTTCAACAACAGTAATGATGCAGCATTCACCAAATAATAACTGGCTCACCATTTCTGATTTATGGTCGGGTTCAATCCTTACAGGTGCAACAGGCACACAACAAACAGCATAGCTCATGTATCCATTTTCGGTTTATCTAAAATTATGGAATTTAAACTAAGTTTACATCTAACTAAAACAAATTTGCTATCCTGTTTTGAATACCGGCAAATACAACCATATAAGCGATAACGATCTGTTGCAGCAGTTTTATACCGACCATGATAATGAATGGCTGGGTATTTTACTGCAACGCTACACCATACTGCTGCTGGGTGTTGGCATGAAGTACCTGAAAAATGAAGAGGAAGCAAAAGATGCCGTGCAGCAGGTTTTTTTAAAAGCGATAAATGAGCTGCATAAATATAAAGTGGAGTATTTTAAAAGCTGGATCTATATGATTACGAAAAACCATTGCCTGATGAAACTGCGTGGTAAGGGCAGGTTCAGCACAGAAATAGATGAACGCCTGATGGCCACACCAGTTGAACCGGAAGAAAAAAATTACTATATTGAAAAAGATAAGACCCTCAATGACCTGGCAGGAGCCATACAGCAACTGAACAAAGAGCAGCAACTATGTGTAACTTTGTTTTACCTGGAAAAAAAAAGCTACCAGGAAATTGCCCGGCAAACCAGTTACAGTATCATGCAGGTGAAGAGTCATATACAAAACGGTAAACGTAATTTGAAACTGATCATGGAAAAGATGCAGTGAACGGGATCAGTGATAAATAGTAAATGGTAAATAGTAAATTAATGAACTAAATGAGTGACGGATTAAAAGACATATTATCCAATTTAAACAATGAGATAGAACAGGATAAACTGCTGGACTATCTGAATAAAAAATTATCTGCAACCGAGGCACATGAGGTAGAGAAGCAGATGGCCGGTGATGATTTTATGAATGATGCAGTAGAAGGACTTGAAGATTTTAAAAATAAAAAAGATCTCCCCCTGTATGTACAGCAACTGAATAAAGATCTGAAAAAACATACCCGGCAAAAAAATTTAAAAAAAGACAAACGCAAACTGCAGGAATACCCCTGGCTTTATTTTAGTATTGCCCTGCTTATTTTACTTGCTGTTATCAGCTATATACTGGTAAAAAAATATCTGGCAGGCTAAATAGTCACCAGTAATACTAAAGCTGTAAATGATCTTCTCCATTTATTAAGTGCCAACATCTGGATCTTCCTCCCGAAAGCATTTTTGGTACCGGGATGGATCTAATCATAAAATTTTATCTGATAATCACTTTTCAGGCATTGTTTCTCTATTTATTAGGGCATGCAATTTGATTATTAAAATATTGTGAAGCAACGAAAGCTTCTAAAACCGGCTCTTATATTAAAATAATTTCAACTTTAAACATACTGATTACCCGATTTTTTTCGTTAAGGATTACTAATGCCAGTCAGATTTACCATACTACTGATTTTTAGCTTTTTTATTACAGGCACAAAAGCACAGACGGTTGATTTTAATTATACAACTGCCAACGGACTTTACTGTAATCCGCAAGTGGTAAACTTCACCCAAAATTGCACCGGCTCACCAATCCGCTTTATCTGGAATTTTGGTAACGGGCAAGGCGGTGTAAATGCTGCTGAAAATATTACCTATGCAGCAGCCGGAACTTATACGGTTAAGCTGACAGCCATTTATCAGAATGATGCAATAACAGCTGTCAAAACCATCGTTATTAATCCATCACCTGCAATAGCATTATCTGCCAATAAAAATTATTTGTGCCAGCCCGGTAATGTTGTTTTTACAGCAACAGGCAGTGCTTTCATTATGAATTATGAATGGGACTTTGGCGATGGCTCACCAATAATTACTACCAGCACTAATAATATAAACCATAATTATTCCAGCTACAATGCCTTTACTGCAAGAGTAAAAGCCATTACGGCAAATGGTTGTACGGCAATTGCAGCATACAATATAAATGTTACAAGATTCCCGGCTAACGGAACAGTGGCACCCTCCAGTGGCTGTATTCCGGTTAACGCATTACTTACGGTGAATACGAATTTGCCCGCCGGCGATGCCAATCAAAATTTTACCTGGGATTTTGGTGATGGCACACCTATTGTTATTGGTGCAGCAAACAGCATTAACCATCTCTACAATATTACAACCAGTATTACCACAGCCAATGTAAGCATTACTACTGCGCAGGGTTGCACCAACCAGTTTATCTTTAATCCGTTTGCGTATGGTACACCACCTTTTGCAACAGATGCAAAAACGGTGAGTGGCAGAAATACTTTTTGCGGATCGGAAACCATACAGTTTTATGGCAAAGCAACCAATGCCAATTCATACGTTTGGGATTTTGGTGATGCTACAATAACGTCGGTAACTGATACTTTGATAGCGCATAAATACCGCACATTGGGCAACAAACAGATTATTATTACCCCTTACTTTAACGGCTGTGCAGGTTTAAAAGATACCATCAATATTTTTATTGAAGGTGTTATTGCTGATTATTCAATTAGTAATACCTGTTCTGCTAAAAATACTTTTACATTTACCAATCTTTCACTTGGAAATGTAGATCATTTTGAATGGATATTTTCTGATGTGCCATCCATTATTGATTCCACCAACTATAATACAACACATAGTTTTCCGGTAACCGGTACATACAGCAGTTTTCTTTTATTGATTGACAGCATTACCGGCTGCAGGGATAGTTTAACATCCCCTATCTATACAGCAATTCCTCTTTTCAGCCGGAGCGGAAGCCCGGTTTGTAAAGACAGCCTGATTGTTTATAAAGTGACCAATACCTATCCCCCCGGAACCGGTTTTACTTATGAGTTTCATGTAAACGGTGTTGTTGTAAATAATAACGGCGATTCTGTACTTAATTATTTTCCGGGAGTACATGGCGATTTTACCGAGTACCTGGTTATTAAAGATAATAATAACGGAACCTGTAATGACAGCTTATATCTTTCGGGCCAAACAAGAGTTAGAGGGCCCGTTGTTGATTTTACTGCTGCAGCCAGGATATGTGCCGATACAAGTTTACGGTTTTTTAATAATTCTTTTCCATTTTTTCCAGCCGATTCAATTTTAAAATGGAGCTGGGATTTTGGTGATACAAAAAAAGACAGTGTAAAAAACCCGGCACCGCATTTATATATTTTTACCGGCAACTTTTCAGTATCGCTTACAGCAACAGATATAAACGGATGCAAACAAACGCTTGTAAAAAATGTTACGATCGTTCCCTATCCCCGTATCAACGCATTCCCCGCAGTAGATACCATTTGCCAGAAAGATACCGCAATCTTAAGAGCTTATACGGTTGATAGTTTAAGCTGGGTACCCACAACAAATATCAATTGTACCAATTGCGATACGGTAAAAGTTTATCCCAGCAGTACAACCCAATATATTGCAAG
>JAYVEQ010000040.1:0-32004 GCA_043748745.1 Chitinophagaceae bacterium | reverse complement strand
CATGATAAAGTAAAATTAGCAGCAGGTTGGCTGATAGAACAAACGGGGTGGAAAGGATTTAGAAGGGGTGATGCAGGTTGCCATGAAAAACAAGCCCTGGTGTTGGTGAATTACGGAAATGCAAAAGGGAGTGATATATATAATTTGAGTGAAGAAATATTGCAAACTGTAAAAGAGAAATTTAGTATAGTGTTGGAGAGGGAGGTGAATATTATTTGAAAAAACATTGCCAAAGTTTAAAACTTTGGCAATGTGAGTATTATGTTTCCGAAATCAATTAAAATCCTCTTCATTTAAATCTTCTTCACTAAAATGCTGTGTGCCAATATTGAGCATACTTCCCATCAGGTCTTTAAACTCAATTTTTCCTTCAAGCACTTTTTTACTGATCAATGAATGTGCTGCCAGGCCATGCAAAACAAATTCCATCAGCAAAGCATTTTCTTTTTCGTTGGCCCCTTTAAAATATTTTTTCACCAACGCATGCAGACCATCAACTTTATACAGTTGTTGTACCTTGTCTTCATCCTTAACTTCAAAAAAAGTATTTAAAGTATTCCCTGCATCAAACCATCTTGTAATTGATCTGTAAGGATTCTCATCTGCTGTTGCTTCTTTGCTTCTTTTCTTTTTCAACGTATCGGGATTGGGGAAGTACTGGCCAAATTGTGTGCGGATAGAACGCTCCAATAAATTAAAGGCAACCTGGTAAGGTCCTTCCTGTTCACCTTCGTACACCAATTCTATCTTACCGGTTATTGATGGTATGATACCTATAAGATCACTCAGCCAAACCTGTGTTTCTTTTTCATTATTAATTAATGCTCTTCTTTCTGCTGCACTTATCGCATTTTCATAAGCGCTGATGCTGAGCCTTGCGCTAACACCGCTTTTTTTATCTACAAGTTCACTGCCCCGGGCTTCAAAAGCAACCTGTTCAATCAATCGTTTAATCAGATCACTTACTTTTACTTTTTTCTGTTGCGCTTCATTGATCTGTGCTTCCTGTTCAGTTATTTCCAATGCAGTTTCTAAAGATTTTGGATAGTGCGTTAATATCTGGCTCTCGATCCTGTCTTTCAATGGTGTTACAATGCTTCCCCTGTTGGTATAATCTTCGGGGTTGGCAGTGAACACAAATAAAACATCAAGCGGCAACCTCAATTTAAATCCACGTATCTGCAGATCGCCTTCTTCTAAAATATTAAAAAGCGATACCTGGATCCTTGCCTGCAGATCGGGCAGTTCATTAATTACAAAAATGCAACGGTTGCTGCGTGGAATGATGCCGTAATGTAAAACCCTTTCATCTGCAAAACTCAATTTAAGATTGGCAGCTTTTATCGGATCAATATCACCTATCAGGTCGGCAACACTTACATCAGGTGTTGCCAGTTTTTCTCCATAACGCTGACTGCGGTGTAACCAGGCAATTGGTGTTTCGTCCCCTTTTTCTTCTACCAGGTCAGTGGCATAACGTGAAACCGGTTTCAAAGGATCATCATTGATTTCGCTACCGGCAACAATGGGAATGTATTCATCCAACAGTTCTGTCATTTGCCTGGCCATTCTTGTTTTAGCCTGTCCACGTAAACCCAAAAACAAAATATTATGTTGCGATAATAAGGCTCTTTCTGTATCCGGTATTACCGAATCTTCGTAGCCCAATATACCGGGAAAGGGGTTTTCTTTTGCTTTAATTTTTGTTATTAAGTTTTCACGGATCTCCTGCTTGATGCTTTTGGAAACATAGCCGCTTTTCTTTAATTCACCTAAGGTCTTGATTTTCTTACTATCCATTTTTTATTTTTAAATAATCAACTTAAATATATTTTTTCACGCAAAGTCGCAAAGTAAATATGTGCAAAGCTTTGCGACTTTGCGTGAGATTTTAATACACCGTCTTCCTTTTCCCGCTTTCAAAGTCCTTAAATATAAATGCACCCAGTTTATCCAGTGATGCAAAGAAAGCCTTGCCATTATTTGTTTCGGTAAACTCCTGTACAAATCTTTGTAAATAAGGGTCAGATGCAATCATAAAAGTAGTGATGGGTATCTTTAATTTTTTGCATTGTGTTGCCAAACTCATGCAACGGTTTAATATCTTTCTATCTACACCCCAACTGTTTTTATAATAGCGCTTGCCCACTTTTAAACAGGTTGGCTTACCATCGGTTATCATAAAAATTTGTTTGTTGGGATTTCTGCGTCGCCGCAAAATATCCATCCCCAGTTCCAACCCGGCTACTGTATTGGTATGATAAGGCCCTACCTGCAAGTAAGGCAGGTCTTTTATTTCAATGGTCCAGGCATCATTGCCAAACACTACAATATCTAATGTATCTTTTGGATATTTTGTTTGTATCAATTCACTCAGTGCCATTGCCACTTTTTTAGCAGGTGTTATTCTATCCTCGCCATATAATATCATAGAGTGGGAGATATCGATCATTAACACCGTTGATGTTTGTGATTTAAAATCTGTTTCCCGTATTTCCAGGTCATCTTCCTGCATTTTAAAACTGTCAATACCATGATTGATTTGTGCATTGCGGATTGAATTAGTGAAATCGATCTGTTCCATCGTATCACCAAACTGAAAAGGTCTTGTCTCCGGGTTTATTTCATCACCACCTCCCGGTTTAAAAGTTTGGTGATTACCCTGTTTGGTTTTCTTCAGTTTACCGAATATTTCTTCCAGGCTTTTTTTGCGGATGCCCTGTTCAGTTTTAGACGTGATCTTTATTTCGCCTTTTTTATTTTTATCATCAATGTACCCTTTGTCTTTCAGATCTTCAATAAAATCACCAATACCATATTCATTATTGGTGAGCTTATATTCCTTATCCAGTTCATTCATCCATTGCATGGCTTCATTAAAATCACCATTGGTGTATGTAAGTAATTGTAAAAACAAGTCCAGCAATTTCTCAAAAGGAGATCTGCCTTGTTCATTGGGGTCGTATTTACTAAAGTTATAGCCTAACAAGGGAGAAGTTTATAGTTAACTGGTTAATTTAAAAATCAATCATCTAAATTACGAAACATTTAAGTCAGCTGTTTTGTTCAACTGTTAAAAAACAAAATCCCCTGAAAATACCAGGGGATTTTATTGATCTTATTATTTTAATCTTTTCATTTTTTCTACTGTGTATCTCCATGTATTGCCGGAGACACGGGCTGCGTATTTATTTTGCCTGGTGTTTCGGTTGGCTGAGCCGACTTTGCTTTATATTGCTGCTCAAAAGACATGATACGCATTAAAAGTTGTTCGGCAGCATTTTTATCGCCGCCTCTTCTTCCCGATTGATCGGTAAAATCAAAACTATTGGCCCTGTTTTCATCCAACGAAGCATAATAACTCAGTTGCTGTTGCAGATCTTTTGTTAAGCTTTTTGATATTTTGGTTATTAAATTTGTGTCTCCTGCTGCATATGCAGCCTGCAGCATCATCTGCGAAATATAGTTATGCTGCTGGTTACGTGATACCATGCCATAAGGGAAGTTTTCTTCCAGCATCATCTTATCACATTTGTTCAGCATTTTTTTGGCTTCTTCTTTTTTATCTTTTTGCGCCATATCTAAAGCAGCAACTGCATAAGCCATGCGAATGGTATTCAGATGGCGACGGTTTTCTTCATCGAAATAAACACCGGGTTTATCGGCATTGCCCGATGCAAATTTGTTCATCATTTTATCAAAAGCCCAGTCATCATTCACATCGCTGTTAAGCACCGGCACCAACCGATAGGTTAAACCATCCTGGCGTACGTAATTTTGAAAACCTAGTCCACCGGCATCCTGCGATGTAAAGTAAATAGGTCGTTTCCATTTATTGGCAGCAATGATATTTAAAATAGCTGCATCATTTTTAAATAATGCCGTTTTAGGAATATCAAAAACAACCTGTGAAACCACACTGTCACTTGCATTAACGGTACCATTCTGGTGAACAAAATTTATATCTACAGGAATTGAAACTTTTTTTGAAGGGAATATATTCAAACTACTGCCATCTCTTCCCTGTTCCATTTTTTTAGGATCATCGCTTCCGGCATAATCTTTCATCATGGTATACAGATCCATTGGTACCGAAGGGTCGGTTGTTATACCTGCCCTTGCCTTATATTGATTTATAATAGTTGTGTTTTTGCCATAAAGCCCTTCGGGCGAATAAACAATATCCCTGTTGGCTCCTTCTATCTGGTCGGCGGTCCAGATCGGATCAATCGGGTCGCTGCTGTTTACTTTGTAACGTAATTGATTTATATACCAATCGGTACCCAACAGGCTTGAATTTATAACCCGGATGTCTCTGCGTATACCTTCAACTTCCTGTGCATACCAAAGCGGATAAGTATCATTATCACCAAATGAAATTACAATGGCATTTGGCGCACAACTTTCTAAGTAATCTTTTGCAAGATCACGAGCCAGCGTTTTATTGCTGCGGTCATGGTCATCCCATTCCTGGCTGGCCATTAAAACAGGTACAGCTAATAAACAAATTGCTCCGGCTACATAATTAGCCAGCATCCGGTTTTTAATAAAGCGGGTAAATAATTCTTTAACATATAAAACACCCAGACCAATCCAGATGGCAAACGCATAGAAAGATCCAACAAAGGCATAATCACGTTCCCTGGGTTGATTACCGGCCTGGTTTAAATAGAATACCACAGCAAGCCCTGTAAAGAAAAACAATAATCCAACAACTAAAAAATCTTTCCGGTCTCTCATTACATGGAATACCAATCCTAATAATCCCAAAATTAAAGGAAGTGCAAAAAGTTTATTATTTGCTTTGTTATTTTTTAAACTGTCAGGCAAAGTATCCTGGTTTCCCAGCCTGGCATTATCCCAAAAACCAATGCCTGTTTTCCAGTTACCATCTCTTACATTACCCATGTTCACACCCTGTATATCATCCTGTTTACCTGCAAAATTCCACATAAAATAGCGCATATACATCCATCCAACCTGGTATGATAAAGCGAATTGAATGTTCTCACCCATTGTTGGGGGCCGTTCCCAATTACCCTGCTGATCTTTTCCAATGCCCATCCAGCCTGCGTAGTAATCTGCATGGCCCTGGTCGTTGCTTTGATCCCACATGCGTGGGAACAAATGCATATCAGCAGGAGCATAAACATAATCTACTTTTCTTCCGTTCTTTTCATACCTGCCATTACTTTTTACATAGGTTTCTGTTATTTTAGTATCCTCAGGCTGAGCGGTAAAATCCTGGCCATATAATATTGGCCAATCGCCATATTGTTCACGGCTTAAATAACCAACCAGGTTAACGGGGTTATCTACATTAAACATATCAACTGCCGGATCTGCATTTGACCTGACTAAAGTGGTGAAATAAGTTGAGTAGCCCAGGAGCATAAAAACAAAACTCCACAGACCTAATTTCAAAAAATTCCAACCCTTTTTATTAGCTATCCGTAATCCAAAATAAATCAGCGTTCCTATAAAAATAAAGAAGAAAGTAAAGCCGGAAAAGAATGGTAATCCAAAACTATTTACAAATAATATATCAAAATTGCCTGCCCCCTTAATGGTCCACACAATAACAGCTTTTTGTACAAGGCCTGTAATTCCACAGCCAATCAGGAATGCCCAAAAGGTTCCCCATTTAGTTGTTTTTTCATAGCGTTTGTAATAATAGATCATTACAATGGCAGGTATAGTCAATAAATTTAACAGGTGAACACCAATTGATAAGCCCATCAGGTAAAAGATGAGAATTATCCAACGGTCGGCTTTGGTGAAATGTCCCTTTATACCTTCTTTTTGCTCTATATCTACAGCTTGTTCCCATTTTACAATACCCCAAAATACGATAGCTGTAAAAAAAGATGACAGGGCATAAACCTCTCCTTCCACAGCACTGTACCAAAATGAATCAGAAAAAGTATAGGCCAATGCACCAACTATGCCGGCAGCCATAATGCCGTAAATTTTTTCTTTGGTTAATTCAGTACCGCCTTGCGTAACCAGTTTGCGGGCAAAATGGGTTATTGTCCAGAATAAAAACAAAATGGTAAAGCCACTGGCAAGTGCACTCATCAGGTTGATACCGGTAGCCGCATGCTGTGCATCAAACGGCGCCATAAATAAACGGCCTATCAACACAAAAAGCGGGGCTCCCGGGGGATGCGGTATTTGCAGTTTATAGGCACTGGAAGCAAATTCACCACAGTCCCACAAACTGCCCGAAGCTTCCATTGTCATAATATATACTGTGGATGCAATAATGAAAGTGATCCATCCGGTTATGTTGTTGATGCGTTTAAAGCTCATAATATATTTTGGTTAATAGGTTGGCAAATATAAATTAGTTTGTGGTTTGAAGTGGGTTGTTTATGTTTTTTTATGATTTTTTTTACCTCACCCTCCAACTCCCTCTCTTTCGGTTAGGGAGTTGGAGGGTGAGCGTATCTAAACAGCTTATCTTCCACATCATCTTTATTTCTCTATTCGTCAATAATGCAATAGTATTTTTTTGCAAAAATAATCTTCGCTTCAATCTTCTATTTTTCCTCCTCTTTGGGGGAGATAGAGTAGGCTGTATATTTGCTTCCATGAAAAAAGCCTTCATCCAATTGCACATTGCTGTTTTTTTGGCTGGCTTTACAGCTATACTGGGCAAATTGATCACACTTAATGAAGGTTTATTGGTTTGGTATCGGCTTTTAATTACAGTTGTAACATTAGGTGCTATATTATTTTTAAAAAAACAATTGCTCCGTATTCCTTTTAAAGATGTTATGAAAATTTTTGGTGTGGGAGTTATTGTTGCTATTCACTGGGTTACATTTTATGGGAGTGTTAAGTATGCCAATGTTTCTGTTGCATTGGTTTGTTTCAGTGCAACGGGGTTTTTTACTGCATTTTTTGAGCCACTGATTTTAAAAAGAAAAATTTCTTTAATTGAAGTTGCATTGGGATTGATAGCCATATCCGGTATTTATATCATTTTTGATTTTCATCCGCAATATAAAATGGGTGTAATATTTGGTGTTATCTCAGCAATTGGCAGTGCTCTTTTTCCCATTTTTAATAAAAGATTACTGGATATCTACTCGCCAAAGATTCTTACACTTTACGAATTGGGTGGGGGTCTTATAGCTTTAACTTTTTTGGTGCCTTTATATTTAATTGAGTTTCCGGCAAGTTATTATTTACCAACCACTATCGATTGGTTATGGCTGTTGGTATTAGCCTGGCTTTGTACGGTATTAAGTTTCGACCTGCAGTTAAATGCCCTGAAAAAAATATCTGCTTTTACGGCAAACCTCACTTACAATCTGGAGCCTGTATATGGTATAATTATGGCGTTTATCTTTTTTAAGGAGAATGAAAACCTGCACCAGGAATTTTATTTGGGCGTGCTGTTGATATTGGTGGCCGTAACATTGCAGATGATTCGGATTTCAATGCAACAACGAAAGTTAAGATTAATGAATAAGCCTGTGCAGTAGTTTTGATTTATTGATTTTTTATTAGTTCCTATTCAGTTCAATCTATAAAAATGATCTCCGTTTTTATTTCTGCAAAGGCTCTGAACATAGCAGTTACGCCACAATATTTTTCCTGTGATAATGAAACCGCTTTATCCATCTTTGGTTTATCTGCTGCTGTCATTTTTATTTTGTAGGTGATCTTTACCCGGTTGTAGATCTTTGGATGTTCTTCTGTGACATCAGCATCAATATCAATACTGAAATTACTGTAAGCCACTTTCATCTTATTTAAAATTGAAACCACATCCATGCCTGTGCAACCTGCCAGGGAAGCCAGCATCAGGCGTTTGGGGCTTGGGCCACTGTCATCACCACCATCGCCGGCAGTTGTATCCATTACCACATCATGGCCATTAATATTTGCTGTAAAGGCCATGTTTTTATTAAATGCTGTTGTTACCGAATGTGTTATCATAATTTTTTTATTTCAGCGGAATTAATTTAAAGATCAATGTTGCGTAACCCGAGTTTTCTACCTGTTCAATTCTTATGTAATGTTTCCCGTTTAACAGCATGGTAGCCTTATGATGGGTATCTTCATCATATTTATATTTTGAAACGTCCCAGAAATCAATAACCAGTTTATCATCAACAAATACTTTTACCAGGTCATCGGCGGTAACACTTAAGTTATACAAACCCCTGGCAAAAGCAATTCTTCCCGTTGCAACTATAGCAAAAGAATCAGCGGGTAAATCTTTACCGATCTCTCCCCACCAGGTGTAATCAATTTTTTTTGTCTGTTCAGATTTTACCGGTTTGTTGTTATAGACTGTTTCAAACTGTTCATAATTTTTATTGGGGTCATGTGCAGCATCCCAGCTGTACCAGTTTACGTTCCAGTTAATATCGGGCTGAAAATCCCGGAATGAAAAACTGAATGTTTTACCTGCAGGTTTTCTTTTGCCAAACTGGTCTGTAAATCCTTCGCCATTATATGCTAATTCTAATTGTACGTCATTCCCGCTTTTTTGTACAGTAATTTCTGCAGGAAATATTCCTTCATTACTGCTGATATTAATTACATCTGTTGAGTTTTTAATTTTCCATTTTCCTTTTGGACCTAGCACATCAAAATAATAAATGTTGTTACTATCGATCTTTTTTAAAAAGATGATTGGATAGCGGTAATCATAGGGGCCCCATTCGGTGATTCTCATTTGATTGCGGCCTGAAGGATAATTTAGTTTAGGGATTGTTGCTTTTTTAGGATCTATTGCAATTACTTTAGTTTCTGCAACTCTATCCATCATTTTTGTATATATGGATGTATCAATAAAATTTACATCATTTGAAAACTTATAGATCACTTTGTTTTCTTTAAAATCATTTACTTTAAAGTCAAGCGTATCTGTCATAACAACATCAAAAGCAATGTTGTTATGGGATAGTTGATTGCTGTAAATTTTATAATTTCTACTTTTTGTATCTCTTTTTTGTGCATACCCCCAATCCGTAGGTTGTTGTTTTCTTGCCCATAATTTTATAGCTGTTTTATTGTTGTTAAATAAGTTATCAATGAAATCATTCTCTTGTCCATGTTCTATTGCAATTCCCACTTTGTTACCCTCTATTATATTACCCTCTATTTTTGTACTAAAACTATATCCTCCCCATATCCCGTTATCACATTCTTTAATAATATTATGGGAGATATAATTTCGGCTAAAAGTTGCTTCCACACCATTGGTTGGCGCATAACTAAAATCATTTTTATAAATATAATTATTGTTACAGCCCCCTTCACCTGTATCCATGGTGGTTTGCCCGGCCCATAAAAAGAAACCGTCTCCACTATGGGTTGCACTGTTATAAGCAAACACATTATTATTACATTGCTCAAAAACCAAAATGCCTGCACTATCCTGGCCGCGGTTGTAAAAACCATGGCTGTAGCCCCTGACATTGAAGTCTAATTTGTTGTGTAAAATATTATTCCCGCTGCTGCGGTACATGCCAATACCAATAGCCGAGTTAAAAGAAAAATCATTGTCAGTTATTAAACCATCATTACAACGCATCATCAATAAAGCACATTGCCCCCCTGTGATTGTGTTGTTACGGATCTTTACTCTACTGCAATCTTTTAAATAAATGCCTGCACCATATCTCAGCCATTCGTCATTTTCATTATGGTGATAACTCATCCAGTCGCTAACATCTTCATGCAGCCAGTTGCTTTGTAATTGCTGCCGGTAGTTATAACTGAAATCTGAATTTTCGATTTTCAGGTTTTTACATTCTTCAGCCATAACAGCCACTTTATAGCCACTTATCTTTGCATTTTTTATCGTGATATTATTTCCCTTGATGAGGATAGCCAAACCATAAAATTCGTTCGGCAACTGTTTGTTTATACTTCCCTGCAAGTAAGCTTTATTAAAATCGACAGTTATATTATCACCTTTAATAATGATTACAGGACGGTTAAGGGAATCAAACCCATTTAGTTGATAAATGGCTTTTTTAACCTGTACTGAACCTGTTATTACCATTCCCCGTTTAAGTTCAACAGTTGGAGGTGCAGTTGCCCCTGAAATGAGAACGAATAGTAATAATATAAATGCGATTAAGATCTTTTTCATTGGGGTAAAGGTAGATTTATTAACAGTTTAACTTTAAATGTGGGTAGATTTCAATAAAAAATCAAAAATTCTTCCATTTCAAACATCGATTATTGATATTTAACCTTACCTTTGCCGTCCAAAAATTAGTACTATGGCTAGAGTATGTCAGGTTACGGGAAAGAAGCCGATCAGCGGAAATAAGGTTTCTCACTCGAACATTAAGACAAAGCGCAGGTTTTTACCAAATTTGCAAACCAAACGTTATTTTCTTGCAGAAGAAGATAAGTGGGTTACCCTTAAAGTATCATCTGAAGCGATCAGAACGATCAATAAGAATGGATTATTTTCAGTGGTAAAACAATTACGTGCTGCAGGCGAAAAAATATAAAAGTTAATCCGTTAACCGGTTATTTCGTTTTAACCAATTAACAAGTAAACAAAACTAAAAAATGGCAAAGAAAGGCAATAGGGTACAGGTTATACTGGAGTGTACCGAGCATAAAACCAGCGGTAAACCAGGCACAAGCCGTTATATTACCACTAAAAACAAAAAGAACACACCTGAACGTTTAGAGTTAAAAAAACTTAATCCTATTTTAAAGAAGGTAACTGTTCATAAAGAAATTAAATAAATCAGTTAATCTGTTAATTGGTTAACACGTATAAACGGATTAGCTAATTCACCAATAAACATACAATCATGGCAAAAGCAGCTAAAACAGCGATAAAAACCAAAGACCAGAAAGCAGCAGCAGATGCTAAAAACTGGACAAAAGTTATACGTACATTACGTAGCCCTAAAACAGGTGCATATACTTTTAAGGAAGCCATCGTACATAAAGACAAGATCAAGGAATTCTTAGCCAGCTAAGTTTTCATTAATGTGAAATATATTTATAAAGCTGTTCTGAGTAATTCAGAATGGCTTTGTTTATTTACAGGAACTATCATCAGGTATCACAAACATCAATCATGGGTTTATTCGATAAAATTTTTGGAAAAAAGCAACAACAGGAAACCCTGCAGCAGGGATTGGAAAAAACCCGTGAAGGATTCTTAAATAAAATAACCAAAGCCATTGCCGGAAAAAGTATGGTTGATGAAGAAGTTTTAGATGACCTGGAAAATGCATTGGTTAGCGCTGATGTAGGAATTGAAACCACCGTAAAAATTATTGAGCAGATTGAAAAAAGGGTTGCCAAAGACAAATACCTGAATACTGCTGAATTAAATAAAATTCTTAAAGAAGAAGTTCAAAATATTTTAATTAGTGCTCCGCAGGAAAGCAGTTATGAAAATTATGAATTACCTGCCGGACATAGACCACATGTCATGCTGGTAGTTGGCGTAAATGGAGTTGGTAAAACAACAACCATTGGAAAACTGGCACATAATTTTTCATTGGCCGGAAAATCTGTCTTATTAGGTGCTGCCGATACCTTTCGTGCTGCAGCGGTTGATCAGTTAACCATCTGGAGTGAGCGTGCCGGTGTACCAATTGTAAAAAAAGAAATGGGAAGCGATCCTGCAGCTGTTGCTTTTGATACGGTTAACAGCGGGGTTGCCAAAAATGTTGATGTAATCATAATTGACACGGCAGGCAGGCTTCATAACAAAGCACATTTAATGGACGAGCTTACAAAAATTAAAAGAGTCATTCAAAAAGTTATACCTGGTGCGCCGCATGAAGTAATGCTTGTGCTGGACGGAAGTACCGGACAAAATGCCCTTGAACAGGCGAAGCATTTTACTGCAGCTACTGATGTAACAGCTTTAACCATTACTAAATTAGATGGCACTGCAAAGGGCGGAGTTGTTTTGGCAATTGCCAGCCAGCTTAAAATACCGGTTAAATTTATTGGTGTTGGCGAAAAAGCCGAAGACTTATTGGTTTTTAATAAACAGGATTTTGTTGACAGCCTTTTTAATCGTATCCCGGAATAAATTAATTCCTTTTTCTCCAAAATGCTTTTAATTCAATAATTGTTTTTGTAAATTGTATTTATTGGCCGTGTCTTAAATTCAATCCTGTGACAGAATTTTCTGCAATTTAATATCCTTCTTCAAATCTTTCAAGCATGAGCCATCTGCAGATGTGGGTGAAAACACAATTTGTTTTCAGATAATTGGTTTATTCATTAGGCATTATTAAAAAACACTAAAACAAAAGATCATGTCAGTAAAACGCAGAACAGAACCTGTAAAGGAAATTAAAGTGAACAGAGATGAGCAAATAATTTTATCGGTATCAATCGGTAATGGGCAAATTGGAAGCAATACCGTGAAATTCAGATTTACATCCGATATTTTAGGACAAGGGGAAGTTAGCAACCTGCTTTTGGGAATGGGTAATACAATTGTTGGCAGAACCCTTAGAATTGCTACCCGGGTATTGATAGCAAGCCCCGGTAATAAAATTGTTATAACACATTTATTTAAAAACGGGGTGCCTGCTGAATCCGTTTATCATGATGAGGTAAATGATAATCATGATGTATATACTTTAGTTACAGATTATCTTTTTACCAATTAAGTTTATTAAAAACATTGTTATGAAAAAAGTAAAACTGTTAATCTTAATCTCAATTATTGTTGCTCATACCAATGCACAGGATAAAACACTTCATACCAATGTTTCAGATCTTTATATTCCTGATGTACCTGGTTTTGTATTAAGTGATAAAGCCCCAACTGCAGTTGATAAACCCAGTAATCCCAGGGCTTTTGGTATTAGTTTGCTGAATTTAAGAAATGGAGGTGCTGTTGAAGTAACGCCGTTTTGGCTGGTAAATAATCCAGCTTATACTTTCGAAAAATGGATGAAAAATAAATTTCCGGTAATTGAAACATTCAACCTTTCTGCAGCCACTTTTAAAACAGATACTACTTCCGTGTTATCTGCCGGATTCCGGACGCAATTATTTCGTATTTATTCCAAAACTACACTCACAGAAATTTTTGATATAAAAAAGCAGATCGTAAATCTGCTCATTCCAAAGCTTGACTCAAATGATAATCCAATTGACCTTACTTATGCAGATTCCCTGGCTGCATTTAAAAAACTGGATGAAATTGCTGAAGCAAAAAAGAAAGGTTTTTTTGTTGTGGAACTGGCCGGTGCAATAATCGGGTCATCAAAAAATAATTCATTTAAACAATTAGCATCCGATAAATCAGGTTTGTGGCTAAATCTTCGCTGGGCGCCTGTAATTGTTCCGCTTAATATTACCGGTGTTGCCAGGTATAGCTGGGCTAATAATACCAATCCAAAAATTGGTAAGGATTCTTCCTTTTTTGATATCGGGGTGTCATTAAATTATGAACTCCGGAAATTAAATATTGCTGCTGAATATGTTTACCGCAAAGATCTTTCTGTAAATAAAAATTATGCCCGTTTTGCTTTTGTTGGAAACTATGCATTAACGGAGAATATTATTTTGGTTACATCTATCGGTAAAAATTTCGGCAATGTTGAAGATATGATTACATTGGTTGGCATTAAGCTTGCTGTTTCCAGGTCAAAATTATCATTATAATAATAGTAATTTTAAACTATGCTTCAATTTAAAAATACTGTGCCTGCCAACCTTAAATTTCAAAAGGCGATTAAAAACCCGGTTCCGGTAAAATGTGTGCAAATACAGGAACCTTTTGAAGTACATACTATAGAAGGTGTAATGAAAGGTAAAGCAGGAGATTGGCTAATGGTTGGTGTTAATAATGAAATGTATGTGTGCGATAATACTATATTTATAAAGACCTATAAAATTGCAGCAAAATAAATATTGATTGTATAAAAAAGCCCCTGTAGAAACAGGGGCCGGTTACCAAAACTAACTGCTTATGAGAAAATTTTTATTGTTTAATTTTTGTAGTACAAATATCCAAAGAAATTTTAAGGCCCGCTGTTAAAGGAACTACAAATACCAGTTAAAGGAGCGTTAAAACAGCTTGTTCATGCCGCAGATGTTTACAATATCATGACAAACAGTAAAATTATTCCGGATTTTCCGGTTAATTATATCAAGGCAATAACTGCACTGGTAAAGGCTTACCTTTGCCGCCAATTAATATGAAAACAAAATCAATAAAAAGGGATAAAGTAAACATCATTACACTGGGTTGCAGTAAAAATATGGTGGACAGCGAAGTATTGAGCGGACAACTGATTGCCAATGATATTGATGTGGTACATGAAAATGCAAAAAAAGACCACAATATAGTTGTAGTGAATACCTGTGGTTTTATTGAAAAAGCAAAAGAAGAAAGTATCAGCACCATTCTGCAACAGGTAGAATTAAAGCGCCGTGGAAAATTAGATAAGGTTTATGTTACCGGTTGCTTAAGTGAGCGGTACAAAAATAATTTAGAAGAAGAGATACCCGAGGTGGATGCCTATTTTGGTACCATGGAATTACCCGCCATCTTAAAACAATTTGATGCCGATTATAAAGCAGACCTGATCGGTGAAAGATTATTATATACCCCACAGCATTATGCTTATATGAAAATAAGTGAAGGCTGCAACCGTACCTGTTCTTTTTGCGCCATTCCGTTAATGCGGGGGCAACATGTAAGCCGTACCATTGAATCGCTGGTTGATGAGGCCAAACGTTTGGTTGACCGTGGTGTTAAAGAAGTGATGCTGATTGCCCAGGAATTAACTTATTATGGTTTGGATATTTATAAAAAAAGAGAGCTACCTAAATTGCTTCATGCTTTAGCCGATGTAAAAGGATTGGAGTGGATACGTTTACATTATGCATACCCATCTAAATTTCCGATTGAAATTATTAACGCCATTAAAGAAAGAGATAACATTTGTAACTATCTGGATATGCCTTTACAGCATGCTGCAAACAATATGTTGAATTTAATGAAGCGGCAGATCACCCGTGAGGAAATGGAAGACCTGATTGACGAGATAAGAAACCGTATGCCGGATATTTGTTTGCGTACCACATTAATTGCTGGATTCCCCGGCGAAACCAGGGATGATGTAGAAGAACTGAAAACCTTTTTACAAAAAATGAGGTTTGACCGGGTAGGCATTTTTACCTACAGCCACGAAGAAGGAACCAGTGCCCATGATTTAGTGGATAATATTCCTGCAGAAGAAAAGGAAGAACGGGCACAGGAGATAATGGAAGTACAGCAGGAGATAAGCCTGGAGAAAAACCAGGAAAAAATTGGAAAAACATTTAAAGTGATCATTGATAAAAAAGAATCGGGCCGTTATTTGGGCCGAACCGAATTTGACAGCGTGGAAGTAGATAATGAAGTGATCATTTCAGGAAAAAAGAAATTAACGATAGGGGAGTTTGTAAATGTAAAGATCACCAAGGCTTACGATTACGATATTGAAGGAGAACTTGTTTAATTAAAAAATGCCCCCGTATTAGGGGCATTTTTGTTTCAATAAAACAAAATCATTTTGGATATTTTTCCACCAGGTTATTTACTGCAGGAACTGTACGCAGGTACCTGTACATGGCTTTAATATCAAAATCATCCAGGTTGGCAAACATGGCCTTTGGCATTATGGTATTAAGTTTTCCGGGGTTTGCAGCATATGTTGCCGGGTCTTTATATAGTTTAAATTTTTCCAGAAACATGGCTTCGGTCCACTTGCCAATACCGGTTACAGAATCGGGAGTAATATTGGCAGAGGTAACTTTAAAAATGCCCATATCAAATACACGTCCGCCGGCAAATAACTTGTTCATTACAAATTGCCCTTTATCCATAGATGTATGGCAATCCATGCAGGCAGCAATGTTTACCATATAGCCACCGTATTTTACCATGTCTGATACATCCGGTTTTACATTATTTTCCAGCGATGCACTTTGCAAAGGTGGATAAGCCACAGATGCCGGTATAAAAAGTTTACGGGCGGGTACTTTATTACTGTTGGGTTTCAGTGTACGTAAGAAAGCAATGATACTATAAACATCTTCCTTACTCATCTGATTAAAATGAGGATAAGGCATAACCGGAAAAAGGGTATCTCCATTCCTGCTGATACCTCTTGTAATGGCTCTGGCAATTTCTTCATCGGTCCATTTTCCTATGCCGTTAACGGTGTCAGGAGTTATATTCCGGGCATATACTACTCCGGGTATGCCCAGCTTTTCGCCAATTTCAAATCCACCCATTCCTTCTGTGCCTTCAATTACCGGACCCGAATATTTATTGAAATCCCGTTGACTGTGACAGTCCATACAGCTTGAAACATAGTGGGCAAGATATTTACCCCGTTCAACCATTTGCTGTAACGAATCGGCTTTACTGACTGCTGCCGTACTGCTGTTTTCATTATTATTACAGGAAATAAAAAAAGAGAATAAAGCAAAAATAACAACCGGGCCAAAAGCCTGGCCAGCATAATTATTTTTCATAAGTGTATGTTTAAGTTGAGTAACTTCTGTTTGCGTTGTAAAAGATAGAAAAAATAGTTGAGAAATGCAAGTGAGCATTTCTGATTTTTTTTACAAAAAAGAGGGCTTTTTAAATTAACATAACTATCCCGTTTTAATTTTAAGGATTAATGTAAGTTTGTTCCATAAATCAGGATTTAGCCAAAAAATCATCAATGAACTGTACATCAACCCTGGTAACATACCAACAAACCGGTTTTTTCTCAAAGATTGTTTTGGATTATATAAAAGGGGAGGCGCCGCTTAAACCGTTTTACCAGCACCTGGTTTCTGTTGAGGGGATAAAAGCAGCTATTGCAGAAAGAAAAAAATATCCCACCGATAGAAAATTACTGGTTGCTGAGTTACAAAAACAATATGCAGGCATTGAGCTTTCAGCAAAACAACAATTTAATATTAAGCAGTTAAGTAATGCCAATACATTTACCATAACCACAGCTCATCAACCCAATATTTTTACCGGACATTTGTATTTTATTTATAAGATACTGCATTCGGTAAAGCTTGCTGAATTTTGTAAAACTGCAATCCCTGAAAATAATTTTGTCCCGGTTTTTTACATGGGCAGCGAAGATGCCGATCTGGAAGAGCTGGGGCATATTTTTATCAACGGCGTAAAACACGAATGGAAGACAAAACAAACCGGCGCTGTTGGCCGGATGAAAGTGGATAAGGCATTGATCAAAATACTGGATGCTATTGGAAACGAAATAACTGTACATCCTTTTGGTAAGGAAATCATTGAACAAATGAAAGGTTGTTATATAGAAGGAACAACCATTGAACAGGCTACTTTTAAACTGATCAATCATTTGTTTGCAGCATATGGACTGATCGTATTCTTACCCGATAATGCGGTACTGAAAAAAGCTTTTGTTCCGGTAGTTGAAAAAGAACTGACGGAAGGGTTTTCTCATAAACTGGTTGCAGAAACCGTTAATGAATTTCCAAAAGCATATAAAGTACAGGCAAGCGGACGGGAACTGAATTTATTTTATTTGAAAGAGGATACCAGGGAGAGAATTGAGAAAACAAATGATCAATGGTCAATAGTAAACAGTAAAATAAAATTCAGTGAGCCGGAAATTTTGGCAGAACTTAAAAACAATCCCGAACGCTTCAGTCCCAACGTCATTCTCCGCCCGGTTTTCCAGGAAATGCTTTTACCCAATATCGCTTTTATTGGCGGCGGAGGGGAAATTGCTTACTGGCTGCAGCTGCAAAAAGTTTTTAATGCAGTTAATGTGCCTTTCCCGGTTTTGGTTTTGCGTAATTCTTTTATGCTGGTAGAAAAAAATTATGATCTGCTGGTTAATAAATTGGGATTTAAAGTTAACGATCTGTTTAAACCCGAACACGAATTGCTGGGTGAACTGGTGAAAAGGGATAGTGTAGTGTCATTAAGTTTGGCAAAAGAAAAACAGGCCATACATGAGTTTTACAGCCAATTAAAAAATACAGTAAGTGCTGTTGATGTTACCCTGCTGCGACACACCGAAGCTTTGCAAAAACTGGCATTGAATAAAATGGAAGCATTGGAGAAGAAAATGCTGAGAGCCGAAAAGAAAAAATTTGAAGCACAGCAACGGCAGCTGCATAAATTAAAGACAGAATTGTTTCCTAACAATAGTTTACAGGAACGTATTGAAAACATAATGCCCTTTTATGCAAAATGGGGTAATGATTTTATTGCTGCTGTTTATAAAAACTCTTTAGCACTGGAACAGGAGTTTGTGATTTTGGAAGAGCAATAATATTGGATTTGCTCCTTGGTCGGTGGGACACCGACCAAGGAGGAGTTACCTTAAAAAACTGTAATCTGCTACCATTTTTTTAAACTCTTTATCCAGAAATGTTGTTTGTAACTGGTTGTAATTGATGTTGCTTGCATCAGCTTTTAAATAATAAACTACTTTGTACAGTTCAGGGTTTGATGAGGCAGTTTTAATGGCCTTTTTTAAATAGGCCATTACTGCATTATGCTTTGCCTTGCTTACCTCCAGTTGCTGTGGATTATTGATGGGACTGGTGGTTTTCGAAAATTTGCTCATGTATTGAAGGTAATTATTGAAAGCTGTTTCCTGCTCTTTCATTTCATTAATATAATAATCTTTTCTTGAAATTTTTATAATTTCCATCCCTTCAATCTTGATTGATTTAACAATATTTCCGCTAAGCTCAATATCTTTCGTCATAATATTTATTAATGAATCATGTACTGCTGTTTGCAATGGGGTAAGAGGTATAGGCTCAATAATACTTCTGTCCACAGTATTATCGGCAGGATGATTGCAGCCAATAAAAAAAAGGGTAACGAAAAATATAATAATAAATCTCATAATGATTTTAATTTCAATCAAATTTACTCTTTTTGTTGTATTAGGTTACAACTGAAACCTATACAACTTCATCATCATCTTTTGTATTCTGTCTGGCCGAATTGAAAGACTGTTTGCCTTGTGTTGGCTATTGCAGCTCTTTTGCAAGGTAGGGTTTGTGTCGGGGTTTTGTGCGCTTTGCAAATGTGCTGCAATGTGCGGTGGGCTATTAGGAACTCGCCCTGAATGTCCTATTACTTGAAGCTGAACGAAATTTTTTGGTAGGATGAAAACCTTATGCCCTTTTATGCAAAATGGGGTAAAGATTTTATTGCTGCTGTTTATAAAAACTCTTTAGCACTGGAGCAGGAGTTTGTGATTTTAGAAGAGCAATAAAATTGGATTTGAATTTTGGTCGGTGGGACAACGACCAAGGAGGATAGGCAGCCTGCTGATGGTTTATGCTTTATTACAAAAGAATGACCATATATATAAAGCGGAACTAGCTGCCATAATGGTTGATAAAATGATAAGCAATAGGTTTGTCCATTTTGCTTTTTTATTAAGACTTACTTGTTGATATGCTAATCTTTTTATTAGGTGCTTTATAATATCCAAATTCTCTTTTTCGCTTGCCGGATTTTTAGGTAAGTTATTAGCTTCGGCAATGATGTCTTGAATTTGATGTGCAGAGCTCTTATTAAATTCATCTAAGGCTTCTTTACTAAATTTCATGTTGACGATTTAGGTTAAATTAAATATTACTTTTAGCATACCGCTTTTTCTAACGACAAACTAGGTAGCCCTCTGAACATTTATAAGTAGTTTATTAAATGCGATAAGTTTTAATCCTACCACTTAATTTGGCACCATAATATGATACTGGATTATTTGTTAAATTAGTTTTGACCAGTGCATCAAAAACCCAATTACTAAAAAATGTTACAAAATATGAATAATAAAATGAAATGATGATAAATGTAATAAAGTGAAATACTCCCCATAATAAAATTAAAACTATTGCCAAAAAAGTAAAAATTAAAATGGATCTAAGAAATTCTTTTTTTGGTTTTGGAGTACGTAAAACAATTTCAGTAAATATCAAGCCGAGTAGAAAACCTATAAAACCTAAAAGTAATAACCAATTTCCAGTTTTAAAGCATATAAATGGAATTAATAAAATGGGGCCATAAGTCAAGAATACAAATATTTTATTAACAATACTACTAAGTGACCATTTCTCAAAGAAACCAATTTCTCGATTTTCTTTTGTTGGGGGTAAGACTTCTAATTGAATAGTATTATTTCTTAGTCCATAAACAAATTCTTCAAAATCTAAATTTATTTCTTCTTTCATAATTTTGTCTTGCTTTAGAAACTAAAAAAAGTTGAGCTGCACAATTGGGTTGTCTACAACGGTCGAGGCTTTGTGCAGTTGGGGGATTAATCAACCGTCTGCCCGGAACTGAAGCTAAATTTATAACTAAAAGCCGAAGTTAACCAACAAAAGCCCGGCAGATTTACGTCCTCCGAATATGAAGCTGGGATATGTACTGCCGATGATTGTTTCAATGTCATGCCCCAATTGCATAAAACCTTTTAGGCGGTCGCCTTTAATCTTTTGGATACATTACTTTGTCAACGATTTCATACGCTTTCCCCCGAATAATAAAATAATAGAGGATAACATGAGTTTCTCCAGCAGATACTTTTTTATACGTTAATTCATAATTACTACTTTCATATTTAATCTCAAAGCCGTCACCAATAGGGGTCGCTGAGGAAACTTTTTTATATTTTGAAAGTTTCAGACTGTTAATAATATTTTCAGCTTGCGTTTGTCCGCCAATTATTAAACTCACTGTTACTTTTATGACTTTAGCTTTGCCAACCTCACTACTGTCTTCTTGACTAAACAACGGAACATAGTCCATCATCCTATTAAAATAAATCATCTCATTCTTAGCGTTTTTCCATTTCGCTTCCATTCCATAGAGAGATGTATCTGATGTTGATTGTATATAATTGGATTTAAGTATTTTGAAATTGGACTTTGAAACTATTCCATCAGCTTCCTCAAATGATTTCTCAACTAAATTTTCTAAATATTTAATATTGTTCTGTGCATGTGCAGGTTGCAATGCGATAAAAATTAAAATAGTTAAAAGTCCTTTCATTATTATGATTAATTAAAAACTAGTGAACAGCAAAACTCAGAAATATTTAATGGGAACGCTATCATCATTTAAGGTGTCGCCCAACTCATAAATATACGCGACTCCGGTACTTTAAAGCATTATTTTACAACATATTTATTTACAATACTATTACACGCTCACATCAGCTTAATTAAATTTTACAAAAAAATGGTTCGTAAAAACGAACCATAATATGTAAAAAACACAATTCAGTAACTCTCTTTCTTCCATCCCCACTTACGGTACATTTCTGCATAAGTGTCGGGGTAGTTGCCTCTTAATACAAATAGCAAATTGGCAAGCACTTTTTTAATAGCCTGCTTTTGCTGGTTTTTGGTGGCCACTTTTTCGCTTACATCGCCGGTGGTGTTGCTGGCTGCAGCCAGTGCGGCAGCATAATCGGTTTGCAGGGCTGTCCAAAAGGAGGTGCCATACTCCTCGGCGCCAAAACCATCGGCGGCTATGGCAGCAATCATCAGCTCAAATGCAGCCTTGCGGTTGTTGCGGTCTTTGCTAAAGCACCAGGTAGTATTTTCTTTAATAATACCAAAACGGGTAAACTGTGCCTGTGCATTGGCCTTTTTGTACTTTTTTTCTATGTACACTTTTACTTCGGTTACTGCATCATTTACCCGTTCGTCTAATTGCTTAAGGGTTAGCGACTGGCCGGGCCTTACACTGCCGGTACTTATACGGCTGCCCAGGCTGTTGGCATAATCCTGTACATCTTTGTTAAAGTCGTCGCTTTTTTTCCAAAGCAGGGTAATGGCAGGGTTAGCCAGCCAGCTGGCAGCCACTGTTTTGGCAACATCCATAAAATCTATATCGGCTGCCGGTATAGATCTGCTGCTTTTTGTTTTAGCGGTTGTTGTACCGCCACCTGCAGGTGCATCATCTGCAAAAAAGATTCTTTTTGTAAACATAAAATATAATTTAATGATGATAAAATACACAGGTAAAAATTGAGTTTGTTAGTTAGTAACACAATTACCTGTGCTGTTTCTACATATTTATATGCAGGCAGTAATCCTACCTGCACTGTTACCATGCGATTATATGCAGGTAGGATTACTACCTGTGCTGTTACTGAACGATTATATGCAGGTAGGATTACTACCTGTGCTGTTACCGAGCGATTATATGCAGGTAGGATTACTACCTGTACTGTTACCGTCAGATTATATGCAGGTAGGATTACTACCTGCACTGTTACTGTGCGATTATATGCAAGCAGTATTATTAACAGTGTTATCAAAAAATACATGGTAGCCGGCATTTTTATTTATACAAATCAGCAACCGGGGATATTATACCCCAGGCTTAAATAAGCTGTTAAAAAAATATTTTGAAATGCCTGAACGGGAGATTTTCCGGATAGGATAGGGAAGGATTTTGTTTTTTTTAAAAGAACCGGGCACCTGGTCCCGGTTCTATACTATGCCCGTTTAAAACCTTAATTCTCTGCTAAGGTAAAAACGAAAAAAATAAAAATCAATACCCAAAAGTGGTAGTTTTTTTGGGGAATGGAGTAAAGCATTAATTACTTTATCAGCATTTTAAAAGTATAAATACTTGCCGTAGGCCGGGAGACGAGACGGCGGCGAATGCGGTTGCGCCAATGGGCTTAAGGGCGGGAGTGAATACTTACGCCGGCGAAAGAATTAAGTTTATGCTGTAAGCAGACTTCGGTTGTTGGCGGGGACGTCAACAACGGCGTTCGGGGTTTTTAGTTCATGCGATGGAAGGGGCGGAGGCCAACAACGGTGAAAACAGGCTTTAATTGCTGTGTGCAATAAACTATTAAAACAGGTATTTGCTGTGGTAAAAAACAATACACTGTATCAGCCTGATTATTGTTCAGCAAAACCATAAAAAAGAGTAAAATTTATTTAATTTTTTACACAGTTCATGTTGGCTGTAGTTAAAAAAAATAATCAATCATTTAAGCACTGCCAATAAAGCATCTAATGACGATTTACAATCTTGCTGATTTGGGTTTACAGCACGTAATTGTCTTAACACTTTATCAATTGCATTGTCAACTTCAGTCCACTTAGCACTATTCATTCTCTTAAGTTTAGACTGGGCATTGTCCCATTCATACTCAATATCAGCAATACGGGTTTTAGCTGCAGCTAAGTTATTTGCAATTACCAATTCCCTTGTATCTTCAGTAATTTTAGTGAATACAGATAAATCACCCAGTGGTGATACCTGAGTGTTTTGTTTAGGAGTAATATTAGAACTTGCCTGTTTAATTTCTTTTTGAAGAGTATTATGCCGCCAAAAATATGCAGATATACCGACAACTATAAATAAGGCAACCGTTAATACTGTTTGCCAAATCAGCCCTTTTTCTGCGGCATCTTCTTTTTGTTCAACTACTGAAACTTTAATAACATCACGTTTAGAAAAAGTAAAGTATACAACGATACCTAAAATTCCAACCAGAAATATGGCGCTGGTAAGAGTGGCACCTAAACCTAAGCCACCAAACTTAGTTGGTTGAGAAAGCAGATCTCCAATAGAAGCTCCCAGTGGCCGTGTCATTATATAAATGATCCAGAAGGAAAGTACTGAATTGAGCTTTAACTGCCTTGCCACCGCTACTAATGCAATTACAATGGCAACAATAATACCGGTTACTAAATACCCAAGTCCTAAACTTTCTGCCATTAAATCTCCTGATGCTGTACCTAAAGCAAAAGTGAAGAGGATAGTAAACCAGTAAAAAAATTCTCTACGGCCTGTATAAATGGAATGAATAGAGAGTGTTTTTTCTTTTACAAACCATAAAGTGAAAGTCAGCAGTAAAAGAGCGGCAAAAATAATGGTACTTGTTTCCAATCGAACACCCATCTTATCAGTAAGATTATCTGTTACTAAAGTGCCAAAAACACTTATAAAAACTACCGTAAGCCAATAAATACCCGGAACATATTTTTTTGCCCTAAATTGAAAAAATAAAGTAATTATTAATAAGATTCCCATTGCTACTGATGTACCTGTCAACCCAAAATTTAAGTTTACGTTCAAAAAATCAGCAAATGTTTCTCCCACTGTGGTACACAATACTTTTATAATCCAAAAGAAAAGTGTTACTTCAGGAACTCTATTAACTATTTGGCCCCCTTTATTTTTTATATTTATTTCCATTCAATCGGTTTGTTTAATAATTCTTCGCCTTGGTGTCTTCACGAACTATCTCCGCCTCAATAAAAGTTCAATAAAGGTATGCCGTACAAGAGAGTGACACAACGATGTTGAATAAAGATAAAATGCCCGTAACAAAAAACTCAAAACCCCAAACTTAAAACAGATCAATCCTCCTTCGCTGAAGCTACTGAGGGCTAGTCAAACTCATTCCTGAATCCGAGGGTCTTTACATTTTTTACACTTTCCATCACAATATCATCCTGGTATTCTTTAAAGGCTTCCAGTTTGCCGGCAATGGAAGTATCGTGCAGGGCCAATATTTGTGCGGCTAAAATACCGGCATTCTTTGCACCGTTTAAGGCAACGGTTGCAACAGGCACACCATAGGGCATTTGTAAAATAGAGAGCACAGAATCCCAGCCATCAATGCTGTTGGAAGATTTTACCGGCACCCCAATTACGGGCAAAATGGTTTGGGCTGCAATCATGCCCGGCAAATGTGCAGCGCCGCCAGCTCCGGCAATAATAACTTTCATTCCTCTTTCTTTTGCCTTTGTTGCATATTCCCGCAGGCGTTCGGGCGTACGGTGTGCCGATACAATGGTGAGTTCAGGCTCTACTTCAAACTGGCGTAACATTTCGGCAGCGCCGTTCATTATTTCCAGGTCGCTTTCGCTGCCCATTACAATGCCAACTAAAGGCCCGTGGGTTTGTGGTTGGTTGGTTTGTGGTTTGGGGTTTGGGGTTTGTTGTTCTGCCATCAGTCTCTGTTTTTAAATTTTTGCCCTTTGATTTTTGAAGTGTTAAGGTATGAAATAAATATTGAGTTTTTTTATCGCAGCGAAAATGAGAAAAAGAGTTTTCGCTGAGATTCTCTGCGTAGCCTTTACTCTTCATTTTCTCTGCGGTGAAATCTATTTAACCAAATCACCCTTCAACCGCAGCAATTCTGTTTCGGCAAGTTTTGTGTTATACCTGGCAGCTATCAAACGGTCGTAGGCCAGTTCTAAACTTTTTTGTGTTTCTCTTAATTCGAGATAGGTAGAAACGCCCAGTCTTAATCTTTCCAAAGAGATGTAAACATTTTCTTTGGCCAGTAAAATATTTTCTTCTTCAAGTGCCAATGTTTTTTTCTGCAGTTCATAATCTTTAAAGGCATTGGTAATACCCATATCAATCTTTGCTTTTTGATTCTGGTAAGAGATGTTGAGATAATCAATGTCTAATTGTGTTTGCTGTATCTGGCGTTTTGTATTAAACCCGTTTAAGATGGGGATGGTAACACCTATGCCGTAATTAAAACCGTTATTGCGGCTGTACAGCGGCGTAAAAGGATTCACCACAGATTTGTTATCTGCCTTCGAATAATTATATGCAGAGTTGAATGTAACAACGGGGTAGCGTTCGGCCTTTCGCTCTTTTAAAGTAAGTTTTGTGATATCAATATTTTTTTTGGTAAGCAACAATTGCGGATTGGTGTTTTCCACACTGCCCATGATATCGCCAAGAATAATGTTATTGGCAAAGGGAATAGTATCTGAAACTTCGTACCGGGTGTTAAGGGCTACATTCATCAACTGGTTGAGTTGTTCTTTCAGTTGATCTATTGCCGTTTGTTGTTTAAGGCGTGCTGCTTTTTGTGCATTCAGGTCTACTTTGCCCTGCAGCAGTTCCGGCTTGGCACCCAGGCCCACACTTAATTTTTTTTTGGCCAGTGTAACCCGGTCTTCATTAATACTCATTTGCTCTTCAATAGCTTTTAGTTGTTGTTTTTGCCTTACAATATTGTAATAGTTATTGATAACTGCTGCAATAGAAGTTACCATCTGGTTCTTTATATTCAGGTCGCCCAGTTTTACATACTCGGTCAATTTATCTTTTGTGGCAAACATTTTAAAGCCGTCAAACAATGTCCAGTTTAATTGTACAGAACCGGTGAGGTTACTGGATCGGATGCCATTACTTTCTCTTTTGGTGCCGTCACTGAATTTTTGTTTTTGATTATTGTTATTGTAAACCAAACCCGTTGTGGCATTTACCCTGGGTAAAAAAGCAGCACGGGCATAAGATCTATCAAGCGCATAGGAAGAGGAATCGTTGCGTAATAACTGAATATCGAAATTATTTTCTAGTGTGGCAGCTATGGCCTGCTCTACCGATAATTTATTTTGTGCAAATAAGGGTTGATATAAAATGATACCAAATAAAACCAGGGCTATTATTTTAAAACAATTCTTCATTCAACAGATTTTAAATTAAATTACGGCAGCTTTTTCATCCAGTATTTCCAATGCATTTTTCTTTTTCTTTGTTGAAAGGAATGAATACATAGCCGGGATAACAAATAAGGTTAGCACTAAGGAAAACAGAATACCGCCAACAATTACAATACCCAATGGTATACGGCTTGTTGAGGCATCGCCTAAAGACAGCGCCAATGGTAATGCACCGAGTGACATGGCAAGGCTCGTCATCAAAATAGGGCGGAACCTGGCTACAGCTGCATCCATCACTGCCGGTATTTTCTTTAATCCCGTTAATTGTTTTTTGTTGGCAAATTCTACAATTAAGATCCCGTTCTTGGTTACCAGGCCAATCAGCATGATCATCCCAATCTCAGAAAAGATATTGAGTGTTTGTCCGAATAATTTTAAAGATAATAAGGCACCGGCAATAGCCAGTGGTACAGTGAACATAATGATCAGCGGATCGATAAAACTTTCAAACTGTGCGGCCAACACCAGGAAGATTAATGCCAGGGCGAGAATAAATGCGAAGCTGGTATTGCTGCCACTCTCGGCATAATCACGTGATGAACCGCTTAGCGCCGTGCTGAAGGTATCATCCAATAATTTTTTTGAAATACCTTCCATAGCTTTAATACCATCACCAACAGTTTTATCGGGTGCAAGCCCTGCCGAAATTGTAGCAGATTTATACCGGTTAAAATGATAAATGGTTGGTGGTGTATTATCCTCTTCAAATGTTACCAGGTTATCTAATGAGATCTGGTTGCCCATCTTATTGCGAACATAAATTGATTTCAGGTCGTTAGGGTCATCCCGGTCATTACGTGCAACCTGTCCCATTACCTGGTATTGTTTGCCATCCTTAGTAAAAAAGCCGAGGCGTCGGTTACTTAAAGCCAGTTGTAAAGCTTCAGAAATATCCTGCACAGTAATGCCCAATGTACTAGCTTTTGAACGGTTGATGATAACCCTTAGTTCGGGTTTATTAAATTTAAGATCCACATCGGGTCCCATCAGTACCGGGTTGTTATTGGCTTCTTCTAAAAATTTAGGCAATACATCTTTTAACTTATCAAAATTTACATTTTGCAGCACGAACTGCACAGGTTGGCCGCCACGCCTGTTAACAGCAATGGTTTGTTCCTGTATGCTGAATGCCCTGCCTTCATTAAACTTAGGTAAATTTTTATTTACCATATCCACAATCTGCTGTTGCGATCTTTTTCTTTCGGTGGGAGGCATCATCGTTACCCTTACAAAGCCGGTGTTAACAGCACCTGATCCTGCGAAGCTTGGTGCAGTTACCGTCATTACCATATTATTTTCGGGAACAGAATCTGAAATAAATTTTCCGAGTTTATCAATATAGCGATCCATGTAATCGTAAGCTGTGCCTTCGGGTGCCGATACTGCTAAGCGAAACTGGCTCCTGTCTTCCATCGGTGCCAGCTCCGATGGAATGTTTTTTCCGATAAAATAAATGATCACAAAACATATTGCAATGATGGCGAATGCCAGGCCCCTGAGCTTCATAAAACTATTCAGTAAACTCCGGTAGCCATTTTCCATGCCCCGGAAAAAAGGTTCGGTTTTATGATAGAACCAGGAGTGCTTAGGTATCTTCTTTGTCATCTTAACATTCAATACCGGTGTTAAGGTTAGGGATACCAATGCTGAAATGAGTACGGCACCTGCAACAACAATTCCAAACTCACGAAATAATCTTCCTACAAATCCCTCTAAAAAAATAACCGGTAAAAACACAATGGCCAGGGTGATGGAAGTGGATATTACGGCAAAATAAATTTCTTTGGAACCCAGTTTGGCCGCCTGCCATTTATCCATGCCGGCTTCCATTTTTTTATAAATATTTTCTGTTACTACAATACCATCATCTACCACAAGGCCTGTTGCCAAAACAATAGCAAGGAGTGTGAGTACATTAATCGTAAATCCGAAAAGGTACATAATGAAGAAAGCGCCGATGAGTGATACCGGAATATCAATGAGTGGCCTGAGGGCAATCAGCCAGTCCCTGAAAAAAAGATAGATGATGAGGATAACCAGCACCAGTGAAATCATCAGGGTTTCCTGTACTTCTGCAATTGATTTCTTGATAAATTTGGTCTGGTCCAGTGCAATGTTCAGTGAAATATCGGCCGGCACATCTTTTTTTATCTGATCGAGCCGTTTGTAAAACTCGTTGGAGATGGCCACGTAATTAGAGCCTGGTTGCGGAACGATGGCCAAAGCGATCATGGGAATGCCACCTGCTTTTAAAACAGATTCTTCATTTTCGGGCCCCAGTATTACTTCAGCAACATCTTTAATCTTAATATCAGCGCCATTTATATTTTTGATGATTACATTATTGAATTCTTCTTCGGTATTTATTTTACCAAATGTTCTTACAGACAGTTCTGTAGCATTACCAGATATTTTGCCGGAAGGCAGTTCTACATTTTCTCTTGCCAGTGCCGATTGAATATCATTAAATGAAAGTCTGTAAGCACTCATCTGCGACGTGTTGAACCAGATTCGCATGGCATATCTTTTTTCGCCCCAGATACTAACACCACTTACACCCGGAATAGTTTGCAGCCTTTCCAAAAGATTATTGTTGGCATATTCTGTTACTTCTAATTGATTACGGGTATTGCTTTGCACTGTCATGGCCAGGATAGGATCGGAACTGGCATCGGCTTTGGAAACAACCGGTGGTGCATCCAGGTCGGAGGGGAGAGAACGTAAGGCCTGCGATACTTTATCACGAACATCGTTGGCCGCAGTTTCCAGGTCTCCGCCCAATTCAAACTCTACATTAATATTACTGTTGCCCTGGCTGCTGGAAGAAGTAATATTTTTTACACCCGCAATTCCATTGATGGCTTTTTCCAATGGTTCGGTGATCTGCGATTCGATGATATCTGAATTGGCGCCGGGGTAAGAGGTACGCACACTGATATTGGGTGGATCAATGGCCGGGTAATCCCTGATGCCTAAAAATTTAAAACCGATCACACCAAATAAAATGATAATGATACTGAGTACCATTGCCATTACCGGGCGCCGTAAACTGACCTCAGATATGTTCACTTATTAAATCGGATTTTAAGGTTTATTAATTTTATTCAAAATTATTTTTGCACCTGGTTTGGTGGTAAGCAGGCCGGTTATCAGTATTGTGTCGCCTGCTTTAAGGCCTGATGTGATCTCTACCCTTGATGAATCCCGTATGCCGGTTGTTACTTTTTCTACTGCGGCAATACCGCTTCTGTAAACGATCACTTCTTTATTTCTTGCTTTTGGAATAACCGCCTGCGATGGGATCATTAAGGCTGCATCATTTTTGCCCAATCCGATTTCAACTTTTACAAATGAGCCGGCAATAAGTTGTGCATCGGGTTTATCTACAACGGCCCTTACTTTCAGGCTACGGGTATCTTCGGCAATATTATTTTCGGTAGCAATTATTTTTGCAGTGTATTTTTTATCCCCGTTATCAATGCTGAATTGAACCGGGCTACCGGGTTTCATCTTTGCACCATATTTTTCAGGTACTGTAAATTCCAGTTTCAACTGATTTAGTTTTCGCAATATGCTGATAACAGTTTGCGGACTTATATAAGCACCAATGCTGATGTTGCGTAAGCCCAGGCGGCCACTGAAAGGTGCTCTTACACTGGTTTTGGCAATACCGGTTTGTATAATATTGATATCGGCCCTGATATTATTTACCGAAAGATTATAGAGATCGTATTCCTGCTGACTGACACCGTTTATCTTTAAAAGCGCTTCGTACCTGAGTTTGGTTTCTTCTGCAACCTTTAGTTGAACACGTAATTTATTTAATTGTGCCTGCAGATCGCCATCATACAATTTTACCAACAGGCTGCCCTGGCCAATATTAGTTCCTTCTTTAAAAAAGATGCCGATTACCCTGCCCGATACTTCAGGATGTAGTTCTGTTTCTTCATAGGGCGCCAAACTGCCGGGCATTTCAATATCCTGCGATAAAGTTGTTGGTGTAACAATATAGGCTTCAACCCTGGCAGCAGGTTTGGGAGCATTGGCCGCAGTTGTTTTTTTATCTTCTTTATTTGATGACTGGCAGGCAGCTAACAATATAGTTATACTGAAAATGATTAAGGCGGCATTAGTTTTTTTTACAACCACTTTTCACGTTTTATTTTTAAGGGAACAATAATCAGCTGGCGAAGTTCAATCATAAAGCCCAAAACATCATAAAAAAATTACAAACGGGAAATTGGCTTGATAAAAATCAGTTAACTTATGTAACCACTTTTACTGTTTGTTTAATACGGTTGGCCTGGTGTATCAGCTCTTGCTTTTCCTTACTTAAAATAGTAATGTGTCCCATCTTTCTGCCGGGCCTTGTTTCTTTTTTACCATAAATATGTACAAATACATTTTCTATCTGTAATATTTCATTCAGGCCTTTGTAAACAGCCTCGCCGGTATGTCCTTTTTCGCCAATCAAATTTACTATGGCAGCCGGTAAAATATGCTCAGTACTTCCCAACGGATAACCCAGCATGATGCGCCAGAGCATATCAAATTGCGAGCTGTAATTAGCTTCAATGGTATGATGGCCACTGTTATGTACCCTTGGTGCGGTTTCATTTACAAATACATTATCCTCATGATCAACAAATAATTCAACAGCAAAAATGCCGGGACTTTTTAAATCTTTTACAACTTTCAATGCAATGGCTTCTACTTTCCATAATACTTTATCGGGCAGGTCGGCAGGGCTTATCTGGTATTCCAGTATATTAAGGTGGTTATCAAAAACCATATCTACAGATGGAAAGAGTGCATTTTCCCCGGCATCATTTACAGCAATAATTACCGCAATTTCTTTTTTAATGATAACTAATTTTTCCAGAACAGCCAGTGCATCAAATCCTTTACTAAGATCATCTCTGGTTTTTAATAATTCAACACCACGTCCGTCATACCCGCCCAAGGCAATTTTATGTGCAGCAGGTAAAAAGTTTGTGTGTTGCTGCAGGTCTGATCTGTTTTGGGTGATGATAAACTCGCTGGTAGGAATTTCATTGTCTTTATAAAATTGCTTTTGCAGCAATTTATTTTTAATGATCTTAAGTGTTGATGGTTTAGGATAAATTCTTACGCCTTCGTTTTCAAGTTTTTCCAACGCATCTTCATTCACCGATTCAATTTCTATTGTTATAGCTTCAAGATCTTTACCAAAATTGTATACGTCATCAAAATTGCTGATATCGCCTTTTGTAAAATGATGGCAGAGATGAGCAGCCGGGCAACCGGGATCATTTTCCATTACAAATGTTTCTACGGGGTAATTGGCGGCTGCCTGTAAAAGCATTCTGCCTAATTGCCCCCCGCCTAAAATACCAGCTTTAACCATTGGGCAAATATAGATTCTAAGAGCCGAAGTGGGATAAGTTTCATTATCTTTGTTTTAAGACATGATTCCTGATTATCCACATAAACTATTTTCAGATAAACGCGACAACTACTCCCTGTTGATGTTGA
>JAYVEQ010000039.1:0-81365 GCA_043748745.1 Chitinophagaceae bacterium | reverse complement strand
TTAACATTATTTTGACGTTAAGAAATTATCCTTATTTTTACACATCATTAAACTTAATTAAATGCACATGAGAAGATTTTTATCACTGTTTACAATGCTGATGCTCTGTGGAGTATTTGCATTTGCGCAAAGCCGGGTGGTGACCGGAAAGGTTACTGATATAGATGGTAACCCTGTTTCTTTTGCAACTATTAAAGTTAAAGGCTCAAATACCGGCCTTTCTGCTGATGCTAACGGAGCTTACTCTATCAAGGTAAACTCTGCCGATGTACTGGTTATTTCTGGTGCAAGTTTTAAAGCAACTGAAGTACCGGTAGGTACTCAAAATGTTTTAAACACAGTTTTGGAAAAAGGTGGTACTGATTTAAAAGAGGTAGTAGTTACCAGTGCTTTTGGAATCCGTCGTACTGCAAGAAGTACAGCCTCTAATGTTCAGAATTTAAGTGGCGACCAGGTAAATACTATCCGTCAGACAAACGTAAATAATGCTTTAGCGGGTAAAGTAGCAGGTGCACAGGTTCGTAGCCAATCAGTTGCTAAATTAGGTGCTGAGACCAGTGTGCGTTTACGTGGTGAAAACGGACTTCTTTCAGGTGGTGGTGCCTTATATGTTGTTGACGGTACTATCATGCCAAGCGGCGCTGATATTAACCCCGACGATGTTGAAGACTACTCTGTATTACAAGGCCCTGCTGCTGCAGCTTTATTTGGTCCTGATGGATCGAATGGTGCAATTGTTATTACCTTAAAGAAAGCCAAAAAAGGCACTAAAGGTTTGGGAATTGAAATTAACTCAGGTGTGCAGTTTGACAAAGTTTATATTGTTCCTGATTATCAAAACTCATACATGGGTGGTGCTGCAGGTGACTTCTTTAAATATACTTATAAGGCAGGTCAGCCGGCTGGCTGGAAAGCTTTAGATGGTAAATACTATCCTGATTATACAGATGATGCAAGCTGGGGTCCACGTATTGCCGGACAGGAATACATTCCATGGTATGCATGGTATGCAGGTAGTGAGTATTCTTTTAAAACAGCTAAACTTACACCTCAACCAACTAACATCCGTGATTTTTGGAACACAGGTGTTACCAGAACCAATAATGTAAGTTTTTCAAAAGCTACAGATAACCTGAGCTTCAGGCTTTCTTATACTAACCTTGATATTAAAGGTATTACGCCAACTGAATATCTTAAGCGCCACACTTTAAACGCTAATATGACTGCTGAGTTAAGCTCACGTCTTTCTCTTGGTATCAATATCAACTATATAGCAGAGAATAAAAATACAGAAAGTGATGACGGTTATTCAAACCAAACAAGTGGCTCATTCGGTTCCTGGTTTCACCGTGAACTGGATATGAATTTAATGAGAGAGTTGAGATATTTAAAAAGCCCGGAAGGTATTTTGGCAAGTTGGAACCACGGTAACCCAGATTCTTACTCTGCCGCTAACCCGGTTAAGTTTTATGGTGGTAACTATTGGTTTAACTACTACCAGTATTTTGATTATATTGATAACAGCATCAGAAGAGACAGGCTGTTTGGTGATGTATCATTAACTTATAAGATCACTAACGACCTTAGGGTTAAGGCTACTTACCGTAAACAGCAGTTAACTACTAACCAGGAAATTACTTATAAAAGTGAGTTAGAGCAAAGTGCTAACCAGATGTCATTTAATCCTTTTGATAATAGTGCAAAAGCAGCTTATGGCGTTAATAATACATTCAGCGATCGTCAGAACTACGAGGGTTTATTATCTTATTCAAAAAAGATCAAGAGTTTCCAGGTTAATGCTAATGCCGGTTTTGCTATCTTTAAATCAAAATTCAGGGGTATTAACGCTAATACAACGGGAGGTTTGAGCGCCCCGGGTTTATATGCATTGTCTAACTCAAAAGATCCTATTAATTACGGAAATACAAGAACACAGTTTAACAGCAGGGCAATATTTGTTCGTGCTGATATTGGTTTCCGTAACTTTTTATTTGTTGAAGGTACCTTCCGCAGGGATTATACATCTTCTGAACCTGCAAATCACCCTATTGATTCTAAGTCTGGTGGTCTTTCATTTGTATTCAGTGATCTTACAAAAAATGCAGTACCATTTATCAGCTATGGTAAAATCAGGGGTTCTATTGGCCAAAGCTTAAATACATTAGGTATTTATCAATTGAGCTCTACCTATTCCATCGGTACCAACCAGTGGAATGGTAATTTCTTAACAACTGTTCCAAACAACCTGGTTGACCCGGGTTTAAAAGGTGCAACCAATGTAGAAAAAGAAGTAGGTTTGGAAATGCGGTTGTTTAAAAACAGGATTGGCTTTAATGTTACATACTGGGACAGAACCAATAAGGACTTCCCCGTAAATGTATCGGTGCCTGCGCAAACAGGTTTTACTGTGATTTCAAGGAATGCAGGCGAAATACTTAAACAAGGTTGGGATGTAACTGCTTTTGTTAAGCCGGTACAAACTAAAAATCTTGCCTGGGAAATAACTGCAGCATGGGGTTATATAACTAAAAACAAAGTGGTTAGTATCTTCCCTGGTATTAACAGGCTGAATGTAGCTACCGGAGCATTCTCTGGTTCTTCATCTGCATATACAGTTAATGAAGTAGGACAACCATGGGGCCAGATGTTTGGAGGTGGTATTCAACGTATAGATCCTAACGATTTTAATAGTGCGCCGATATTAACTTCTACCGGTAAGTTCATTCGTCAAGCAGATACTAAATTCGGAAGTGTATTACCAACATATACAGGGGGTGTACAAAACACGTTTAACCTGTTTAAGAATTTCACTATTAATGTAAATATTGACTATTCTTATGGTGGTAAATTCTTCTCTCTGTCTGATTTCTGGGGTTCTTTCTCCGGCTTAACAGCCCGTACAGCTGAGCTTAACGATCGTGGTATTCCTTTGCGTGACCCTGTTGCTGATGGTGGTGGTGTACACGTATTTGGTGTAGATGCAACCGGTAAGGCAGTTAATTACTATCTGGAAGGACAAGATTATTTCCAACAGTTCAGAAGCAATAGTATTTCTGAAAACAGTGTTTATGATTTAACCTTCGTTAAATTAAGAGAGTTAAGCATTGGGTATAAAGTTCCGGTTGAAAAATTAGGGATTGGAAAATATGTGAAAAATGCTGTTTTCTCAGTAGTATCACGTAACCCATGGTTAATTTATTCAAAAACCAAAGGTTTCGATCCATCTGAAATTAGTAGTGTTTATGGTGAAGATGGCCAGCTTCCCGGAACAAGGTCAGTTGGGGTTAACTTAAAACTTGGTTTCTAAAAATTAATCACCTTAAAACAAATAAAAAATGAAAAATATAATAAAAAAAATAACATCTGCAGCCCTTATCACTTCGGTGATATTGGCTACGGGATGTGCCAAAATAGACCAGTTTGGCGATACGAATGTAAACCCTAATGGTATTTCATCACCTATTACATCAGCACTACTCACAAATGTTCTGTCTACCATAGGTGGCCCGGCAACCAGTTTAAGAACAATTACCTATATTCAGTATACTTCTGAAAACCAGTACACTGATGTTTCTTTATATGCATTACCACAATTAGAAATGGGTGGTACTTATTCCGGCCCATTAGAGGATCTGCAGACTATAATTGATTATAATAGTGATCCAAAAACAGCCGGCATAGCTTCAGCTAATGGTTCTAATGCCAACCAGATAGGAATTGCCAGAATTCTTAAGGCATATACTTACTGGGTTGTAACTGACAGGTGGGGAGATGTACCTTACAGCGAAGCATTAAAAGGTGCTTTAAATACTGCTCCTAAATTTGATGCACAGGAGGATATTTATTTTGATATGATCAAAGAACTAAAAGAAGCGGTTGCCGGATTTGATGGTGGTGGCCCTATTAAGGGAGATATCATGTATGGTGGCAATATTGCTCAATGGAAAAAACTTGCAAACAGCTTACGTATGCTTATGGCAATGCGTATGACAAAAAGATATCCTGCTGTTGGTGGTAAAGCTGCATTAGCCTTTGCAGATGCTGCCAGCGCTTCCGGTGGTATTATGACAGATAATGCTGATAATTTTACAGTAAATTATCCTGGCGGAACCTTTAAGAATGATTGGTATCGTACCTACGAATCCCGTGATGACTATGCTGAAAGCAAAACTTTAGGTGATGTTTTATCTGGTTTAGGCGATACCCGCCAGTCGGCATACGGAACAAATTCAGTTACTTTCCCTTATGGTTTAACCAGGGACCTGGCTGTTCAATATTCTAACAGTGTTGGTAATGGCCAATCAAGGGTTTTAGCTGCAAGTAAAAGACTTGAAAATTCTCCAACATTCATAATAACTGCGGCTACTGTTTTATTATGCAGGGCTGAAGGTTATGAGAGAGGATGGATTGCCGGTGGAACTTTGGCTGCTGAGGCTGATTATAACGCCGCTATTGCTGCCTCATTTGCCCAGTGGGGAGTAGCAATGCCTGGTTCATATTTAATTGGCGCTGCAAATTATAACACTGGTGTTGGTGTTGGTTCAAATATAGGAGCCGGTTCAGCTCCTTATGATCAGTTCAGAGTTGCTGATAATAATGTTCAGGATGCAAGTACACCTACTAAATTGTCAAGAATTGCTTTGCAGCGTTGGTTAGCTGTATATCCTAATGGTGACCAGGCATGGGCCGAATGGAGAAGAACAGGTGTTCCTAATGTAAAAGGCACAAGATTTGCAACCAATGCTGGTAAACAAATTCCACGCCGCTATGTATATGGTGTTAATGATTATAACTTTAACAATGCACAAACTAAAGCTGCTGCCGCAAAGATACTTCCAGCAGGAGATACACAGGACGGAAGAGTTTGGTGGGATAATTAAACTGATTTTTACAAACCATTCCGTTTTAAACGGAATGGTTTATAAAGATATATTTTGTAAACAACGAACAAAATCACTTAATATGAAATATTTAAACTTTACAAAGCAGATTGCTGCAATAGCATTGTTTGCTTTGATACTTACTGCCTGTAAGAAGACAAAGCTGTCTACTCCAATGGGCGATGCAGGGCAAACCCTGGTTAAAATACTTGGTGCCGGTACTCCGGCTTCGGTTATTAAAATGCCGGTGGATTTTGTAACTACACCAACCAAGTTACTGGTTGTTCAATTACGGAGGGATATACCTAATGAAACTGAACTTAACAGGACAATGATTGTAACTTTAAAAGATGACACTGCTGCAGTTAGAGCTGCAAATGCTGCTTATATTCAATTGCCTACTGCCTGGTACACACTACAAATGGATGGTGTTAAAACCGGTGGACAGGGCGGTGTATTTACCTTCACTTTTGCTCCGGGACAATTTTCAAAAGAGATTTATGTAACCATACCTAATGCAACTTTATTTAATCCAAGCGCATTATATGGTTTAGGATTTACTATTTTAACAGCTGATGCAAGTGGTAAAATATCAACTCAAAAATCAATAGTAATTGAAATAGGTGCAAAAAATGCTTATGATGGAATTTATGCTGTTACCGGACCAATGCTTGATGTTGTGAATGGTACTTTGATACAATGGAATGACCCGGCTTATGCTGATCCATTTCCGCAGGCTAATGGTGGAGCATGGGAAGGCCATTTAATAACTTCAGGAGCTAATACCTGTTATTTATTAGATAACACGATTTGGGGATGTGCAGGTCACCCAATTAAAAGTGCCGGAGCCAATTCAGGTTACGGAAGTTTTGGTTTAGTAGTTGATTTTAACCCGGCCACAAACACGATCTCTGCTATACACAACTATTATGGAGATCCTGCTTATGGTGGTTCAACGGCACTTGGAAATCCTCAGGCAGGAACAGGAGCTCCAACTTATGCTGCTTCAAATACCAGGAGTGCATTATTAGATCCCAGTGGTGTAAATGCAGTTCAGGGAAATAAAGATATTTTAATTAAGTACTGGATGGTTCAACCTAGTTTAGTACCTACGCCTCCAAGTTATAGAACTTATTTTGATGAGAAGTGGAAATATATCAAACCAAGATAATTTTCTTTTAAAATACTTTTTACAAAGAGCCCCAATTTGGGGCTCTTTGTTTTTATCTTTGTAAAAAATATATAAAATGAGCAACCTGCCCGAACAACCAAATCAAATTAATATAGAAATTTCTGAAGAAGTATCAGAGGGTGAATATGCAAACCTGGCCATAATTACACACAGCCATGCAGAGTTTGTAATTGACTTTGTAAATGTAATGCCCGGTACACCCAAGAGTAAGGTAAAAAGCCGGATAATTTTAACGCCATTTCATGCCAAACGTTTTATGAAGGCTATGGTAGATAATGTAAAAAAATTTGAAACTGCCAATGGTACCATACAGGATATTGACGCAGTGGAAATACCGTTTAATTTTGGAGGGCCAAAGGCGCAGGCGTAGAATTGAGTCGGGAGTTGAAAGTTCGGAGCCAAGACATCATAGGAATTTATCGGGGTTGTTAATCATATACCAAATCAATTTCCCAACTTCATCATTTTTTGTTGATAGATGATTGTATTATTCAGGCTCTTAAAGAATCCCCTCGTCTGCAAAACTGTAAAATCCATCTTCGCTAACAATGATGTGGTCTATTACTTTTATATCTAAATAATTAGCGGCTTCTTTTATCTTTTTGGTTAATTCTTCATCGGCACTGCTTGGTTGTAAATTACCCGATGGATGGTTATGACATAAAACAATTGCAGTAGCCTCTTCATCTAATGCTTTTTTCAAAATGATCCTGGGATCGGCAACAGTACCTGTTATACCGCCACGACTAATAATCTCAAAATGATTGATCTTATTAGCCCGGTTTAAAAAAACAACAGCAAACACTTCATAAGTATAATCTTTTAAAAGCGCCTGAAGGTATTGCGCAATATCACTGCTGGATTTAATTATTGGTTTTTCCAGGCTTGCAGTTGCATGTCTTCTTCTGCCTAACTCCAATGCTGCTGCAATTATGATTGACTTGGCCTGGCCAATGCCTTTGATCTGTTTAAAATCTTTCAGGGAAAGTTTACCGAGTTCATTTAAATTATCGTGCCCCAGTTTTAATATTTCTTTTGCAAGTTCAACAGCACTTTTATTTTTACTTCCATTATTCAGTAAAATGGCAAGTAATTCAGAATTACTGAGAGCAGAAGCCCCTTTATTGAGTAATTTCTCCCTGGGCCGGTCATCTGCGGCCCAATTTTTAATAGATGTGGAAGGCTTGTTGACATTTTCCATCGCTGCAAGATTAAATCATCTAAACTAAATGATACTTTCGCAGGATATTATCTCTCACCTTTCTCAATTTAAATATATATGGAATCAAATGCAAAAATTTTTTCAGGAACAGGATCACAATACCTTGCTGAAAAAATTGCTAAAAAATTCGGAGAACCTTTAGGTAAAGTAAATATTCAGCGTTTCAGTGATGGAGAAATTTATGTTGAATTTAAAGAAAGTATAAGGGGCAGGTTCGTTTTTTTAATTCAAAGTACTTATGCGCCATCAGATAATTTAATGGAATTATTATTAATGATTGATGCAGCTAAAAGAGCATCAGCTTATAAAGTGATCGCCGTTATTCCATATTACGGATTGGCCAGGCAGGACAGGAAAGACAGGCCAAGGGTGGCAATAGGATCTAAACTTGTAGCTAATATGCTTACGGCTGCAGGTGCCGACAGGGTTATTACCATGGATCTGCATGCTCCCCAAATTCAGGGATATTTTGATATACCGGTTGATCATTTAGACTCATCAGCCATTTTCATTCCTTATATTGAAAACCTAAAACTGGAAAATCTGACATTCGCTGCTCCGGATGTTGGTAGTGCAAACCGCATTCGTGAAATTGCTACCTATTTTGAATGCGAAATGGTCATTTGTGATAAACATCGCAAAAGAGCCAATGAAATAGCCAGTATGGTTGTAATTGGTGATGTAACTGACAGGGATGTAGTTTTAATAGATGACATTTGCGATACGGGGGGCACTTTAGTTAAAAGTGCCGCTTTAATGAAAGAAAAAGGTGCCAGAAGTGTTAGGGCATTGTGTACACACCCCGTTTTAAGTGGAAATGCTTATAATAATATTGAAAATAGTGTTTTAGAAGAGTTGGTTGTATGTGATACTATTCCTTTAAGGGGTGAATGCAGTAAGATCAAAGTTATTTCAACTGACGAATTGTTTGCAATTACTATACGTAATGCTTTTGAAAACAAGAGTATTAATAGCTTGTTTATGCGTAGCCGGATGGCAAATAAAAAATAATAAGGATTACAGCATTTTAAACTCAATATGTACTAAAACGAGAGAATACCTTATAACTTTTGACTGAAAACTTATTACTTTTACCTACCTTTGCGCCTCATAAAAATTTATAAAAAAATGAAATCAATTACAATTGAAGGACAACTGAGGACCGAAAGCGGAAAAAAAGCCACCCGCCTACTTCGCTCTCAGAAACAAGTGCCAGGTGTAATTTATGGTGGTTCTCAGGAGATTAATTTCTCTGCTCCGGCAACTGCTTTTAAAGACATCGTTTACACTCCTGACTTTATGCTGGCAGACGTTAAAATAGATGGTAAAAATTACCGTTGTATTTTAAAAGACATTCAATTTCATAAAGTAACAGATGCATTGTTGCATGTTGATTTTTTAGAACTTGTTGAAGATAAAAAAGTGATTGCAACTTTACCTCTTAAGTTTGTTGGTGTTCCTGCAGGTGTAAAAGCCGGAGGAAAACTGGTAACTAAAATGAAATCATTGAAAGTTAAAGTGCTGCCAAAATATTTGAAACAGCATATTGATGTAAATATTGAAAAGCTGGAATTAAATGAAAATGTCAGGGTAGAAGATGTTGTGATTGAAAATATGGAAGTATTAAACTCTCCACGTATTCCTATCGCATCTGTAACTATGACAAGGCAATTGAAACAGGATGAAGCTGTTGCTCCTAAAACTGATGCTGCTGCACCTGCTGCTGCTGCGCCATCTGCACCTGCTGCTAAAAAATAATATCAATATTTTAATATACAAAAGCCTTTCCATTGATGGGAAGGCTTTTTTTAACTGGTAAGTTACAGCCATAAAACTTTAATTACCTTTGCCAACTTAAATCAAGTAATAATGGGAATGGATAAAAATACAGTTATAGGTTTTGTGTTAATAGGAGCATTGTTAATTACTATGTTTATTATTAACAGCCGCAGCAACCAGGCATATATGAAGGAAAAGCAAAGGGTTGAAGATTCAATCGCAGCAACAAAACCAAAGGTGGACCTGGTAGCAGCACAGATGGATTCATTAAAGACTGATTCATTACAAAAAGCTAAACTCCAGTTACCTGCTGTATTTATAACCGACAGAACTAATTCAGAGCATTTTGATACATTGGAAAATGAAGTAATTAAAATTACTTTTACCAACAAGGGCGGACAGCCAAAAACAGTTGAATTAAAACAGTATAAAAGATTTGATGGCAAACCAATTGTTTTGGAGAATGGAACATTCAATAAGCTCTCTTATCAAATTAATACCGGGGTAAACCTGACTTCTGAAACTTCTGATATCTCATTTGTAAGTGCTAATAAAAATGTTGCTGCAGATAAAACCCAAAGCATATCATTTATTTTAAAAGATTCAACCGGAAAAGAGATAGTTCATCAGTATTCACTAAAACCAGATAGTTATATACTGGATTTTGATATATCTATAAATGGAGCTGACAGGTTGATTTCTAAGAATACACTCAATTTATTATGGCAAACCGAAGCACCGCAGGTTGAAAAGGATATTAAATATGAAAGACAACAATCCCATATATGTTATTTAAAAAACGGGGATTATAATTTTGAGTATTTAGGTACCGGCAGCGAAAAACAATTTGATAAACCAGTGGAATGGCTTGCTGTTAAACAACAGTTTTTTATTACGGCATTAACTGCAAAAAATAAATTTCAAAATACGCTTGTCAAATGGATTGTTCCTGCCGATTCTTTAAAAATAATAACGCAGGCATCAGCTTTTTGCAGTCTTTCATTGCCTTCCGGTTCAATTGCGAATGTTCCGCTTCAATTATATTATGGGCCAAGCGATTATAATGTACTAAGTAAAAGCAATAATCAAATGCAGAATATTGTGCCATACGGTAGTGGGGTTTTTGCTTTTGTAAAATATATAAATCGCCATTTTCTTTTACCCGTTTTTGATTTTTTCCGAAAACATATTGCAAGTATGGGGATGGTAATTTTATTGCTTACCCTTTTGATACGTCTGATCACTTCACCTATTTTGTATAAAAGTTACTTGAGTGGAGCTAAAATGAAGGCATTAAAACCTGAAATAGACAGGTTAAAAGAAAAGCATGGAGAAGATAAACAGGCTTTCAGCATGGATCAGATGAAACTCTGGAAATCAGCAGGGGTAAGCCCATTGGGAGGTTGTTTGCCCGCACTCTTACAGATTCCGATATTCATGTCACTATATTATTTCTTTCAATCAAATATTTCTTTGCGGGGGCAAAATTTTCTATGGGCAAAAGATCTTGCAGCATATGATTCAATTGCTACATTGCCTTTTTCCATTCCCTTTTATGGTGATCATGTAAGTTTATTTACTATTACTGCAACACTTACCAGTTTAATAATTTCCATTTACAGCATGAGCAACATGCAGGATAACAGTAATCCTGTAATGAAGTATATGCCATATATTTTCCCGGTATTACTCTTGGGGGTATTCAATAATTTGCCATCGGCTTTAACCTGGTATTATACTGTATCAAATACAATAACATTGATACTTCAAATTGTTATACAGAAGTATATCATAAATCATGAAAAAATTCTGGCACAAATAGAAGAAAACCGGAAAAAACCGGTAAAGCAAAGTAAACTTCAGGAGCGAATGATGGCTATGCAGGAGAGCAATAAAAAATTGCAGGATTTAAAGAAAAAAAATACAAAGAAATAGCCTTTTAGTTAAATATTTCACAACCTGCAAGCTGTTAATAGGTTTGCAGGTTTTTTATTTCAGCTTTAATATCATCTTGGCACGGGATTTTATTACCTTTATTAAAATAGTGTGATAATGAAAGATGTCAGTCGTTATATTTTATTCTTAACCTTATTAACCGGATACCTATCTGTATTTGCTCAACGCAATATTGCCGAAGGCACAATTGTGTATAATATGGTTATTGAAACAGGTAATAATGAACAACAAAAAGGTGATGCCTTGGAAGGAGCAACTACAACCGTTTATTTAAAAGGTAATAACATCCGTACAGATGTTATTAGTACATTAGGAAAGGAAATCACCATATTCAATTCAAAAACTGACAATGCCGTTATTTTAAAAGAATTCAGCGGCCAGAAATTAATGATTACCCTTAATAAAGTTAACTGGAAGGCAAAAAATAAATTGTATAGCGATATCAGATTTGAGCTTACAAATGAGTTTAAAACTATTGCCGGTTATAATACAAGAAAAGCCATTGCAAATATGCCAAATGGCAAAACATTTGTAGTTTACTATGCTCCAGACCTGGTTCCCGTTAATAAAGATTACGATGCCACTTTTAGCAATCTGCCGGGGCTTGCTATACAATATGAAATAGAGTCAGGCAAAATGAAATTCAAGTATACAATTTCTAAATTATCATATGATCCGGTATTGGTATCACAATTTGATTTTCCCACTTCGGGATACAGGGTAATGACCTATGAAGAAAATCAAAATTTAAAAAAAGGGAATTGATGTAATGAGTGGGATTAAAAAAAGCCTAAAAATCAGGCTTTTGTATTTAATGTGCTTTAATAATTAGTTTCATTCCGGTGTATCCCTGGCTCATTTCAGGAACAGCAATCACTTGCCTATGTGGAATAATATAAACAGTATTACCTTTTTGATAAGTAAGTAATGTATTGCTTAGTAAAGCATTACCCACTGATTGTTGGGTTACCAACAAACTACCTGTATATTTTAAACCTGTTTTTAAATTAAGTGAAATTGAATTTCTTAATGAACCAGAAGTGCTGATATTAAGCGTTGCTTTTGCTTTGCTTTTTTTACCAATGCCTCTGTCAGCCAAAGCACTGAATGTAATACCGCTAAGTATCACAACAATCAGTATCATTTTGGCTTTTTTCATCTTTAATTTTAATTTAATTTAAACAAATATATTGAAAATTATTTGGTTATTCCATACCATCCATCAATTCTTTTTACATTCTTTTAACGTTTAAGTTTAAAAATTGTTATTAAAACTTGTAAAATTCTTCAAAAGTTGTTAATTTACAATAACCTATAGCCCATGAGTAAATATCCTTACCGCCAGGACAAAGAAGAATTGAAAGAGTTACTCCAGCAATTTGATAATCTCAAAAGCGGTAAAAGCAATTCATTTATTGAAGAGGACTCATTTGAACGTATTATAGATCATTTTGATGAAAAAGAACAATTATCCCAGGCTTTGGAAGCTGCTGAGTATGGTATTGAGCAATATCCATACTCCGCTATGTTACTTTTAAAAAAGGCAGATCTGCTAATTGCGTTAAGGCAATATAAGGAAGCTTTATTTATTCTTGATCAGGCAGAATTACTGGATAGTAAAGACACCAATCTGTATATATTAAAGACTGATGCTTACCTGGCATTGGATCAGCAGCAAAAAGCTGCGGCTGTTTTAGAAACTGCACTTGAAGACTTTGATGGCGAAGAGAAACTTGATCTGTTATTTGAATTGGCAGATGTATATGATGACTATGAAAATTTTGAAAAAGTTTTTGATTGCCTGAAAATGATACTGGAGCTGGAACCCAATAATGAAGAGGCCTTATACAAAATTTGTTTTTGGACAGATTTTACAGGGCGTAATGAAGAAGGAATAAAATTGCATCAAAAAATAATCGAAGACTTTCCCTTTAACGAACTGGCCTGGTTTAACCTTGCAGCTGCTTACCAGGGTTTAAAATTATATGAAAAAGCAATTGACGCTTACCAGTATGCAGTTGCCATTGATGAAAAATTTGATTATGCTTTACGTAATATGGGCGATGCTTATATACGATTACGCCGGTATAAAGAGGCTGTTGAGGTTTTAGAGAAAGTACTTGAACTGGCCAGGCCGGAAGACGTGATTTATGAGGCTATCGGACATTGTTATGATAAAATGGGGAATTATGCCCAGGCCCGTTTTAATTACCGGAAAGCAAGCCATTTAAATCATGATGACAGCCAATTGAATTACAAAATAGCCTGTACATACATGAATGAAGGTATATGGGACAGTGCTATAAAAAATCTTGAAATAGCCATGCGGATCCATCGTATGCAACCTGAATATAATCTGGCCATGGGGCAGTGTTACATGGAAATGGGTAACCTGGAAGATGCCATTACCTATTTTGGTAATGTTGTAAGGGTAAGACCGAAAAATATTAATGGCTGGATAGAATTATTAAAATGCCTGTATAAAGCAGAGATGCTGGAAGAGGCTTTGGAATATGCCGGTTTTGCTTTTGAGCAAACAGATGGGAAACCGATATTTCTTTTTTACAAAAGTGCAGTTTTATATGCAATGGGTAAATCTAAGGAGGCGTTGTTACACCTGGAAACAGGTATGAACAGGAATCCTAAACTCGTTAAAAAATTTATTGAAATAAATCCTTCTATTCTCCAAAATCAACAGGTGGTTGATGTTATAGCTCGTTTTAAAAAACGGAATTCGCTTTAAAAACCGATATTTCAGTATTAGCATTTTTTGACGTTCTACAGTTATCTTTGCACTCCATAAATTTATCAATATGAACTTTAATCTTTCCCAAATACCTGAACGGAATGTAAAACCACGTAATCATGGCATTACCATGGTAATGGATAAAGGGTTAAGTGTAGAGGATTCCAAAAATTTTATGAGTGCAACACACCCACATGTAGACGTGGTAAAACTTGGTTTTGGTACATCTTATGTTACACCAAATCTTAAAGAAAAGCTGGAAGTTTATAAATCATATGATATGCCTATTTATTTTGGAGGCACCCTGTTTGAAGCATTTTTGATCAGAAATCAGTTTGAAGATTATATTAATGTTTGTAAAGAATTTGGAGTTAGTTATATGGAAGTAAGTGATGGTTCAATAGATATACCACATGCAGAAAAATGTGGTTATATTGAAAAGCTGGCTAAAATTGGAGTGGTATTGAGTGAGGTAGGAAGTAAAGATGCCGCTCATATCATTCCTCCATATAAATGGATAGAATTAATGAAAGCAGAACTGGAATCCGGTTCAACCTATGTAATAGCAGAAGCAAGGGAAGCAGGTAATGTGGGTATATACAGAGGTACGGGAGAGGTAAGAGAAGGATTGGTTCAGGAAATCCTTACACAGATTCCTGAAGAAAAAATTATTTGGGAAGCACCACAAAAAACTCAACAGCTGTACTTTTTGGAGCTAATAGGATGTAATGTAAATCTCGGTAATATTGCGCCTAACGAAGTAATTCCGTTGGAAGCTATGCGAATAGGCTTACGTGGCGATACATTCCATTTGTATTTGAATAAAGAAACTGTGTAATGACAACATACGGCACTATTGGTTTTCCTTTAACGCATTCTTTTTCAAAACAATATTTTACAGAAAAAATACAGAGAGAAGGAATAGCTAGTGCAATCTATCTTTCTTTTCCATTAAAAACTATTGAAGAATTCCCTCAATTTTTAATTGATAACCCTACGCTTAAAGGATTAAGCGTAACTATTCCATACAAAGAAAAGGCACTGAAATATGTCACCCATCTATCTGACGAAGTAAAAGAGATTGGCGCCGCAAACTGCATTAAAATAAGGGGAAAAGAATTAACAGCCTTTAATACAGATATCATAGGATTTGAAAGGTCTTTTGTAAAAAATCTAAAACCTATTCATAAAAAAGCATTGGTTCTGGGGACCGGTGGTGCTTCAAAGGCGGTCCGGTATGTACTTAAGAAACTTGGGATTGATTTTTTAGTTGTTTCAAGAATGGAAAATATCGGAGAGAATTTTATTCAATACAATCAAATTACAAAAGATATTATTACGCAGTACAATATTATTATAAATACCACGCCACTCGGCATGTCCCCTGCTGAAGATACTTGTGCTGATTTGCCCTATACTTTTTTAACAACAGATAATTATTTATTTGACCTGGTTTATAATCCGGCTAAAACTTTATTCTTACAAAAAGGAGAGGAGCAGGGTGCAGTAATTGTCAATGGATTCGAAATGTTGATCATTCAGGCGGAAGAAAACTGGGTAAGATGGAATCAGGATTAACCTTTAACATGCAAGAATGGTTTTTAATTTATCAGGTATAGCAGCAACTTTTTTTGCATCATAATCATAACAAACCATACCTGTTTTTGCATTGGCCAATAAAATGATTTCAGCATTTCGTTTTGTAAAAAGTTGATAATACAGTTCAAACCCAACTTTTGATATTTCACCGGTACCAAGTTTCACTTCCACCACATCACCGTAAAAAGATTCATTTTTAAATTCAAGAGCAAGGTCACTCATTATCAATCCAATTCCTTCAATGTTTAATTCGTTATACCCATATTGTAGCAGCCACTGCATTCTTGCTTCATGTATAACGCTTACAAAAGCATCGTTGCCAACATGGTTGCCATAATTGATATCAGCAATTCGTATGGGTATTTGAAACGCAGCAATAATGCTAACCGGCATTTCGATTTTTATTCTTGCCATTTTTATTTTTTCAAAAAGGTCATTAATTTTTCCGTAGCTTTCTTTCGATGACTGAATTTATTTTTTTCATCCATGTCCATTTCAGCAAATGTTTTATCACTGCCATCAGGTATAAATACCTGATCATAACCAAATCCATTCTTTCCTCTCTTTTCATTAATAATTTTACCGGTACAAATTCCTTCAAATAAATGTTCATTGCCATCGAGTATCAGGGATATTACAGTTCTGAAACGGGCTGATTTATTATTAACAGAGCTCAGGTTTATTAAGAGCTTATCTATATTATCATCAAAGATCCTGTTCTCGCCGGCATAACGTGCGCTTTTAACTCCGGGTTCTCCATTTAATGCTTTTACCTCAAGCCCTGTATCTTCACTAAAACAGTTCTTATGGGTTAATGTATAAATGGTTTTTGATTTTTCTGATGCATTAGCTTCTAAAGTATCATATGGTTCGGGAATATCAATATCAATACCGGCTTCTTTTAAAGTAATTATATTAAAGCTATTACTTAATACAGAACGCACCTCATTAACTTTATGCTGGTTATTGGTTGCAAATATGATAGTATTCATTTTTGGTATTAATATTTCTGTTTATCCTATTAAAAAAACCTTTTTTAAACAACTCCATAATTTTACTTTCTCTTCTTTATCGGTTTGAAGCTCATTTAAAGAAACTGCAGAAAGGTAAACCTGGTTATTGAAATGCTGAATCTGATAATGCGGAAATGCTAATGGTAACCCCAATTCCGCTGGCTCTACACCAAATAAAAATATTTTTTCTGCCATAAATTGTTCAGTTAAATGTATATATAACAGAGAAGGTGTTCTTGAAAAATTTATCAGTGTTATATCGTCCATTCCAAGTTTGCAGGCCGTTAAAATACCCAGTAAAAAATTCAGTTCATCATCAGGTAAATAAATAGCTGTTGAAGACCTGATAAGAATCATAATTTTTTTTTGGTTATTACCCAGGTAGGAAATGTTGTTAGTTTGAATGATCGTAGATTCCGACCTGTCTGTGTTCAAATCATAAAGTGGTTTGGTATATAAACCCTGTAATACTGTTGCTGGTAACTGAATATTATCTAAACTCATTAAAAGGTAATTTGGAGTATTGTTTTTTTCGTTTCTTTGCAGTAAAATTAACGATTATGATTGCAGCCGCTGATATTAATATTACAAAAGTGGAACGTAGTAAGTTAAAAGATATAAACCTGGAAAACATTCCTTTCGGGAAATACTTTACAGATCATATGCTGGAAGTGGATTACGAGGATGGTGAATGGAAAAATGCAGAAATAAAACCTTATCAATCATTATTATTAGAACCATCACTTGCGGCGCTACATTATGGCCAGGCTATTTTTGAAGGTGTGAAAGCTTATAAAAATGCAGTTGGGGAAGCTTCTATTTTTCGTCCACAGGATAATTTTAAGCGGTTTAATATATCGGCAGAAAGAATGCAGATGCCGCAGGTGCCAGAAGAGATATTTATGGAGGGTATGCGTTTGTTGGTGGAACTGGATAAAAGCTGGATACCTCAGCAGAAAGATCATTCTTTATACATCCGTCCTTTCATGTTTAGTTCTGATGAAATGATTGGAGTAAGGCCTAGCGAAAAATATAAGTTTTTAATCATACTCAGCCCTACCGGACCTTATTATAGCGCTCCGATGCGTATTTACGTTGAAGAGAAATATGTAAGAGCTGTACCGGGTGGAGTAGGATACGCAAAAGCTGCCGGTAATTATGGTGGTGCCATGTATGCCACAGCGCAGGCAAAACTAAAAGGGTACGATCAGGTATTATGGACAGATGCTTTTGAACATAAATATGTGCAGGAATGCGGAACTATGAATGTTTTCTTTATTATTGGCAATAAAGCCATTACCCCTGATTTAAAAGAAGGAACCATACTAGCAGGTGTTACCAGGGATAGTACTATGGTTTTATTAAGAGAAATGGGATTTGCGGTTGAAGAAAATGAATTAAGCATTGATGATGTTATATCGGCACACAAAGCCGGGATTTTATACGAGGTTTTTGGTACCGGAACAGCTGCAACCATTTCCATGATAAAAGAATTGCGGTATAAGGATTATGTTATGGAATTTGATGTTGATAAATGGCAAACTGCCCCTGCACTTAAAAAACAGCTAAATGCCATTCGTTACGGCCAAATACCTGATAACCACGGATGGATGCTTAAATTATAACAAACAAATACATCTGGAAAAGTCTAAAACCGCCCCTTCAGAGCGGTTTTTTTATTGAATGTGAATAAAAAATGATTTTTTTTACTTTTAATTTTCTAAAATCAAATGATAAAACATACCTTTGCCGTCCGAAAAATAAAAGGTACATAATGCCCACAATACAACAATTAGTAAGAAAAGGAAGAGAAGTAATTAAAGCTAAAAGTAAGTCCAGAGCTTTGGATAGCTGTCCACAGCGCCGTGGTGTTTGTACAAGAGTGTACACAACCACTCCTAAAAAACCAAATTCGGCATTACGTAAAGTAGCTAAAGTACGTTTAACCAATAAAATTGAGGTTATCGCCTACATTCCGGGTGAAGGACACAATTTACAGGAACATTCTATTGTATTGATACGTGGAGGCAGGGTTAAGGATTTACCAGGTGTACGTTATCATATTGTACGTGGAAGTTTAGATACTGCCGGAGTTAAAGACCGTAAACAAAGCCGCAGCAAATACGGAACTAAAAAAGAAAAAGCTAAAAAATAATTCTTCGACGGACTTGGTTTTAATAAATCTGAGTGAGTTGGATAAAATAAATAACAATGAGGAAAACACAACCAAAAAAAATACCTTTAGCACCTGATCCAAAATTCAACGACAAGTTGGTTACACGTTTTGTAAACAACCTGATGTGGGCCGGTAAAAAAAGTGGTGCATTTATTATTTTTTATGATGCTTTGGATAAAGTAGCCAAGCAAACCGGTGAGGATGGATATGAAGTTTGGAAGAAAGCCCTTGCTAATATTACACCAGGTGTAGAAGTACGCAGTCGCCGTATTGGTGGTGCTACATTCCAGATCCCTGCTGAAGTACGTTCAGACAGAAAGATTTCATTAAGTATAAAATGGATGATAAAATACAGCAGGGACAGAAACGGCCGCAGTATGGCTGATAAGTTAGCTAATGAGATTGTTGCTGCCAGTAAAGGTGAAGGTGCATCTTTTAAAAAGAAAGAAGACACACACCGTATGGCTGAAGCCAACAAGGCTTTTGCTCACTTCAGGATCTAAATTTTAATTATATAAAATATTCAAAGCCATCCTTTACCGGATGGTTTTTTTGTTTCTGTCTCTCTTTGTTATTAAAGAAAATGAACGTACCTTTGCGGCGCTAAAAGCTGCGGCATTTTACGGGATGGAGCTGTACTTATTTAGCATACTATGAGAGTTAAACAATCATATCAGGCAGTTCCCAAAACTTACGGGAAATAATTGCAGCTATTTCGCTGTAATAAAAGACGAATAAAGATTCAACAGTACAAGATAGCGACACAACGATGATGAGTAAAGTTCAATGAGGGGGGTCGGAAACAAAATTATTAAATCAAAAAAAACTTAAATATTAAATAAAATAAAATGGCAGATTTACGTTATCAACGAAACTTTGGAATTGCGGCTCACATTGATGCAGGTAAAACCACAACCACCGAACGTATATTGTATTATACCGGTGTTAACCATAAAATAGGTGAGGTACATGATGGTGCCGCAACTATGGACTGGATGGCCCAGGAGCAGGAAAGAGGAATTACGATTACTTCTGCTGCTACTACCTGTTTTTGGAATTTTCCAATGGAGCAGGGTAAAAAAGTTGCTGATACCAAGCAATATAAATTCAACATTATTGATACCCCGGGCCACGTAGATTTTACTGTAGAGGTAGAACGTTCTTTACGTGTGCTGGATGGCTTATTGGCATTGTTTTGTGCTGTAAGTGGTGTAGAACCACAATCTGAAACAGTTTGGCGCCAGGCTAACAAATACAAAGTACCCCGTGTTGGATTTGTAAATAAAATGGATCGTGCAGGAGCCGATTTCTTAAATGTGGTAAAACAAATTAAAGAAATGCTAGGTGCTAAAGCTGTGCCTTTGCAATTACCGATTGGGGCAGAAGATGATTTTAAGGGTGTGGTTGATCTTATCACTATGAAAGCCATGGTATGGGATGATGCAACTTTAGGTATGACCTTTAATGAAGTTCCTATTCCCGAGGATATGGTAGATGATGTGAACGAATGGAGACAACATTTAATTGAAGCTGTTGCTGATTATGATGATAAATTATTAGAGAAATTCTTTGATGATCCTAATACAATTTCAGAAGATGAAATTCATGAAGCGATTCGTAAAGCAACAATCGATATTTCTATCATCCCGATGATGTGTGGTTCATCTTTTAAAAATAAAGGTGTACAAACTGCATTGGATGCAATTGTTCGTTACCTGCCGGGCCCAATGGATATTGAGGCTGTAAAAGGAATCAATCCTGATACAGGCGAAGAACTGTTGCGTCATTGCGATCCTAAAGAACCATTCAGCGCTTTGGCGTTTAAGATCATGACCGATCCTTTTGTGGGGCGATTAGCTTTCTTCCGGGCTTATAGTGGCCGTTTGAATTCCGGTTCATATGTGCTGAATACCAGAACAGGAAAGAACGAACGTATCAGCCGTATCATGCAGATGCATGCCAACAAACAAAACCCGGTTGATTTTATTGAGGCTGGTGATATTGGGGCAGCTGTTGGTTTTAAAGATATTAAAACAGGTGATACATTATGTAATGAAGATAACCCGATCGTATTGGAAGCAATGACTTTCCCGGAACCGGTTATCTCTGTAGCGGTAGAACCAAAAACACAGGCCGACGTTGATAAAATGGGTATGGCCATTGCTAAACTGGTAGAGGAAGATCCTACATTAAGAGTAAAGACAGATGAAGAAACCGGCCAAACTATTTTAAGTGGTATGGGTGAGTTGCATCTGGAGATCATTGTGGATCGTATGCGTCGTGAGTTTAAAGTAGAAATTAACCAGGGAGCTCCGCAGGTTGCTTATAAAGAAGCTTTTCAAAATTCTATTGAGCACCGTGAAACGTTGAAAAAACAAACCGGTGGCCGTGGTAAATTTGCCGATATCATTTTTGAGATCGGGCCCGCTGACGAAGAGTTTTTGAATGATAAAGAAAAGAATAAAGGTAATTTTCAGTTTGTAAACGGATTGTTTGGTGGTAGTATTCCAAAAGAATTTGTACCGGCCATTCAAAAAGGTTTTGAAAGCGCTATGACAACAGGCGTATTAGCTGGTTACCCAATGGAAAGTATGAAAGTACGTGTGTTTGATGGTTCTTTTCACCAGGTGGATAGTGATGCCATGAGTTTTGAACTTTGTGCAAAGCAGGGATACCGTGAAGCAGGACGTAAAGCAAAACCTGTTTTACTGGAACCGATTATGAAAGTAGAAGTATTAACACCGGATCAGTACATGGGTGATGTTACGGGTGACTTAAACCGTCGTCGGGGTATGCTGGAAGGGATGGACAGCAAACATGGCGTACAGGTTATTAAAGCCAAAGTACCCTTAAGTGAAATGTTTGGTTATGTAACGCAATTGCGTTCATTATCATCCGGCCGTGCTACTTCAACTATGGAGTTCAGTCATTATTCTCCTGCACCAAATAATATCGCAGAAGAAGTGATAGCTAAGCAAAAAGGTAAAGTGAGAATAGGAGAAGAGTAAAAGCAAATACTTATTAATAGAAAACCCCATTCTGAAAAGAGTGGGGTTTTTATTTACCTGAAATATTTAAGGGATGAAATTCATATAGATTATTAAACTTTTTATAAGTTTACAGGTCTTAAAAACATAAAAATAAACACTATGAAAAAATATGTTTCAAAAATTATTCTGATGATTGCTGTAGCACTATCATTTTCTTTTGCAACTGAGGCACAGTTTGTAGTTAAAATACGTCCTGCAGCACCAATTGTAAGAGTAAGACCACCCATGCCTTCACCAGTACATGTTTGGGTAGGCGGCAATTATGAATGGCGTGGGGGTCAATATGTTTATACCGATGGATATTGGGCAAGGCCTCCGCAACGCAGGGACCATTGGGTTGAAGGCCATTGGAAAAATACAAGGCGTGGCTGGACATGGATACCGGGCCATTGGAAGTAATAGTGTATTGCTTTTACTATAAGAGATTAATAGTTAAAAACGAGCCTGCAAAATATTGTGCAGGCTTGTTTTATTTATATAATGAATAAGTTAGTAATGACTTCTTTATTTGGCATAATCTTAGCTGGTTAACAATGTCTTCACCAAAAAAGTAATTGTGCAAAAATCAATTTTGATATTACTGCTATTCACATCATTAGTATCATTTTCCCAAAGAAATAAAGTGAACGGCGAACAGGAAAATTTTTTTCGCTTTGGTGCAAAGGCCGGAGTTAATGTAAATAAGATCAGCGGCCAATCATATAAGCAGGGTTTCAATTATAATTTTCAGGCAGGTGTTTTTTTACAGTTTAATTTCAGCAACCGTTTTGGTTTACAACCCGAGGTAAATTTTGTACAGACCTCATCTGAGTTCAGCAATGATCCTTCGGATATTTATGATGATATATTCAGGGATGGAAGCCAGAAATCTTCAAAACTGAATTTTCTGGAAGTTCCTGTGTTGCTTAATATAAATGTAGGAAGCAGTAAAAGAGTAAAACTTCAGATCGGCCCTGCTTATGGAGGCCTCTTAAAACAAACTGTTGACAGCTTAAAAAATGATGGCAATATTTATAAAAACGCTGAATGGAGTGCCCTTGGTGGTTTATGGATACAATTGCCTTTTGTGAACTTAGGGGCAAGATATAAACTGGGTTTAACCGATCTGAATGCTATTGACAACCGTCAATCCTGGAAAAGTCAGGCAATACAGGTTTTTGTTGGAGTAACATTTTAAGAAGATACTGGATACGTGATAAGCGTATTAGAGATAGTACAGCTGTTATTTATCACCCAGCCCCCTTGCATTTTTAAAAATCACTTTGTATTTTGCTTTGCTTAATTATCCGCTATGCAAAACATTCGTTTAGAAAACCTGCTGTTAATTGATATTGAAACGGTTCCCGAACATCCTGAATTTAATGGGATGAATGAAGAATGGCAATTGCTCTGGAAAGAGAAAGTGCAGCGAACATTACCTGAAGATGTTACGGCTGAGGAATTTTACCCTCACCGTGCCGGCGTTATGGCCGAGTTTGCAAAAGTGATCTGCATAAGCATTGGTTATTTCAGAAGGGAAGGTAATATGCAGCAACTACGCTTAAAATCATTTTATGGTGATGACGAAAAAATTTTGCTGCAGGATTTTATAGTTGCTTTGCAAAAGCTGGAAGCAACTAATAATAAATGGAGTTTTACCGGGCATAATATTAAAGAGTTTGATATACCTTTTATTTGCCGCCGTTTGTTGATCAATAATTTGGCCATTCCCCTTTTTCTCGATTTTCAAAATATGAAACCATGGGAAACTAATATGGTAGACACTTTTCAGTACTGGCGTTTTGGAGATTATAAACATTACACATCATTAAAATTATTAGCGGCAGCTTTAGGTGTACCATCTCCAAAAGATGATATTGACGGGAGTATGGTTGCTGATGTTTACTGGAAAGAAAAAAATCTTGAACGTATTGTAACTTATTGCCAGAAAGATGTGGTAACAACTGCTAATATAATTTTACGTTTTAAAAATATTCCCCTGTTATCAGCAGAGCAAACAGTTATTGTAGCTTGAGTAGCCAACAGGTTAATCTTTTATTTTTTTAGATCAGGGTTATTGTAATAAAAGTTTTTGATTGGTAACCTTATCAGCATTAATGGTTTTTATAAAATACAAACCTCTGGAAAAATGCGATGTATTGATATTGATTATAGCCAGGTTTGATTTTTGAGTATAAACAATATTTCCTGCGTCATTATTAATCTGAATTAATGTATTTGTATTGTAATTTTTCTCCAGCGCTATAGTAATAAAATCTCTTGCAGGATTAGGTGAAATCTTAACCATATACCCCAGGTCAAAACTGATATTTCTTACAACAGATACCTGGAATTTACCGTCTTTATCTACCTGTTTAATCCGGTAGTAGCTGTTTCCGTTCAATGGTAAATTATCATAAATAATATAATCAAGGTGATTGTTGCTATAACCGGCAGCAGCAATGTTTGCAATGCTTTTCCAGTTTCTTCCATCTTCCGATCTTTCAATAATAAAATGACTGCTGTTAATTTCCTGCTCAGTACTCCAGGCCAGTTTAACGGCCTTATCAATCTTCTGTGCGATAAATGAACTGAAGGTTACCGGTAATACGAGATTATCGGACCTGGTATACCATACAGGCGAGGTGATCATCCTGCTGCTGCCATTTGTGATGTCAATATAATAATAACCTGTTGCCAGGTTGGCTAAATTATTATCTACATAAATTAATGAATTGCCAATGGCCGAATCAATTTTTACAGCATTGTTGCCGCTTCCAGGTATACCAAACATAACCCGTATAATAGCCCCTGAAGTGCTGGTTGTAGCATCATAAATATTTACGGCAATAACAGGTGACCCTGTGCCGATAAATATACTGCCCATGATTTTTGTATTAAGGGTAAAGTCAACTTTGGTATCACAATCCTGGGTAGCATAAAAATGTATGTTCCTAAAGCCTTTAATAATTTCCGTTTTACTTAATACCGGAGCAACAACAGCCGATCTGGAATAAGTAGTTCTTCCGAAAGTGGTGTAGTGATTATCATGATCTATAGTTGGCCCAAGGTGATATCCTTTCGACAATAATTTTTGATAATAAGAAAGATAACTTAAGGAAGAAGCAGGTTCAGTATAAGTAGTATTAGTTGAAAATGCGGGGCCGCTTTCAACAGCAGTTCCGGTAATTGCAGCATCTGCAACAGAACTATAAGATATATTGTAAAGGTTACCAAAATCAGTAGAGTTGGGATGTGCCAAAGCCGCAAAAGTATTAGAGCTGCTGTTATCGTTCACTGTTTTAAATAAACCATTTGCTCCGGTATAGTCTGATTTGGCAACTAAAATATCATAATTATTGCTTGTGCCCCAGCCGCCACTGCCAGATTCCCATCCCCATAAATTATTCATGCCATCGCCATAAACCAATACGTGCCCGCCATTACTGATAACACCCCACTCCATGCCATATAATGCTATAAAACCGGGATAAGTTGCTGTAAAATTATTGGCTTGCGTAACTCCCAAATGATAATTACTGAGCACAGTTCCTGCAGTGTAATGATTATGTTCAGATATCCCCAGATAATCCATACACAAAGATGACTTGGCATAGGTGTAATCATCGTATGGTGTAAATCCGGGATTATCCTTGTTACCATCTGAATAATCGGAATGTGCATGCAGATTACCGAAATAATAATTATTTACGGGGTCATTTGTTGTTGTTGCATTACCCTGCAACGGGCTAACCGTAAGGTATTTGGTGCCACCGCTGCAGTTTTTGTTAAATGCGAATACATAAAAATAATATGTGGTGTTTGAGATCAACCCGGCAGTAACAAAACTTTTATTGGCATTATTTGAAACTACAAATCCTCCACCCAAATTGTCACCAACATTATAATTTGTATTATTAAGCGGAGTTGCTGATAAGGAAGGGCTTAAACTTCTTATTACCAGATAAGCATCGGCCCCAGATCCTGCATTAAATGAACCCGCAATTGCATTACCTGACATTGTAAAAAATAAATTTGCCGGTTGTGATGAGGGTGTAGTACATGGTGAAAGATCAGCTGTTGATTTTGAACCACTCAGTGGTGCCGTTGTTAAATACACCGGCCCATTGCTGCAATTTTGTGAATTATAACTGAAAGTATAAAAATAATAAAGTGTATTTGAAGATAAACCAGAAGCTGTAAAATTTGTCAGATTATTTTGCTGAACTACTGTTGCATTACCAATAACATCGCCTGTATTATATAGAATAGTATTTGCAGGGTTGGCACTTAAACTTGATGAAGTGCTTCTTAAAACAAGATATCCATCTGCTGATGCAGCATTAAATGAACCGGCAATAGAATTAACAGTTGTTGTACCAAAAATTAAACCGGTTGGTTGTGCCGATGCTGTTGTACATGGCGGGAAACCGGCTGCGGTTGAAGCATTACCTGTTAACGGATTAACCGTTAAATATTTTACACTGCCAATACAAATATTATTAACTGAAAAAATATAAAAGTAAAAAGTGGTTGAGGGCGATAAACCGGTTGCTGTAAAATTTAAAAAATTGCCATTACTTACAACATAACCATCACCAATATTATCGCCTGAATTATAAGTAGTGCCGTCAACCGGTAAGGAAGAAAGACTGCTGTTATTACTTATAACTACCAGGTAGCCATTTGGTGCAGGGCTTGCAGCTGTAAAATTTGCGGCGATGCTGGTACTGGTAATAGTACCAAAAATTAAATTGGTTGGCTGTGCAGTAGGTGTTACACAGGGAGTGTTAGCTGCGGCTGTTATTATTAAATTATCAATGCTGATTTTTGGGCGGGAACCTGTGGTGCCACCAGAACCATTATGATAATAAAAACGTAATCTCGCAGTTGCAGAGTTATTAAATGAAGATGGTAATGCAATATTTGTAATGCTTCCTGATGCTATAACATTATTGGAGAAGTTTAAAACAAATGCTGAAGTTAGGTCAGTAAAATTTATTCCATCTGTACTGGCATATACTCTTAATGATCCGTTCCTGTTACCAGTTGAATTAAAAACGGTTGCCCAGTCAAAGCTAATTGTACCGGCATTAACACCGGTGAAATCCATAAAAAGGTCAATTGCAGCCGATGTTGAATTATCACTTGTGCCGGTAGTTAATAATACAATTGAAGTGGTAGGTGCTGTTTGGTCACTACCCTTTTGTACTCCTCCTGCACTACTTGTTACAAATGTTGAAGTAGCTGTTGTTATTTTTGTTGCTGAAGGAATGGCTGTACTACCACCAACTGCAACAGAAGTAAATCTATTAGCACCTGAACCTGCAGCAAAATTATTTGCCCAGTTGGCAATATCAGCAAAATTTTCTGTGTAGCTAAGACCCGGCTGCGAAGCCATGGGTACAGGTGTTTGTCCAAATGAGATATCAAAAAAAAGTAAGCATATAAAAACCTGTAAAATTCTTTTCATCTGATATTAGTTCTTTTCTTAAATTAAAAAAATCAACGTCTCCAATTTCAATAGTAAAAAACCATTGAATATGTGTATGGATTAAAACAGTTAGGGGATTATTATACTTAAAATAGTTTCAATCAACTGAAGCAATTATTTATTAAGCTGCCACAAATGAAATGAAAAGAACATTTCCTGCAATAAAGCCAATAAAGTAAAAAAAACTATTGTGCTTTCAGAAAATTGAATTTGCAAAGTTATTTGATTTTTTTGTTAATTAGCTATAAAACGTAATACATTTTACTAATAAAGAATATCTGCAATATAATTCCTAAAGTTATATATTCAATATAACATAGATATTAAATTTCTAAAGTGGTTGTAATATAATTTATGACTTGGTAGTGAAAACTTCATTTAATATGCTGGCCAGGCGTATGCCTGCCATTACCAGTTGTTTTTTTATTACAGTTGTATTACTCTCTATATAATTTTTATCCAGAAAATTATTATTAAAACTATAAACAGTATCCAGTAAAGAACGGGATTGATACATCCACTTTAACTCATTTATTTTTTTTATTTCGGCAACTTCAGCTGTGTTTAAAGCAGCATAGGTTTGCAGGCAGGAATCCAGTGTAATGTTTTTATATTCTAATATCTGGGTATCCCAAACACTATGCAGATTTCCGCCAACATAGGGAGATGTGACCTCAATAGTATTACCACCTTTATCAATTGCATAGCCTGTATGTAGTGGTTGATGGAGATCGCCAATTAAATGAAAGATCAGCAGAAGATCCCTTTTGATATCCTTTTTCTTAAGGGTTTTATATTGTTTCAGGTCAGTAATTGCGGAGTGTAAAACAGTAAGAATATTTCTTTCGCCTGAGGGAGTATAGACTTCGCCTTTATCAATATCCAGGTAATGCCAGGTACGCATATAATTATAGTAACTGTTAGAGCGTTCATCATCCATCCAGTTTGCAGCTTCTTCAATGCTCAGGTTTCCTAGATATTTTTTTACTATTTGTTTTGTAGAATCATCTAAAAAAGTAAAAGCAATTTCTGCTACTAATTCATGTCCTCTTTTTCCCCATGCGTAAGTTTTACAGGATATGGGTATAAAAAATACAATTAATAAGAACACAGAAATCCCTTTTTTCATTTTAATAAATTTGGGCAAAGCTAATTATATATTTGTATGTGTATAGATTAGGGATGTATATTATTAATCCATATTTATTTTCCGGATATCAGTTATTTATTTAATAATATCTTTTTTTAGGTTGTAAGTATAAAAATAATAACTTGCATTCTTTTTTAACAAAATAATATATGTTCAAGCACAAATTAAGACTTATAACATTGGTGTTTTTAATGGGCCTTAACCATATGGCTATCTCACAGGAAAAAGTGAAAAAAGACACAACGGGTATTTCACTTAATGATTCAACACTGCTAAACGAGGCAAAAGAAAATGCACTGGATAATATTCCGGTGGTTTCGCTTGATGAAACAGATAACCTGGATGGCAGTGCCCAGAATATTTCATCCCAGATGAATTCAGGAAGAAATCCATTTGCCAATGCAGCAGCATTTAATTTTGGTGTTGTGCGTTTTAGGGTACGTGGTTATGATGCCGACCTGTTTTCAACATATATGAACGGGGTACCCATGGAAAACCTGGATAATGGTTTTACGCCTTATGGTTTATGGGGAGGCCTTAATGATGTGTTGCGCAATAAACAATCTACCATCGGATTACAATCCAGTAAATCCGGTGCAGGTAATTTGGGTGGTGCAACTTTTATTGATTCCCGTGCTTTCAGGCAGCGTAAACAAACAACCATTAATTATGCTTCTTCAAACAGAAATTATACCAATCGTGTTTATATAACTCATTCAACAGGGTTAAATAAAAAAGGATGGGCATTCAGTATCTCCGGTTCACGTCGTTGGGCCGATGAAGGATTTACTGATGGTACTTATTATGATGGCTGGTCACTCTATACAGGGATAGATAAAAAAATTAATTCCCGTCACATGATTTCATTTGTTGGCTTTGCAACGCCAACTGAAAATGGCCGCCAGGGATCTTCAGTAAAAGAAATGCTTGATATAGCCGGTACTAATTTTTATAATCCATATTGGGGTTACCAGAATGGTAAAAAAAGAAATGCAAGTGTTGCAAAATCTTTTCAGCCAGTTGGCATACTTACTCACGAGTGGAAGATAACCGATAAAACAAATCTTACAACTGCCGCATCTTATATGTCAGGCAAACGTAGTACAACAGGACTTGATTGGTACAATGCACCTGATCCACGACCAGATTATTACCGTTATTTACCAAGTTATGAAGATGACCCTGTTATTGCTGCTCAAATATTAAATGCTTTAAAAAATGATGTGAATAAGCGCCAGATCAACTGGGATGCTTTGTATAATGCTAACTACTCCAACAGGGAAACCATTCATAATGCAAACGGAATACTAGGCAATGATGTAAGCGGCAAAAGATCTGTATATATAGTTGAAGAAAGAATAACGCATACCAACCGGTTTAATTTTAATACGGTTTTAAATACCACCATCAATTCTCATATTGATCTTACTGCAGGTTTAACCTATGAGAGCCAAAAAAATAATTATTACAAAAAAGTTGATGACCTTTTAGGCGGTGAATTTTATGTAGATATTAACCAGTTTGCACAGCGTGATTTTGGAAATAATCCGAGTGCAGTTCAAAATGATGTTAATCATCCAAACCGTATCCTGAACGTGGGTGATAAATTTGGTTATGATTACGATATTAATATTCAAAAAACATCGGAGTGGATACAAACCAACGTTAAATTCCGTAAGCTTGATTTCTTTATCAGTGGTGAACATTCATACACACGTTTTTATCGCTACGGCAATGTAAAAAGCGGTTTGTTCCCTAACAATTCTTATGGCAAATCAAAAGATCAGAATTTTTATAACTACGCTTTTAAAGGTGGATTAACTTATAAGTTTACAACAGGCAATTATATTTTTGCCAATGCATCTTATATGACAAGGGCACCTTTCTTTGAAAACGCTTATCTGGCACCCCGAACAAGAGATTTTATACAGGATGACCTGAAATCTGAACAGATATCATCAGTTGAAGCAGGTTATGTTTTAATTGCGCCAACAGTTAAATTCAGGGCCACTGGTTATTACACAGTGTTTAAAAACCAGGTGAATGTGTTGACCTTTTACAATGATGAGGTAAGAAACTTTGTGAACTACGCTATCAGTAATATTGGCAAAGAACACATGGGTGTTGAGCTTGGTGCAGAAGTAATCGTTTATAAAGGATTAACAGTAAATGCTGCAGCTGCTATTGGAAGGTACCGCTATAACACCAGGCAAAAAGCAACCGTGACTTTAGATAACAGTTCAGAAATTATATCAAAAAACAATATCGTTTATTCCAATAATTTTTATGTACCAACGCCACAGGAGGCTTACACAGTTGGTATAAATTATCGTTCACGTAAATACTGGTATGTAAATGTGAGCTTCAATTATTTTGACCAGATGTGGCTTGATTTTAATCCGCTTCGCAGAACATATACAGCTGTAGAAGGTCTGGACCCTGCTTCTGATAAATGGCATGAGATCATTGATCAGACAAGATTAAAGGCTCAATATACTTTAGATGCTTTTGCAGGTTATTCCTGGTTGATGAATAACCGATTCAGGTCTATGAAGAAAAGAACCTTCATGCTGTTTAATGTTGGGGTAAACAATGTGCTGAATAATACAAACATTGTATCCGGTGGTTTTGAGCAGCTTCGTTTTGATTTTCAGAATAAAGACGTAAATAAATTTCCATCAAAATTATTTTATGCATATGGGCTTAATTATTTTGCCAGCATAGGCATTCGCTTTTAATAAAAATTTATAAAAAACAAACTCTTTAAATAAATACAATATGAAAAATTTTTTTAAACTTTCTGTTACAACGGTTCTGATGATTCTTCCTGTTATTGCAATTAATTCCTGCAAAAAGAGTTTTGATAATCCGCCTGCATATGTTGATCCGGGTGTTGTTGCAAATACTTCTGTTGCAGCATTAAAAGCTAAACATACGTTGGGGGGTTATGAAGCCATTACTACTGACCTGATCATCTCAGGAACTGTTATTGCTGATGATAAAAGCGGTAACCTGTATAAAGAGATTTATATACAGGATGCAACAGGCGGACTTGCAATAGAAATGAATGGTACAAATTTATATACCGCATATCCAATTGGCAGAAAAATATACATTAGATGCAAAGGATTATACCTCAGTGATTATGCAGGAATGATTCAGTTGGGTGTATTGGACAATACGATCCCAAACAACCCGTCTTTGGCAGGTATTCCAAGCACATTGTTTGACACTTATATTGCCAGAGGTACTTATGATAATCCTGTTGTACCAAGAGTGGTTACTGTAGGCCAGTTAACAACCAATATATATGATCCATTATTAGGTACACTGGTAAAACTGAATGGTTTTGAATTTTCTTCAGGAGATGTTAACAGAACCTTTGCTGATACTTCTTCTGCAAAAAATTCATTTGATCTTTTTATAAAAGATTGCAGCAGCAGCAGTATTGATGTACGTACAAGTGGCTATGCTAATTTCGCAGGTCAGCACCCACCGGCAGGCAATGGCAGCATTGTTGCTTTGTACACAAAATATAATACCAGCAAACAACTGATCTTAAGAGATCCAAGCGATATAAGTTTTACAGGCCCAAGATGTTCTTTATTTGAAGAAGACTTTAGTTCCATTGGCGCTAACGGTCAAACTCTGGTATTAAGCGGCTGGCAAAATATTGCTGAAGTTGGAAACTCTTCAAACTCACTTTATCAAAATGCAGTTTTCGGCAGTACACCAATAAAATGTGCCAAGGTTTCTGCATTCAGCAGTGGTGGATTAGCAACAACCTGGTTAATTACGCCGGCTATTAGTTTGGCAGGTACAACTACTCCTAAACTGAGTTTTACAACTTCAGCAGGGTTCATTTCAGCATTAAATCCGCAATTCAGGGTTTATATTTCTACAACATATACCGGTAGCGGAACACCATCAACTTTTTTTACAACACAATTGTCTGCAGCAATTGCAACACCTCCGGCAAGTGGTTTTTCCCCTTTCCTTTCTTCCGGGTCAATAAATTTAACTGCTTATGTTGGTCAAACTATCCGTATTGCATTTAGGTATGATGGTGATGATCCTTCAGGCACTGCGGCAGATAAAACTGCAACTTATGAAGTGGATGATGTTTCAATAACGAGGCAGTAATATTTTAAAAATGAGTTTAATAATAATATAAAAATGTAAGAGTCATCTCAATTCAGTGATGACTCTTACTTCTTTTTTGGGAAAACAACCCGGCAAAAAATAATTTCAAATATTGATTATGAAAAAAATAATTATACTTTTATTTGTTCTGGCATCATTGCAATCAAATGCACAGGTTGTTATCAGCCAGGCATATGGTGGTGGTGGTAATGCAGGATCTATTTATACTAATGATTTTATTGAACTGTTTAATGCTTCAGCTGCTCCTGTTAGTCTTAACGGGTGGTCAGTACAATATAATAGTGCGGCAAGTACCACTACTACCTGGCAGGTAACCAATCTTACAAATGTTACTTTACAGCCGGGCCAATATTACCTTATACAGGAAGCCCAGGGGGCAGGAGGCACAACTCCTTTGCCAACACCGGATGTAATTGGAACTATTGCTATGAGTGGTACCGCCGGAAAAGTTGTGTTATTGAATACTACTACTGCGGTAACTATACAATGTCCACCGTCAGGTATAATTGATCTGGTTGGGTATGGGGCCACTGCAAACTGTTTTGAAGGCGCAGGCCCATCCCCTGCACCAAGCAATACTACTTCAGTGCTCAGACTTTTAAATGGATGTACAGATACTAATAATAATGCAGCCGATTTTATAACCGGTGCTCCAACACCTAGAAATACTGCTACAACATTAAATCCATGCAGTGCAGGATCGCCCACATTAACAGCCACAGCTCTTACTGCTTTTGGAAATGTTTGTATAAACACAACAGCAGGACCTAATTCATTTACTATAACCGGTTCAAATCTTACAGCAGCAAATGTAACTGTTGCTGCTTTGGCCGGGTTTACTTATTCAACAACTTCAGGCGGAACATATACAACTTCATTAAGCTTGACACAACCAGGGGGAGCTTATTCACAACAGATATTTGTAAAATTTACACCAATAGCAGTACAATCTTATAGCGGCAATATAACTGTTGGTGGGGGCGGTGCAACTGCAATAAATGTTGCAGCAGCTGGTGCTGGTATTAATACAATTGCATCGGTAACAACCGTGGCAGCAAGTGCCATTACACAAACTACGGCCACACTTGCAGGTAGTATTACTGCAAATGGTTGTTCTGCAATTACTGCTTATGGTGTTGAGTACAGCACAGTAAATGGGTTTCCTAACGGAACAGGTACAGCCGTTGCTTCCACAAATTTAAGTGCTGGAAATTTTTCTTCTAATGTTACAGGATTAACACCCGGTGTTACTTATTATTATCATGCTTATGCAACCAATGGTGGAGGTACTGCTTATGGCACACAACAATCATTTACAACTGTAGCATTAACACCGGTGATAACGGTTACCCCACTTACAGCTTTTGGTAATGTTTGTATAAACACAACTGCAGGTCCAAATTCTTTTACTATTAATGGTACAAATCTTACTGCAGTCAATATAACTGTAGGACCTTTAGCCGGGTTTACTTTTTCAACAACTTCGGGGGGAACTTATACCGCTTCGTTAATTTTAACTCAACCGGGTGGAACCTATTTGCAACAGATATTTGTAAAATTCAGTCCGGTTTTTGTTCAATCTTATAACGGAAACATTCCTGTTACCGGTGGCGGTGCTCCTCCAACCAGTGTATCGGCTTCAGGTACAGGGGTTAATACGGCCCCATCGGTTACCAGTGGCGCAGCCACTGCTATCACACAAACTTCAGCAACTGTAGCCGGAACAATTCCATCAATTGGTTGTTCGGCAATAACTGCTTATGGCATTGAATATAGTACTACAAATGGATTCCCTAACGGGACAGGAACAGTAATTGCTTCAACAAATTTGAACGGCATAAACTTTTCATCAGCACTTACGGGTTTGGTAACAAGCACTGCTTATTATTATCATGCTTATGCAACTAATGCTGGTAGTACAAGCTATGGAACACAGGGTTCTTTTACCACAGCAGCACCCGTATTAACGGCAACGCCGGTTACGGCATTTGGTACCGTTTGTATAAATGCAACTGCAGGCCCAAATTCATTCGTAATAAACAGTAATGCAATTACAGTTGCCAACATAAATGTTGGCCCGCTGACTGGTTATACTTTCTCAACAACAGCTGCGGGAACTTATACAACTTCGTTAAGTTTAACTCACCCGGCAGGGCCTTATACTCAGACTATTTATGTGATGTTTAGCCCAACAGCTGCACAATCTTATAATGGTAATATACCGGTTAGCGGCGGCGGCGCAGCTACCATTAATGTAACCGCAAGTGGAAGTGGTGTAAATACTGTTGCTACAGTAGTTACCGGAAATGCAAATATTCTTAATCCAAATTCAGTAATATTGGCCGGAAGCATCAGCAGCATTGGCTGCAGCCCGGTTACAACAACTTATGGTTTTGAATACAGTGGTATCAGTGGCCTAGCAAACGGTCTTGGTACTAAAGCGCCTTCAACCAATTTAAGCAGTGGGAATTTTTCTGCTACTTTGAATGGTTTGGTACAAGGTGGTAAATACTATTACAAAGCATACGCTGTTAATAACGGTGGTATTGCTTATGGTGCCGAGCAAAGCTTTACCATGACAACAATACCTGCAGGATTTGTAATTTATAATAATCCTGTACAACATGGTACCAACCTGCATTATACCTACCAGGGCATCAAGCCCGGGCATTATGAAATTCAGATATTCAACAGCAGTGTTCAATTGGTTTATCAAAGAGAATTGATAACACAGCTTAATTTTATTGATAATAATTTTATTGTACCGGGCAAACTGGCACCAGGGGTTTATAGTTTACAAATTGTTAGCCCCGATTTCAGGGATGAGAAAATATTTATGATCAGGTAATTCATTGAAGAAAGAAAGAATTAAACAGTGGCCTCTTAATAAGAAGCCACTGTTTTTTTTAGTAAAGAATGACAATATTTAATAATTAAAACATCTTATAATGCCATGCTGACAGCAAACAGTCATTGGTACTATGTTTGCACTTATCCTATCAAACTAAAAAACTATGCAAAAAGGCAGTATACGTGTACAAACGGAGAATATTTTCCCTATCATTAAGAAATTTTTATACAGCGAGCATGACATTTTTATACGTGAGCTGGTAAGTAATGCCGTAGATGCCAACCAGAAACTGAAAACACTTTCTTCAATTGGCGAGGCAAAGGGAGAACTGGGAGATCTGCGGATTGATATTAAAATAGATAAAGAAAAAAAGACATTAACTATATCCGATACCGGTTTGGGAATGACAGAAGAAGAGGTTGATAAATATTTGAACCAGGTAGCATTTAGCGGGGCGGAAGAATTCCTTGAAAAATACAAGGGCCAGAATGAAGCTAATATCATAGGGCATTTTGGATTGGGTTTTTACAGTTCATTTATGGTGAGCGATAAGGTAGAAGTAATAAGTAAAAGTTTTAAAGAAGGAAGTAAAGCGGTAAGATGGGAGTGTGATGGCAGCCCGGAATTTACGCTTGAAGAAGTAGAGAAAGATAACAGGGGTACCGATATTATTTTGCATTTGAATGAAGAAAGCCAGGAATTTTTAGATTCTTACAAGGTGAAGAATATACTGGAAAAATTCTGCCGCTTCCTGCCAATTCCAATATATTTCCATGATGGCGAAACAAAGGAGAAAGATAAGGATGGTAAAGAAGAAGCTGAAAAGCAACTCAACAATACCGCACCAGCATGGACCAAGAAACCATCTGAACTAACTGATGAGGATTACAAGAATTTTTACAAAGAATTATATCCTTTTGGCGAAACACCTTTGTTCTGGATACATTTAAATGTTGATTATCCATTTAACCTTACCGGAATTTTATATTTCCCTAAAATCAAACAAAGCTACGAAATACAGAAAGATAAAATTCAATTATACAGTAACCAGGTTTTTGTTACTGATGAGGTTAAAGATATTGTACCGGAATTTTTAATGCTGATGCATGGTGTGATTGACAGTCCGGATATACCGCTGAATGTAAGCCGAAGTTATTTACAGGGCGATCCCAATGTACGTAAGATAAATTCACATATCACTAAAAAAGTAGCTGATAAGCTGGAAGAGATATTTAAGACAGACCGTAAGCAGTTCGAAGAGAAATGGGAGAGCCTGGGCTTGTTTGTGAAATATGGTATGATGACGGATGATAAGTTTTTAGAGAAGGCGAATAAATTTCATATTCTTCAGGATACGAAAGACGGAAAATTTTATACACTGGAAGAATACAGGATTACCACAGAAACGCTCCAAAAGAATAAAGATGGTAAACTGGTTATCTTATATACAACCAACCCGGTACAACAGGATGCTTATATACAACAGGCTGCAGCAAAGGGTTATATTGTAGTTAAGCTTGAAACCATCATTGACAATGGTTTTTTAAACCAGATGGAAATGAAATGGGAGAATGTACAGTTTGTAAGAGTAGACAGTGATATTGTAGATAACCTGATTGATAAGCAGGAGGGTGGTGAAAGTGTTTTGAGTAAAGATGACGAAGCAAAGTTGAAAGATCTTTTTTCAGTTAAAAATCCGGAAATAAATGTTTCAGTAGAGATAAAAGGGTTAAGTGCAGATGCTCCACCGGTTGTTGCAACCAGGCCTGAGTTTATGCGCCGCATGAAAGATATGGCTGCCATGCAGGGTGGTATGGGGGCCTTTTATGCCAACATGCCCGATGAAGTAACACTGACTGTAAATGGCAATCATGCAATTTATAAAACAGTACTGGCTGAAACTGAAAAAGAAAAGCAGGAAAAGTTAGTACAGAATTTGGCTGATCTTGCTTTGTTATCACAAGGATTGCTTAAAGGAAACAGTTTAACCAGCTTTATAAGCAGGAGTGTGGAGTTGATGAGTTAATCTTAGGTGTCTGGCCACTAAGCAGTTTGTTTTTTTAGAAGCTTTCAGATAAAAGAGTTCTTTTAAATTTAAAGAGTATTTGTAGTGGCCTGACACCTGAACAATCCTTTTTTATCTGTTCTCAAGAATTATAGCTTCGAGGTATTTCAATTTTTTGCTGTACCAGATTTCTTTAAATCCTCTTGAGCTGAATAGATCTTTATGCAATGGATTTACATAAATAATTGAAATTTTACGTGGACTCTTTTCAAGAGTGATCAAAATATTTTCTACTACCCCACTCATGATTATTTCGTCAAAGGGGTTAAATAAAAAAATACAATCCACATCATCCGGTATTTCAAAATAAAAAGCATCGTTATTGATGATATTGAAATGCAGTTCAGGTATTATTTTTTTGGTAAGACTAAGGTTTTCTTTTGCTGAATCACATAGCGCTTTTGAAAAATCAATACCAGTTACTTTTTTAAAACCCTGATGGGCAGCAACACACATGGCTCTGCCTTTACCACAGCCTAAATCCAGAAAATGAGTCCGGGAAGAATTTGGTAATTGATTAAAAATGATTTCAAGCAGTAAATAACTCGCCGGCATATAAATAGTAGCATGCAAAATGTCAATGCCCGCTTTCTCCAGTTTTTTTAATTCATCTGCGCCGGTTGTATGTATGCCGTATTTTTTTTCACCTTTAATTTCCTGCCTGATAATATGCCAGGCAATACTGATATTCCAGTTATAAGCGATGTAAAAAAAATATTTTATGTAGGAAAAGAATTTCATTGTTCGCTGCTTCGGAGATCAATGACTTTTAATTGTAAATTGGTACTGCCGTTCCATTCATTTTCATCCAGTGTAAATACAATATCAACATTTTTTTTCAACAGATCGAATTTTGGCGCCAGGTTAAAACCAATTCCTGTAAAAGAATATTTATTCTGCTTTACTACAAAACGAATATGCTGTTCTTTTACAATTTTTGAATAGCCGGTATCCAAAACATTTTTTGCAATAAAAACCGGTCGCATATTCTCAGGGCCAAAGGGCTCCATCTGGCAAATGATGTTGTAAAAATTCTGTGTTAATTCAGCGAAGGTAATTTCCGTATCAATAATAATTTCGGGGATCAGGAGGTGTTCAGGAATTGTGGCAGTAACTACTTCTTCAAATTTATTGGTAAAAGCATCTACATTTTCCGGCAATAAAGAAAGGCCGGCTGCAGCAAAATGTCCACCATATCCTAATAAATATTCCCTACATGCGTGAATGGCTTCGTATAAATTAAATCCGGGTACACTACGGGCACTTCCGGTTGCAATGCCGCTGCTTTCTGTAAGCACTACGGTTGGGCGATACCAGGTTTCAATTAATCTGCTGGCAACAATGCCAACAACGCCTTTATGCCAGTGCTTACGAAATACCACTGTTATTTTTTTATTTTGTAGCGCAACATCCGTATCAATTATTTCCAATGCCTCAGCAGTAATACTGCTGTCGGCTTCTTTGCGGTCGGTATTATCGCTATGCAGCATTTCAGCAAATGCAAAAGCTTTATCATAATTTTCTTCAATAAACAATTGCACCGCTTTTTTTGCGTCATCCATCCGGCCGGCTGCATTAACCCTTGGCGCAATAACAAATACTACGTTATTAATGGATAATTTTTTTTGGATGCCCCCTAAATGAATCAGTGCTTTAATTCCGGCATTGGGGTTAGTGTTGATTTTTTCTAATCCATAGTATGCAATAATCCGGTTCTCACCTGTCATAGGCACAATATCAGCAGCAATGGCTACAGCAACCAGATCAATGTAACAGAAATAATGTTCTTCTTCAATGCTCAGGTGTTGAGCCAGTGCAGTTATCAATTTAAAGCCAACACCGCAACCGCAAAGTTCTTTGTAAGGATAATTGCAATCTGACTGTTTGGGATTTAGAATGGCCACTGCATCAGGAATTTCTTCGTCGGGTAAATGGTGATCGCAAACAATAAAATCAATGTTTAATTCCTTTGCATAGGCAATTAAGTCTACAGATTTAATGCCGCAATCCAGGGAAATAATTAAACCGAAATCATTTTCTTTTGCGAAATCAATTCCCATTTTGCTTACACCATACCCCTCCCTGTAGCGGTGAGGAATATAAAAGTCTAAAAGCGAAGGTTCATAAATTTTACACAAAAACCGGTACATACAAGCTACAGAAGTAGTACCATCAACATCATAATCACCAAAAACCAGTATTTTTTCTCTTTTTTCAAATGCCGTAAGGATGCGCTGTACTGCTTTATCCATATCCTTCATCAGCCAGGGACTATGCAGCTCACTTAATTGCGGCCTGAAATATTGCTTTGCTTTATCAAAGGTGTTGAAACCTCTTTCAATTAAAATACCACAAAGGGAAGAGTTTATTTTTAGCAATTCCTGTAAAGCAATCACTTTACTTTCATCAGCTTTTAATATTTTCCATCTTTTCTCCATTTTAATATTTCCTGTCCGTTGTATATCGAACAAGGTCTTCCATAACTTTTCTTACGGGGTTTTCGGGAAAACTATATAAAATTTTCAAAGCTTCATCACGGTATGTATTCATTTTTTCAGCAGCATACTTTATTCCGCCGGCTTGATTAACTGCATCAATTACGATCTTTACTTTTTGCGGATTTTTATTTTCATTTTTAATGATATAAATTAATTCTCTTTTTGCAGATGAGGAAATATTGTTTAACGTATATATTAAAGGGAGGGTAAGTTTTTTTTCTTTTATATCATTGCCTGTAGGCTTGCCGATATCTTCATTGCCATAATCAAACAGGTCGTCTTTGATTTGAAAAGCGATACCGATATATTCACCAAATAGTTTCATTTTAGAAGTAGTCTCTTCATTTTTACTTGTGCTGAAAGCACCTACAGCACAGGCTGAGGAGAGTAGGGATGCGGTTTTATTACGTATGATCTCAAAATAAATTGACTCATCAAGATTTAATTTTCTTGTTTTTTGAATTTGAAGCAATTCGCCTTCACTCATTTGTTTAACGGCATCAGAAAGAATATGTAAATGTCTGAAATCATTATTGGTAGTTGCTAAAAGTAAACCTTTTGAAAGCAGGTAATCACCAACAAGAACGGCAATTTTTTTATTCCATAGCGCATTAACAGAAAAAAAACTCCTGCGTTCCAAAGAGTCATCAACAACATCGTCATGCACCAGGGTTGCAGTATGCAATAGTTCAACTAATGCTGCGGCTCTGTATGTACTTTCATTAATTTCTCCATGAAGTTTTGCACTTAAGAAAACAAACATGGGGCGTAACTGCTTACCCTTGCGTTTAATAATGTATTTCATTATGGTATCAAGCAAAGGTGTTTCGCTTTTTACTGCTTCTGCAAATTTTTTTTCAAAAATTTTTAATTCTTCTCCTATAATGTTATTAATAAAATCCATATTAAAAAGCTGGCAATATACTGCATACTGCAGTAAGTAGCTTTGTCAAATTAATTTAATTAATTGTATAAATAACAAACCTAGATAATTGACTTTTTTATAAAATACTTTTATCCGAAATGCAACGAAAATAATAATATTGGTGTCTTGCCACTAAAATGGGCGAAAATAACAGGCTTAACCTAAATAAATTATAAAAAACTTTGATTATTAGGATGCAAGTGATATTTTTGCATAAGATTAACACAAACGTATTGAAAAATTTTCTTAATTATTAAGTTATGGTAAGCAAAAAGTACAAATTCTTATTGGGTATAATATTATTAGCCCTCACATCTACAGGTTATGCCCAAATTGGTGGAAGAGGATCAGTTTATGATTCTTCAGTTATTCCGGCAAAAAGAATGCCTCAACAAAATGAATTTTGGAATAGCTCATATAATTTTCCTGCTAAGCCACGTAACATGTGGGAAGTTGGTGTTTCCGCCGGTATGTTCTCTGTTAGTGGTGATGTAGCTGCCAAAATACCTACTTTGGGATTTGCTGCACATGTAAGAAAGGCATTTGGTTATGTTTTCTCTTTAAGATTGCAGTATTTAAATGCAACAGGCAAGGGACTTAACTGGCTTGCCAGTGAAAATTATGGGCTTAATCCTGCATGGAATACAAATTTACCGATAGGTCAACGATATTTCTCTCCGGAACGTTTGAATAATGGTACTATTGTATATACTGACAGAAATGGTAATACATCTCAGAGACAGGATCAGGTTTATTATAATTATAAAATCCATATGCAGGATCTGGGTCTGCAGGGTATTGTAACTTTAAACAATATCCGTTTTCACAAACAAAAGACCGGAATAGTTATATATGGTGGTGGTGGTATTGGCGCATCGTGGTTTAAGACCATGATCAATGCATTAGATGCAAATGGAAATAATTACAGGGCATTATTCAGTTCTATCGCAAGCCCTACTTATAGTGGAAGAAAATCAGTATTAAAGGCTTTAAAAGCAGGCATGGATAAAACCTATGAAACAACAGCTGATAATGAACTTACACGTCGTCCAAAATTAGGTAACAACACACTTAAACCTTCAGGTACAGTTTTAGCCGGGATTGCCATTAAGTTGAGTAATAGAATAAATCTGGCTTTAGAAGACAGATGGACTTTTGTTAAAACTGACTTATTAGATGGTCAACGCTGGCAGGAACATGCACCAGGTGAGCCTGTATTAACAAGTGATTTTGATTCATATAATTATGCTTCACTTGGCTTAAACGTTAATCTGGGTGCAAGATCTGTGGAACCATTATGGTGGGTTAATCCATTGGATTATGCTTATGATGAACTTAGAAATCATCGCAACGTTAAAATACCTAAGAATGATTGTAACGATGCAGACGGAGATGGTGTTTGTGATCATTTGGACAGAGAACCAAATACACCAGCTGGTTGCCCAGTTGATACACATGGTGTAACCAGAGATACTGATGGTGATGGCGTTCCTGATTGTAAAGACAAGCAATTAATTACCCCTACAGAATGTCAGCCTGTTGATGCTGATGGTGTAGGTAAATGTCCTGATCCGGAATGTTGCAAAAACCCTCCACCTCCAGTTCAGGTTTGCCCTTGCGATTATCCAAGTTTATTATTCAAAGGTGCAACTATTGTTTTAAGTGGAGATAACAAAGCGATGTTGGCCACAGTTGCTTCTAAATTGAAAGCTAACCCTACATGTACTATTTCAATTCATGGATATCCTGAAGCTTCTAAAGCATCTCAGGCCAATTGCCAGAAAAGATTAGATGCTGTTAAGATATATCTGATTGAAAAAGAAGGTATTAGTGCAGATAGAATATCTACTAACTGCGAAGTAGGTGGCGGGGATAAAAACACAGTTGATGTAAAATGTAATTAATAAGCAATAGAATTAATTTTAAAAATAGCCTCCATAATCGGGGGCTATTTTTTATCAAAGTATAAAACTCTTTCTTTATCAAATCATTAACTGTAGTTATTTGGCCAATAGTTTATTTACGGTCATATTTGAGTTATTTATGTTAATTTTGCAATCCTTTATGAGATTAATCAGATTATTTTTAGCATTAGCTTTTTTATTGGTCTTGGTAACTTCCTGCAATAAATACAATAAGGTATCTAAAAGCAAGGATTATGAGTATAAGCTTAAAATGGCTGATGAGTTTTTCGGAAACAAGAAATATAAAATTGCCCAGCAATTATATGAAGAGTTATTCCCGGTATTTAAAGGAACTGTGAAATTTGAAGAGCTTTATTATAAAGATGCTTATTGTTTTTATTACATGAAGATGTATGCAGATGCTGAGAATCTTTTTAAAGGATTTTTAGAAGTTTTTCCAAACAGTAACAAGGCTGAGGAAGTTGATTATATGCGTTCATTTTGTTTTTACAAACAATCTCCAAAACTGGAGTTGGAACAGGTGAATACAATTAAAGCAATGGGCATGATGCAAACTTTTATAAATACTCATCCAGGTTCTGCAAGAAATAAAGAAGCATCTGACATCATTGATAAATGTCGTATAAAATTAGAGCAGAAAGAATATAGGGCAGCTGAATTATATTATAATATGGGTCAATACAGGGCGGCAGCGATTGCCTTTGCTAATTTAACCAATAATTACCCTGAATCGTTGAAAGGAGAGGAGTATAAATTAAAAACTGTAAAAGCATATTATAAATTTGCAAAATTAAGTATTCAGGAAAAACAGGTTGAGCGTTATGAAAAAGTAGTGGATGAATTCCAGGATTTTGTTGATCGTTATCCTGAAAGTAAATTATTAAAAGATGCAGAAAGTTATAGTAACCAAAGTCAAAATCACATTAAAGTAATAAAATATGAGCAAACTCAGACGTCAGCTAAGCGCTAATACCAGCAGCGTAGTAGAACCCAAAAAATTGTCAGACATTAAAGAAAAAACTGGTAATCTGTATGAATCTATTGCTATCATTGCAAAAAGAGCAAACCAGATCAATATTACATTAAAAGAAGAACTTCATAATAAGCTGGAAGAATTTGCCAGCCATACCGATAGTTTAGAAGAAATTCATGAGAATAAAGAGCAAATAGAAATTTCAAAGGCATATGAACGTATGCCTAACCCTGCTTTACTAGCTACACAGGAATTTATGGAAGACAAGGTTTACTTTCGCAGAAATGATGAAGATCTGTTCAGTTAAAGCATACTAATATTTTAGCATCTTATTTAATTAAGAAGTCATAATTTTATCCTGTCACATTTTATGTGTGACAGGATTTTTTATGTTGAAAGGGAAAAAAATTTTATTAGGGATAAGCGGAAGCATAGCAGCTTATAAATCTACAGTTCTGACCCGGCTTTTAATTAAGGCTGGGGCTAATGTAAAAATCGTAATGACAACTGCTGCAAAAGATTTTGTAACACCACTTTCTTTATCAACTCTTTCTAAAAATCCGGTACTTATTGATCTAACAGCAAGCGATTCCTGGGCTAATCATGTAATGCTTGGCCGCTGGGCCGATATAATGCTGATTGCTCCATTAAGCTGTAATACGTTGTCGAAAATGGCAAGCGGTTTATGTGATAATCTCTTGATGGCAGTTTATCTTTCTGCAACCTGTCCTGTTGTGGTAGCTCCTGCAATGGATGAAGATATGTGGCATCATAGCACAACAAAAAAAAATCTTGAAACAATTGCTGCATCTGGTAATCATATCATTCCTGTTGAAAACGGTGAGTTAGCTAGCGGATTAGTTGGTGATGGAAGAATGGCCGAACCGGAGTCTATAGTAAAATGGCTCAACGGTTTTTTATTAAACAAATCTGAACTGAAAGGAAAAAAAATTTTAGTTACTGCCGGCCCAACTTACGAATCCATTGACCCGGTTCGGTTTATCGGTAACCATTCTTCGGGTAAAATGGGTATAGCTATTGCAGAAGAAATGCAGAAAAGAGGAGCTGAGGTAACGCTGGTGCTTGGCCCAACAGACATAAAAGTGAACAACGGAATTAAAATAATAAAGATAAGATCAGCCAATGAAATGTTTGATGCCTGTACATTAACGTTTCCGGATTCGGATATTGCCATAATGAGCGCAGCGGTTGCTGATTATACACCAGTTAAATTTGCCAAAGAAAAGATTAAGAAAACAGAAAATGATCTTTCGGTTGAATTAACCAAAACAAAAGATATTTTAAAAACACTTGGTAGTCAAAAAAGAGATAATCAGTTGCTGGTTGGGTTTGCCTTGGAAACCAATAATGAAAAAGAAAATGCCTTAAAGAAATTGCAATCAAAAAATGCGGATATGATCGTGCTGAATTCATTGCAGGATGCAGGTGCAGGATTTGGCCATGATACTAACAAAATCACTATTTTTGATAAGACAGGTGCAGCATACCCATTCGAAACCAAATCAAAAAAAGAAGTAGCCATCGATATTGTAAATTCTATCATTCAACTTTTATATGCGAAAAATTAATTTATTATTTATCCTTGTTGTTGCTTTTAAAATTTCTTCAGCACAGGAGTTGAAAGCTAATATAAGTGTTGTAAGTAACCAAGTCGGCAGCAATGTAAATCAAAACGTATTTCGTACCCTGCAAACTGCCCTCAATAATTTTATAAACACCCGTAAATGGACATTAGATAATTTTCAGCCTAATGAAAGAATAGAATGTAATTTTTTATTAAACCTGCAACCAACCGGCGATCTTAATGTTTATAATGCCTCATTAACCATCCAGGCGGCCAGGCCTGTATATAATACTTCTTACCTGTCGCCATTAATTAATTTCAAGGATGATAATGTGATTTTTAAATACGTTGAATTTCAGCAACTGGAGTTTAATGAAAACAGGGTTTCCGGGTCAGATGCAATGATTTCAAACCTTACCGCAATTGTTGCTTATTATGTAAACATGATCTTGGCTTTTGATTATGAGTCTTTTTCTTTAAGGGGAGGAGATCCATATTTTCAGAAAGCACAAAATATAGTTAACAATGCACCTGATGGCAGAGGTATTTCAGGGTGGAAAGCCTTTGACGGAACCCGTAACAGGTATTGGCTGGTAGAGAATATGCTGAACAGCCGTTATGCCATCATGCATGATGTATATTATAATTATTACCGGTTGGGAATGGATAAATTATATGAAGATGAAAATACGGCAAGAGTTGAAGTATTGAATGTTTTGAACCTGCTGAACAATTTCAATACTGATAATCCAAATAAAATGATCAACCAGTTTTTTTTCCAGGGAAAATCGACTGAACTGATTAAAATATTTGCAAAAGCCCCGCAACAGGATAAAGCAAGAGCCTCCGAACTATTACAAAAAATGGATATCACCAATGCAGCCAAATATAAAGACGAACTGAAATGATAAGAATGTGCTTTCTGTTTTTAAGTTTGATCATTTTTATTTCGTGCCGAAACAAAAATGATATCCCTTCCGGAATTTTAAAACCAGAAAAAATGCAGGTGGTTTTGTGGGACGTAATAAAAGCAGATGCTTTTACAACAGAATTTATTAAAAAGGATTCTACAAAAAATGCTGTTCTTGAAAATCTAAAATTACAAAAACAGATATTTGCCATACACCATATTTCAAAAGAGGAATTTTATAAAAGCTACGATTATTATAAATTAAATTCGGTCAAACTAAAAATAATTTTGGATAGTATGCTGGTTACGGCGGAGAGAGATAGATATAAAAGTTTTAAAATGGATACTTTGAAAGCAGAGTAATATGAAAAAAGTTTACAACAATGCAAATGAAGCCGTTGCAGATATCAAAGATGGAGCAGTTATAATGCTTGGGGGGTTTGGTTTATGCGGCATTCCGGAAAATTGTATTACAGCACTGGTTAAAAAAGGTTTAAAAAATCTTACTTGTATTTCCAATAATGCCGGAGTAGATGATTTTGGCATTGGTTTAATGTTACAGCAAAAGCAGGTTAAAAAAATGATCTCTTCTTATGTTGGCGAAAATGCAGAATTTGAAAGACAATTATTAAGTGGCGAACTGGAAGTTGAATTGATACCCCAGGGAACGCTTGCCACAAGATGTATGGCTGCAGCTTACGGTATGCCGGCAATTTTTACCCCTGCTGGTGTGGGTACCGAAGTGGCCGAGGGAAAAGAAACAAGGATCTTTAATGGAAAAGAGTACTTAATGGAATATGCTTTTGATGCAGATTTTGCCATTGTAAAAGCATGGAAAGGAGATACAGATGGTAATCTTATTTTTAAGGAGACAGCAAGAAATTTTAATCCGTTAATGGCAATGGCCGGTAAAATAACCATTGCTGAAGTTGAAGAACTTGTTCCTGCAGGTGAATTGGATGCAAACAATATTCATACGCCGGGTATTTATGTACATCGGATTTTTCAGGGCTCAGGTTATGAAAAAAGAATTGAACAACGCACAGTTAGAAAAGTAAATAAGTAGTAAATTATCACAATAATCATGGCATTATCAAAAGAACAAATAGCGCAACGCATTGCTAGAGAACTTAAAGATGGTTACTATGTTAATCTTGGGATTGGTATTCCAACCTTAGTAGCAAACTATATTCCGGCCGGTATAAATGTTGTTTTGCAAAGTGAAAATGGTTTATTAGGTATGGGGCCTTTTCCTTTTGAAGGAAATGAAGATGCAGATTTAATTAATGCCGGTAAGCAAACAATTACCACAGTGCCGGGCTCTGCTTTTTTTGACAGCGCCATGAGTTTTGGAATGATACGTGCCGGCAAAGTTGATCTTACTGTTTTAGGAGCCATGGAAGTAAGTGAGCATGGTGATATTGCCAACTGGAAAATTCCCGGCAAAATGGTAAAAGGAATGGGAGGAGCCATGGACCTGGTTGCCAGCGCAAAAAACATTATTGTAGCTATGATGCACACCAATCCAAAGGGTGAAAGCAAATTACTTCCTGCCTGTACATTACCCCTAACTGGCAAACAGTGCATAAAAAAAGTAGTAACAGAATTGGCTGTACTTGATATTACTGAAGATGGGTTTAAATTATTGGAAAGGGCCCCCGGCGTATCTTTGGAAGAGATCGTTTCTAAAACGGCAGGTAAATTAATTGTTGAGGACGAAGTGCCTGAAATGATTTTCTAATTTGTATTATCTGCTGATCTACTCTCTTAAAATTTACTTAACAAAACTTATACTATAACATTAAAAATGTGAATGATGTAACTATTTGTTAGAACTATATAACACATAATTGTATAAAAGCTGGTAAAATTGTAATTTCTCTTATCATTAAAAATAATTATTTGAAAAAAAGGTTACATTTTACATTTCGTATAATAGGCGTTATTGCTGCACTTGTAATTTGTATGTGGCTTTTCCTGTGGGCATATATCAGTTACAATAAAACCGGCATTATTGAAAATGTAAAAATAAGGATCAACCGACAGGTAAATGGTAAAGTTGAGATAGGTAATCTTGCAACTGATTTTTTTCATCATTTTCCCAATATTTCTATCCGTTTTTCTGATGTAAGTATCCGTGATTCTTTGTGGAACCGACACCATCATGAATTTTTTAAAGCCGAAAAAATATTCATGCGCCTTAATTTCTTCAGCCTGTTTACTGGTAATCCGGGCATCAGTAAAATCACAGTAGAAAATGCTTTGATTTATTATTATACTGATACGCTTGGTTATTCCAATTTTGTAAAAGCCAATGAATCAACAGAAAAAAATAAAAGGAATGAAATACCTGACCTGTTGTTTAAAAGCACAAGATTTATTCAGGATTACCCGGGACATAATAAATATCATGATGTTGATTTAAGAGAAATGGAATGCAAAGTGAAAACCGGCGACAGCGGCTATATACTAAAAATAGATCTCAATGCATTGGTTCATGGCCTTGCTTTTAATACAGGTAATGGAAGTTACCTGAAAGAAAAAAACCTGAAAGGGAAATTTGAACTCCGGATTACCAAAGCAAAGGAAATTCAGTTCAATAAAATAAAACTTAATATAGACAATCAGCCTTTCTTCTTCTCCGGATTTTTCTTAACCACTAAAAACCAACCGAGTTTTTCTCTTTCTATTCTGACAAAGAAAATAGATTTTAATAAAGTAATCAGCCTGTTAACACAAACTACACAGCAAAAATTCAAATCTTTCAATATTTTACAAACCATCGATGTTAGTGCAGATTTGAATGGGTCGACAGACTATAAAACGATCCCTCTTGCCAACATCAATTTTTCTGTAAGGGATGTTGACATTGAAACCCCCGTCGGTCGTTTCAATAACTGTTCCTTTACCGGAAGTTTTACAAATGAAGTTGACAAGACAAAACCAAGACTTGATAAAAACTCCATGTTTGCTATAAAAAAATTCACCGGTAAATGGGAAAATATTCCATTGACAGCAAATGAGATTGAAGTTTCAAATATTACTGAACCTTTTTTGAAATGTGATGTACATTCTGCTTTTGACCTGGTTGGATTGAATGACCTGACCGGAAGCAACAGTATACAATTCATAAATGGAAATGGTAAAATGGATATCGTTTATAAAGGTTCGCTGGTAAATAATGATACAATCGAAACTGTTTTGAACGGGAATATCCGGCTAAAAAATGCAGCCATTAAATACCTGCCCCGGCAAATGGTTTTAAAAAATATGGAGGGAAATTTTGTTTTTAAAAATAAAGATCTTTTTATTGAACAATTGAATGCTGAGGCAGGTGCAACAGTCCTGAACATGAGTGGTGCTATCAGGAATCTGGTGGAATTGATCTATAAGGATCCTGAAAAGCTGACACTGGAATGGAATATCTCAACTGCTTATCTTGATCTTGCAGATTTTATCAGTTTTCTCGGAAAGAAAAACAAGGCAACTTTAAAAAGATCTTCGGGCAATAACAAACTCTTTATTACGGGTAATAAAATTGACCGCATGCTTGAACATGGAACAGCAATTTTAAAAATACAGGCAGGAAAAGTAAATTATAAAAAATTTACAGCAACAAATGTTACTACTTCCATTTCATCATTACAAAACGATATAATACTGAACAGTGCAAAATTGAATCATGCCGGGGGAGCTATAGTAATGAGCGGATCGCTTTCTGATAATGGTTCAATAAATTCAATTAAACTGCGATCAACAGTTAGCAATGTTGATATTCCTTCACTTTTTCATGCTTTTAATAATTTTGGGCAGGATGCCATTACTGAACAAAATATGAAAGGGCAGTTAACAGCAGATATCAGCCTCAGGGCGTCTCTATCAGATAAAGCAGTAATAGACAAGAGCAGTTTAACAAGCATGGTTAATTTTAGCGTGGTAAATGGCGAATTGAACGATTTTGAGCCACTGCAAAAAGTTTCAGAGACCATGTTTAAAAAAAGAGATTTTTCCAAAGTGCAATTTGCTGAATTAAAAAATAAACTTGAGATAAAAGGCAGTGCTATCAGCTTTAATAAAATGGAGATACGATCCAATGTTTTTACCATGTTTGTGGAGGGCGTATATGATTCAAAAAAAGGAACGGATATGAGTATACAGGTTCCTGCAAGAAACCTGAAAAAAATTGCAGATAATGATATTATAATCAATAAAGGAAAAGCTGGCCTGAATTTAAGGCTTCGTGCAAAAACAGGTGATGATGGTAAACTGAAGATAAGTTGGGATCCATTTAGAAAAGCAGGTAATGCCAATAAAACAAAGATTAAAACTATTCTAAATTAAAATCAGCAGAAAAAACAAGCACCTTGGTCTCTAAATTTTATAAAAAAAGAATCCTCCTGTACAACAGGTAATTCTTTGAATCAAAAAAAATGATCTGCTTTAATATTAAACTTTTGGCGCAGCGGCTAAAATCTCTGCATTTGCACCACTTGCATATTTCTCAAAATTTTTAATGAATTGTGCGGCAAGGTTTTTTGCCATGGCATCATAAGCCTCTTTATCTGTCCAGGTATTGCGTGGGCTTAAAATTCCTGATGGAACTTCAGGGCATTCTGTTGGCACCATCATACCAAATATGGGATGTGCCTCGTAAGATACATGATCAAGTTTACCACTTAAAGCTGCAGTTATCATCGCCCTGGTGTAACTTAGTTTCATTCGGCTTCCAACACCGTAGGCACCACCACTCCATCCGGTATTAATCATCCAAACATTTACACTGTGCTCTTTCATTTTTTTACCCAGCATTTCGGCATATTGCCCGGGGTGTAATGGTAAAAATGGTGCACCAAAACATGCACTGAATGTAGATTTTGGTTCGGTAATACCAGCCTCTGTACCTGCAACTTTTGCGGTGTAGCCACTTATAAATTGGTACATAGCCTGTCCTGCATTCAGCCTGCTGATTGGCGGTAATATACCATACGCATCGCAGGTTAAAAAGAAAATATTTTTTGGGGTTTTACCAATAGAAGGTTCCAATGCATTACTGATAAATGACAAAGGATAACTCACCCTTGTATTTTCTGTAATTTTTTTGCTGCTGAAATCAATTTTATTAGTGCCTTCTATAAATGTAACATTCTCAACCAAAGCGCCTGGTCTGATAGCATTATAAATTTCGGGTTCTTTTTCAGGACTCAGATCAATACATTTTGCATAACAACCTCCTTCAAAATTAAATACACTGTCTTTAGTCCAGCCATGTTCATCATCGCCAATCAGTTTACGGTTAGGGTCGGCACTTAAAGTTGTTTTACCGGTTCCGCTGAGTCCAAAAAATATTGCTGTGTCACCCGCATTACCCATATTAGCACTGCAATGCATACTTAAAACATTTGCACGGGTTGGCAGTACAAAATTAAGCATGGTAAAAATACCTTTTTTCATTTCGCCGGTATACCCCGTACCTCCAATTAAAATTGTTTTATGTGTAAAACTGATCACTGCAAAATTTTCGGCACGTGTACCATCAGTTGCAGGGTTGGCTTTAAAACCAGGGGCTTGAATAATATACCAGTTAGGTTCAAAATCTTCCAGGTCTTTCTCCTCCGGGCGGATGAACATATTATAACAAAATAAATTGCTCCAGGGATTTTCATTGATAACCCTTAATTTAAGCCTGTAAGCTTCTTCTGCACAGGCATAGCAATCCCGTACCCAAATTTCTTTATCATTCAGGTAAGCCAGCATTTTTTCTTTTAATTGAAAGAAGCATTTTTCTTCAAAAGGGATATTAAAATCGTTCCAGTGAACCGTGTTTTCTGTTAAAGCATCTTTAACTGTGAATTTATCTTTTGGGCTGCGGCCGGTAAATTTCCCGGTATTTATCAATAAAGCTCCGGTATCATTTAAAACACCTTCTCCACGTTGAACAGTCTGTTGGGTTAAATGGTCGGGGTTTAATTGATAATGAACTTTATCAGCATTAGGTAATCCAAGGCTTTTTAGTGCATTATTGGGTAATGCAATCAAGGTTGATTCTGACATAGCAAGTAATTATTTAAGTTTACGCAATCGTTACCGCAAAGTTAAGTTATGTGTGTTTGAAAAAAAGCTAACCGGTCGACATATATTTTAAAAGCATTGGCCATATATCCTGAATTGGTTATAAAAATTCAAATCTTACAGGTTTTTTTGAAAAGGGTTAAAGAATACAGCTTAATTTTTAAATGACATGAATTTTTTAAATAATCCGGTTTTTGCAAAACCCACCCGAATGTTGTATTAAATACTTGGCAATACCAAAGCTGCCTTATCTTAATTACTCCAAACTGAAAAAACCCTTTTTATGATTATCTTACTAAAGAATCAAACACGATTAAAATGTATATTGCAGGTCTAAATTGTTTATATGAAATATCTCCCCCTAAACCCCGAAATATTTGTACAAAACCGCAAACGTTTTGTTGAAAGGATGGAAAAAGATGCCATTGCAATTTTTAACAGTAATGACGAACTCCCTACAAACGGAGACCAGATTTACCGGTTTAAACAAAACTCCGATCTGTTTTGGCTAACCGGGATTGAACAGGAAGATTCCATGCTGATACTGTTCCCAGATAATCCAGATGTAAAACATAGAGAAGTTTTAGTTTTAATAAGGCCAAATGAATTAAAAGAAAAATGGGACGGGCATAGATTAAGAGCAGCAGAAGCAACAGTCATTTCGGGTATAAAAACTATTATCTGGTTAGATGTTTTAGAAGCTATATTACAACCATGGATTCATTTGGCAGATACGATCTATTTAAATACCAATGAAAATGACCGTAAAGCAAATTGGGTACAGGTAAGGGATTATCGCTTTGCCGAAATGATGAAAGAGCGTTTTCCATTGCATAATTATAAACGCAGTGCCAGGTTATTGAAAGATCTGAGAGGAATTAAAACAGCACTTGAAGTTGAGGTTTTGCAAAAAGCTATTGATATAACGGATAATACTTTCCGAAGGTTAATGCAGTTTATTAAGCCGGGGGTAATGGAATATGAAATTGAAGCAGAGATTTTTCATTCGTTTTTATCACAAAGGGCAACGGGGCCTGCTTATGGTTCTATCATCGCCAGTGGCGACAGAGCCCGTACACTTCATTATGTTGAAAACAGCAGGGAATGCAAGGACGGTGAATTAATATTGATGGACTTTGGTGCCGAGTATGGCAATTACTGTGCTGACCTTACCCGTACAATTCCGGTGAACGGAAAATTCGGCCGCAGGCAAAAAACGGTTTACAATGCCTGTCTGCATTTACACCATTATGCAGCAAGTATTTTAAAACCAGGTATCAGCATTGTTGATTATACAGAAAAGATTGGTGATGAAGCAACAGTTGTTTTTCAAAAAATAGGGTTGCTTAAAAAAACGGAGATCAAAAATGAAGATCCGGAAAACAGGGCATACCGTAAATATCTGTATCATGGCATTTCTCATCACCTGGGTATTGATGTGCATGATTTAGGTTCAAGAACAGAACCTATAAAAGCCGGTATGGTATTCACTATTGAGCCCGGCATTTATATTGAAGAAGAAAAAATGGGAGTAAGGATCGAAAATAATTTCTGGGTTACAAAAACTGGTAACAAAGATCTGATGAAGAATATCCCGATCACTGTTGAAGAGATTGAGGCATTTATGAAGAAATAAAAAAACTGATGACCAAACAGATCCCTAATCTCTTTACATTGCTTAATCTCTTTTTAGGTTGTATAGCCATTGTTTTTGCCTTACAAACAGAAACAATTTCTATTTATGTTGGTGAAGATCTGAGTTCGCATTATAACATTCCGGAAAAGTTGTCAATGGCTGCATATTTTATTTTTGCTGCAGCCGTTGTAGATTTTTTAGATGGTTTTGTTGCCAGGTTATTGAATGCCACTTCTGAAATGGGTAAACAATTAGATTCATTAAGTGATGTGGTAAGTTTTGGTGTGGCACCTTCAGTAATTCTCTATCAATTGCTTCGTATCAGTTTTATTAAAGAAGAAAATGGATTGGAAACTTCCATTGCCTGGTTGTTGCCTGCTTTTTTAGTAGCCTGTGCAGGTGCTTACCGTTTGGCAAGATTTAATATTGGCAGTTCACAGTCCTATGGATTTAAAGGTGTACCCATACCGGCAGCCGGTTTACTTATAGCGTCGTTCCCTTTGATATTACATTTCGGAAACAGTTTTATTGATATGAGCGAATGGCTTACCAATAAGTGGGTACTTTATGCAGTTATTGTTATAGTAAGCTGGTTAATGATTTCTACCTTACCATTAATGGCACTTAAGTTTAAAGATTATAGCATTAAAAATAATTTTCCTAAAATAATATTATTGGCAATTGCAATTGTAGCTTCATTTATTTTTCATTGGCTGGCGGTGCCCATAGTTTTTATAGTTTACATTATTTTATCTTTACTCTATAAACAACAACCATCATGATATTTACGGTACAGGTAAAAGTTATGCCACTAAAAGATCTATTAGATCCGCAGGGCAAAGCAGTAATGGGCGGCTTGCAAAATTTAGGGTTAAATAATGTAGCTGATGTGCGGATAGGAAAACATATTGATCTTAAAATTGAAGCGGCTACTAAAGAAGAAGCTTTGGCTGCAGCTGAAGATGCTGCAAAAAAATTATTGGCAAATCCGGTGATGGAAGTGTTTGAAATTTCAATTAGTTAATGATCCGATTTGATGATTTGAAAATTAACTCATCATCAAATCATCAAATCATCAAATTAACCATGCTTTATCTCATTCCATCTCCCATCGGCAACCTTGCCGATATTACTTTCAGGGCAATAGAAATTTTAAAATCAGTTGACCTGATTCTTGCAGAGGACACCCGTACTTCTTCTGTCCTCTTAAATCATTACCAGGTTCAAAAGCCCATCACACCATATCATCAGCATAACGAACATAAGATAGTTACTCATTTAACGGAGCAACTGGCTGCAGGTAAAACCATGGCTTTACTTACCGATGCCGGTACGCCGGGTATCAGCGATCCTGCTTTTTTATTAGTTCGGGAATGTATCAAAAATCATATCAACGTAGAATGTTTGCCCGGTGCTACCGCCTTTGTGCCGGCGCTGGTAAACAGTGGTTTGCCCATGAACAGTTTTTGCTTTGAAGGTTTTCTTCCATTAAAAAAGGGAAGACAAACCATGATGAAGAAATTAGCGGAAGAAGAAAGGACAATGGTTTTTTACGAAAGCCCGATGAGATTGGTAAAAACCCTGAACGAATTTATGAATTATTTTGGTGCCGGAAGACAATGCTGCGTAAGCCGTGAACTCACCAAAAAATTTGAAGAGAACGCAAGGGGTACTTTACAGGAAGTATATGATCATTTTAATGTTAAAACAGTGAAAGGTGAAATTGTTATTGTGGTTGAAGGAAAAAATTAATACCAACTGCACACTTCAGCTAAAGTTTTTCTTTTTATATCAGGCACCCAGCATTCTTTCGCAGCATATCCAACCGGCACTAATAAAAATGGTTTTTCATTTGCCGGCCGGTTTAAAATATTACTTAAAAAATTCATTGGGCTTGGTGTATGTGTTAGTGCAACCAATCCGGCATTGTGTATAGCTGCAAGTAAAAACCCACAGGCTATGCCGCAACTTTCGGTTGCATAATAGGTATTTGTTTTATTTCCTGCTGCATCATATTCGTAACTTTTTTTAAAAACAATAATGAGGTAGGGAGCGATCTCCAAAAATTCTTTTTTCCAATCGGTTTGTAAGGGCATCAGGTCTTTTTTCCATGCTGCAGGCATACGGCCATTATAACTTTCGTATTCTTCTTTTTCAGCTGCAATGCGAATTTGTTTTTTTATCTCCCGGTTACTTACCACACAAAATGTCCAGGGTTGTTTATGGGCACCACTTGGCGCTGTGGAAGCAGTCATAATGATGTTTTCAATAATTTCTTTTGATATAGGTTTATCAGAAAAATCACGGCAGGTTCTCCTGGTATCCATCCATTCAGTAAAAGATGCAGCTCTTTCAGCCATTTCATCTTTGTTATAAGTATGCCTGTTGTACTTTACAAAAGGGTAACCATTTATAAGTTTTATATTTTTCATAAAGCTATTTTACCGAAATTTACTCTTTATAAATTATTTTAAATGAAGAAATCAATTTTATTACTGGGTGTTACTTTTTGTATTCAACTTTTTACCCATGCCCAACCTGATCGCTGGCAGCAAAGAGTTAAATACAATATGAATATTGATGTAGATGTAAATACCAACAGGTTCACCGGAAAACAAAAACTGGAATACTCAAATAACTCACCGGTTGTTTTAGACAAAGTGTATTATCATTTATACTTTAATGCATTTCAACCAAACAGCAGTATGGATGTAAGAAGCCAGGAACTGGGTAAGGTTTTAATAAACGGCCGGCCCGATTGGGATGGCAGGGTAAAAGACCGTATTGCAAATCTAAAACCGGATGAGATAGGTTATCAAAAAATAATTTCCTTAAAAATGAATGGGGTGGCTCAGCCAATCAAATATCATGAAACTATCCTTGAAGTAAATCTTACCAAACCCATTGCAGCTAAAACCAAAGTTGTTTTTGAAATGGAGTTTGAGGCACAGGTTCCTTTACAGATAAGGCGTAGTGGAAGGGATAACCCAACAACCGGGGTTCGTTACAGTATGAGTCAATGGTATCCGAAAATGTGTGAGTATGATTATGAAGGCTGGCATCCAACACCATATGTAGCCAGGGAATTTTATGGGGTTTGGGGAGATTTTGATGTAACCATCAATATAGATAAAAATTATAAATTGGGGGGTACGGGTGTTTTAGTAAATGCAAAGGAAATTGGCTGGGGTTATGATGTGCCTGGTACTGAATTAAAAGCAACATCCAAAGAAAAACGAAGCTGGCATTTTGTTGGAAACAACATACATGATTTTGTTTGGGCTGCTGACCCGGATTATAAACACCTGGTTTATAAAATGCCTGATGGCGGACCAACTTTACATGCGATTTATAATTACAAAGAGAATGACACTAAAAATGATTCAGCCTGGAGTACTGTTTTAAAAGCAGCAGCAAAGGTTTTACCTTATATTGAAAATAATTTTGGAAAATATCCATATCCGCAATACTCATTTATACAGGGTGGAGACGGTGGAATGGAATACCCCATGGCAACATTACTTAGCGGTCCGGGATTGGGTACCGTTTTTCATGAGTGGATGCACAGCTGGTACCAGATGATGCTGGGTACCAATGAAAGTATGTATGCATGGATGGATGAGGGTTTTACCAGTTATGCCGAAGACCTGGTTACCAAATTTTATAATAAAAAATCTTCTCTGCAAAGATTAAAAGATGCATTGCAACGAACCCCTAATGATAAAAATTTAAAAGAAACAGTTGATATGTCTCCTGAAGATCATGGAGAATCTTATGCAAGTTATTACGGTTTGGTAAAAAGCGGATTTGAAGAACCAATGACAACTCATAGTGATCATTACAATACAAATTACGGTTATAGTGTTGATGCTTATTCAAAAGGAGAAATTTTTATGGAACAACTCGGATATATTGTTGGGACTGATTTAAGAGCTAAAATTTTACTGGAGTATTATAAACAATGGCGCTTTAAACATCCGAATGCTTCAGACTTTATATGCATTGCCGAACAGGTGAGTGGTTTAAAATTAGACTGGTATAAAGAATACTGGGTGAATACAACAAAAACAATTGATTATAAAATTGACAGTTTATGGGAAGAAAAGGGGGTTACAAAAATCCGTTTAAAAAGAGTTGGACAAATGCCAATGCCGGTTGATCTTCAAATTACATTTAAAGATGGCAGCTCTGAAATGTTTTATGTGCCGTTAAATTTAATGTTTGGTGCCAAGCCAACTGAAAATAAAACACAGACAAGAGAGGTACTTGAAGAATGGAAATGGACACATCCGACTTATATTGTTGAACTGAAGCGCAGGCTTACTGAAATAAAAATTGTTGACATTGACCCAACAAAAAGAATGGCTGATGTTGACCGGAAAAATAACGCACTGGAGCTGAACTGGTAATTAAATTATTGATGGATATAAATATACGCAGAGTAACTATTGAAGATGTTGCAGAATTAGCTGTTCTGGCCAGGCAAACCTTTTACGATACATTTACCGGCACCTGTACCGAAGAAGATATGCAGTCTTTTCTGGATGAGTATTTTAACGAAACCCGGTTGTGTATTGAATTAAACAATGCTGATAGCTTTTGTTTTTTTGCAGAAATTGATGGAAAACCAACTGCTTATCTTCAGTTTGCAGAAGATTATACAGGCTTGCCTTTAATGAAGAAATGGAAGGCCCTGGAGTTGAAAAGAATTTATGTGTTGAAGGAATTCCAGGGAAAAGGGATAGCACAAAAACTGATGGACTTGATTTTAAATTTTGCGCAGGATAAAAATTTTGAAGTAGTTTGGTTAGGTGTTTGGGAACATAATATCAAGGCACAAAAATTTTATGAAAAATATGGTTTTATAAATTCAGGCTATACCCATGATTTCCCGATTGGTAAAACACCGCAAACTGATCATTGGTTCTGGAAGTTCTTATAAAAATAAACCCCCGAAATTTCCGGGGTTTATTTTTATGCCTGATTGGTCTCTAACGTCCAAAAAATTTATTAACCGCTTCAACACGGTTTGTTACGTGTAATTTCTCATAAATATGATAAACATGTTTGCGAACAGTTTCCGGGCTGATGGTTAGCTGGTCAGCTATTTCCTTGTATAATAATCCCGTTGATAACATCTGCAGAATTTCATTTTCTCTTTTAGATAAAACATCCAGCACAGAACCCATTGATGCAGTAATAGATTTATTTTTAAAAGCAGCAACTACTTTACTGGCAATCTGGCTGCTCATTGGCGCACCACCTTCAATTAATTCTTTTATGCCTTCCAATAGTTTAGCAGGCGAAGTCTTTTTTAAAATATAACCATTGGCTCCGGCACTTAATGCTTCAAATATTTTTTCATCCTCATCGTAAATCGTACACATCATAAATAAGATCTCCGGATGTGATCCCTTCAGCTCCCTCACTACTTCTATCCCGTTAATACCACCGCCAAGGCCTATATCCATTAAAACAACTTTGGGATTTAATATCGGAAGTTTAACAATGGCCTCTTCTCCGTTAATACAGGAGCCGGCGAGGGTATAATTTTCTGAAGTTTCTATGATCTGCTCTAAAGCAAGGCGGATATCATTATTATCCTCTACTATGGCTACTGATTGATTCATGTTATTGCAAAGCTGGTTAAAAAAAAGCAATTTAGCAATACCACAAACCGGTATGTTTTAATTTAATTGAATATTACTTAAGGGATATGTAAAGTAGATATTTTTCTGTAAAAAATTCATGCGGAAATATTTTTTCAATTTCCCATACCATTGGCTTACAGCCACTTTCAGATATTTCTTTGGCCAGGTCGCCACCTTTCAGGCAAATTAACCCGTTGGGTATATTCTTACCTTTAATGGCAACTTTACTTTTTTGTAAAAGGGGCTTACTCCAGTACCAAAGGTCTTTTAACGGGGCCACTGCCCTTGATATTACTACATCAAATTTTCTATTTTTAATTTCTTCGGCCCGGCAATGTTGCGTTGTAATATTATGCAGGCCGATGGCAGCGGAAATCTCAGCAACGACTTTTAATTTTTTATTGATGCTATCCACCAGGTGAAAATTTGTTTCAGGAAAAAGAATAGCCAGCGGGATTCCCGGAAATCCACCGCCACAACCCAGGTCCATCACCTGCATGCCTTTTACAAACTCAAACCTGGCAGAAATGGCTAATGAATGTAAAACATGATGCTCATAAAAATTATCCATATCCTTCCTCGATATCACATTAATTTTCGAATTCCAGTCAACGTATAAATCCTTCAGAGCAGTAAACTGCCCCAGCTGCTGTTCAGAAAAATCACTAAAATATTTTTGAATAATCTTCATATAAAAAATAAGATATAATCTACGCTTTATTCTTCCAGATTTCCCTCTCCCCCAAAGTGAGGGGATAGGTGAGGGGATTTACTTCCACACCCTCTTCGGCTTCTTAAAAATTGATGCTGCAAAGATCAGGTAATAAAAAAACATCCAGACATCAATAAATATAAGCCAGGGGTACAAATCTTTTTCATTCAGTTTCTTCATGCAGGGGTACAGAATAATTGCCTGTATTAAAAAACGGATCCCAAAAACTGACAATGCCATTTGCCAGTTATAAAATAAAATGGCAATTACCAGCAACGGATAAAATAAAAAGTGGGAGAAAGAATAAAGCCCCAATAAAAATTTATGCAGTGGTTTATAAAACTTACCGGTACTGTAATGCCTGTTTTTTTGTTTGATCCACTGGTTCCAGGTTTTTGGTGGTTCACTTAAAGTAAATGCATCTTTATCAATATTGATCTTTGTATTTGTTTTGGTAGCAGCCATATTAATAAACAGGTCATCATCGCCGCTGGGCAGATTATTGTGTGCCGAAAAACCTTTATGCCTGTAGAATATCGTTTTTTTATAACTCAGGTTACGTCCCACACCCATATAGGGTTTTCGGGCCAGTGCATAAGAGAAATACTGCAGGGCAGTATGAAAGGTTTCCCAACGGATAACTTTGTTTAGCAGCCCCTTTTTTTTATGATAAGCACCATAACCTAAAACAATTTCTGTATCGTCATCATAGGTCTGTTGCATTTTATCAATCCAGAACTCACTTGCCGGAACACAATCTGCATCTGTTAAAAGAACAATTTCATATTTGGCTGTTTTTATACCTATACTCAATGGGAATTTTTTGCCGGGAATCATTTTGGCTTCCTGTTTTAACTGTACTACCTGTAATTGTTTATACATTCGCTGGTATTCTTCCAGCAGGTATTTGGTGTCATCAAAAGAATTATCATTTACCACAATCACTTCATGTGTGGTGCGATATTGCTGTACCAATGCTCCCGGAAGATTTTTCGCTAAATTTGCCGCCTCATCACGGGCGCAGATAATTACTGAAACCGGATGTGTTTGAGATACAGCTTTAGGTTTTGTTTTATATAGAGCCAGTCTCATAAAAAAAAACAGGTAATAAAACAGCTGTATGAGGGTGACCAGGCAAAAAACATAAAATAATAATTGCCAGTTTTGGGTAAAATTCATGCAACAAAAATAAGGAATGAAAATAAGTAATACGAAGTGAAAATAGCTAAACTCAAAACTTCTGGCAGCACATCTTTTTTGAAAAGCTGTCAGGTTGAGCTTGTCGAAACCGGGACTATGTTAAGCTAACCCGTCTTCGACAAGCTCAGACTGACAGCAAAATTGTTAAGCAAGATTTCAAACTGATACACTACTAAACTTCTAAACACAAACCAATTAATGCCAGCATTACAATTTGATTTACAGATAACCGATACACTCACAAAGGCAAGGACAGGAAAGATAATTACTGATCATGGCGAAATTCTAACACCCATTTTTATGCCCGTTGGTACAGCAGGTAGTGTAAAAGCTGTAACCCAACAACAGTTAGATACCGAAGTACATGCACAAATAATTTTAGGCAATACTTATCATTTGTACCTGCGGCCGGGTTTGGAGATTCTGGAAGCTGCCGGGGGCTTACATAAATTTAATGGATGGGATAAACCGATATTAACTGATAGCGGAGGTTACCAGGTTTTTTCTTTGGCCAACAACAGAAAATTAACTGAAGAAGGCGCTTTGTTTCAAAGCCATATTGATGGCAGTAAACATTTGTTTACACCGGAAACTGTAATGGATATAGAGCGGATAATTGGCGGCGATATTGTTATGGCTTTTGATGAATGTCCGCCTTATCCCAGCGATTATGATTATGCCAAAAAAAGTATGGAGCTTACGCATCGCTGGCTGGACAGGTGTTTCGAAAGGTTTGATACTACACCTGATAAATACGGCTTTACGCAAAACCTCTTCCCCATCGTACAGGGTAGTACTTACAAAGATCTGCGAACTGCCTCAGCAGAATTTATCGCAGCTAAAAATGCAACGGGCAATGCAATAGGCGGATTAAGTGTTGGCGAGCCTTTGGAAATGATGTACGAGTTTACAGAACTCTGTTGCGATATTTTGCCAACACAAAAGCCCCGGTATTTAATGGGCGTTGGTACACCCTGGAATATTTTAGAAAGCATTGCATTGGGTGTTGATATGTTTGACTGTGTAATGCCAACCCGTAATGGCCGCAATGCCATGCTTTTCACCAGCAAAGGGATCATTAATATTGATAATAAAAAATGGGAAAAAGATTTTTCGGTAATTGATGATGGAATAGATTGTGCCATGAGTAATTATTACAGCAAGGCTTACTTACGGCATTTAATGAAGTCGAAAGAGTATTTGGGCTTAACCATTGCCAGTGTTCATAACCTTGCTTTTTATTTATGGCTGGTTACAGAAGCCCGGAAACATATTATAGCCGGTGATTTTAGCAGCTGGAAAAATGAAATGGTTATTCAGTTACAGCACCGGCTGTAAATCTTTACAAACGCTTAACAAAAAACCAGGCATACGGCACAATAATTGAAAAAACTAAAGTTGTTTTTTAGTAATTATCTTTAAACAATAAAATTCGTTTTAATGAAACAAAAATTACTTTATATACTCGTTAGTTTTTTAGTACCATTTATGGCCACCAGCCAAAGCGGTAATGTGCAAAATGCAAGCATACCCAAGGATGCACCGGTTAATGTAAGCATGACCGATTTTAAGGATAATATACTTCCGCATGAGATCGTTATTTTCAGAAGCCTGGCAAATGGCAGGGAATACCAGGGATTAACAGACTCAACCGGAAAATTCTCAACCCGTTTACCGGCAGGCGATAAGTACGAAATTTTTATTCTGGGCTTTAAAGACTCTACCAGTTATATAGTTTTAGATATCCCGGCAACAAAGGGAAACGCCTATTATAAAAATCCATTTAAAGTAGATATTCAGTTTATGCCTGCAAAAAGTTTTATACTGGATGATTGTAATTTTGAAACCGGTAAAGCTGACCTGCAGCCGGAGTCATATACCGTTTTGGATGAACTGGTAGCATATTTAGTTAGAAAAGAAGATGAGCGCATTGAACTGGGCGGCCATACCGATAATGTGGGTACGGCAAAAAGTAATTTAGTATTATCAGAAGCCAGGGCTAATACGGTCAGGAACTATCTTATTTCTAAAGGCATTGATCCTAACCGGGTAACAGCCAAGGGATATGGTTTTAGTGTGCCGGTGGCAGAAAATACAACTGCCGAAGGCAGGGCATTGAACAGGAGAACGGAGGTTAAGATATTGAATTAATTTTTTTTAAAAACGATAAACAAAGCCCCATCCGCTAACTAACGGATGGGACTTTTTAACCGGTACCACATTTTGTGATACGGTTTTTTTAAATGCCAGCTTAATAACTCTCTTTCTTCCATCCCCACTTTCTGTATATTTCCGCATAAGTTTCGGGATAATTGGCCCTTAATACCAGCAACAAATTTGTAAGTACTTTTTTAATAGCCAGCTTTTGCTGGTTTTTGGTAGCTACTTTTTCACTTACATCGCCGGTGGTAGTACTGGCCAATGCAAGTGCGGCGGCATAATCAGTTTGCAGGGCAGTCCAAAAAGCGGTGCCATATTCTTCGGTACCAAAGCCATCGGCGGCAATGGCAGCAATCATCAGTTCAAAAGCAGCTTTACGGTTGTTACGGTCACGGCTAAAAATATAACTTTCGTTTTCCCTTACAATGCCATAGCGGGCAAACTGGGCAGTGGCATTGGCTTTTTTAAACTTTTTTTCTATATACACTTTTACTTCGGTTACGGCATCATTTACCTTTTTGTCTAACTGCTTAAGGGTTAATGTTTGGCCGGGCCTTACACTGCCGGTACTTATACGGCTGCCCAGGCTAATGGCATAATTCTGTACCTCTTTGTCAAAGTCGCCACTGGTTTTCCACAGCAATGTAATGGCGGGGTTGGCCAGCCAGCTGGCAGCCACTGTTTTGGCAACATCCATAAAATCTACATCGGCTGCCGGTATGGCTTCTGTGGGGTTTGTTGTTTGGGGTTGAGGGCCGCCGCCTGCTACGGCGCCATCTGCATAAAGTGTTTTGTGTTTAAACATAAAATTTTATTTTGAAGGTTTAAAAAACAGGGTAACAAAAAATGTTAAAAATGCCGCATAGTACTGTTTTATAAAAAAAATATACACTGCGGTATCCGCACAATACTGTTTTACAAAAAATACCTGCTGTGCGGTATCCGCATGGCACTATTTTATAAAAAAAATATACACTGCGGTATCCGCATAATACTGTTTTATAAAAAATGCCTGCTGTGCGGTATCCGTATTACATTGTTTTTAAAAATTAACTGCTTTGCGGTTACCGCACAGCATTGTTTAATGAAAAACAGTGCAAATAAAATTCTCAAAATGCCTGAAGTAAAGTTTTCCGCAGAGGATAGGGAAAAAGATCTTGATTTTTTTTAAAAGAACCGGGTACCAGATCCCGGTTCTTATTATGCCTTGTAAAAAACCTTAATCCAATGCTAATGTAAAAACGGAAAAAATAAAAAACAATACCCTAAAGTGGTAATATTTGCTGCCTCGGTTCGTGAGCCACGAACCGGGGCACAGGGGGATTGTTACGCATGCATCAGCCTGCAAACAGCTAACAATATTATCTTCCGAATAACCTCTTGCCATCTTGGGATGTCCAGACAATAGCTGGCCTGAATAGTAATGCATGATTGTTATCATAAGATATTCCAAAGGAAAGTAATAGATTTCGATTGATGTAATAACCATAACCCGCTGCGCCAACAGTTTCTCCTCCAGAAATTTCAATATTTTTTTGTGGATTGTTGGGGGTTTCAGGTACTTCTGCACCACCTAACGCAGAGGTATTGCCATATATCTCTGCAAAAAGTATACTTTTTGCCGAAAGTTCATAAACTGTTCCAGCTGCATAATTAAAAAGATTGTTAGCAACAACTCCTTTGGGTTTACCAAGGAAGGTATAACTTAAATTCAGGCTTGTAAAAAATTTACCAGTTGTTTTACTTGCAATAAAAAAAGGCGTGAAATCCGTTTTTCCTGTACCTATTAAAGAATCTTTTGCAGTAGGAATTTTTACTTCAACAGATAATGAAATTGAAGGAAAGTGTTTTGTTTCTTTTAATAATTGATAAAACAGGGTTATCTCTAGGTCTCCAAAACCAATTGCGTGGCGGGTTGTTTTTGGATAAATACCTGTAAAGGGAACAGGCTCAAATAAAAACGTAAAGCGTTTTGAAATACCGTATTCAAAAGACAATGGTAAGGCTATTTCGTATCCTTCCCTGGCGGTTTGGTATTCCAGGCCTGCACCAATTTCTACCTGGCCTTTATTTAGAGGGCGGGAATCCTCTGTTTCTAGAACCTGGGCTGTTGCCGTGTTTATTTGGGTTGTAAAAAAAACTATGAAAGCTATGGGTATTTTTTTCATTTTAGATTTATTAAAATTTCTGGAAAATAATTATGCAACAAAATTTCCATGAACTTAAAAGCCAATTATATAGGAAAGTTGAAGATACTGATTTAAAATTGCTGCCAACGGGTTTCTACCGTCGTAACTAAGCTGTTGCCGCCGCATGGCTTTCAACCAGCGGCGAAAAATTTATTTTGTTTTTTACAAAGTTCATATTAGTAGCCTTTTTTTTGCCATAAGTACAAATACTTGTAACAAAAATCCCGTTCAGCATTAAACTGAACGGGATATTATATTAAGCTAAAATAATTACTTATTCTGCTTTTGGTTCTTCTGCCGCAGGAGCCTCATCAACTGCATCATTCTTCATCTTTGCCTTTAAGTCGGCCAGTGCACCAATGTCGCCTAAAGTTGATTTCTCAACCTTGCTCTGTAAAGTTTTTACAGCTTTTTTGGTTACTTCAAAATCGGCTTTCTTTTCTTTAATAACCGCTTGTTTTTCTTCTTCAATCACCTGCTCCCAAAGGCGGGCATGGCTTAAAACAATACGCTTGTCGTTACGGTCAAACTCAATAACCTGGAATTTAGCGATCTCATCAACACCAACTGTTTTACCATCTTCTTTGGCTAAGTGACGGGCAGGAGCAAATCCTTCTAATCCATAAGGTAATTGTACAACAGCACCTTTGTCATCTTTCTTCACAACAGTTCCTTCGTGCTCGCTGCCTACAGGGAATGTAGATTCCAGTGAGTTCCATGGATCTTCTTCAATCTGCTTATGTCCTAACTGCAGTTTGCGTGCTTCCTTATCAATATTCATGATAACAACTTCAATTTCGTTACCAACTTTTGTATACTCATTAGGATTGTTGAAACGCTTTAACCAGCTCAGGTCGCTGATGTGGATCATGCCACCAATACCGGTAGTTAACTCAACAAATACGCCATATGGTGTAATGTTTTTAACGGTACCTGTATGCTTGCTTCCTTCGGGGAAAGAAACTTCGATATTGCTCCATGGATCTTCAGTCATTTGTTTGATAGAAAGACTCATCTTACGTGTTTCTTTATCAAGTGTTACAACTTTAGCTTCGTATTCGTCATTTAATTTAAAGAATTCTTTAGCGTTGATTGGCGTGTTAGCCCAGGTAATTTCACTTACGTGAACCAGACCTTCAACACCTGGCATGATTTCCAAAAATGCACCGTAGTCTTCAATATTAACTACTTTACCTTTTACAATTTCACCTTCTTTCAGGCTTTCTGTAAGGGTATCCCATGGGTGAGGGGTTAATTGTTTTAAACCAAGGCTGATACGTTTTTTATCATCATCAAAATCCAATACCACCACGTTCAGTTTCTGGTCCATCTTTAATACTTCTGTAGGATGGTTGATACGTCCCCATGAAATATCGGTAATGTATAATAAACCGTCTAAGCCGCCAAGGTCGAGGAATGCACCAAAATCAGTAATGTTTTTGATCGTTCCTTCCAATACCTGGCCTTTCTCCAGTTTACCCATGATCTCTGCTCTCTGTGCTTCAATATCACTTTCAATAAGCGCTTTGTGAGATACAACAGCATTCTTAATGGCTTCGTTAATTTTAACCACTTTAAATTCCATTGTTTTACCAACAAACTGATCGTAATCGGTAACGGGTTTAACGTCGATCTGAGAACCCGGTAAGAAAGTTTCCATACCAAATACATCAACGATCAAACCACCTTTAGTTTTGCTGGTAACCAAGCCGGTAACAATTTCACCGGTTTTATGAACATCAACAATTCTTTCCCATGCTCTTGTAGTACGTGCCGATTTGCGGCTCAGGTTAAGGTTACCTTCCCTGTCTTCTTTTTCCACAACCATTACTTCAATCACATCACCAACTTTAACACCGCCTGGGATGTCTCTGAATTCGTTCAAAGAAATAAGGCCATCACTTTTAAATCCGATATTTACCACCGCATCAGTCTTGGTTAATGATTCAACAGTTGCCTGAATCATTTCACCATCATTAATCTGTTTAAATGTATTGTCGTAAACAGTGTCATACTTTGCTTTTTCGTCAGCCGTATAACTTGTTACATTACGTTTGTCAACGCTCCAGTCAAAATCATCATGAGCAGTAACTACGGTTTCAGCAACAGGTGCTTTAATTTCAATGTCAACTACATTGGGTGTTTCAGTTACAAGGGTTTCAGTTTCCGTTGCTTCAACAGGCACATTTGTTGTCGCAGCAGTTTCCCCGGTCTCACCGGCAGAACCTTCCTGTGCATCTGCGTTTAATTGTTTAATAATATTGAATGACATAAAATAACCCGTGGTTTTTAAAACGGGAGGGCAAAGGTAATAAAAGATGACCGGTTTCAGGATTTAAAACTGCTCTATTTTTAGGGTGTAATGGTGATTTCATCTGAAATCTCTCAATTCTAAGGATTTATCAATGCATATCTGCGTAATAAAGAATAAAAAAAAGTCCCCCGGAAACCCGGGGGACTGTATAACTAATGATTAGTTACTCTTATTGAATTACGACTCTACACATGGTTAAACGGTTACCGTTCATGTCACCAATTTCAACCCAGTATAAACCTTTTCCGTATGCTCTCATATCCACGTCCATTCTGTCGTAAGGACAGCCGATAGTATAGAACTGTGTTAACACCCTGTCACCTTTAGCATCATAAATAGTTAAAGATCTTGGCAACACGTTGTTTGCAACACTATAGTATCTAACCTGGAACTGACCACTGTTAGGATTAGGATAGATGAAACACTTGCCGCTTACAGAATCAGTAATTGAAACTGTATTGGAAGTGTTTGTACATACATTAACACCTGTGACTCTTAAACTGTAATCTCCCAAACCATCAACATCTACTCTTAATATACCAGTAGTAGCGCCTGCAACAACTGCACCGTTACGTAACCAGGTATAGGTAAATGCTGCAACAGGTGAAACTGTTGAAGATAGTGTTGTTACCAAACCAGGGAAGAGCTTAACATAAGGAGAAGCTGATATCACAATAGTTGGTAACGGATTGACAGTTAAAATTACACTAAATGAAGTAGCTGATGCACAAGGTGCAGCACCTGTAATAACAGCACGGTATTGATAACCATTCATAGACACCGGAGGTGCTGTAATCGTTAAAGTTGCCGTTGTTGCACCTGCATAAACACCACCATTGCTGATATTAGTCCATTGTCCAATGTTGTATCACCGGCAACTAAACTACCGTTAAAAGTACAAACATCAGCAACGATGTTTGGCGTTTAGTTGTTTAATAGAACACTTGGATTTTGTTCTTTGATCCTTGACATCTTTTCAGATATCCCTTGGTTGATTAATGGAACATCAGTAGGCGTAGCCTCTGAGGAAAGTAAATTGCTGTTGTCTTTTACCATTTCTTTGGTAAGAAAGGCATCAACAGACTTTACTCCAGTTTTTTGAATTTGTAGTTTTGTATTACTGTTCATCTTTGCAGGATTTTGAGCAAAAGAGAACAGGAATGCAATGCTCAAAACAAGAACCGGGAGGATCGTTTTAAGCAGCAAAATCTTCAATTTGTGTAAAGTAGATTTTTTTTAGCATAGTTAATAATTCAGGTTAAATGAATTACAATTAATACAAATGCTGAAGGGGAATTAACAGCGTTTGTACTTTCTGTATAATTGGGGCCCCAAGTTAAAGGAATTTTGACTAAGATTTAAGAAAAGATGCCCAATTCATTTATGAAAAGTGAAACAAACAAATGTATAAAAAATGTGATTCATTTTTATACATAAAAAAAACACCCCTTAATTCAGGAGTGTTCTTAGTTAGATAAATTGGTTTATTATTAATTATCTTTTTGTTTTTTTACAGCTGCTTTTTCCTGTTCAATTTTTTTAGCTTTTTGCTGGTCAATCAACTTTGTTTTTTCTGCATCTGTTTTATCAGTTGGTGCAACTTTAGCATCAACAACTACGGTTCCATCTATATCTACAGTTGTTGCTGTAGCTGCGGTAGCTGTAGCAGGAGTTACTCCGTTAATGTTTGTTATTGCAGGTGAGGTTGAATTATTGTTCATTTTTGCGGCCTCTTTTTTTGCTTTAACTGCTTCAGGTGTTTGAGCATTGGCAAAACTGCAAATTCCGAACATGATTATTGATGCTAGTAATAACTTTTTCATTGTGTTAGTTTTTGATTTATAAGTGAAAAATTAAATTAAAATTATTAAACAGGGTTATCGATTAATTATATGTAAATATACTTTTTTTTATAAAATAAGCAAGAATCATATAAAATTTTTCTAAAAAAAATAGGAAATCTGTATTTGCCTATAATTATGTTCTGATGCCAGATTTTAAAATTAAATGATAAACTCTAAATTAGACATTTTATCTGTTTTTACAAACTATTAAGTAAAAGCTGATTAAAATTGTGTAAAGTGGATATTTTCAGGTCTGCTGCATGCCAAACGAGGTTATTGTTGTCTGGTAAAGATGGTACGATCACACATTTCATTTTAGCCGCTTTTACTGCAATCATTCCATTAAAGGAATCTTCAAAACAAATGCATTGGTCAGGGCTAACAGCCAATTTTTCGGCACAATTTAAATAAACTTCCGGATGTGGTTTTCCAAAAGCTAAGTTTTCTGCTGAGGTAATGGCCAGTAAATTTTTCCGGATATCCAAAAGTTCAACAACCACATTGATCAAAGCAAGGCCGGAGGAACTTGCCAAACCAATATTAAAATTACGGTCTGTAAAAAAATTAAAAATGTGCGATACACCGGGCATTGGTTTACCTTTTTTAACTACAAGATCAATCACGCTTTCAACTATTTTTTTTTCTGCATCAGCAATATTTTCCGGGGGTATTTTAAAATATTTAAACCAAAAACTTAAAAATTCTTTTGTTCGTAAACCAGTGGTAGCAATATACTGCTGCCTCGTCAACTGCATTCCATATCCCTTAAATATTTCATCTGCAGCTTCTTTCCATAATGGTTCTGAGTCAATCAGCAAGCCGTCCATATCAAAAATAACAGTGTTCAGATTCATAGCTGCAAATATATCCACTTCACTTTTACTGTTGATCTTAATATTTTTATTTCATTTATTTATTGATAAAGAGTTTATATAAATTGCACTCTGGATTTATGTTACAAAAAAGATTGATAGATGAGTAAACTGCTTACCGGCATTAAAGAATCCAGCTTTATAAAAGGATTGGTTTATACCATCATTGGTGCAATTTCTTTTCCTGGACTTACCTGGATAAATAAATTGCAGATAAACGGAATGGAACAATTACATAAACTTCCAAAAAAGAATGTATTGTTTGTAAGTAATCATCAAACTTATTTTGCCGAAGTAATTACTTTTTTACATATTTTTTGTGCTGTAAGCTGGCGTAAAAAAAATAAACTCGGGGTACCTTATTACCTGTTATGGCCCTTTACCAGGGTTCAGTTTGTATCGGCAGAAGAGACCATGAAAAAAAACCTGTTAAGTAAAATATTTGCACTGGCTGGTTCTATTATGGTAAAGCGGGTTTGGGTTAATGATGCCAAAGAAGTAAGAAAGGGGCTGGATCCAAGTGATACCCGGAAAATCTCAAGGGCACTGGAAAAAAACTGGGTAATTACTTTTCCTCAGGGTACCACAACCCCATTTGTTCCCGGAAGAAAAGGCACTGCTTTTATTATTAAGCATTACAAGCCTGTAGTAATACCGGTGGTAATTGATGGTTTTAATAAAGCATTTGATAAAAAAGGGTTGAAATTCATAAAAAAAGGCACCAGGTTAACAGTAACATTTAAAGAACCGATGATTATTAACTATGATGAAACGACAGAGGAGATTCTTGAGAAAATAATGGATGCCATTGAGCAAAGTAAAAAATTTAAGCCCACCGACGAACAATTAAATTAGCAGGCAATACTTTCTACTCAATCTTTTAAAAACAAAGCCTTAAGTTCAACCGCATCTTCCGGTTTCATTTTACCGCCAAGTATTAATCTTAATTGTCTCCTTCTTAAGGCTCCTTCAAATAACTTCTTTTCTTCTTCAGAGTCAGGCACCACCTGGTTAACTTTTTTTGGTTTACCATTTGGATCAAGTGATACAAATGTGTAAAAGGCTTCGTTACTTTTATATTTGTATTGATGAATAGCATCTTCTCCCCAAACATTTAAATGAACTTCCATACTGGTATTAAATGACCGGGTTAAACTGGCTTCAATGTGAACTACGTTGCCCAATTTTATCGGGCTTTCAAAAGAAATATTATCAACCGAAGCAGTTACTACAGGTGCACCGCAATGCTTCATGGCAGCCAGGGCAGCTGCAATATCCATCCAGTACATTAAACGGCCACCCATCAGGTTCCCAAATGTGTTGGTATCATTGGGTAATACCAGTTCTGTCATCACCACCAACGATTCGCTAGCTTTCTTATCCATCGATTTTTTTTGCAAAGATAAGCGGATTTGGCAGTGATAAAATAACTCTATAATTGAACTGCTATTTTTTAAATTTCTGTTGATTTAATTATCATCTGTCGCAAATTCCTATTGCCTTTTTATTTTTTGTACTAAAAAACTGGAGCAGCAATACAATCTTTAATGGGTTAATAATTATTGGTTTTAATCAAACAAAATAAATGCTGCGTTGTTTATTTATTCAAACAGTTAATTATGGAAAGCTTAAAAGGGAAAAATATTTTGTTGATCGGTGCAACAGGTGGTATTGGTTCAAAAACGGCAAAACTGCTTGCCGCCAGTGGGGCTTCACTTTTTTTAACCGGAAGAAATGAATTAAAATTAGAACAGGTTGCAATGGACTGTGGCATTTCATCAGCCAGAACTTTTGCATTGGATATTTCCCAACCTGCGGAGATAAATGCGTTAAAAGAAAAATATTTTCAACAATTACCAGCCATAGATATTTTAGTAAATGCTGCCGGTATTGGTATAATTAAAACTATGGATACGCTGGACGAAACGGAATTCTTACGTTCACTGCATTATAATTTATATGCACCCTTTTTACTTTTGAAAGCTTTTTTACCGTCAATGAAAGAATTGAAGAAAGGGTTAATCATAAATATTCCGGGTGTGTTGGGTAAAGTGCCCATGGCAGGCGCAGCGGCTTACACTGCCAGTAAATTTGGGCTTGTAGGTATGTTGCAAAGTGTACGTGAAGAATTAAAAAGAACTGATATCCGGATTACTAATTTGTTTGTGGGTGGGGTAGATTCACCGTTTTGGGATTCAATTGATTTAAGAGTACAACGGGATAAAATGATAACGGCTGAGGAAGCCGCTAAAGCAATCTGGTTTCTGTGTTATCAACCGGCCAGTGGGGTTGTCAGCGAAATGGTTTTACAACCGTTCAATCACCAGGCCATTTAATTTTTTTAATATTTATTATTTTATTTACCGCTAAAAAACAAAAAATAGGATATATATCATGTTTTAAAATTTGGTAGTTCGTCTTTGATTTGTGAATTTCGAACAACGAATTGCTACTTTATGACAGAACAAACAAAAATTTCATTCGATAATACCGAATATGCATTTGCAGCCAAATCCAATGCAGAGCTAAAAAAAGCTAATTTTCTTTTTGGCATAATGGGTAAGCCATGGATGGTAAATGCAGCATTAAAAATTACACCACTCGCCATCAAATGGAAAATACCTTTAACAAAAACATTGATCCGTAAAACTATCTTTAAACAGTTTGTTGGTGGAGAAACGTTGAATGAAACAGCAAAGGTTGCCGATAAATTAGAGCAATATAATGTTCAGGTTATTCTGGATTATGGTGTTGAAGGTAAGGCGGGAGAAGATAATTTTGAACATGCAAGGGATGAGTTCAAAAAAGTAATTGACTATGCAGCAACTCAACCCAATATCCCTTTTATGAGTGTTAAGATAACCGGATTTGCCAGGTTTACCCTGCTGGAGAAACTGGATGCTGCAATGAATAAGATTCCGGGAACTTTAATGAAACGATATCTTGTTGCACTTGGTACTTTAACCAAAGAAGAAAAAGAAGAATGGCATAAAGTAAGATTGCGCATTCAGCAGTTATGTGAAGCAGGGGATAAAAAAAACGTGGGTGTTTTGATAGATGCCGAAGAAACCTGGATACAGGACCCGGTTGATGCACTGATTATGTTGATGATGGATATTTTTAATAAAGAGAAACCGGTTATCTATAATACCATTCAGTTATACAGGCATGACCGCTTACAGTTTTTAAAAGATTCATATGATGCAGCTGCAGAAAGAGATTTTATCTTTGGTATTAAACTGGTGAGGGGTGCTTACCTCGAAAAAGAAAGGAACCGTGCAGCAGCAATGAATTATCCTTCACCAATTCAACCCGATAAAGCAACCTGCGATAAGGATTTTGATGCATCGGTTGAATTTTGCATTAACCATTTAGATAAGATTGCTGTAATTGTTGCATCACACAATGAACAAAGCAATCTATTTACAACTCAACTACTGGATCTGAAAGGGCTGCCACATAATCATCCACATGTACATCTATCTCAACTTTACGGTATGAGCGATAACATTACATTTAACCTGGCCAAATCTGGTTTTTCAGTAAGTAAATATCTTCCATTCGGCCCTATTAAAGATGTGATCCCTTATCTTATGCGCAGGGCACAGGAGAACAGTTCCGTTTCAGGCCAAACGGGCAGGGAATTGGTATTAATAAAAAAAGAATTGCTGCGTAGAAAAATGTAATTATCTTTCTTGTTTCTTATTTACTAAAGTAAGTATTTAATGCTTGTTGGTTATGATTATCATTTATCTTTGAAAGACTATTAAATGTTAACCCGCTTACTGATACCGGCTTTCCTGTACCTTTTTCCCTTTGTAATAAATGCACAGGTTAGAAGTATTCCCGCTATTAAAACAAATCAGAGTATAAAAATTGATGGTAACCTTGATGATGAAGCCTGGAAAAATATTGAAGCTACAGGAAATTTTATAACAGCCTCCCCAGTATTTGGTAAAATATCATTACGTAATACTGTAGTAAAAATCACCTACGATAATACCGCTATTTATATAGGAGCCTATATGTATGATAACCCTTCTAATATCCGTAAACAATTAACTGCCCGGGATATGCTTGACCGCCAGGACGTGGATATTTTTTCTGTTGGGTTTGATACCTATCACGATAAACAAAATGCTTTTGTTTTTCGCCTGACACCTGCAAATGTTCAGGGCGATTTAAAAGAATCGCAAAACGGCAGTAATAACGGGGGAGTTGTTTATGATCAAAGCTGGGATGCCGTTTGGGAAAGTAAAACCAGCATAAAGCATGATGGTTGGGTTGCTGAAATAAAAATTCCTTTAAATGCCATAAGGTTTTCAAAAAAAGATATCCAGGATTGGGGCATCAATTTTTCACGGTTTACCCGAAAGGAAAATGAGAATAGTGTTTGGAACCCTTACAACCCCAATATCAGCGGCGAGTTAAACCAGTGGGGAGTTTGGACAGGATTAAATAATATTAAACCTCCCGTGCGGTTATCATTTTTGCCTTATTTGTCAGGTGGTTTCCGGGTATCGCCAACTACAAAGGGAAATGTAACAGAGTTTCTTAAAAGTGGTGGAATGGATGTGAAGTATGGTTTAAATGAAAGCTTTACACTGGATATGACCCTGATTCCGGATTTTGCCCAGGTGCAAAGTGATAATGTATTTCTTAATCTTTCGCCTTTCCAGGTAAAGTTTGATGACTACCGCCCGTTTTTTACAGAAGGAACTGAACTGTTTAATAAGGCAGGTTTGTTTTATTCCCGAAGAATTGGTGATGCTCCTGGATATGCCGCAACTGTTTTAAATAATTATGGTGATAACCCGAATTACAGAATTATTAAAAACCCCGGTATTACCCGTTTGTATAATGCTACAAAATTTTCGGGCCGTACAAAAGGAAACCTTGGTATAGGAATATTCAATGCAGTATCTGCTCCAATGTATGCTAAAATAAAAAATCTGGTGAATGATAAAGATTCAAGTATACTAACAGAGCCTCTTACTAATTATAATATCATTGTTTTTGACCAGGCATTAAAAAACCGTTCTTCCATAAGTTTTACAAACACCAATGTTTTACGTAAAAGCAACAACCGAAATGCAAACGTCAGCAGTATTGACGTTTCTATGTTTGATAAAAAAAATAAACATAATTTTTCTTTTACGGGTAAATACAGTACCATATGGGGCAAGCTGGTAAATAAAAACGGGTTTAATTCGGTTATTAATTTTGGTAAAGTAAGTGGGTTGATACAATATAAAACAACCGTATCAGTATTAAGCGATAAATACGATCCTAATGATCTTGGTTATATACAAAACAATAACGACTTTTATTATTTTGGATCAGTGAGCTATAATATGCTTAAACCTACCGGGCATTTTTTAAATCATACGTTTAAACTCAATTTTGTTAATCATTATTTATTTAAACCTTTTAACTGGTCAAGTACACAAATAGGAGCATCTGCCTTCTTTTTATTTAAAAATTTCTGGGATCTGACATTGAGTTTTCAAAGCAGCCCTAGATGGAATAAAGACTATTTTGTACAATCAAATGTTTACTCCGGTTATTTTCTCCGGCGTACTCCATATTACTATTTTGGTTTTAACGGGAGTTCCGATAGCAGAAAAAAATTGCATTTCAGTTGGTCTTTAGGTGGTGCAGAATCTCCATTGCCAAATGATCCCTACTGGTCAGGGAATATGAGCTTGCGTTACCGCTTCAATGATAAATTCCAGGTAAGTACCAGTATGAATATTGAACGGGACAAAGGAAACTGGGGCTGGGCATTTTTAACTAACCCGGATGGTTCGCCGGTTATTGCCCGCCGGGATGTAAAAAGAAATACAGGCATTTTAAGTGCTCAGTATAATTTTAATTCCAGAATGAATATAAACATCCGTATGCGCCATTATTGGTCGTTGCTGCAGAATACCAATTTTTATAATTTAAAACCGGATGGTTACTGGAACGAAGTTGCTTTTATTCCCAATCAGAATTTAAATTTCAATACGTTTAATATTGATATGTTTTATACCTGGGATTTTTTACTGGGTAGCCGGCTTACCATTGCCTGGAAAAATGCTTTGGGTAATAATGTTACAATTGACCCATATAGCAATATGACCTATTTTAAAAATTTTGGTAAAGCAATTGACAATCCGCACAGCAATGAAATAACAGTGAAAATTGTTTATTTTCTGGATTACCTAAAACTGAAAAAGAAAAATTAGAAAAAGTAATTGATGCGATTTACTCCTGCAAGGTATCGTTAAAACTTATTGAGGGTTGTCTTTGATTTAAAAAACAAACAGCTTATATTGTACTAAAAATTTATTTATGAACCAGGACAATACTACAGATGTTTTAAATTATGATGAGAACAGCAAAGCAAAATTGCCATCAGGATTAAACGTATTAACTATTTTGACTATTATCGGCTGTTCAATATTCGGGATACTTATTTTATTAACTCCGGTAATCAATAAATTCTTTACCAACTTAATGGATAAAGCTGTTAGCTCCGGTCAGGAACTTTCTACCAAACAATTGGCAGATATAGAAAAGGGCAGGGCGGCAATGGAATTGGCAAAACAAAATATGATACCATTGATGATCATTGGTATGGTTGGGATAATCCTGTGTTTTGTTGGCGCATTATGGATGCGAAAGCTTAAAAAAGATGGATACTGGATGTATGTTGCCGGCGAACTTGCTCCGGTATTGGCAGGGTTTATATTGATGGGTACTGCTCAGTATACTGGTGTTGCCAGTATAATAGTTGGTACAGCCATTCCAATTTTATTTGTAATACTTTATAGCTTGCAACGAAAGCACCTTGTAAATTAATTAATAAAAAACCGAAGTTTTAAACTTCGGTTTTTTTATCACCATGCCCTGGAAACTATACCATTTAATATTTTGATAAAATACAGGTGTTTATTTTCATAATAGTCAGGTGCTATGTTTTCACCCTTTAACCTTACAGGCCTGAAGTTATATTCACAAAATACTTTTGGGCAGTTATCATTAAAATTGCTCATAAGGTTATCCGGTTTTTTAGTCAGCATCTTGGTAAAACAATATACTGATTCAAAACCTTTAAAAGCCATATCGCTGGGTTTTATTTTATATTTTTTTTGATATGCGGCAGTAAGTGTTTTGCTGAAATCATCATCTTTGTTATTATAATAAGTGGTTGTATAATAAATGGGAAAATCTTTATAATTATTTTTTTTACGTAATGATGAAAATCCATCCCATGTAGGCATTCCAATAAGTATAATTGGAAATGTTTTATTCAGATCGAAACATGCATGTGCCATACGGCCGGCAAAATTTTCATCCAGGCTTGCACCAATTAAAATACTGTTCCGGTTACTGTCTAGTTTTGTTTTAAGAATTGCAGCATTTAAGTTATTATCAAAATTCAACGATTGAATATTCAATAAAGGTTTGCCATCCTGTTCATTTATCTGTTTAAAATAGGAAGCAACCATGTCTTCCTGTGTACCATTTTGACGGCAGAGATAGATCTTATCTGTTCCATGGTTTTGCAGTATATAACTATAAATAGCCTCGCAATGCGTTTTAAGCGTAGAGTTAACTATAACCATAAAAGGGTTGTTTGTTATACCTGCATCATTAGGATAAGTTGCTGATATAAACGGAATTTTATGATTTGCGGCAAATTCTGCCAGTTGTAGAAACTCAGCATCTTTTATACTGCCAATAATTAAATCAAGACTGTCTAATTTTTTACTTTGAATAAGGTATGGTACCGGTTGGGTGAATGATTTGCTGTCATAAATTGTTGCATCAATATAATCATCACCAGACTCCAAACTGTCTAATGCAATTTGCGCACCCTGTACAAAATCAATAGCCGGCATTATAAAACGGGGTATAGTTTTATAATATTTAAAAGTATTATTCCTGAAAACGGAATCCAGGTAAAGAGGTGCAAAAATTGCTATTTTATAATTGTGTGGAGGGGTAACCAATATATTTTGAGCTGACAGATTTTTAAAACTGAACAGCACTGTAAAAAAAACTAATCCTGTAATAAATTTCTTAATCATAATTAAACTATCAAATACAAAAATTGTAAATCTTCAGGCCAAAAAAATAACTATTCCCATTCAATTGTAGCTGGAGGCTTGCTGCTGATATCATACACCACCCTGTTTATACCTGGTACATTGTTAATGATCTCATTGCTGATGTCGGCTAAAAATTCATACGGTAAATGTGCCCAATCTGCTGTCATGCCATCAACCGATGTTACCGCCCTTAAAGCAATTGTAAATTCATAAGTTCTTTCGTCACCCATAACACCAACACTTTTCACTGGCAATAAGATTGTTCCGGCCTGCCAAACGGTTGCATATAAATTATGTTTTTTTAAACCGTTAATATAAATAGCATCAGCATCCTGCAATAACCGTACCCTTTCTTCAGTCACTTCTCCTAATATTCGAATGCCTAAACCAGGGCCTGGAAACGGGTGACGGAAAAGCATTTCATGTGGTATGTCCAATTCTAAGCCAACTCTTCGAACCTCATCTTTAAATAAAGCCCGTAAAGGCTCTACCAAACCTAGTTTCATGGTATCAGGCAAGCCGCCTACATTATGGTGGGATTTAATTGTAGCTGATGGTCCATGAACTGAAAGTGATTCAATCACATCGGGGTAAATAGTTCCCTGCCCAAGCAATTCAACACCTTCTATTTTATGAGCCTCCTGGTCAAAAATTTCAATAAAACCACCACCAATTGCCTTTCGTTTTTCTTCCGGATCTGTTTTGCCTTCAAGTTTTTGGTAAAAATGATCTTTTGCATCAATGCCTATTACATGTAACCCAAGTTTTTCATAGATTGATAAAACTTCTTCAAATTCGTTTTTACGTAAAACACCATTATCAACAAAAATACCATAAAGGTTATCGCCAATGGCCCGGTGTATTAATGTAGCTGCAACAGTACTGTCAACACCGCCACTAAGCCCCATGATTACTTTTTTAGTGCCGATTTGTTTTTTTAATAATTCAACAGTATCTGTAATAAAATGTGCCGGAGTCCAGTCCTGGCTGCAATTACAGATATTTACTAAAAAATTTTTAAGAATTGTTTTTCCTTCTGTTGAATGATAAACTTCGGGATGAAATTGTAAACCATATAAAGAACAGGAATCTGTTTTGGTTTGTTTAAATGCTGCAATGGGGATACTTTCTGTTGTGCCTAATAATTCAAATTCTTTGGGTAATTCTTTTACTGTATCGCTGTGACTCATCCAAACCTGAGATGTTGAAGATACATTTTGTAAAAGTGGATCTTTCTTTTCTATGTTAAAAATAGCACGGCCATATTCTCTTTTATTACTCTTTTCTACTTTACCACCATAAATTTTTGCGCTTAACTGGGCACCATAACAAATACCTAAAACAGGTACATGCTTTGTCATGGTTTTAATATCAATAATTGGTGCATTTTCTTCATTAACAGAAAAAGGTGAGCCACCAAGTATTATGCCTTTCAGGTCTGGTCCAAAAACAATTGCTGCATTAAAAGGAATGATCTCGCAATAAACATTTGCTTCCCTTACTGACCTGGCTATTAGTTGGGTGTACTGAGAGCCGAAATCAAGAATAAGTATTTTTTCTGTCATAGAGCTGCGAAGGTAAATAAATAGTTGGAGGAATTTAGTTGCATTTGATTGTGTTTGATGTCAGGAAATTTTATATTTACAAAAATTATAAGCCATGAAACAAGTAGTCTTTTACATAACTGCCCTGGTTATTTTTTCTTCATGCCGGTATACTACAGGTAGCGGAAATATCATCAGTGAAACCCGTTCAGTTGGAAATTTTAACGGGATATCAGTGGGTGGGGATTTTGAAGTTGAGGTTAAGATAGGCCCGGTTACTGAAGTGGTTGTAGAAGCTGATGATAATATCATAAAATATATTGAAACCACTACTTACGGGGGTACTTTAAAAATCAGGACTGAAAACCTGCATAACTATTCAAATGTGCATATGAAGGTTAAGATCACTACGCCATCCCTGATTAAAGTAAATGCATCAGCTTCGGCAGATGTATTAATAAATGATGTATTGGCATGGAATGATAAATTATCATTTAAAGCTTCCAGTGCTGCCACTATAAAATCGGAAGTTGAAGCGCCTGAAATAGAAACAGATGCAAGCAGTGGTGCTACAGTGGCTTTAAACGGCAAAACAAAAATTTATTCAGCTGAAGCTTCAAGTGGGGCAGATATCAAATCAATAGATTTATTAAGAGAAATTACTACTGTAAAAGTGAGTAGCGGTGCCAGCGCACATGTGCATGCCAGTGTTAAATTAAATGCAACTGCCAGCAGTGGCGGGTCAATTACTTATCATGGGGCTGCTACTGTTAATAACACAATAAGTAGTGGGGGAACGGTGGTTAAAAAAGACTAATATACTTTTTCAGATAATTATTTAGCTTTTGAAAGGTTTAAATTGCCCTTAAAAATACTTGTAAAAAACTTTCAGCTTTCCTTTGCTGTTTACATTCCAACCCTTACCTTTGCACTCCAAATTAAA